>JAJYWN010000015.1 GCA_021791495.1 Bacillota bacterium
TCTGAACGTCGGCCGGGGACAGCAGATGGGGCGGCTTGCTGCCGACGATGCCGGGCAGGTCCTGGCGGCCATGGACGACGACCTCCTGACCGGGCAGCGTCCGCTGGTCGATACCGATCATGGTAAACCGGAGAAAGCCGCCGTCCTCGATCTTGGTCACGATGAGGCCGACCTCGTCCATGTGGCCGGCCAGCATGACCCTGACCCGGGGCTCCTTGCCCTCACCGCGTCGGAGCATGATGCAATTGCCAAGCTTGTCCACCCTTGCCTCGTGGATCAGCGGCGCGAAGGCAACCTTCGTGGCATCGGCGATCTGCATCTCGTGCCCCGAGACGCCGGTGGCGTTGGAAAGCGTCTGTAAGAGTTCCTTGGCTTCCAACCTCTCCTACTCCCTCCTCATGGTTGCGGATGGCGAAATTCCAAGACCTCCCGTCAATTCTACGACAGGCGAGAGATATCCTCCGGACCACGGGGCCTGTCGGCTTCCGGCCTACGGCGCCGGCTGGTCCGCCGTGTCCTCGAAGAACATGATTCCCAACCCATGCGGTCCTACATTGGCCATGATGGCCGGTCCCGCCTCGTAGATGAGGATATCTTTCAGCCCCAGGACTCTCTCCAGCTCCGCGCGGAGCTTCTCGGCCTGTTCGATGAAAGCGGTATGGGCCACTACGCACTTCACGCGTGCGGGGTCCACTACCCTCTGGCGACAGATATCCACCAGTCTGGGGATGATGCGCCCGGAACCCCGCACCTTATCGAAAGCGGCGAGGATGCCGTCATCGAAGGTCAAGATGGGCTTGATGTTCAGAAGGTTGCCCACCATGGCGGTGGTGCGGCCGACGCGGCCGCCGCGCTTCAGCCACTCGAGGGTGTCCAGGGAGATGAAGAGCCTGAGGCGGTCGATCACCGCGCGGGCCCGTCGCACGACCATGTCCGCGGACCACCCGGCCAGCGCGGCGCGGGCCGCCTCGATGACGGCCAGTCCCTGCCCCATGGAGGCGGAAAGAGTGTCCAGGACGGTGATGTCCCGTTCCGGCAGAAGCTGACGAGCCATGTCGGCCGACTGGAGGGTCCCCGATAGTTTGGAACTGACATGCAGAGAGACGATGGGAAGCCCGCTCTTGACCTGCCCGTAAACGCCAAGAAAGTCGTGCGGCGGCGGCTGCGAGGTCTTCGGGGGCATCGCCGACTCCAACATGCGCTGGGCGAAACCCTGGCGGTTCACGTCCACGTCCCGATAGACCTGATCTCCGAAACGTACATAGACCGGGACGACCATGATCTCCAGCGCACGCGCCAGATCGGGCGGGATGTCGGCTACGCTGTCCGTGACCACCTGCACCTGCCTGCCCGGCCGCACCAGCTGATCGGAGTCGTGGGTCACTGGTGTCTGGCACCTCCTCCGCGAGGGAAAAGGAGGCCGACCGGGCACACGCCGGTCGGCCGATTCCTTCATTCTTAGAACCCCCGGCAAGATCTACCTCTTCTTCCTGATACTACGCCGGGTCACGTATTTCCTATCACCGCGGCTGTGGGCCGCGGTCCGGGGATGACTGGAGTCAGGCCGGTTCGAACCGCCCCGCCAGCTTCTTCATGACGTCGGGCATGGTGGTGTACTCCATCTCGTCCAGGGGGAGGCGATGGGGCTCGAACGGGCCAAGGGTGCGCACGTAGTTCGCGATGAGATTGGCTTCGCGGCGGGCCTCATCGTAGGCCTGGTCGGCGAAGAAGTCCTGCGGCCCGACGAGCTTGCCGTTGGCGAGCTGGAAACCGAGGCCGATGACCCGCGGCGGCCCGTCGAACCGGGTCGGGGTGGCGTGGTCGACACCACAGGGCATGAGCGGACCGTGGTGCGAGCCGCGCATCCAGCCGGCCACCAGGTGCGGGTGGGCGAAAGGCTCCAAGACTTCGCCCACGGCGGGCAGGCCGCTCTGGGCGCGAACGATGCAGACCGGATCGTCTTTCCCCACGTAGCGGCCGGCCATCAGGTTCAGGCGCTGCGTTGACGAGGTGGCGGCGATGTCACCGGTAGTCTTCGAGTAGATCGACTTGATGCAATACCGGCCGGGCGCGCCGATGAAGATGAGGAGATCGTAAAGCTCTTCCGGGCAGGAGAAGGTGACCTTCTTATGCTCGATGAGGTCGTGAACCTCGAACTTGAAGCCGGCGTGCGCCTTGGGGTCGATTACCAGACCGATGGTGTTAAAGGGGTCGGCGAAAATCTTGTAGAGGGGCAAGTTCCAGGCGCCCGGTTCGGTCTTATCGGCCATGAAGATGATGATGGGCTCGGAGGGCCGTTCCACAAACTCCATTTCCGCCACGCCCGGGCCCATGCCTTTCACGTTTCCGGAGAAGGCATCGGCCAGGAGGTCCTGCCCGGCGCCGTATAGCTTCAGCTTCTTGGCCTCACCCGTGCAGGCCAGGAAGGTGTCCCAGGCCAGCTTATGGATCTCTTCGTTATCCGTGCCCTGATGGTGGGTCATGACGAGGTTGATGTCGTCGCCCACGTGGGTCACGTGGTAGTCCACCAGAAGGCCGGACCGCGCGCCAGCCAAGGTTTCCTTGGCCTTCTCCAGCAGGGCCGGGTGGACGCTGGAGTGACCGACGTAACCGCCGACATCCGCTTTGATTACCGAAAGAGTGATCTTCTCCAATTCCCTGATCCTCCCGCAGGCCCGAAAAGGGCCGTGTTTATTATGTGGGACACTCTGACTATACTCTCACACGGTCTGCATGAGTCGGGCTAAGAGAGCCGTCCGCTCAAGAAGGCCGCGAAGGAGCACGAACTCGCTGACGCCGTGGGAGCCGCCCCCGACGGCGCCCAGGCCATCTAAGGTGGGGATGCCCAGCGCGGCGGTGAAGTTCCCGTCGCTACCGCCGCCGGTGCTGGCCTCACCCATGTCGAACCCGATCTCGTTCGCCAAAGACCTGGCATGCTGGTAGAGGGCCACGATGGCGGGGGTCCGCTCCATGGGCGGGCGGTTTAGGCCTCCGGTGATCTCGACGATGGCTTCGGGGTTATGGGCCTTCAATCCGAGGATGGCGGGCACGACCCGGTCCGCTTCCGCCACCGTCACGGCGCGGAAGTCGACGTCTCCCCAGGCTTCCGCGGCCACCACGTTGGCCCGGGTCCCGCCGCCGATGGCCCCCACGTTCACCGTGGTCCCGGTCACAGGGTTGTTATAGGCGTGCATCGCCAAGATCAGCCGCGCCAGTTCGTCGGTGGCGGAGATGCCCTCCTCCGGGTTCGCCCCGGCGTGGGCGGCGCGCCCCTTTACCCGCACGGAGAACCGGCCGGTGCCTTTCCGGGATGTCTTGATGCTGCCGGGCCAGACCGACGGTTCCATGACGAAGACGGCCGCGCTCCTTTTCGCTTCCTCTTCGATCAGGCCCCGCGAGGTCAGGCTGCCGGTCTCTTCGTCCGTGCTGGCCACCACGGTGATCTGGCGTTTCGGCGCCAGCCCCAGGGCCTGCAGCGCCCGGATGGCGTAAAGGGTCTGGACGTGGCCGTGCTTCATATCGCATACACCGGGGCCGTAGGCGCGGTCACCTTCGACGCGGAAGGGGCGTCGGGCGACTTCGCCCACGGGGAACACCGTGTCCATGTGCAGGATGACCAGGATCTGCTGGTTCGCGGGCGCGAGTTCCTCGTGCCAGGTCGCCCTAAAGTGCGTGCCGACCTTCTCCTGTGGGTAGGTGATGATGTGAAGGCCGTCGGTGGCGAAAGCTTTCGAGAGGAAGTCGGAGTAGCGGTCGGTGTCGGCCTTGGAATCTGACGGCGAATCGATGTTCACAAGGGTGCCGAGGAACGCGGTCATCTCCGCCTGGCGGGCGGAAAGCCAATCGGTGATGCGGCGCGCGTCCGGCGAAGGTGCGGCGTTGGCTGCGGTCATTATCTCATCTCTCCTCTGTGGCGTGGACTAGTTCTCTTAGCGTTTCCTGGCGGAAGTCGCCGCTGTGATACCGCGCGCGTAGAGCCTGCCGGACCTCTTTCATCCCCTCGCGCAGGAAATCATGGGCGGCCCGCGGGCGCTCGATCCACCGGCCGATCTCTTGATAACCACTGTCAAGGATGGCCACGGCGGGAATGGTGCGGCGACCGTCGCTGAGGAGTTGGTCCATGATATCGGCGTCGGCGTCCCGGTCGAAGAGGCGGACTTCCATGAAGGGACAGACGGACGCGAGCTTGGCGATGATAGGGACGTTTTCCTGGGCATCCGGGCACCAGTCGGCCGCCACCACCACCACGTCTAGCTTGCCGCCGTGACGCCCCGCCAGCGCCCGGAAATACTCGACGGTCTCGGGATCGACCTCGATATCCTCGTAGTTCGTGCGGAAAGTGCGTCCATTGACCGGGTATTTCTCGACGAACTGGTCGAAGGTGAGGCCTTGGGCGAAGCGATCGGCGGTGGTGAACATTCGGTTGCCCCCTGTAGCCTGTCTCCAAACAAGTAGTGGGGTCGCGCGATAGCACAACCCGTACAGTTATTTGCTCCGCCAACGGGGGTTTCCTGCCCTTCACGAATGGTTTTCGGGGTCGAAAGCGGGTCGGAAGGGATGGCGGCGGCATCCGGCGAATGGCAGCAAAACCGAAAGCCGTAGCCAGTCTGGATAGGGCGGCAGAGTCAGTTGAAGGAGGAGATTAGGCGATGCGGGGTCGGGCGTTGAAGGAATGGGCCGTCATCATCCTTATCCCCATATTGCTTGTCGGGATTTCCCTTTATGCGAAGAACCTGACCATGCAAGAGTGGAACCGGGTCGTCAAGTATAGCTCCCAGTACCTCTACAGCCTGCCGCCGGGAAAGGTCAGCCCTCCCCTCTCCTCCCAGGTCGTGGTGATCGTGGTGGATGGGCTGCGCGTGGACATGTCCAAACAAATGAGCTCGTACAACCGCCTGCGTCAGGCGGGGGCGGACCTGATCGCCACTACTGGCCAGCCTTCCCTATCCGACCCGGGGGCGGCGGTCATCGCCAGCGGGACCTACCAAGAGATCCATGGCGTCACCACTAACTGGTACGAAGGACTGCTGAAGGTCGATAGTATCGTGGCGGCCGCCAAGCGCGCGGGCTTGCGCACAGGCGTCGCCGGCGGCAAGGGATACCAGCAGCTCCACGGTACGAACATCGATGTGGGCAAGTTCTTCGACTGGTACGACACCGATCCGCTGCGTTACGACAACGATGTGGAAAAGGCCAGCAAAGAACTGCTGGCCATGGACCCGAAGGTCAATTTCTTCTTCGTCCACTACTCCGAGACGGATAACGAGGCCCACGCCCACGGTGGAGTCAGTAAGGAATACACCCAGGCGGCCCAGAACATCGATAAGCACATCCAGAACTTCCTGGCCCAGGTGGACCTCACCAAGACGACGGTCATAATGACGGCCGATCACGGACATATCGACACCGGCGGCCACGGCGGTTGGGAGACCATCGTGACGCAGGTGCCCCTAGTCATGGCGGGGCCGGGTATCAAACCAGGCAAGTACGGTACGGTGGGCCAGGGGGACATCGCCCCCACGGTGGCGGCCCTTCTCGGGGCGCCCATCCCGGAACATGCCACGGGCCGTGTCTTGGACGAGACCCTGAACACCTCGGACGAGGTCCTCGCCTCCATACTGCTCAAGGAAGCTGAACAGAAGCAGGCTTTCTACGCCAAATACCTGGCTACGGTGGGCGCGACGGCCGGCGCCGGCAAGGCGGCCGACGACCACCTAAAGGCGGCGCAGACCGCGGCGTCTACGAAGAACTGGAAGTCCACCATCACGGAAGCGCAGGCGGGACGGTCGGCTTACGCGTTGGCTGCCAGTGGGGCGCGCACGGCCAAGCTGGCAAGGGAGCGCACGGGACGGCTCCCGTCGGTGCTGGCCTTGGTCCTGGTACCCGGCGCGCTGTTGTGGTTCCTCGGTCGGAAGCGTGGCCTGGCGGCAGCCATCGGGTCGGCCTTGGTGTACTTCGTCGTCTATAACCTCTTGTTCTTCGGGGTCCACCACTACGCTTTCTCGCTCTCCTCGTTCAACGAGGAAAGCATGATCCAATCCTACTTCAACCAGCGGATGCTGGAAGCGGCGGTCTCGGTCATCGTCGCCGCGGTGGTCTATGGCGTGGTGGCGGGGAGGAGCGGCGCCGGCGGACTGGAGCTGGCATCGGGGGGAGCCGTGGTGTCGGGGCTGGTGTGGTATGGGCTCTTACTCCAGGTCCTGGTCATGGCTTACCTGTACGGATTGAAGTTCGACTGGATGATCCCCGACCTCAAGATCGGCTTCAAGTTCTACCTGGACATGCTACAAATGGTGGCTACCGGCCTGGCGGCGGTGGCGGTGCCCCTGGTGGCGGTAGGGGCCGGTCTGGTCGGCCGGGCCAGCGCGGCACGGGGTACCCGGAGCGTATCTCGGTAACGGCGCCGGGGTCACCGAAGACCGAAGACTATAGAGAATGCACCGGTGTGCATAGCCTAAAGGAGTTTTGGGCAGGCACACCGGTCTTGTTACCGGAGGGTCAGGAACTTGGGGACCGAGGTCTCAGAAACGCAGCGGCTGTATTACGACGATCCATACTCGCTGGAATTCCGGGCGAGAATCCTTAAGGCGGCTCCGGCCGGCGGCGGGCCGCTGTGGAAAGTGGTCTTGGATCGCTCGGCCTTCTACCCCGAGTCCGGAGGACAGCCGGCGGACCACGGCTCCCTGGAGGCGGAGGACGGGACGGCAGGCGAGCGGGCCACTTGGAAGGTCGTTGATGTGCAGGAGGACGGAGCCGGCGTGGTGCACGTGGTGGAGGCGCCGGGCACGTCTCCTGATCATCCGCCGCTGGCGGTAGGCCAACAAGTGCACGTCCACGTCGACCGGGCCCGACGCTTCGACCACATGCAGCAGCATGCGGGCCAGCACATCCTTTCCGCAGCCATGGTGAACGTGGCCGGCGCCAACACCGTCGGCTTCCACCTTTCCGACCAGAGCGTGACCATCGACCTCGACCTGCCAGCGCTGGATGCCGCCGCCCTCGAGAAGGCGGAGCAGGAAGCTAACCGCGTGGTCTTTGAGGACCTGCCGGTGTCTTGCGGCTGGTACACGCCCGAAGAGGCCTCCCGCCTCCCCTTGCGGAAGCCCGCCGGTGACTATGCCAAGATCAGGGTGGTCGAGGTGCAAGGGTTCGACTGGTCGGCCTGCGGCGGCACCCACCCGCGACGGACGGGCGAAATCGGACTCATCAAGGTTCTCGGGACCGAGAAGATACGCGGCAACGTCCGGGTAGCCTTTGCCTGTGGCGAGCGGGCAAGACAAGAGTTCAAGCTACGTCTCCAGGTCGTGCGGGCCGCCGGTGCCACCCTGGCTGTCCCCTTGTCCGACATTCCGGCGGCTCTCGAGAAACTGGTGGCTTCCGCCCAGGAGACGAGCAAGGAGTTGGAACGGGCCCGCAAGGAACTGCTGGCCCACGAGGCCGAGTCTCTCTGGATGGCAGCCGCCACCCAGGACCCCAATCACGTTACCGTAGTCGTCAGCAAAGTGCTCGCGGGCCGGGATCCCTCCGAGGCCAAAGCTCTGGCGATGGCCATCACGGCGAACCACCCGAACACCTACGCGCTCTTCGGCCTGGAAAGCGGGGGGCAAGCCCAGATCTTCTTCGCCAGAAGCAAGGACATGACTGGCGGGACAGAAAAGGCGTCTGGCGTCCCCGACGCGCGCGGGCTCCTCGCCGAGGTCCTGCCACTCCTCCGTGGCCGCGGCGGGGGGACTCCCCTCTTCGCTCAAGGCGGCGGCCCGGACGCCGGGAGCCTCCCGCAAGCCCTTGCCAAGGCAACTGGGCTGATCCTAACAGGGCGCTAAGCCCGCAGAGAACTTGATGGGCCGCTCCGTGGAGGCCTGCGCCCAATCCGCCGGGATTGTCCGGTGAATTGGCCTAAGTCGATTCTGGGGAAGGCTTCGGCCAGAGTCTTCGCATCCTGCGGCTGGAGTCCCGCGTGTTTGAGCTCCTCTTCGAAGATCTTAGCAGCCCGCGCATGCGCATACTTGAGGCGCCGCAGGCTGCCCAGGAGCCGAAAGACAACGACGGGCAACCGAACGAGGGATGCACTGACTACCCAGGCGGTCTCGACGAGGGACTGTAGCCTCATGGCTGACTTCCGTTCATAGTAGGTCTTCTCAGCTAGCCTTTGGAGGAGCCGATGTTGAGACCCTTCATGAAGGAGTTCTGGTTGGCCAGATACTCCCGGGCCATAGCCAAGGCCTGGTCATTCGGAATACCCGCCTCGACTAGGCTGTTATAGAAGGCCGCCACCGCCCTGCCCATCTCCCGGCCGGCTTCCTCTGAGTAGGCAGATTTCCTGATGCCTTCGATGAGCTTGGGGATCTCGGTGCTCAGCATGGTGAAAACAGCCGGCATCTCTTTCATTGCGGCTTGGATCTCTTCAGTCTTGTCGGACATTTTCGGTTCTCCCTTCCACTTCTGGTACGCGGTCTTGTAGCGCCAACGGCCTCACCTATGCCTGAAAAAGGGGAGGTCAAGGCTGAGTCCCATAGGTAACGCCAGAGCCACTTGCGGTGCCTGCAGCCGGGAAACCCCGGCCACCCATAAGACGACAGGGCCAAGGAGGTCCAGGCCTGGAACAGCCCCGGCAGCTGCCAATGGTGGGGGCACGTTCACCGGAGACGGTCCCGAAGTTGACGGTAGCCGGCGAACGTCGGCGTCCTGAGGAACAGACGGTTCTACCTCTGCCAAGATGGCTCGCCACAGCCGTTCTCGGACCTCAGGGCCGGGGGATGTGGCCGACCGCATCGAAGCTCGCCATTGGGCCACTTCAGCTGCGGCAAACAGGCAAGCGTGGCAGGACAGTAGATGGGTACTGATGGCATCCCGGTCGGCCGGTTCCAGATTCCCACTCAGGTACTCGACTAAGCTCTCTTCTACCTTCTGGCAGATCAGATTCGGGTCTGCCGCTTGCCTTGACACGTCCACCGTCACTTCCACCTCCCCTCCTCCCTGCCGCGCAGGCCACTCCGGCCGACATCGTCCGAGAGCTTCCTGGCCAAGTAGATTCTGGCCCAATGGAGCCTGCTCTTGACCGTCCCGAGAGGCACTTCTGTTAGTTCCGCCACTTCCTCCAACGGTAGCCCGTTCACCATCGCCAACACCACGACTTCCCGGTGCTGTGGACTCAGTTCACGAAGGGCTTGCTCTATATCGACTTTCCGGTCGATTTGGCCCGCCTCGTCGTCACAACCAATGAAGACACCCGCCGCCGGGAATCCAGTTTCAAGGGCACCACCGGCCAGTTCCACCTGGGCAACCCGATGGCGCGAGACGATCTTGGCAATGGTGTGCCGGCAGATCCCATACAGCCATGTCGAGACCTTGGAGCGACCGGCGAAACTCCTGGCGCCCCGCCAGACAGCCGCCAGCGTCTCTTGAACCGCGTCTTCGGCCAGACTGCGGTCGCCAAGACGTGACAAGGCGAATCGGAACAACGGGTCAACATAGCGTTCAAAAAGGTTCCGGAACGCCACGACGTCACCGGCGGCCGTGGCCTCCAGGAGTGGAAGGTCCGGATCTTGATCTGAACTTCGGGGCTCTAGCACTCTCATCGGCGTTTCCCTTGGGCTGACCTCTGCACCCTACGGGGTTTTGAATCTTCCTGTTCGCATCTGTTTAGTGCCGCCTTGGCGGGCGTTGGTTCAACCTAGCTACGGATTACCTAGACCAACCGGTCAGGCCGAGGTTCATAGCCGCTAGGCCCAGAAACTCGGTAGGCGCTTCTACAGCGCACGACAGGAATTCGTCGTCTGCCGCGTGCGCGCATAGTCTGGCCGTTCTGGTAGGATTGACCCGACGGGCTCGGTGAAAGAGTCGGAGCAGTATCGTGCAGAGAGGGAGAACTTGCTCTGGGAGCAACGTACTAAAGATTCGGCGAAAGACGTGGATCAGCTCTTCACGCATGAAATCGGAGACTGCAAAGGTGTAGTACCCGTTGTCTTCCTTCGTCAAGACAAGCTTGCATGCGTCATCACCTTGTAGAGCATCGACAATGACATTGGTGTCAACGACGACCTCCATACACTTCTTCGCGAACTCTTGCCACTATCTCGCTCACCTGTTCCCTGGTCAGGCCAGTCTTCTCTAAAGCTTCACGACCCAGGCGAATGAACTCGGCCCATGTGGCGGGGCTCTCCTCGGGCTCCTGGTTAGCGTCTTTCCTGGTCTTTTGCTTCCTTGCGACTGACGTCATACGCTTCTCTCCCTTGACGCCGATACTCTCTTGCCTCTGCGTCCCCTTCGCCGTTTTCTTGGGTAACCCTTTTCCTGGAAAACCGAATTCCACGATGCCCTGAGCCGCCCCAACTACCTGGGCGCGGCCTGCTCAGAAACCAGCCCTCGGAGCCACGCTTCCCATTGCCTGGCAAGCTCCTGAAGCGCAAGGTGCTCCAGCTCGCCTCACCACTTCTGATGCCCGTTCGGTAAGAAGTTTCGCGCTGGCTTCGCAGTCGGGTGTCCAGTGTATGGCCAGTCCATCTTCGACATCCGAGTGGCCATGCTGGTCCGTGGACGCTACTTGCTCTTCGTATATAGTGCCGTCGTACCCCGAACTATGAGTCGGGCGAACTCCCAGTGGGTGGAGGTGCCGCCGGTCGTGCCGGTCGTGCCGGCCGCTCCCGCCGCCGTTCCCTGTTCCCCCCGCTCTTCAGCGAAGAAGGTCAGGTGGACCACCCGGCTGATGGTGGGCTTGCCGGTGACGAGGTCGGCCGTGTCGTAGGTCAGAATCGTCTGGGCGAACTTCTGGGGGTCGAACTTGTAGGTGAAGTGCCCGTCCACCACCGGCAGCGAGCCCTCCTCCAGCACGGCGCCCGGCGTGATGGCCGTGAAGTACACGTGGTCGGCTGTGCTGTTCCCGGTCACCTCGAAGCCCTCTGTCGGCGAGAACCGCTTCTCCGCCGGCATGTTCAGGGGAAGATTCCCGCCGTCGGAATCGGAAATCGGTGCGGGCATGTCCATGACGAAGATCAGCCCACCGCCCTCCGGGAGCCCCGGCATCCGCCCCTCATGCCCCTCCCAGGTGGCCTTCATGTTGTAGGCCCAGACGCCGGGCTGGTCCAGCGGCCACTTGTCCTTGGCGATGAAGTATCCGGTGGCGTCACCCTTGCCGGTGGTGGTCCGGACCGTGCCGTCCGGCGCCGTCAAGGTGTAAATCACGTCCGCCGGCACCATGGGGTCTATCTGGAGGAAGGGCGCAAAGATGGCACCCTTCGGGTACACCATGCCAGGGCGGACCGCCACCAGGAAGAAGCGCGACGGATGCCCGTCGGGGCTTGGCAGGTCCTCGCTGCCCGGCGCCACCACGCGGTTGTTGTCCGAACCCTTGGGAAGGATAAAGCCGTTCGCCATATACCCTGCGTAGGCGGCCTCCGGCGTCCCCGGGCGCAGGACCACGCCGCCAAGGAGGCGGTAGATGTCGCCGGGCATGTCACCGTTCACGGAGGCGCCGATCTGTCCGCCGAAATTGCTCCGGCTGGTGGGCCAGTAAGGGGCGAAGCTGCCATCCTCGGCCACGATGAAGCGGGACATGAAGCCGGGCCGGGCCGCCGACCCGTAGAAGTACGCTTTCTCCGTAATGTACTCTGGGAACATGTGGGGCGACAGGCCGTTGGAAGTCTTGATGGCCACGTTCGTCCGGCCGATGCCCTGGAGCTTCGGATCGTAGAACTGGCCCGTCGCCTTCGTCTCGTAGGTCAGGACGGGCTCGATCTTGTTGGCCCCCTGCTGCTCGCTGGCGATGAGGATGGCGTCGCCGGCGTTGAAGGGAAAGTTGATGTGGTCAAGGTGATTGACGTCCCCACCCTCTTCCACATACCCCTCAAAGTGGGTCTCGCCCCGGTCCACGAGGGACCCGTCCTCCCGGAGGCGCAGCTTCTTGCCGTGGGCCACGATGGGCGAGTCGACCGGATACACCACCCCGGCGTGGCGCATGGTGGAAACCCAGAGGTGCCCGTCGGGGTCCCAGTAGATGGCCAGGTTCTGGGCCAGGTACTCGCCGGGCGCGTCCAAGGGGAGCTGCTGCATCCCTTGGGCCACGCCGAACACGCCCGACTGGGTCGCCCGCCCCGAGGAGTAGACGGTACGGACGCTATGGGGGTCCGAGTTCACGAAAAGCTGGGACCGGATGCCCACGTAGGCAGGTACGCCGGGGGACAGGCCGATGTCGCGCCCGTACCGCCCGCCGACGGCGTAAGGCTGGCCCTGGAAAGTGGCGGTGGCGAAGGTCAGGCGTTTGGCGATCCAGAAGGAGTAGGTACCGCCGCCCTCGTAGCGGTTCCCCCACCTGTCCATGATCCAGCCCCTGGCCTCCACGATGTAGCATCCGTACATGGGCGGCTTCCAGGCGGTGAACTTGGCGTTCTTCGTGGTGGCGCCGGCGCCGCGTTTGGCCACGAAGGAGGCGGTGCCAAGGTCGGTGACGTCGCCGTCGGGACCGTACACCTTGACCGACCACTCGCCGCGCGTGTAGTCGTAGGCGAAGGCACGCTGCGGGTCCATGGTGTCGGTGATGAAGGTCGGCTCAAGGTTATAGGAAAGGACCTTGCCATTGGCGTCGTAGAGGGGGAGGATGATTTCGTCCTGAATGATGCTGCGGGCGGAGAGAGCGAAGTGATCCTGGTCCTCAAGGGCCACGGTGCCGCGGTAGCCGTTGGAGTTATAGTCGCGCAGCAAGATCCAGTACATGTGCCGCGCCAGCGTCGCCCCGTCCACGTCGGCGCCGGCCGAGTCCGGCCCGGCGGCGGTGATGGGCGGCGAATAGACGCAGGAGAGGTCTTCGGGGTCCTTGGCGCGGCCGCCGATCCCGTCGCCGTTCAGGTTAAAAATGCGTGCGGGCGAACGGACACCCAGGTCGAAGCGGAGGCGATAGACACCCGGCGGCAGGTCCTTGGGCAGGTTGAAGGTCGCCGTGATGGTGGCGGCCTGCCACCCGGCCACGCCGGATAGGTCGGCGGAACTCGGCGGGCCGGCGGAAGCGTCTACCGCCCGGAAGCGGTCGAAGGGGATCTCAAGGAGAACGTCGACCGGTGTCCGGTACGTCGCACCCGTATAGCGCGATACCGCCCCGCTGCTGCCGCCACCCTCGATCGGCAGGTGGGTGACGGTCAGAAGGGTGGACATGAACTGGTCGTGGGGAAGATGCTGCAGACCTTGGGGGTCGAAGTCCCGCTCGGCGGTGACCAGCAGGACGACCCGGTTGATGTTCGGAGCCAGGGCGCGGGCGGCCTCCCACAGTTCGGGTGAAAGGCGCAGTTGGGTCTGGAACTCCACCTTGGCACCGGGGGTCCAATGTAGGGGCGTAAGGGTAGTGGTGGCGGACCACGAGCCCAGGATGGCGTGGCCGGAGGCGTCGAAGGAGACCACGTCGTCGGAGGGTGCCGAATCGAGTAGAGACGCATCCGCCCCGGTTCCCAAGACGGTGCCTTTTTCGGTGATGGACGACGGGGGCTGCGGGGGTGAGGCGGCTGAAGTGGGCGCGGCGGCAAACCCAGGCGTCAAAAGGGCCATTGTCAGGAGGAGAGCCAGAGCCAGCCTGCTCAGGAGACGAGCACAGGATTTGCGCATAGGAGCACCCCCGCTCCCTTTTCGGCGGTGAGCGAGGTACAACCTTCCGACCGTGAGCACAACGCCCTTCGAGAGTAGGCCTGGGCGGCCGGATGGCTAGGCAACTCGCCCGTGCGCTTCCCAGGTGGAAGGAATTGGTGACTGCTCGGCGAACAGATCGACGGCAGCGGCAGGTTGATAGACCTGGGATTCCCCCAGTATTGGAGCACGGTGAGTGGACAATCTGAGCCGATGAGGAGCTGGAGTGATGAAAAGGCTAGTCAAGTGGGTGGCCTTTTCCGTAGTGGCGGTTGCGACCCTGATGTTTGTTCAGACGGAGTTGATGAGGCTGCTCACCACGATTCGCGGGGACTCGGGAAGTGACATTCGGTCGTGGCTGGTACTGGGCCATATCGGGGGGACGATTGCCGCTTTCGCCATTACAGGCGCTCTGCTGGGCCTGGAAGGCTACCTTGGGGAACGAATAGCCAAGAGGTCGATACCTTGGGTGGCGGGATTGACATTTCCAAGTCACTGTCGCCCAACGACAAGTTGGTCGGCAGATAGCGGGACTAGGCTGCAATGAGAGTATCTGCAGTACTAGTGGCCACCACGGTGGTGTACGCAGCTGGGCTTGTGCTCTCGCCTCAGTACCCATGGATGATATCGTATGCAGCCATCCTGGCGATTGCCGTGTGGTTAGCGGTTCGACACCCTGCAAGCTTGGCAAACGGCATCCGCCTGTGGGCCATCTGCTTTGGGCTCCTTGCGGCCGTCGGAGTACTTGCTTCGCGGCCACAAGCTCCAATCGAAAGTTCCCTCATCGGGCTCCTAACAGTTAACTGCGTACTATCAGGCGTCGTTCCGTGGTCACGGGTGGGGCCAGTTGTGAGCCTTCACCGCAAAGATGGAGGAAAGGCACAGATCGCAGTGGATTGGCTCATCGGAGTGGCATTGGGAGTTCCTTGGGCGATGCTGAACATCATCACGGCAACGGAGAAGCTCCACTACGCCAACGCTTTCGCGAGTCCCGTCCGATCAGCCCTGGCAGCACTTGGACCTTCGGTCTCTGAGGAAGCGGTCTTCAGGTTCTTCCTGACTAACGTCATAGCCGGAGTGCTCGCCGGGGCATATGGCAAGCGGGAGACCCTTGTCCTGGCAGTCGGCATAGCCGCCACGTTCCATGGATTCCTTCACGTCGGGCCGCTTCTTGGACACAGTGCGGCGGAGTCCCTCATGAACGGGGCCAGGTTGACCCTCCTTTTTGGTGTCCCCCTGGGAGTCGTCGCCGCCCGCATGGGCCTAGTCTCTGCCATCGCGTTCCATTGGGTCATCGACTTCGTCAGGTTTGCCCTCGGCCTCTGACCTTCTCCTCCGAGAAGAAGACTACCCCATCGAAGATGACGAAGGCGCCGCCGCCGTACTCATGCACCCGCGTGCGGACGTTGAAGGGGGGGTGGGGTCAGGTCCTCCACCTGCCCTGCGGCGGTCAGACGGCAGAGGACGACCCAGGCCTCTGCCGTTCTGCCATTCGCGGCCTCCCGCACTCTGGCGCGTTCGACCGTCAGCTCCGGCCGCGTCGCCTGACAGAGGAGCCCGGTGCTGGTCTTGTCTTGCTCGCATACTTTTCAAGGTCGAAGATGCCCTCCCCTGCCACCTGGCCGCAGGCTGTCAACGTCTGCCCGGCAGGTAGCCTGGTTGGTGGAAGGAATTGGGGGTGGGCCGGCGAACCGTCTCGGCAGCCAGGTTACCAGGCTGAGGAAAACGGCAACGAAGGGAAGCATAGGTATGAGTGTCGCCATCAGACCCTTGTCTCGGAAGGGGAGAAACCCTGCCTTGCCCGCCCCGATCAGGAAATACGGCCGGGTGGTAATCGACCCGGAAATTCAAGCCGGCACCCCGGTGATTGAGGGGACCCGCCTGACGGTAAGCGCCATATTGGGATGCTTCGAGGCGGGGTACTCGATCGTTATCAGGCGGTACCCGTACCTGACTCGCAAGGATGTGGTTAGCGCTCTCCGTTTTGCGGCGGTACTTGCTGACCAGAGTAATCCGCAAGTGCCAAAGGATTGGGATTTTGAGGTGGAGTAACAAAGCCGTCAAACCCTCGGGCATCTTCCTGGACGATGACATCTATAGCGAGCATCTCGCCAACTTCATTCGGACAACCGTTGTGCCACTTGTCCTTACCAAGGAGTCGAAGGAAGTCGGCCCATTCACGAAAGACCAGGGGATCAAGGATGTTGCCGTCCAGCGTGACCTCTTGATTCTCACCCGAAACAAGCTCCACTTCCGCGGCATCGCGAAGTCGTGCGGCGAGCACCCCCTACCCCGCTTGTTCGGCATGAACTGGGAGCAACCTTCCGGGCGAACCTTCCGCGGGCACCGGTCGTCAGTCATATGCATAGGGTCTGAGCCTTAGCTTAGTTTGGGTTGGGTTGGATCAAGTCGGGTTCGGTGGAGTTGGGGGGCGTGCCAGTGAGAAGATGGTCAGTTTCCGCAGTGGCACTGGTCTGGGTGCCGGTAGTCCTGCTGGTCGCGGCGTTGGCCTTCGGGGCCTACGGCCGCCTCGGCGTAGGCTCGAAGGCATCCACGGACCCCGCCAAGGTCCAATGGGCGGTAGACGCGCGCGCCAAGGAGGCTATCGCCGCCATCAGGGACAAGGATCTGGATAGGCTGGCCGCGCTAGTCCACCCCAAGCAGGGCCTCCGGTTCTCTCCCTACTCGTTCGTCCGGACCGGGCCTGATGGAGACCAGGTATTCAACGCCACAGCGCTGACGAAAGCGTGGACCTCATCGAGGTCGTTCCACTGGGGTGAGTACGACGGCAGTGGAAAATCCATCGACCTTGGCTTCCCTCAGTACTGGGAGCGGTTCGTCTACGACAGGGATTTCGCCGGCGCTCCGGAAGTGGGATATGACAAGGTCATCGGGCGCGGCAACACCTTGATCAACATCGCCGAGGCCTATCCCGGAGCCGCTTTCGTGGAATATCACTTCCCCGGGTCCCAGCAGTACGGCGGGATGGACTGGAAGAGTCTGCGGCTCGTCTTCGCCCTGTACGAGGGCAAGTGGTACCTGGTCGGGATCATCCACGACGAGTGGACGATCTAGAGATCATCCGGAACCCGGCGGTGGCGAAGTGCCCGTCGAAGGTGAAGGCCTCATCGAGAGAGAGTGCCTTCATGACCGCAAAGCTGACCCCATCGGTGTAGCTGAACCGGTGGTCACGATATTGGCGGAGGATTGCCAGAGCGACGTCCTCCAATTCCCCGTCAGCCCGGGCCACCTCGATCCTAGGGCTGGACTTGACCCGGTCCAGGAAAGTGATAGCGTTCGACCAACCCAGTGCGTATCGGATCAGTGTGTAAGTCTCCGCCAAAACGAGATTAGTGGTAATCAGCCGCCCGTCTTTCAGAAGGAGCGGGTAAATGCCACGCGCTCTTTGGTGCCATTCGTCGGAGGTATCGGCCAAAGCGTACCAGGCGCTGCTATCTACAAAAACGCTCCTCACGGTCGCCTCCCCTTTCGGCCGTCTGGAGCCGGAGAAGTCTCAACTTCGTCTCCGGTCGACGACGGTCGCCGGAGAGCGCTTATCAGGTACCGGTCGTGATTCCGCGCCAAGTCCCGTCGACCTGAGGAACCCATGCCGACGATTCCCATGGCCGGGTCCTCGGACACTGGGATATCGGCCAGATACCTGGCTATGCTTTCACGCACGATGTCCGCCATCGACGCGTCTTTCGCCCGAGCCGCATTCTTGATGGCCTGCATCTGCTCGGCATCCAGGTATACCTGCAACGGATACTTCTTCGGCATGAGACTCCCACCCTCTCTTTCATGCCCTCTATTTCATTATCTCATGAACCCACTTTCATGTAGAGCTGTCTAGCGTGGAATGCCACTTCCCCAGCTCCCCAAAATATGATGGAATGGATTGGGACGAGTGGACAATCTGAACCGATGAGGAGTTTGAGGTATGAAAAGGCTGGTCAGGTGGGTGGCCTTTTCCGTCTCTGCGGTAGTGGTGCTCATGACAGTGCAGATGGAATTGACGAGGCTCCTTGCGGCCATCCGTAGAGACACCGGTAGCGACATACGGTCTTGGCTGGTTCTGGGCCATATCGGGGGCACAATCGCCGCGTTCGCCGTGACGGGCGTATTACTGGGCCTGGAAGGTTATCTGCGAGAACGCGCCCGTAGCGGCCGGTGGCAGGTCGATTGGCCGAGGGCGCTCGCACTCGGACTCCCCATGGCTCTGATTGCTCTCAGCAACATCTGGATCTTCCTCATTCCAGCATCGTTCGACCAGGCTTTCAGCCTCTGGTGGAGCCGCCTGCCCATGGGGCTGGTCAACGGTCCCTTGTCCTACCTGGCCGGAACAATCGCCGGATACGCCATCATCTCGAGTTTCCGCAAGCCGTCCACCGATTAGCCCGGCAGCCCAAATGGCGAGTGAGAAGAAATGGCGGCCGCCCTGAGCGAGGGCTGGGAGTCGGACATTCACGCCTCAGTGGTCAGTTGGAATCGCTACGAAGGCCAAGCCGGTCACCGAGAATGGCGGCGGGTCGCAACCGCTTCCAGAAGGGTTCGAAACACCCTTCTACACCTCGATCATCCTTGGCCGGTCTGAGGTCAGGTTTCTCGGAGGATAAGAGCCATACCCCAGCCGCCCGACCTGACCGTGAAGAGCAGGGCCGGCAAGGTCCGGTTCTACACCGTTCCCAAAGGTCGGCTCGCCCCGTGCGTCCCAGACCTGCTTACAGACGAAATCTGTTTGGAGGCGGATTCACGGATCCTAGCGGAGATAGAGGACTCGAAGCCGGTCAGTCCATCGACTGAGCCGCAGGCCTTTTGGATAGGGGGCATTATGGACCGGACGCTCGTGGTGTTGGGCGCGCCCGCTGGCCCGACCGGGCGGGCCCTGCTCTTCAGTGAGATCTCGTTGGGTTCGGTCTACGACCTCAGGCTGGTCACTGTGCGGGACAAAACGCCTGCCAAACCCTTGTTCACTCTCCTTGGCGTTCCCGCTAACGGCTTAACGCTTATGCTTCCGCCCGCCCGCGCGACGGTCAACGTCTATCTCGATGACGGCAGTTGCCTCACCCCTCACCAGGCTGAGCTTCCAGCTCTTCTTCCCAAATCGGGCCACCGGCAAGCTCCAACTGGAGATACGCACTGTAGTCTACCAGGGCGAGATTTCGACCCCGATATTGGCGATGGGCGAGCTCCTAGAAAGCCCCAAGCACCGGTCCCTTTCCCTGACTGTCCCGGCCGGCACCCGGGTGAATGGGTTGACCGGCTCGCGCGATCGACTCTTGGTCGCCGATCTTTCCAATGAACGAGAAGATGGCTTCCGGGGAGGGGCCTCGGAGGAGGCGTTCACCGTCGCGGCCATCGTCAATACCTTGCTGTCGAGCAACTTCGGGCTTTACAACAAGGTGCAGCTTCTGATTGACGGCCACAAGGTGGACACCTTAGGGCGGCGGGGTCGGCATCTCACAGCCGCTACGGGTCAACGAGAAGCCGGTCGGCAAATGATTCGGCAGGTGGAAGGAATTGGTGGCGACCCGGCGAACCGTCTCGACAGCCTGGTTGCAGCCCGTGTTTCGGAAGGGGATAAGCCCCGTGATGCCGGTCCCGGTCAGGAAGTACGGCCGGGTGGTAATCGACCCGGAGCTTCAAGCTGGCACCCCGGTGATTGCGGGAATCCACCTGACAGTGAGCGCCATGGGCTGCTTCGAGGCAGGGTACTCCGTCGATGACGTTATCAAGCGGTATCCATACCTTACCCGTGAAGACGTAGTTAGTGCTCTCCATTTGGCGGCGGTGCTCGTCGACCAGAGTAATCCGCAAATCCCAGGGGATCGTGGTTTTGCGGTGGGGTAGCAGAACCGCCAGGCTGACGGGCATCTTCCTGGGCGATGACATCTGCAGCGAGAACCTCGCAGCTCATCCGGACAACCGTCGTATATTGGTCGTACCGAGGGATCGAAGGAAGTCGGCCCATCCACGAAAGATCGGGGCGTAGGTGATCCTGTCGCCCAATGTGACCTCTTGATTCTCACCCGAGGCAGGCTTCGTTTGCGGGGCACCGTGAAGGTATGCGGCGGCGTGATCGTTGAGTGGTTCGGGAGGAGGTGAACTGCCATGCCCGTGAAGGTGAGGAGGTACGGACGAGTGGTGATAGACCCGGAGATCCAGGCAGGTATCCCAGTCATTGAGGGGACACGGTTGACAGTGTGTGCGGTCCTTGCCCACCTGGCAGAAGGCTTGACCGTTGAGAGTGTCATTAACGACTTCCCGTACTTGGACCGCGCAGATGTGATCGACGCCATCCGTTTCGGGGCTGTGCTTTCCGACCAGAGAAACCCGCGAGTGCTGGGAATCTGGGATTTCGAAAGTGAGTAGTAGAACGTCCGTACAG
Organism: Bacillota bacterium; assembly: GCA_021791495.1. Classification (GTDB taxonomy): domain Bacteria; phylum Bacillota; class Sulfobacillia; order JAJYWN01; family JAJYWN01; genus JAJYWN01. Next base: position 19,994 of record JAJYWN010000015.1, read on the forward strand.
GCCTTAGAGGAGTCGCAGTCATGCTGATGGCACACCGGATTGCGCTCGATCCGAACAACAAGCAGGGGACCCACTTCGCGAGGGCCGCCGGCGTCGCGCGCTTTGCCTACAACTGGGGGCTCACCGAGTGGCAACGCCAGTATGAGGCGTGGAGGACCGACAATAGCTTGCCGAAACCATCGGAAGCGTCACTGCGGCGGCAACTGAACGCCATCAAGCGTGAGCGGTTTCCGTGGATGCTGGAAGTGACCAAGAATGCTCCACAGATGGCCATCATGCAGCTTGGACAGGCCTTCCAGAACTTCTTTGCCGGCCGTGCCCGCTATCCCGTGTTTCGCAAGAAGGGGCACGACGACCGTTTTAGCATCACCAACGACCGGTTCCGCGTCGAAGGCCGCCGCATTCGCATCCCCAACCTTGGCTGGGTACGGATGCGGGAGCGGTTGCGTTTCACTGGGAAGATCATGTCGGCCACAGTCTCCCGCGTGGCCGGCCGCTGGTTCGTTAGCATCACCGTGGACACCGCTGATCCGCCCAAGCGCCCCGCCGAAAACCAAGGCGTGGTGGGAGTGGATTTGGGCGTGTCTGCGTTGGCAACGCTCTCGACTGGAGAAGTCGTCCCTGGACCCAAGCCACATGGGGCCCTACTTCTACGTCTGCGCCGCCTTTCGCGGAGCCTATCGCGGAAAAAGAGAGGTTCCGGCAATCGGCGTAAGGCACGTCAGAAGTTGGCGAAACTGCACGCGCGTATCACGGACATCCGCGCCGACGCCCTGCACAAGCTCACGGCGGACCTGACGCGCCGATTCCACACCATCGGCATTGAGGACCTGAACGTGCGTGGCATGCTCCGAAACCGTCACCTAGCCCGTTCCATCGCCGATATGGGCTTCTTTGAGTTCCGGCGGCAACTGAAATACAAGGCGAAACGGCGTGGCCGAACCGTAGTGGTGGCGGACCCTTGGTTCGCGTCGAGCAAGATGTGCTCGGTGTGCGGCAGTATCCGGCAAAAAGTGCCGCTGTCGGAGCGACAATGGACATGCCCCGTCTGTGGCGCACACCACAAGCGGGACCTGAATGCGGCCCGAAACCTGGCCGCCTACGCCGTGAGTTCCACGGTGTCTGCCTGTGAAGGGGAAGGCGCTGGCGCCGGTTGTGGCCGGCGTGAAACCGGCCCCAATGAAGCAGGAAGCCAGCACCAAGACTACCTTAACGTAGGTTTGGGTGGGTCTGGCGGAACGGCGGTACTTGCTGACCAGTATAATCCACAAGTGTAAGGAGTCGCAGAGCGGCGGCGCGATCGATATCTCCTAGCCGCTGCGAGCCAAGAGAAGCTCGTCGACAAGTATCCGCCAGGTGGAACGATTGGGGGTTCACGTACCTGGCGGATACGATCCAGCCTACATGTTCTCGATGGGCACCGGCTCAAGATCCTCCGCTGGCTGGAATCCAAACACCCGGGAGATGAAGTAGAACTCCGCCTCCAAGGCACGCTTGATGTTTTCGGCGCGGCGGAACCCATGGCCTTCCCCCGCGAAGGGCACATAGGCCACCGGAATACCCTTGGCCCGGAGCTTGGCCACCATGAGCTCGGCCTGGTTAGGAGGAACGACCTTGTCCTCCAACCCCTGGAAGAAGATGACCGGACAGGAGAAGCCGTCGGCATGGTACAGCGGTGACCGCTCGTGGTAGATGGCTATGTCCTCCGGGTACCGGCCGATGAGGCTGTCAAGGTACCTGGACTCGAACTTATGCGTCTCCTTGGCTAAGACCTCCAGGTCACTGACGCCGAAGTGGCTGGCGCCGGCCCGGAAGACATTCCGGAAGGCCAAGGCGGCAAGGGTGGTGTAACCACCGGCGCTGCCGCCCATGATCATGGTGCGGTTACCGTCGACCTCTCCCTTGGCTACCAGGTACCGCACGCCGGTAACGCAATCGTCCACGTCCACGACGCCCCATTTGCCGCGCAGGCGGCGCCGGTAGGAGCGGCCGTAGCCAATGCTCCCGCCATAGTTCACATCGAGGACCGCGAAACCCCGGCTGGTCCAGTACTGAATGCGCAGGTTGAGCGCGGCGGTGGTGGCGCCCACCGGACCACCGTGGCAGACGACGCGCAGAGGTGGCAGTTCCCCCTTGGGGGCGACGAAATCCGGGTTCTGCGGACGGTAGTAGAAGGCATGGGCGGTGAGCCCGCCTTCCGTCGGGAATTCAATGGCTTCGGGAACGGACAGGTAGGCCGGGGCCACAGCGACGTCCGTAGACCGGCGCAGGATTTCACTGCCCCCCTGTTCCGGGCGATAACGTACCACACACGGGCCTTCCGTTGACGCCCCCCCGATGAAGACTACCCCGGCGGGACCGGCCCGCAGCCCGGCGATGACGGAGAAGGGTGTATCAAGGCGACGCAGACGGCCACCGTGTCCCTCCCCTTCCTCCGCCACGCCAAGGTTGGCCAGGCCATTCTGCACGTAAGCGCAATACAACTTGCTTCCGGCGGCCGCTTCCGGCGCACCTGGCGCGTCGAAGAAGTCGAAGGACGACGGCCGGAGACCCTTGGGGGCGCCGAACTCGGCCTCCATGGGCGCTACCGGCTGAATCTCGGAGCCTACGAGGCGACAGATGTTCCACCAGCCGGTACGTTCCGACACGAAGTGGAGGATACCTTCAGGGGACCATTCCGGCTGGAAGACGGAATCTCCGGCTCCGCCGGCCGCGCGGCGGGTGTTGGTGAGAGTCCCGTCAGGTGCTAGATCGGCGAGCCAGAGTTCGGTGTCGTCCTAGGGCATGTTGGGGTGGTTCCAGGAGATCCAGGCTAGCCTCGAGCCGTCCGGACTGACCCGGGGAGAGCAATAGAAATCATTTCCCTCGACCAGGACCTGACCCGCGACCAGCACCCGGCCGGCTTCACTCGCCTCCAGGTCTAGCGCAACGATGGTATTGACCGCTTCCCGGCCCGGAACGGTATGGTCTTCCCGGACGCAGATAAGGCGGTTTCGGGGTCGGTCGAGGGTCGCGTCGGCGTAGCGCATGCCCGGGGTGGAGGTAATGGGCCGGGGTTGCGACCGCGGATCCTCGTTCAGGTCCAGCCGGTAGACCATCTGGTCGCTGAAGTTTGAGAAGAAGACGACCCCGTCGAACACGGAGAAAGCCCCGCCACCGTACTCATGGACGCGGGTGCGGACGTTGAAGGGGGGTGGGGTCAGGTCTTCCACCTGCCCTCCGGCGGTCATACGGCACAGGACAACCCGACCGCTTTCCCAAGGGCGGCCCTCGGTCCAATAGATGTCCTGGCCGTCAACAGCAACCTGCTCCAACTGCATCGTCCCGGCCACGACCATATCGGCGGTTATTGGTGAACGCCAAGCGCCATACGGTCTGACTTCCTTCAAAGCCATCCTCTTCCGCCTCTCGGTATGTGAGCACGGGCATCCGCACCCGACGCCTGCCCATCAGGGTCTTTCCCCGTCCCTGTGTACCTTTCCAGGTCTATTTCACCCTCCCCTGCCTTCAGCTACTGGGTCCTGGTAGGTGGAAGGAATTGGGGTTGACTCGGCGAACCGTCCCGATGTCAGACCTACGTCCCGGAAGGGGAGAAACCCTACCTTGCCCGCCCCAATCAGAAAATATGGCCGGGTGGTGATTGACCCGGAGATTCAAGCCGGCACCCCGGTGATTGAGGGGACCCGCCTGACGGTAAGCGCCATATTGGGCTGCTTCGAGGCGGGATACTCCATTGATGATGTTATCGGACGATACCCATACCTTACCCGTAAGGACGTAATTAGTGCGCTCCGTTTTGCGGCGGTACTTGCCGACCAGAGTAATCCGCAAGTGCCAAAGGATTGGGACTTTGGGGTGGAGTAACCGAATCGTCAAACCGTCCGGGATCTTCCTTGACGATCGCCAACTTCATCCGGGCAACCGTCGTGCCACTGGTCCTTACTAAGGAATCGAAGAAAGTTGCCCCCTTCACGAAGGACCAGGGGATCAAGGATATCGCCGCAGAACTTGACCTACTGATTCTGACCCGCAACAAATCCCATTTCCGTGGAGCGGCGAAATCGTGCGGCGGCGTGGCCGTGATCGCCGAGACAAACGCCGAGTTGATAGACCGCCTGGTTAAGGAAGTCCTTACCCTGGACCCATCCGTCCTGTACAAGGCCTACACGACCGCCAGCCGACGGGAGGTAACGGTGTTTCCGGGCGACGGGGGACAGCCGTTGAGGCACCGCCGGCGCTAGCCTCAGCGTGGTGCGGTTCTGGGTTGCCATTAAGGACAAACGTCGTCTGTTTAGGCAGCAGAAAAGCCAAACCTATTCTCCCGCAAGTGGATCCCACTGCAGAACGACGATGCCCTCCTTGAGATAGACCAACTCATAATACGTATCGTTGGCGACTATCTCTGTCCGTCCGATGTCCGAACCCGGGTAGACAAAGGAATCCCGGTACTTTTCCGGTAACACAAGTGCCACGCGGGCACGTTGCTCTAGGTTTCGACCGAAGACCGTCAGATATGTGGTCCATTTGTCAAGCTTGTCAGCAAGTGGACGCGTTCGGACGAAGACGTCCTGCGTTCTGTCTTTGAGCATGGTGATGACGATAGTAGCAGTTCCGCTCTCGAGAGGAGCCCGCTTCACGATGTTCCCTGCTCGGTTCACCAAGGCAATCTCCTGGCCGGCCGGGGCAATGGACTGCCGACCATGCTCGTTCGTAATCAGCTGCGGCTCTAGGCTGGTTTCATGCGGTGAGGCGACCATCGGCACCGTGGAGGAAACCAGTCCGCCACTTTCGTCAAGAACAGCCCATCGGGCGACCTCACCCTTATCCTCCTCAGGTGGTACATCTCGTCGGATGGCCAATCTACCAGGAATGGTGCTGCTAAGGTGCAGCCACCCCTTAAAACCGGGAAGGCTCTTTTCAAGGTCAATGTCATTCCACTGGCCGTTACGGAATATGGCCAGGCCCATGGATTGGCCAATGTCATAGTGGGTTAGGTAAAGTGACTTTCCCACAACCTCGAGTTGGTCAGGGTGCAAGGCATACTCGCTTGGGAGCGCGATGACGCTTACAAGTTTGTTGTCTTGTCCATACACCTTGATTTCACAGTTCACGCGGTCCACGACATACACCAGCCCACCGGCCACGGCGATGGTGGAGGGACCCTTCCAACCATCAGCTTGGACGGTGCGATAAGAGACCGCCTCGGGGGTTGTTCCCCATGGAATCCTGAGGACTTCCCGGGGTGCAATGGGAGGTAGGACCAAAGGAGTATTCCGGGAGATGGGTTCCCTGATCCGCACATGCCCGGCCAGGGTCTCCACCTTCTGGCCGTCAATCAGGATCTGGACCCTTGATATGAAGTCCATTCCGATCAGGGTATTGGCGATGGCGTCCAGGGTCAGCTGTTCGTTCAAGGCGTCTTGCCAGTGATTGGTCTTGAACTCCGAAGACATATCCAGGACCGCCGTTAACCCTGGAGGATTGTCAACTTCCTTCAAGGACAGGATTCTTGAGCCGCTGGGGAATGCCGGGCTGTAGTGCGGATCGTCAGGCGGCAGGCCACGCATGAGTTCCCTCAACGCGGCTTCGGGCAGACCCTCCCGCTGACTGGCAAAGATGAAACGGGTCTGCGGAATAAGCTGGCCTTTCTTGCGGTCAGGGAAGTAGATGACGGCGCGCCCGTTATAGATTGTGACCTTGATCTCACGCCCGTCTAGGGTTACTTTTGCGGCGTTGGCGCCGGGAGGAACGGATATGACGGTGTATGGGTAGCTGGCAACCTGGCTGGCGCCGGACGAAGGTTTCACGACCTCCGCCTGAACGCGGAGGAGGTTGTTTTCAATTCCTGCCGTTAGGATTCTGATCTTGTACCCATTGTTGGGCATTTCCCCGGTCCCAATGGCCAAAAAGCACTGAAAGGAAAATGTGTAGAAGACTGCGGAAGGTCCCTTCTTGTCAAGCAGCGGCAGTAAATCCTTCTGGATGCTCTCAGTGCCCGCAAAGGTAAAGCCGTCTGGCAGAGGCGGTTTGAGATAGTCGGAGACCGCCGACAGCGGGATGATCCAGTAGGAGAGTTTGCCCTCACGTTCGAAGGCCAAGAAGACGTCCTTCTTGTCCGCCGAGTACTTCCCCCACAGGGTGACGTTCCTTCTTTCAACCTGGATATAGGCTGCGAAGTCCCGCATCCGAGTGGGAAAAAGCTCCCGATCCTTCCTCGTCGCTTTGCCAAGAGATCTCAATAGATCTCCCAGTTCATTTGTCTCAGTGGTATCCCCGGAAAGGAAAGAAACCCTCAACTGAGAGGCCTTCTCGATTCCCGCTGCCTTCACAAGATTTTGGGGTTGCCAGAACGCCCGGGATTTGCATCCCCCGAGAATTAGGCAGGCAGCTAGGATTAGGAGCGAAACCGGCGTCCTTGCGAGTCGAGCCAACGGGGTTACCTCCTTCTTCCTTAGGTCAACCCAGGAAAGGAAAGGCATGATTATCCGCCGGTTCAAGGACAGGTCGGGTGAACCACTACGCCTGAGTCTTCCGTCCATCCCGGCGATCCCCTAACACGATGCCGGTAGTTGCACCAACCCCGAGGACTCCCAGCCAAAACCGCCAAGACGTGGCCCAATAGGCCACCGTATACTGGTTAATCAGTCCCCATCTGTGGTTGGGACCGAAGGCCCGAAAATACGCGGTTGTTGTCTCAAAGTGCCGGAAGGATGTCCAAGATAGCCATAGCAGCACGGCGGAGGTGATCAAGCCCCCCGGAATTGCCAGGAGCCGCACTTGGAGGAGCATTGACCTCGAAAGCCTGGCGACCGATCGCACCTCTGCCCACATCAGGCCAACAGCACATACCACAGAACCGATCATACCCATGAATTGCATCGGATGAAAGCCATTGCCAGAGATTTGCCTAGGGTGAGGGCTGAACCGGTACACCAACAGGTTAGACAGGAGTAGGGCTACAGCCCACAGCGCAAGGCCCGCTAGCTTCATGCTTATCACCTCCCACGGGGAAAAGGTCGCGGAAGGGACCGGAACCGGGGATGGGTGCTACCCGCGTGAGTGTATCACTGCACTCTCCGCAGGGTCAAGGAAATGCCATCGACACGGGCATGCAGACGGCTAAGCCCTTTCGGCCTTGGCGGCCTCCCTCACCTTAGCATATTCGGCGGTCAGTTCGGGGCGTATGGCCTTGTAGAGCAGGCCGATAGGGATTCGGTCAGTGCCTTCATACTTCTCAAGGTCGGCCCGGACCGATGCCCTCCCGCCGTCGGTCGCTTCGCTGCCCTCCCCCGCTGCCCCACCGGCCGGGCTCACCCGCACGCAGCGGTCGCGGTAGCCGCGCATCATGGCGGCGGCGGTGCCCTGCTTGTTCAAGCGGCCGAAGTGGTTGGGGCACTGGCACAAGGCGTCGACGACAGAGAACCCCGGATGGGTGATAGCGCCGGCAATCATGTCCGTCAGGTGCTGGGCGTGGTAGGTGGAGGACCGGGCCACGTAGGTGGCACCGGAGGCGATGGCCAGCTTGGCGGCGTCGAAGTCGCCCTCGATCATCCCGTAGGGGCTGGTGGTGGAAAGCGCGCCGACGGGGGTGGCCGGCGAGTACTGGTCATAGTCAGGTCGATATTCCGGTAAGCGGCATGGATGAAGTGGTTGCCGCCGATAGCCAATGCAATCGCCGTCGCCTGCGAGGACGATGACCTTGAGCTTTGGGTTCGCGAGTTTCATGCCGGTCGCCACCGGAAGTACCCGCCCGTGTAGGGTGTGGGTGGTGTCGAAGTTCACGTAGCGGCTGGGATACCCACTACTTACACCTGGTGTTTATGGACTCTTTGCTGGAATCGGCGGTGGCATTGAAACGGCAGATACGTGTAAGCGTCGCCTCGGTGACAACGCCCAACGCTTCTGTCTATCTGAACCGTAATAAGGAAGACTCCATACAGTCACGTTGTAGAATAGGATATATCTCGCATCAGGTCGACATCTTGGCCCATGGCGTTTGCATTGGAGTCTAGAAGTAATGTATAACCACAGCTAGTGAGCTGGTTATCTATCAAATAAGTGAATAGGGTCTACGGGGGCATTTCTGAGGTGCAGCCGCAGGATGTCATATAGTATTGCTTTAACGCCAAGAGGTGTGCGGGATGCAAGAGCGAAATCCGTCGTCTAGACCCAATGCGCAGTAATTGGAGGTCTTGGGAGTGAGAGACTTGGTGAGAACCGTCTTGGCGATGATCCTCGTACTGTGTGTCTTGGGAACACCAACTGGCGCAAGTGCAAGTGCTGGCAGCGGCATCGAAAGGGCCGTCAAGGATCTGTTTGCGGCCAGGGCTAATGTGGTGATGGGACATTCCCAAGAAGCCGTGGGGCTTTTCTAGACGCCTGGGTCAGCACTGCTCAGCCAGGAGTCAGCTAGGCCCGGTAGGTTTCGAGAACTGGAGAAGAAGTGGAATACCCGAATCCTCGATCTTAGACCCACAGCCACAATCCTATCCGAATCTGTGGAGAACGGAATGACGAAGGTCGAAGTCTATGAGTGGACTTTCTTCGACTGGGAACACAAGGGATCTGTACTCACCTCTGGTTTTGGCATCTACCATACCATGGTCTGGAGCCAGAATTCGTCCGGGTGGAAGGTTGTCAGCGACGACTATGACGAAAGGCAATTGCTTGGAGCCCCTTCCCACGATTCCAAGGCTGGCTCTATTGTCAGGCCAGCCACGAGTGTGAGAAGCAATAACGACGCTTCCAAGGAGTCTTCCATCAAACCCTTGGCGTTTGCATACTACCCCTACAACCGGAACTTGGCGGCTAGTTATGCTGACTCATATGTCTACCGGTATGCGTCTGGTGGGTACTACCCTGCATCTTATAACAGTGCCTACTATAGAAACTACAATAATCCGAACGATCCTAACAGCGGAGATTGTGCCAATTTCGTATCGCAGGGTGTCCGAGCTGGGCAAGCACCTTTCGTGAACTTCGGCGTCAACGACTCGGTAAGTTGGTGGTACAACAACAACGGAACCGAACCCAATCAGACTGGCGATGATACTGCATCAGCAACATGGACGTACGTTCCCTCGCACCGAAGCTACATGCTTTACCTGTGGGGTACACAGGTTTCGGCAAGTCAACTCCAGAAAGGGGACATAGTCTACTACGATTGGCATGGAGATGGAGTCTGGGATCACACGGCGATTGTCGCAGTCGGCGCGGCCGACAACGGTGGAGTTGCCTTGGTTGATTCCCATACTCTTGACTTCTGGCAGATTCGTTGGGACTACGGTTATGGGGATACTACTTACTTCTGTGTCCATTTGAGCGATCAACTGCCCGTATACTTTAACTGAGTCATTGTCCTTGCGGCACGATCTTGCGGACCAGTACAGCAATGCCTGTTGTGCTTGGGGCGGCGGCTTAGCCGTCGCCCCGCAGACTACCGGGTGGTGACGATGAGGATGGCGATGACTCGTAGCGGAGACTCTGCCAGTTCCGGCTGCCGTTTGCCCAAATCGGGTCTCCCCGCGTTCCGGTGCGTAGTTGCGGCACTGTCTCTGCTCCTACTCGCGGTTCCCGGATGTACATCGAGGAATGGAGTTGTTTCGCCAAATGCTGTTGCCAACCAGGTGAAGGCTATCGAGCTTAGAGTTGAAACGAGTATGAGCGGGATCGTCAAGACCTCCAGCCCCCGTGTGGTGTCTCTCATAAGCCGTTCTATCCGAGAGGCCACCCGACTCGTCTCACCACCCACGCGGCGAGAAACTTGGGACATCGTGGTCATGTCCTTCGATCTTCGCAACGGGCGATCAGCCAGTTACCGCTACTACTTCATGGCGAGTCTGACTTCCGAACCTGGATTCTTGGAGACGCCTGTCGGTTGGTTCTTAGCCCCAAACAGCCTGAGCTCTATTGTTAAGAGTCTACTGGTTTTTCCACCTGCTACCGTCGAGGTGGATCCCATAGACGATGGGTTTCTGCAGAAATACGGATGGACCGCACTCTACACGATCAGTTCGCAGGACCTTGCCTTGCCGGGTAGCTTGATACACCACCCGGGTGAATACCCAACCGCAGTGTATTGGGCGTACCACAACGAGCTTTGTAGGGACATTGCCCTGGACTTGAGGCCATATCTGGGCAAGAAGGTCACGGCGCGCCAGTACAAGGTTGCCGAGCCACTTCCGGGTTTCGCTGGTTCGCGGCGGGATGATGGCCGTGCTGTAGTCATTCGTGATGGCGATCAAATCATTGGTAGCTGGATTTATGCCTACGGGTTCATCGCCGGATCCCTTAAGGGGCACTCGTGGCAGGAAGTGGCGGGGACTTGGGACGAGTGGATTGGTGGGCTGATCGATCCAAACGATCCCAAGGAGAAAGAGTTGGCTCGTCTTAGTCCCGAGGAGTTGATCAGGACCTATTACGATGGCGTAAACCGGCACGATCAACTGACTGTCCTCCAATGTCAAAGCCGGCGAGCGCTCTCCAACTTCCTTTTTGATGACTTGCCACCAACCAACCTGTATAAGCAGGGGTTCCCCGCGCCATCAGGCAGCATCGTTAGCGCTAGGGTGCTGGAGTTGAGGCCAGTTGACACATCCGGACGCTCACAGAGAACCAAAGCCTTCGAAGTTAGGGTTGACCTCAAGGTCAAGGAGAATGTCGCCTCGGGTAACGGCCCGTCCACGAGATTCCTGAACCTAGTTCAAGAGACTCCGACCACTGGATGGAGGCTGGATTCCCAAGGCACGGGTCCGTGACTTGGCCTACTCCACGTCACGTGCTGTACACCCAAGCCGACTGATCGCAATCGACAGGGACAGGTATAGCGGAGTATACGCCAGCGATTGGCTTCCAGGGTTGAACCGTAGTCCGTTGCTAGGCCTCGCTAGCTTCGGTGGCCTCCCTCACCTTGGCGTATTCAGCAGTCAGTTCCGGGCGGATAGCCTTGTAGAGCAGGCCGATGGGGATCCTGCCTGTTCCCTCATACCTATCGAGGTCAACGCGGGCGACGGGCATGCTGCCGCCGTCGGTCGCCCCCGCGCTCTCGCCTGTCGCCCCTGCGGCCTCCCCCGCCGTTCCGTCTGTTGGGCCTACCCTTACGCACTGGTCGCGGTAGCCGCGCATCATGGCGGCGGCGGTGCCCTGCTTGTTCAGGCGGCCGAAGTGGTTTGGGCATTGGCACAAGGCGTCGACGACGGAGAACCCGGGGTGGGTGATGGCGCCCGCGATTATGTCCGTCAGTTGCTGGGCATGGTAGGTCGACGAACGGGCCACGTAGGTGGCGCCGGCGGCGATGGCCAGCTTGGCGGCGTCGAAATCGCCCTCGATCATCCCGTAGGGGCTAGTCGTGGAAAGGGCGCCGAAGGGCGTGGCCGGCGAGTATTGGCCGCCGGTCATCCCGTAGATGCCGTTATTGAAGATGATGGTGGTCAGGTCGATGTTCCGGCGGGCGGCGTGGATGAAGTGATTCCCGCCGATGGCCATGCTATCCCCGTCGCCGGTGAGCACGATGACTTTGAGCTTCGGGTTCGCCAGTTTCATCCCGGTGGCCACCGGCAGCGCCCGCCCGTGCAAGGTGTGGGTGGCGTCGAAGTTCACGTAGCGGCTGGAATACCCACTGCACCCGATCCCGATGCAGAATACCGTTTCCTGCTGGGCGAGGCCGAGGCGCTCGATGGCCCGCATGGTGGCCGAGATGACGGTGCCGATGCCGCAGCCCGAGCACCAGATGGTGGGCAGGTTGCGCCCTACCAGGTACTTTTCTCTGAGGTCTTTGGCGTGCATGATGGCGGTCGCCATATTATCGCACCTCCTTGATGCGGGCCAGGATGTCGGCGGGCGCAAGGATACGGCCGTCGTGCCGCCCCACCAGTTCGACGCTGGCGCGCCCGCGGACGGCGCGGTCCACTTCGATGACGACCTGGCCGGCGTTGAGTTCGGCGACGAGGACGGCTTTCGGGCAGCCGCCCTGGGGGCGGAGTTTCGCGGCTGCTTCGCCCTCCCCCATCAGGCCTTCAATCAGGTGGGCCGGGAAGGGCCAAATCGTCTGCAAGGTCAAGAGCCCAGCCTTGATCCCCTCCGCCCGCGCCATCTCCACCGCTTCGGCTGCCCCGCGCGCCGACACGCCGTAGGAGACGATGACCACCTCGGCGTCGTCTAGCCGCCGCTCGGAGTAGAAGGTGATCTCTTTGGCCTTCTGGTTGACCTTGTCGATGAGCCGCCGGTTCAGGGCCGCCGCCGCCACGTGGTCGGTGGAGGCCAGGTCGCCCCGCGCGTTATGGGTGCTGGCTTCGGCGTGCCACAGGTACCCGGCGCCGAAATCGGCCATGGGCGGCACCCCGTCGGCGTCGCCGGCGTAGGCTTGGAAAGAAGGGTCACCCGCAGGCACGGTGGGGCGCCGCCGGTTCTCGATCTCCACTCTCTCGGGGATGTCGATGACTTCCCGCATGTGCCCCACCTCGGCGTCGGCCAAGAGGTGGACGGGGGTGCGGAAGCGTTCGGCCAGGTTCACGGCCCTGACGGCCAAGTCGAAACATTCCTTCACGCTGGAAGGGCAGAGAGCGATGGCGCCCCGGTCGCCATGGGTGCCCCAACGGGCCTGCATCACGTCTTGCTGGGCGGGGAGAGTCGCCATGCCGGTGGAGGGGCCGACACGCATGACATCCACCACCACGCAAGGGACCTCCTGCATGGCGGCCATGCCGATAGCTTCCTGCTTCAGCGAAAGGCCGGGGCCGGAACTGGCGGTCATGGCCTTGACGCCGGCCAGCGAGGCGCCCACCACGGCGCACATGGAGCCGATCTCGTCCTCCATCTGGATGAAGGTGCCGTCCACCGCCGGCAGGCGACGGGCCATGAACTCGGCGATTTCGGTAGCCGGGGTGATGGGATAGCCGGCGAAGAACCGGACGCCGGCGGCCAGGGCGCCTTCACCGATAGCTTCGTTTCCGAGCAACAGGCGTCTGGTCATCGGGAGTCCTCCTTCCCGGCTTCCACTGCTTCCACTTCCTCGACACTGATGGCCCAGTCGGGGCAGTAAATCTCGCAGAGCTGGCAGGCGTTGCAGCGCTCCGGTTCGGCCACCTTCGCCTTCAGGAGAGGTTCCTCGGACACCAGCACCTTGCGCGGGCAGAACTCCACGCAGATGCCGCAGGATTTGCACAGTTTCAGGTCTACTGTGATCAGGCCTTTCTTAGGCAAGGAGTAACACCTCCACGGGCAGATGTGCGTGTGGTGCGGGCGGGCGCCGCCGCTGGGCCGCGCTCATCCTTGAATGGCCTCGTACCCGGCCTGCAGGGCGCGGCGGTTCAGGTCCTCCGTCCCTTTCGGCGCGCGGGCTAGGACGGCGGCCTCGATGGCCTGGCGCGAAACCACGCGGGTCACGGCTACCAGGGCGCCAAGGGCCACCACGTTCGCCACCACGCGCCGGCCGAGTTCGGTGGCCTTGCGCGTGGCGTCCACCTCCACGACCTTCAGCCCGTGGGCCTCGGTCGGGATGTCCCGCACGAAAAGCGGGTCGATGACCAGCGTTCCGCCCGGGCGGACGTCCTTGGCGTATTTCGTGCAGGCCTCCTGGGACAGGCATAGTAGGATGTCGGGCCGGGCCACCTGGGTGTGGAGGATCTCATCGGCGCTGATGATGACGTCGGATTTCGCGGCGCCTCCGGTTGACTCCGGGCCATAGGACTGGGTCTGGACCACTTTCCGCCCTTCGACCACTCCGGCCGCCTCGGCCAGAATCAGGCCGGCCAGCATCAACCCCTGGCCCCCTGTCCCGGAAAGCCGCAGCTCCCAGCGGTTGTTCGCATTGTCAGACGCCATGTCTCTAACCTCCTGCGGCCACAGCTCCGCCCACATCCTGGCTGGCTCTTCCGCCGGCCTCTCGGTAGGACTGGGCCAGTAGTTCTATGGGGTGCACCACCGGCACCGGATGCCCGGCCCGCTTTAGCTCGAACGAAATCTGCATCCGGCAGCTGGGGCAGCCCGTGGCCACCATAGCCGCACCGGTGGCGATGATGTTCGCCGCCTTCTTGGCCCCGATCTGCCTTGACAGTTCCCGGTGGGTCAGGGCGAAGGAACCACCGCCTCCACAGCACCGGTCGGCCTCTTTCATCTCTACCAAGGTAACGCCGGAGACCGCCCTGACCACCGCGCGTGGCTCGACCGTGGACCCCTGCCACCGGGAAAGGTGGCAAGGGTCATGGTAGGTGACGATGGTGGGTGGCGCGGGCGTGGTGCCTTCGGAAAGCGCGGCGGTCGTCACGAATCCTTGGGAGACCAGGAACTTGTGGATGTCCACGACCTTGGCGGCGAAAGCGCGGGCCTCGTCCGTGTCGAGGAGCTTCCCGTAGTCCCTCAGGGTCGAGCCGCAAGAAGCGCAATCGGTGATGATGTAGTCCGCCTGATGGCGGGAGAAGAAGGCGATGTTCTTGGCGGCCATCCGCCGCGCGGCCCGCAGGTCGCCATTGGCCCAGGCCGGCACTCCACAGCAGTTCTGTTCCGGGACGACGACCCGGCAGCCGTGGTGCTCCAGCACTTCAATCGTGGCCATGCTGGTCTCCGGGAAGGCCAGGTTGTGGACGCAGCCGTAGAAATAGGCCACGCGCGGACCTGCCGCCCTGGCCGCCTTTGGGGCGGCGCCGCGGCGCGCCTCATCCCGCAGCTTTAGCATAGCGGTGAACGGGGCTTTCGCCAGGCGCGGGGCGTACTCCGCCAGGTCGTCCGGCGCTCCCGGGAGCAGCCGAAAGGCCACCCGGTCCAATCCCAGACGCTGCACTGCCCGCCCCACCTTGCCAACCGTCCGTACCAGGCCTTTTCGCGGCAGAACGCCGCGGAAGATCGCCTTCCGTCCCAGTGACTGGCCCCACTTCTGGACCGCCAGGTCCCGCAGGTGAAGGGCGAACTCGGGCCCGTCCACCTTGTTCGGGCAGGCGTTCCAGCAAGCGCGGCAGAGCAGGCACATGTGCGCCAACTCCCCTACCCGCTTGCTGACGGTCAGTTCCCTGGCGGCGATGGCCGCTGTGAGCTGGACCTTGGCGCGCGCCGAGTTCGTTTCGTCCAGGGTCTCCGCATAGATGGGGCAATCTTTCATGCAGGTGCCGCACCGCGTGCACTCGATGAGTTTTTCAGGAAGCTCTTCCGGTCGGAACGTCTGGGATCACTCCCCCGCTTTCGGGGTGCTGGTCGCCGCGTTCGCCGCTGCTGTTGCAGCTGTCGCTTCAGCCGCTCCGCCTCCGTGCGCGGCCTGCATGGGGTTACGCGCGTCCGGGAACATCTTGGCGGGGTTCAGCACGCCCTTGGGGTCCACCGTGTTCTTGATGTCGCGCATGAGCTGGATGGCGCGGTCGCTGTACTCCAGCGGTAAGAAAGGTGACTTCATGTAGCCGACACCGTGCTCACCGGACAGAGTGCCTCCAAGCGCCACCGCATTCTTGAAGAAGAGTTCGATCCCGCGCCGCGCCCGCTCCCACTTGTCGGGGTCGCGGTGGTCGGTGAGGATGCCGGGGTGGAGGTTTCCGTCGCCGGCGTGCCCATAGACCACCACCGGCAGGCCGATCTCGCGTCCGACGTCCTTCAGCCGGACCACCAGTTCGGGGACTTTGGAGCGCGGTACGGTGACGTCCTCGGCCACCCGGATCGGGGCCAGCCGGGAGGTGGCAGGGTTCAAGACCTTGCGCGCGCGCCATAGGTCGGTTTGGCGGGCCGGGTCGTGGGCCGCCTGGACGTCGATGGCCCCGGCTTTCCGGCAGACGTCGGCGATCATGGCCGCCTGGCGCTCCATGCTTTCCTGGAAGCCGTCGACCTCGATGACCAGCAGCGCCCCCGCCCCCACCGGCAACCCGAAGTGGCCGTAGTTCTCAGCCGCCTTGATGCAGATATCGTCCATAATCTCAAGGCTGGACGGCAGGATGCCCTCGGCGATGATGTCGGCCACCGCCTGGCCGCCGGCTCCCCAATCGTTGAAGACGGCCATCAGCACTACCTTGGCCTCGGGCTTGGGGATGAGCTTGATGGTGGCCTGCGTTACGACGCCAAGCATGCCTTCAGAGGAGCAGAACAGGCGGGTAAGGTCGAAACCGGTGACGTTTTTAATGGTCCGTCCGCCGACGCGGATGACGTCGCCGTCCGGGAGGACGACTTCCAGGCCCAGAAGGTAGTCGCGAGTGGTGCCGTACTTCAGGCCGTGCGGGCCGGAGGAATTCTCGGCGATGTTCCCGCCCATGGTGCAGAAATCGGCGCTCTGGGGGTCGGGCGGATAGTAAAGGCCGCGTGCCTCCACGTAGCGGTGGAGCTGGCCGGTGACCACGCCGGGCTCGATGACGACCAGGCTGTCCTCTTTCCGCAGCTCCACGATGTGGTTCATGGGCTGGGTGGCCAGGACGACGCCGCCCGCCAAGGGTACCGATCCGCCCGACAGCCCGGTGCCGGCACCGCGCGGCGTGACCGGTACACCGTGTTTGTACGCCAGGCGCATCACCGCCGACACGTCCTTGGTGCTCATGGCCTTCACCACGACGTCGGGGCGAGACTGGTGGAAGGTCCCGTCGTACCCGTATAGGTAGCGGTCCTCGGGCTCCGCCAGCACCTGGGAGGCGGAAATGGCCCCCTGCAACTCCTTAACGAAGGCTGGGCTGATGGTTGGGCCCGCCGCCAGTCTAGTCTCGGCCATGTCTCACCAAACCCTTTCCAGGTTGCCAGAAGCGTCAAAGGTCAAGGGCCGCGGGCCGCCGACCAGGGTGAACGCGGGGGTCGCCTCACCAGCCTCGCCTGCCTGGCCGGCTGCGTCGGCCTCACCGGCCGCACGACCGCGCGCAGGGCCACCGACGCTGGGCACACCCGCCGCCGCCCGCATGTCTGCCAAGACCGCCGCCGAAACCCAACAACGGTCGAGGTGCAAAGTGTTCGGGATGTGCACGATGCGCGCGGCGGCGGGCGCCACCGCCCCCATGCTTCGAAAACCGGTCAGGATGGCCTCCCGGTCGGTGGCCATGGTCACCGGGATAGCAATGCGCTGGAGGAACGTGCTGGCGATGCAGTTGGCGTAGGAGGCCGGGAGATCGATCTTATCCACCAGGCGGCGGGTAACGATGTCGGCCAAGGCGATGCCGGTGGCGTTGCCGTGGGATTCCTCGGACAGGTCCAGCACCACGATCTTACGGACCAGCGGCCGTTCGGGGTCGGGGACGTGGTCCAGGCGCATGCGCCCGACGGTCTTGGTGTCCATGCCGGTGCCGCTATAGTTCTTCCCCATCTCATCCACGATAAGTAGGTCCACCAGGTCGACCGGCAGATGCGGCATCAAGCTGGTCGCCAGTTTCAGGAGACGGGCGTCCTCGGCGCGGAAAGCGGCGGCGATCGGGGGCACCCCCTTGACCAGCGCCGTCTCCTCATGGCCATTCTCGACGATGGCGATGCCTCCCAGGATGGGCATTTTCGCCAGACTGACTTCAGCCATCTCGGGTAGGAGACGTGGCAGTTCGGATTGCCCGAGACTGTGGAAGAGGGTGGCGCCCTTCTCTTTCCCCAGGCCGACCACCAGCATCTTCAAGATGCCGCTCTCGTTCGGGGCCACGAAGCTGGTGTGCGGCTTGACCCGGTTCATGACGATGATGCCGTCGGCGGCGGCCGCGGCGCGGTCGAAGAAGACCGGCTGCCCGCCGCGGCTGCGCCCCAGATCGATGGTGTCCGTCCCAGTCCCGGCGACGATAGGGGCGCCCATGGTCTCTTCGGTCACGCCGAAACTCTCGAGGATGGCCAACTGGCCGGCGGTCGGCCCGCCACCGTGACTCCCCATGGCCGCCACCAGGAAGGGGTCCGCCCCGTGGGTGCGGACGTAGTCCACGACGGCGCGGAGCATGGCGGCGATGTCCGCGATGCCCCGGCTGCCGGCGGTGATGGCGATGCGGGGGCGAGCACCTGTGGAAGTACCCGGCCTAGCCGAAGCCATATCGCGCAGCCGCGTGCCGATCTCCAGAGCATCTAGCTCCCGTACCACGGCGGCAGCCGGGTCGCCCTCCCGGGGCCGGGGAAAGTGCTGTTCGATTAGGTACAGTTCGGGCAACTCCACCGGGCCCGACCTCCTGGTCTAGTCCTCGTCCTGTCGGCCCGCCGCGACGATTGCGGCCACGGCCTCCTCGCGGCTGATCTTCCCAAGCTCGACCGCGCGCAGGAGTAGCTTCTTGGAGTACTGGGGTATCAACCGCGTCAGAGGAAGGCTGTATGGACAGCGGCTTTCGCACGTACCGCAGGCCTGGCACTCCAGACCCGCCAGGAAGTTCTTTATGTGACTCTCGTCCATGCGCAGCCAACCGGCCCGTTTGAACCAGAACTCGGCCGAAGAGAGCCAGTTCACGGGGATATCGTTGGGGCAAGGGGCGCAGTAACCGCACCGGCGGCAGAAGACCGGCCCCAGCTCTTGTTTGGTCCGCTCCAGGAGCGCCAGTTCATCGGCAGTGGGGGCGCCGGAAAGGACGGCGTCCACATTCGCGCGGACTTCCTCCAGGCTCTTCACGCCCGGGATGATGACCGAGACATCTTGGCTGGCGCACCACTTCACAGAGGCCCGGGCCAACTCAGCGCTGTCGCCAAGCCCGCCGCCGGCCAGTGGTTTCATGACAATGATGCCCATGCCGCGGCGCCGCGCCTCGGCGTGGAGCTCGTCCGCCTGGCGTTCAATGTAGTTGAAGGGGAACTGAATGGTCTCGAACTCCCCCGTCTTGATGGCCTTCAGGGCGATTTCCGGGCTGTGGCTGGTGATTCCGATGTGTCGCACCACGCCCCTGGCCTTCTGCTCCTTCACGAAGTCGACGGGCCCGCCGGGAACGAAGATGGCCTCCAGGGCGTCTTCGGTGGCTACGTTATGGAACTGGTAGAGGTCAAGGTAATCGGTTCGGAGGTTCCCCAGGCTGGTGGCGAGGTCGCTTTCGACCTTGGCCCGTTCCCGTGAGACGGACTTGGTGGCGACGAACACCTTGTCGCGGACGCCCTCCAAGGCTCGGCCGACCCGTACCTCACTATTCGTGTACGTGCGGGCGGTGTCGAAGAAGTTGATGCCGGCGGCGACGCACGCACGGATCACGGCGACGGCCTCGTCCTCCGATACCATCTGGATGGGGATGCCGCCGAAGCCGAGCTTGCTGATCTCCATGCCGGTCTGGCCGAGGACCGTTCTGGGAAGGTTGCTGCCGTTTGGCTGGGATGTTGTCACGTGATCGACTCCCGGAACATATGGATTTGGGTTGTCTGGAATTACAGACGGTGTAGGCTTTTCTTTCGCTTAGCGGGCAAATCCTGCTGAACGCTGGGCGGAAGGAATCTGAGGAATCGCCATTACTTTATGAACCGGAAATGGTGAGATTTGTCCGCCTGGTCGTAGAGGCGCGAAGTAAGAGCTCCCGTCATGAGGAGAGAGTTGGAGATGAACTGGCAAGTCAAGGAATCCGGTGTTAGAATTGCGTCAGCGAGAGTCGCTGAGGACGGAAGCGCGAATTATCGTAGTGGTGTCAACGACTACCCTCATGGCTATCGCTAACCGAACGCAGCATTCTTAGGGAGTCCTTGAGCTTCCAGCCAGCCTCCTCCGCGCTTGTGGCGCCCCATGCAAATAAGTCCGACAGATCGGGAGAGTTGGGGTCGACCTTGACCGTCTTACGGCGCTGTACACGTCCACCAGATGGCTTGACAAGTGTACGGTTCAGGACTGCCACCTTCCCCACTTCCCTTCTGGGAGTTTCTTTCACCATCTCTATCGTTTCACCTCCGCTCATGGGTAAGTTTTCCTGCCACCTAGGATATGCTGCTTCGGGCCGGCCAATCATGGGACATGCCTTCCGGGTTTCTCCTCGCCAACGAATACTTGACCCGTACCCTCGTCGGGCACGGGTCAAGTCTTGTCAAGACCGGTATCTGGAGGGCCTGGCAATGAACCTTCGTGAAGAGGACTACTCCCTCGTCAGCCTGGACAGAATCCCCTTCCAATCGCAGTTCGCGTCCAGGTTCTCCGTGGCCAGCTGGATACCGCGCTCGTCGTTGGGCCGGATCCGCCTTGACACCTCGCGCAGCTTCTCGATGGTGGTGTAGGTGTCGTAGTGGACGAGGATGATGGGCACGCCGCGCTCGGCCGCCCGCGCGATGACCTTGACGTGCGGGTAGAGGCCGCCCGTGAGGATCACCACCGACGCCCCCGTCTCGATGGCCGCCAAGGCCAGGTCGGCGCGGTCTCCGCCGGTGATGAGGGCCTTGTTCGTGGCGCGCCGCAGGTAGCTGATGGCGCTCTCCAAGGTCATGGCCCCGATGAACACGTCCTCGATGATGAGGTCCATGTGGTCCTCGCCCACCAGGACCTCGCCGCCCAAAGCGTCGTAGAACTCCTGCACGGTGGGGGCGGAGATCTCCACCATCTTCGGCAGCACGCCCATGACGCTGTAACCTTTGGCGTCGAGGATGGGCTTGTAGACGCCCCGCACTTCCTCCAGAAGCGTGCGCGGCACGTTATTGAAGACGACGCCGATGACCTCGGTCCCCTTGCCCTTGGCGTAGTCACAGTAAGACAGGGTCGT
Organism: Bacillota bacterium; assembly: GCA_021791495.1. Classification (GTDB taxonomy): domain Bacteria; phylum Bacillota; class Sulfobacillia; order JAJYWN01; family JAJYWN01; genus JAJYWN01. The sequence goes on from JAJYWN010000015.1 coordinate 40,552, forward strand.
GTCAAGGGAGAAGTCGTTCTCCACCTTATTCACCATCAAGGTGGCGGCGTCGACTTCCTCGGCAATGGAGGCCGCGTCGAGCCCCAATGACGCCATGAGATGGGGGGACGTGGTCGACTCGATAATGACCAGGTCGGCGCCGGCGGCGATCTTCTTATGGGCCTCGACGATGGCCTTCATATTCTCGCCCGTGCCGCGGTACTTGGTCAGGAAGTGCGGGCTGGTGCGCAGGATGACCATCTCGTCCATGGACTGCGACATCCCGAGGACGGTCTTCATAAGGACCGCGTCATCGTCGTCTTTTCCTTCCGGGCCGCCCCCCGCCCCCACGGGCTTGAAATAGGCCACCTTATAGCCGCGCTCTTGGAACTTCTTCGCCAAACCGAGGCACACGGCGGTCTTGCCGCTGCCCAGGGTTCCCATGACGTATAGGCTACGCACTTTCGGACCCCTCCCCGGCAAAGTCTTTTTGTCTTCAGAGTCTGGAATCCCAGGTCTCCGCGCTAAGTCTTAAGAGATGGTGATCTTCACGTCCAGGGCTGTCAGCGGCACTTCCTGAACGCCCTTCTCATAAACGATCAAGGGGTTGACGTCCAGTTCGGTGACCTCCGGGAAATCCCGTACCAGCTGGGCGATGCGCCCCACCGCGTCCACCACGGCCCCGATATCGGCCGGCTTCTTCCCGCGGTAACCGCGCAGCAGGGTCTGCGCCTTGGTTTCTCCTATCATGTCTTCAATCTCCTTCCGCGAAAGCCGCCCGGCCAGCCGGAAGGAAACGTCCTTAAACAGGTTTACGTATATGCCGCCCAGGCCGAACATGATGAGCGGGCCGAACTGCATGTCCTTGCTCATCCCGATGATCAGTTCCGTCCCGCCGCCGGGCATCATCTGCTGGACTTCGACGCCGTGGGGCTGAATGTTCGGCAGGTAGTTCGCCACGCTATCCAGGATATCGATGAAGCCGCGCCGCACCTTCACGGGGGTGTCAAGGCCCACCTTCACCCCGCCCACGTCCGACTTATGGAGGATCTTCGGCGAGGCAACCTTCATGACCACCGGAAGGCCGAGGGATTGGGCGGCACGCACGGCGGCCTCCGGGCCGGTGGTCAGCACGGAGCGCGCCACAGGGATGCCGTAGGCGGCCGCCACCTCGCTGGCCTCGCTGCCCAGCAGGACGCGCCTACCATCCTGGCGGACGGCCTCGAAAATCTGGCGGACGCGGTCCCGGTCGACGTCGTCGAAGGTTGTAACCGCGCCGGCCTCGGGTTCTTCACGGTGCCGGGCGAAGGCCGCCAGCCCCTGGATGGCGCGGATGGACGGCTCGGGAAAAGTGCTGGTGGGCACGCCGTTGTCCTGCAGGTAGCGGGCCGCCTTCTCGGTGTTCCGCCCGCCCATGAAGGCCGCCAAGATAGGCTTGTCCGGAAACTGGGCGCGGGCGCCGACGACGACCTCGGCGGCCCGGTCGGTATCCAGCACGCCTGTGGGTGTCAAGAGGACCAGAACGGAATCGGTGTTCTCATCGCCGAGGACCGTCTCAAGGGCGAACTTGTACCGTTCGGCGGTGGCGTCGCCGATAAGGTCGACGGGGTCGTAGATGTTGGCTTCCGAGGGTAGGTTCGCCCGCAGAGTTTCCAGAGTCTCCTTGGTGAAGCGCGCCATCTTCAGACCGGCGGCCTCAACGGCGTCGGTGGCGACGATACCGGGGCCGCCCGAGTTCGTGACGATGGCGACGCGGTCTCCGGCCGGGACGGGCTGGGTGGCAAAGGCCATGGCCAGCGAGAATAGCTCCTCCATCGTGCGGGCGCGCATGACGCCGGTCTGCTTGAAGGCCGTGTCGTAAGCCAGGTCACTGCCGGCCAGGGCGCCGGTGTGGGAGGATGCGGCCTGCGCGCCCGCCTGGCTTGTCCCTGATTTCAGGATGATGACCGGCTTCTTTCGACTGACGCGGCCGGCCACTTCGCAAAAGCGCGCTCCACCCTTCACGTCCTCAATGTAAGCCAGGATGACCTTCGTGTACTCATCCTCGGCGGCGTCCTGGATGAAGTCGGCCTCGGTCAGGTCGGCCTTGTTGCCGAGGCTAACGAACTTGGAGAAGCCCAGGCCGTTCTCCAGGCTCCAGTCCAGGATGGAGGCCAGGAGGGCACCGCTCTGGGAGACGAAAGCGATTTCCCCTTTGTTCGGGAAGCCGGCGGCGAAGGAGAGGTTGATGGGCGTGTGGGTGTCCATGATGCCCAGGCAGTTGGGACCCACCATGCGCATGCCGTAACGGTGGCACAGTTCCACCAGGTCGTGCTCGCGTTGGGTGCCCTCGCCTCCCACTTCCTTGAAACCGGCGGTGATGGTGACCAGGCCTTTTATTCCCTTGCGGCCGCACTCGTCCGCCACCGCCATGACTAAGGATGCCGGGACGGCGATGACGGCCAGTTCCACTTCGTCCGGAATGTCCAGGACGCTCTTATAGCAGGGGAGACCCATGATCTCCGGCTCTTTCGGATTGATGGGGTAGACGTGGCCGGTGTAACCGCTCTTGATGACGTTGGTGATGATGGAGTACCCGATTTTGCCGGGTGTCTTGGAGGCGCCGATGATTGCGACGGATCTCGGGGCGAAGAATTCGCCGAGGTGCGACATGTGGTTTGCCTCTCCCTCCAGGCCGTTCAAGGTGACTTTCCATTCCACTTTATCATACACCGCTGGACCTAGAAACCCTGGAGCGATAGAATTTGTGATGAAATGGAACAAACGTAGGCGAGTCGCCTGGCGGATCAAGGCCTCGCGTGGAGAGGAGCGTCTATACCACTGTTACCTCGCAGGCATCCCGGCTCGTGCTTTCCATGAGGAGCTTGACCTCCGGATCGAACCGGACTCTCAGGGTGCCCTGGAGTCCGCCGACATCGACCACCCGTTCGACTTCGGCCTGCCCCACAGCGAACTTGATTCGGACCTGCCTGCCGTCGGCTGCCATCACAGACACTCCTAAGTCAAACCGGAAGGGCGGTGCTTTTGACTGCCTGACCTGAACCCTAAGCGACTGTGCCTCCTTCTGAACAAGGAACTCCGGGGCCGGCAGGTCGGGACGACCGATCCACTGATCGAAAAACCAATTAAGGGGCCGGCCCCCGGACGCCTCGAGACATCGTTGAAGGTCAATGGTGGTCACGACTGCTCCCTGGTGTGATCGGTAGAACCGTCGCATGGCATCACCGTATTCTTCTTCGCCCAGGTAGTCCTGCAGCATGCGCAGAACCCAGCTTCCTTTCTGGTACCAGAGCACAAAGCGGTTCTGTGTGGAGAAAGCGGTACTAGCAAGCACCCTATTGCCTTCAAGGGCGTTGACGTTCTTCTCGAACTGAAGATAGAACCTGGTCATGTCGTCGCCAAGCCGGGCTCGGTCGTACTCGAAAGCATAGAAGTTGGCGAGGGCTTCGATAATCCAACCGTGATAGGTCGAACTGTCGGCCCGCACATGGTTGTGACCCCACCAGAAGTGCGCTATCTCATGGCCGATTCCGTAGAAGACTCCCGGCTTGTTCCCTGGGGAGGGGTGGTTGAACTCCAGCATCTCCCATGGCTCACTCATGGTGGCGAGCTTACCGCGAGTGTATCCACCCTCCCCGAATCTAGGAGAAAAAACCCACACGAGATCAGAGGCTTCCGGACTTACGCCTAGAGCCTCCGTGAAATAGGCTACAGCCCCCATGGAAGCGTCAAGAATCGCGGCCGCCTGGGCGTCACCCATGCACATGTAGTAGAGAGCGCCCCGGCAGCCAGCAGCGTCTTCCTTAACTGACCTGAACTTGGGGGATGCCAAGACAACCACGTCTTCAACGGGAGTCGAACTGCGCCAAGTAGTTCGACTCCCGCCATCCTCGACGTGAGAGGAGATGAGGTCTCCGTTGGTGACGACAACCATCTCGCTCGGGAGTGTCAGGTGAAGATCAAATGTGAAGAGGCTCTCCCTGCCGGCTAGAGGGTACCAACAGCTGAAGTCCATGAGTTCCACGAGATACCACTTGACCATGCAGTAGTTCCAGACGATCTTGGACATACCGCCGTGATATGAAACGTCCACGGTGAACTCTTCGCCTCGGGCGAGCGGGCGGTCGAACGTAACGATTAGGGCGGAACCTTCAAACCCTTGGGGGTGCCTCAACGCTTGGTCCCGGTGCCATGTCCCCCCTCCGCTGACCGCCGCGCCGTCCACTGTAAACTCCTCGTACAGGTAAAGCACCGCCTGGTCCAGACTATCGGCTTCGCTGACGGCATGGACCGTAACCTGGGCACGTACCCTTTCTTCCCTCGGACGATTCGGATCAATATCCGCCCTTATCCGGTAGCTAAGGACTCGAAACATGCCCTCACCTCTTCTGTGCCCGAGTGGCGGTGAGATTATGGATAGGTGTTCCACAGAAGGGAAGGCTTCCCTGTCAGACTCCAGACGGGTTGCCCCCACATGGGCAATCCAACTGGTTGACTTGGCCGAAGGACTTTTCCTTAGATAGACGAAGTAATCGGAGCGAGGAAAGACCGGTTGGAGGGCATAAACATGACCAAAGATGAAGCCAAGAGAAGGGTTTGCGAAACCATCGACGCGCGTCGCCAGGAGATCATCGATATCGGCGAGGCCATCATGGCCCAGCCCGAGCTCGGGTACAAAGAGTTCAAGACGGCGGCCCTGGTCCAGAAGGTTTTCGGGGGCATGGGCCTGTCCTACCGAAAAGATGTGGCCATCACCGGCGTCATCGCCAGCCTGCCGGGGCGAGCGGCGGAGGCGCGGGTCGCGGTCATCGGGGAGTTGGACTCGGTCCTGTGCCCCGGCCATCCGCAGGCCGACCCGATCACGGGCGCTGCCCATTCGTGCGGGCATAACGCCCAGATCGCGTCCATGCTGGGAGTGGGCATGGGGCTGCTGTACAGCGGCGTCAACAAGGAACTAGACGGCGAGGTGCGCCTCATCGGCGTGCCGGCGGAGGAACCCGTGGAGATCGAGTACCGGCTGAAGCTGATGCGCGAGGGAAAGACCCGCTTCCTCGGCGGCAAACAGGAGCTCATCGCCCTGGGCGAGTTCGACGGCGTCGACGCCGCCATGATGTGCCACCTGGGCACGCAGCGCGAGGACGGGAAGAAGGTGTCGGTGGGCGGCACCAGCAACGGGTTCGTAGCCAAGTTCATCCGCTACGTCGGAAAAGAAGCCCACGCCGGTGGCGCCCCGCACGCCGGTATCAACGCCTTGAACGCCGCCATGCTGGGCCTCATGGGCATCCACGCCAACCGCGAGACCTTCAAGGACGAGGACCACATCCGGGTCCACCCCATCATGACGCGGGGCGGCGACCTGGTGAACATCATTCCGGCCGACGCCCGCATCGAGACCTACGTGCGCGGCTCCAACATGCCGGCCATCGCCGACGCCAGCAAGAAGGTGAACCGGGCCCTGGAAGCCGGCGCCTACGCCGTCGGCGCCAAATGCGAGATCACCGAAGTTCCGGGATTCCTGCCTCTCTTCCATAACGGCGACCTGCAGGCCGTCTTCAAGGCCAACGCCGAAGCGCTCGTGGGCGCGGATATGGTGCACGAGGGCACCCGCCATGGATCAGGAAGCAGCGACATGGGCGACGTGGCCCACGTTATCCCGGCCCTGCACCCTCACATCTCGGCCGCCGCGGGGCGCGGGCACTCGGAAGACTACAAGATCGTCGACCCCGAGCTGGCCTACATCACCCCCGCCAAGGCTATGGCCATGACCGTGGTGGACCTCTTGTGGGATGGGGCGGCGCTGGCCAAGAGCATCCGGGCCGCCTACCAGCCGAAATACGATCGCGCGGGCTACCTGGCCATGTGGGACGAGGTCACCGGAAAGGCCGGGAAGAACCAAGCCTGAGAGTAGCTGGGGCTGAAAAGCAAGGGCTCAAAAGCAAGGGCTCAGACGAACGGCTAGGGTTTCCCGGTCTTGGGTCCGGGTTCGGGTCCGGAATCTGGCGCGCGCGTGCCTACGGATACCCGGTCGGCCCGGAGGTCAGTGTCCCACGTTATCTCGTCCGCCCGCGGCAGGACGCCCTGCTTCGCACTTCTCAGGTGGGACCGGGCGGCCTCGACGAAACCGCGCACTTCGGTCTCACCGCGGAAGGCCCGTTTCGGGATCTGTGACCCGTGGATCCTATCCAGGAAAACGATGATGTACTGTTGGTTCTCCACGACCTCCTTGACACGCGACCAAGGTCGAAGGAGGTCGTAGCCGGCTGTGGTCTCGCGTATGCCCTCTTCGCTGATGACTACCACGTGTTCGCCCAGGATCCCCTTGGTGGCTGTCGCCCGCCGGAGCAGGCTGCGCCGGTACCAGAACAGGCCAAAGACCACGGTGAGCGCTAGGACTCCCGCGGCTCCGGAAAGGGCTACCGCCCGATCTCTTTTCAGCCAGTCGGCCAGGACCCCGTAGGCTATGAGCGCGGGCAGTAGAAGGAAATAGAGCAGCCCGAAAGCCTGCCGGGGACGACGGAATAGCACGAACCTGTTGAAAGCCAGGACATCCTGGGTGTTAATGTGAAAAACGATTCTCAAGGGCAGGCCTCCACCCATCATATTCGCGCCGGACGGTTGCCTCCCCTGCGCCCTACCAGCGAACCCGGGCCGGCCGTTGGCTTTCGGTTTCACCAAAAGCCAGGTTGATGAACACCCAGGTGATCACGGCGAACACCAGGTGTGACAGGAGCACTGTTCCCAGAGAAGGCGCCGCCAACCCGCTGACATCGATGCGGTAGAGGCCTTCGGGGATCAGCACGTTGTACCCTATGTGTACCACCGCCGGCGCCAGGATGCTGCGGGTGCCCAGGGCCAGTAGTCCCAGGGCGTATCCAAAGACGAAGGTGAAGGTGGTATAGCTGACCAATCCGACGACGTTCAGGGGGAAGATGTTGTAGTTCAGGTGCAAGATGGCGAAGTAAAGGGCTTGCAAGGTATTGGCCGCCACCGCCCCCATGGATCCCGTCAGACCGAGGAGCATGTAACCGCGGAAAAAGATCTCCTCGGCCAAGTTTCCGTACCCCAGACGTCCCGCCGCGAACAGAAACTGCCCGTTCCAAACCGGTAGGTGTATGCCGGGTCTGACACCGGCCGCCCAGAAGGCGAGATACCGGCTGGCCGGCACGGCCAGCCAGATCAGGGCGAGCCCGACCACGGCGGCAAGGATCCCCCACCCCCACCCGCGCCCCGCGGAGAGGCCCGCCGCCGTGCCCGACAGGCGGTCGTAGAAGACCAGACTTAGGACCACGGCCACCACCAGAGTGGCCTTACCCCATATCTGCTCGTTCAACCCGTAGATGAAGAGCCGGAGAGCCAGGGCCACCAGGTAGTAGACGGTAACGGCAAACAAGAAGCCTGGTGCCCGCCGGGCGGCGCCGCCCTGGCCCACCACGGGTGCGAACGGCATTTGGACGACCATTCCCGGGACACTGACTCCCACCGGTGACGGTCCCGCTCCGACGTTCCGTAGCGAACCGGTAACGCCCGCGGCGGCTAAGATGACCAAGGATAGAGCCATAGCCCCGACTTCGAAAGGCAGACGCCAAGTGGGATGACCTCGTACCGCCACGTACCAGTTCAAGGCGGCGAAGACCACCAGCGGCAGGAACACGTTGGCCAACCAGATACCCATCCGCGTTCTGGACAAGAACCGGCTCCCCCGAAAACCAGATTGCGGGGCCCGGCCACCGCGGGGCTTTCAGGGCTGCCTGCAGCGGACCGGATAGGGCCCGCAGCTAAGTTTTCCCTAAATCGGCCAAACCATGGTCACTCGATGAGCGTCCCACCCATGGGTGGCTTTAAGGTGTAGATCTCCTCGACCTTGACGGTCACCACGGCTCTGGGCGCCGGCATTCCCGCCTTCTGCGACATAGCCGCAGCCTGGTCGTACAGCGGTCCGGACTCGTGGACGGTGGCTTTGCCCATGAACCGGTACCCGTCAAGGATCTCCCGGTTCACCACAGCTATGGCCACGTGCGGGTTCTTTTTCAGGTTCGAGAAGGTGTGCCTCCCCGTAGCCTCGTTAAACGCCAGGGTCTCGTCATCAATGACCCTGGTAGACCTCTTCGGCGCCACATTCGGCAGGCCGTTCTCGTCCGCCGTGCCAATGAAGCACTGTTGAGTCTGGATCATGTTCTTCATTGCCTCTGTCAGCTTAGCCAACCACCGCCACCTCCTGGAAAGTGGTGAGTGTGCTAGGGTTATATCATTACCCTTGCTATCTGTCGTTTGATGGTGGCGGCGGAAACCCTGCAGGTAAACGGGTTTGCTGTCTCACGGGTCTGCTGTTGTGGCCAGGAGGGTGGCGGAGAACCCCGCACGGTGACCGCCACCCTTGAAAGAAGAGACCATTCGGGTCGGTTTCAGTGCCCCCCGCGTCCAGATTCAGAGACAGATCCCGAAGCTGTCACGTCAACATGCGACCGCGTGCCTCCCGGCTGCAGAAACCGCGCGCGCATTTCTCTCACGCACCCGCGGCAGACATAGAGGTCGCCGTAGGTAATAAGGCGTCGGGGACTGCCGCAAAACGTGCAACGTTCCATGGATGGCAGGGCCTCGCCGAGTCCATCACTGATTTGCCCACGAGTTCGGCGGGTCATTTCTCCACCTCCTCTCGCTTTCACTTGAGAGAGTCATCAACTATCGCCTCTCTAAGACACTGGCATCCGCGTGTGCTTCCACGATCGCGCTCTGACCAATGAGAACCGCGGTCAAGGTAGTTACCGGGATCCGCGCCCTGACGCATACTGTCGGCTGCCAGATGGGTTTCCCGGTCCACGCGTCACGATCCGGTTCCGCGGTCGACGGGTTATGGACCGTGACGCTAACCTCCGGTGCGACTCCGCCGCCTCTTGTTCCCGCCAGGTTGGCCTCGATCATCTCTGTGGCATCCTCTTTGGCGGGCCCCGCTAGCAGTACTCTTTTGCCGTCGGCCAACAGGGTGAGGTCCACGTCCTGGGCCGCCGCCAGCGCGGCGAAATCCACCGCCGTCTGTAGTTGATAGCGGGCCAGGAAAACCGCGCCCAAGTCGAAAACGATCGCCAAGAGGGCGAGCATCACCGGCAGAAACAGGACGACTTGAAGAGCAATCGCCCCGCGGCACCGCGGCAACCCCACGACAGATCTACCTCACCTTCTCGCTTCGGGCGTGCGCCTCATCCGCGATTTGTACGCTTTCGCCCCAAAGCGCCCTGGTAAACGGTAGATACCAGCGATATTGGTAAACGACTCTGACCGTGACTGTTGTCCCATAAGAGGCCTCCTTGGGAGTTACCTCAATACTTGCCCGCGAAGGGTCCAGATTCCCCAATGCCAACAACCGCTCGATCTTGTCTTGGGTTCCCGGAGTCCGGCCGCCTTCGACCGCAGCCCGTCTGGCCCCGTCGCGCACCGCCGCGGCTAAAGCCAGCTTCCCGTCGAGGAGGAGGCCGATCTCCACCATGGCAAAGAGAAGCATAAAGACAATGCCCGAGACCAGGACGAATTCGACCATGGCGGCTCCCGCCTCAGCTAACCGCCGGCCGTCGTCAGCTGAGTAATGATGTCCTGCAGTTTGGACCGCAGCGCTGCACCGAGGCTGCTGAGAGAAGAGATCAGGACCACTACGACCAGGGCCAGAAGGAGGGCGTATTCCGTCGTGCTCGCTCCCTTCTGCTCCGTTTCCGTTTCGGACTTGTAACGCCGCCAGAGAGTCCAGGTCGGAAACCACACCTGTATCACCTCCTTTCTTAACCGTCTGTCGGGTCTACCATCGCGTACCCATGAAAGTCAAGATGTTCGGGAGCAAAGCCAAGACGAAAAGAGCCGGGAAGAGGAAAACCAGTGTACAGACGGTTAGCAAGACCGGCAGCCTGCTCACAGTCGCCTCCATTTGCTGACGAAACATACTTCTCGCGACCGCCGCTTGAGCGGCCAGGATATCGCCGACTGGAGTGCCGAACGCTTCGGCCTGGGCCAAAGCCGTCACTAGGGCCTCAACTTCCGGCAAGCGTACCCGGTCGCACAGGTTCCTCAAGGCCGCGATAGGCCGGCGCCCGACGTACAGCTCTCTTAGGGCAACTCCAAGCTCGGAGGCCAGCTCCCCTTTGGCAAGTCTTGAGCAGACTTCCATGGCCTTTTCAAGGTTCAGGCCGGCAGTAGTGCAAAGCGTGAGTAAATCCACCACCTGAGGGAACTCGCGCCTGACCTTGGCTTGCCGGCGCCTGACTGTGTGGTTCAGAACTGCAGATGGAAGCCATGCACCGATGAAGGCCAAGCCGCAGGTGGGAAGCCACGGCTGGCGGCGGCTAGCAAGGGAGACGGCGAGCCCAACAGCGGACCCGGCTATGGCAAGAGCTACTCTGGCTCCGGACCAGCGTTCAACAGAAGACGGGTCTAATCCCGCCCGCAACACCTTCTGCCCGTCTTCGAGAGCCAGGGACCGCCACACTCTGTGCAAAAGGGCGATCCAACCCCGCTCCTGCACCGGCGAGTCCGTAGTTCCCGTGGCCAGGCGTTTCCACAGGCCGGGGCGGATGTGCACTGGGCTGCTTGCCCCCCCGGACAACCAAATGGTGGCACCCACGACGAGACTGATCAGAAGCGCCCCCCAGTTCAACCGGCATTCCCCAGATCCTGCGACTTCAGGAGGCGCCCCATGATCCAGGTACCCGTCATCCAGGAGAGCACCGCGTAGACGACGGCGAACCGCCCAGTCGGCGTCTGGTACAAAGGTGTCAGAGTTTCCGGATGCAGGACCACGAAGTACGTGGCCAACCCCAATGTAGAAATGGTGAGCACATCGGCGGTTAGCTTCGCTTCCGCCACCTTCGACTCCATCTCGCCCCGCATGAGCCTCCTCTCCCTCACGGTAGCCGCTGTGTGAGAGAGAACGCCGATGAGGTCCCCCCCAGTATGCCTTTGAACTTCCAGAGCTTGGACCAGGTAGGTTAGCTCCTGATGGCCGGCGTTTGCCGCCGCGGCCGCCAGGCAATCCGGTAACGGCCGCCCGGCCGAGTGTTCCTCGATGATGGTTCTGAACAGCCTTCCAACCGGATCGGTGATACCTTCACCAACCGCCCGCAGTCCTTGAAGTAACGTCTGGTTCGCAGAGAGAGCGGCGGCCAGGAGCAAGATGGCTTGTTCCAGCTGGCGGCCAAATTCCAGTGCGGATCTGGCCGCCCGGTCGTGCCTCAACCTGCCTCCCGCGGCAAAGCCGACGCCTAGGCCGACAGCGGCTAGTGCAAGCCCTCCCACTGCTACACCTGCAATGGCGCCTAGCAGAGAGGCGAGGATTGGAAGTCTGTTGGCCGCGGCGAAATGCCTCAGGAATGCCTCTTCGCCGGACTGCCCGGAGCCCACCGTAGATGAAAGAACCGTCCTGCTGGCTTTTAAGCGGCGCCTCAGCAACCGTTCGGCCGGGACCTGCAATCCACTACCCTTCAGGGCAGAAGCAAGGAAGAGCACTGATGCGCCAGCTAAGAACGATATGGCCATCGGGAGACTGGGTCGAAGGTCCACAGCTCAGGCACCACCCTTCCATCCAAGGAACGCCAGCTCGTCATCTTTCAGACCAGTCCGGCGGGCCCTCTGGACCAACGTTTCTGACGGCGGACATCCGGTACACCGCGCGAATTGCTCAGGGATGTTTCCTCCACCAGGGTCCCAGCGGAAAACGGGAACGACCCGTCCGTCCGAATGCTTGCCGGTCTCTCCAGCTTTTTGAACCAGTCCGACGCTGGTCATTTTCCGCGACCCTGAGGCCAACCTAATCATGACTACAACCACATCCACAGCCCCTTGCACTTGCTCCCGGATGACCCCGTGCGGCAGCGGTTCCCCAGCCATCAGGACCATGTTCTCGAGCCGGTTTAGGGCGTCCAAGGCCGAGTTGGCGTGCAGTGTGGACAGGCTCCCCTCGTGCCCTGTGTTCAGAGCGTTCAGGAGCTCGAAGGCCTCCGGTCCACGGACCTCACCAATGATCAAACGGTCCGGCCGCATCCGGAGACTGTTTCTAACCAGCTGGCGGATGGTGATCTCTCCTTTCCCCTCGATACTGGGCGGCCTGGCCTCCAGGGAGACAACGTGTCTGCCTGTCAAATGGATCTCGGCTGAGTCTTCGACCGTAATTACCCTATCCTCGGCATCCCCCAGGTCGTTGACCAGCGTATTGAGGAGAGTCGTTTTTCCGCTGCCGGTGCCACCGGCAATAATGAGGTTGAAATGGGCCCTAACACATATTTGCAGGTAACGGGCCATTTCACCGGAAAGAGTCCCCCTCTCCACAAGGTCACCCAGAGACCACGGACGTGGCGAGAATTTGCGTACGCACAGCGTTGGCCCGCCGACCACTACAGGCGGAACTACCACGTTCACCCTCGAGCCGTCGGGCAAGCGGGCGTCCACAAACGGGGAGGCCTGATCAACACGCCGTCCGATGGGCCCGACGATCCTCCCGATGATGTCGTTGAGATGCTCCTCATCCCGGAACACCACCTGGGTGAGTTCCAGCCGCCCCTTTTTCTCCACGAAAACCTGGTTTGGGCTGTTCACAAGGATGTCGGTTATGTCTGGGTCTCTAAGTAACGGATCCAAGGGACCATACCCGATGATCTCACTGGTAACGGCTTCCGCCAAGGCCTCCCTGGTCATGCGCTGGACGAAAAGCCCCTGTTCCGCAAGGGTCCGCAGGATTACACCTCTCAGATGGTTGCGGCCGGCCGAATCCACTCTGGCTTTGGTCAACAGGTCCGCGTGCTCCCGAAGGATATGTGTTTGCACGGACCGCACTACGGTCCAGAAACTGGCGGAACTACCGGCAGTCTCCGGGGCGGAGCCTCCATCGGACCTGTGCTCGAGACTGCTCTTCTCCAACCTGGTAAGCAGGCCGGACATTACTGCCCCGGCCCCCTCCGCCTGGGGAAGGGAAGTCTGGACACCCGGGTAGGGGGTGCGAAGGAAAACGCCGGCGATAGGATCCGTGCCAACTGCTTGATGCCGGACATGAATGGATTATCCTGATTGACGGCTCCAAGGGGCCTCCCTTCTAGGATGGATTCCTCAACCTTGACCCTGGCCTCGGGAATATCGACAGAAAGCCCTGTTCCAAGGAAACTGGCGACCCTGGAAGTAGCCAGCCCCACCGAATGGTCCTGACGGTTGACGACCAAGATGATCTTCGACCTCTCGATCGACTCTAGGCGGGCCAGTATGTCGAGGAAAAGGCGGCACCGTCGGACGGATGCGGCGTCCGGCGTGCAGACGAGGGCTATGTGCGTGGCGGCCTCCAGTGTGTCCAAGACGTGATCAGCGGCCGCTTCCGCCGGAAGGTCGACGACTATGACCGGGAACTGAGCTCGTAGTCTGGCAAGGGCGCGCCTGGCGTGTTCAGGCCGGACGAATTCCGCCAGCTCCGGTTTGGCCGGTGAGGAAAGGAAGCGTAGCGTGGTGGGCGCATGGACGTGCAGGAAATCGTCCAGATTCGGACGGTCGTTCTCAAGGCCATGGATCGAGTCTGCTATGGTCGGCTGTGACAGGATATCTAGATGCACGGCGGCGTCTCCAAAGGCCAAGTCCAAGTCCACCAGCGCTACCTTGTTCGGAAGGTGTCTTGCTAAGAAGCAAGCCAGGTTCACCGCCACGACGGTCTTGCCCGTCCCTCCTTTTGGGCTGAATACCGCGACCATGGTTGGTAGGAGGATATCACCGGGACCTGGGCTACCGGGCCCCGCGATAACCGTGCCTGAATTACCTGTGGCCAGGGCCCTCAGGTCTCTCATCCCGCTCTGAGCCGCGGTCGACGTTTGAGGCACGGTGGTTGCAGTCCCTGGAGCTAGGGATACGCTCTGCATGCCCAATGATGGGAAGAGCGGCGGTTGCCCCAGGCGCTCTTGACTTATCGCCGGCCGCTGCTGGTGCAAGCAGATGATTTCTAGAGCCGGCTGAATGGAACGTGCCCTCTCCATAGTCGCTTCCAACGCCCCATTTCCGATAAGGCCTGTGTTCAGAATGAGGACATCCGGCTTGATGTCAGCGACCATCTGCAGGCACGCCGCAATGTCAGGGACCTGGCCTATGACCTCGATAGCCGGGTCTTGGGCAACACGATGAGCAAGCTCGGGTTCATCATTGAGAAGCAGCACCCGTTTTCGGACAGCCACAAAGGCCGTAGACACCATCCTCACCTCTCCTGTGGCAGAAGATCTTTGAGACTAGCTGACACTGCGGTGCTTTCCTCGGAATCTGGAGGGGCAATCGCCAGGTAAACGTGGCCTTGTTCTAGGCAAAGGGCCAGAATCGAGCATTCAGTGGGAGTGACGCGGACAAGCACAGCGGCCATGCCAGAGATATTTCGCGGGTGCCCGGGGCGGTACAGGGAGTTGCCTTCTTCGTCACGCAGGTCCAGAACGGGCACACTTCGAAGTATTCTGGTCGCCTGGCCGGCACCCGTCCGCTGGCTGCTGCCGGCAAAATACACGTCAACCAGATCCCCCGGTTCCAGCGCCCCGCCGCACGCCCTCGAAGCGGTCACCGGGATGGAGAACACCCTTGTATCGGCCTCAAGATACCCCTTCCACGCAGTCTGTGGGTTGCCCCCTGCCAGCTTTGAGGGCATGAAGGTTTCTCCCGCGAATACCGCCGTGCGGGTGTACTGCCCCACCACATCGTCGGGTCGCGTCGTTACCCCTGGCAGGAGTCCACGTGCTGGAGTCTGCACCATCCGCAGGAAAGAAGGCTCTACCTTCGTCATGGGCGGTATGTCGAAAGCCGCCACGGGAATGGAGACGGTAGCTTCCCAGGAAGACAGATACCCATAGGTGAGCAGCGCCGCCAGTAGCGCCATGACTATCGCCAACGGTTTGTAATTAAGCCTGAATCTAATCATGCTTTTCCGCCACCTTACCATTGTCTGGAAGGTTGGTTTAACCTTAACACGTTCTCCACAACTTGTCACTGTGAACATGTCGACAAATTCCTTAGTATTTCGGCAAAGTAGCCTGCGAAGGGTAGATGATAGCTGGCCTTTTTAATGCAAGCCGGCAGAAATTCACTCGTCGAATTGGCAGCGGCAGGAATTACGTCTCGGCCCGGTAACCGGAGGTTGCGAAGACTTTCGACGGGAGGGATATGGCAATTGCTCAATACGATTCCAACCAAGCGTGTGGCCGCCAGATCGGCACCGCGGTGGGCCGCAATGCTTCTTCTCGTGGTCCTTTCGGGCTGCGTCGCCCGGGCTGCCCCCCTTGCCCCGCAGAACCGGGCAACCCCAGAGACTCACTGGGCGAAGGAGTACGCCGAGAACCTCGCCGAGATGGGAGTGCTAGGGGAGATACCGATCGACCTCGATCAGCCTGCACCACGGGGCCTGGTGGTGGCCATGACTGTCAGGGTGTTAGGGCTCCCTTTGGGGGCTATTGCACAGAAAGTCTTCTCGGACGTGGACAAGGCCTACTCGTACGCTGGGGAAATCGCCGCCGCCAAGCAGGTCGGCCTGGTGAAAGGAGAACCGGACGGTTCGTTTTCCCCAAGCAGGCCCTTGTCCCGTGCCGAATTGGCGGCCATTCTCCGCCGCGGGTTCGAACCATTCATCGTGCCGCCCGCAGGGGACCTAACCCCGTTCCTCGACCTTCGGAGCCATTGGGCACTGGCAGACGTCATGTGGTGCGCTCGCGGCGGCCTGATCACCGGTTTCCCGGATTACACCTATGGACCAGAACAGCCATGCACTGTCGGACAGGTTTCTAAAGTCCTACGCTTGGCCATGCGCCAGTCGCTGAACCCCGCCACTCTACCATCTGATGAGCTGTTGATTGCCACTGTCGTGGAACATAACTTGCGTTTCGGGAGAGCTTTCGACTCTACTCCCTGGGACTTCGGGCCACTACTACAGACAGTCACTGGTTACGCTCACCGAAACCTGAGCGCGAACACGGCATGGCTGCTCCGCCAGCAACAGTCCGGCCGGTCTTTTAGATATGAAGCCATGAGCACTGAAGGGCGAGTGATGGATAAGACCGCTTTCGAGGCAACCGTCCTAACATCCGAGTCGATGAAGGAGTTTGTGGAGGGCTTCCCGCACGACGTCTCACAGACTGACGTGTACTTCCTTCGGAAGACCTCCGCCGGCTGGATGATTTTCCGGTAAAGGATTTCCAGCGGAAGGAATTGCACATGGGAGCGAGGACCCGTTAATGAGCCAGTAGTCTAAGGAGGATGGGAGACGGTTCCAGGTGTCGGGACACGGGTACCTGCGGCGCGGGCACAGACCAATGGTGATCACACTGGTCTTTCTGCTGTTCCTCAACCTCTCCGGAGCCAGCCAGGTCTGGGCACGCCAGATCGTCGACAAAGATATGGGATGGCTCTCGCCTCCGCCAACCCACGAGGATGCGATAGAGCCAAGAAGCCACGGCGGATCGGCGCCTGACGCGGACCGCGCCGCCGGGACGGGAATAGACAGCCGGTCCAGGTGGGTCTTGTCCTATGGAGCCCCTTACGTCGCCGCCAGTTGGACCGTTGAGTCAGGGGGATGGTGCTACCGCCGCTATGAGTATCGCCGTGCGGTGTTCCTTGGCGACCGGTTCGCCTATGACGAGTTCGTAGGCACCTGGGACACCGTGGGCGGCCCGATATGGAGCTATGGTCCCGAACGCCTGGACTCAGCAGAGCGCGTTGAAGCTGGGAACCAGTGGTTTACCAAGAAGACGTACAGCCGTCCGGCATATCGTTATGGGGTCTTCCAGCGCTACGAATATGTACGGACCACACAGGAGGCGGGTGGGCCCATATGGACGTACGGACCAGAGTTCCTGGCTGAAGAAGGCACCGTAGATCGAGAAAACCTGTGGTACAAAGTAGAGACCTATCGCCGGGCGGCGTACAAGTATGGAGTCCTCCAAGGCAACGAACTGGTGCGGGTGGAGGAATCCCCGGGCGGCCCGGTGTGGAGCTATGGCCCCACCTTTGTCTCTTCGGAGGCGCGAGAAGAACGCGGTAATACCTGGTACATCGTGAGGTACATGAGCCGGCAGGTCTTCTACCACGGGCAACCGCACCACCTGGAAGCTGCCGGCAAGAGTGAACTACCCGGTGGAGTGATCTGGAGTTACTCCGAACCCAGAGTCCTAAGCTCCAGCGTCTTGCCCCTATCGCCTCCGCACGTGGAACTCGTCACCGAGTTCGGACGGGACGTGTTTCACTATGGGCAAAAAGTGCGAACCGAACCTTTGCCGGAGTTACGCGAAGTGACGGATGCCTGTGCGGTCGACACCGGAGAACTGCAGGTATCCCGGACTTATACCAGACAAGAACCGGGCGGTCGGGACATCGTGGTGACGGAGTTTCGGCGTCCAATTTACCATAGCAACCAGTCCTACGGTAGGTTTGTGGCCGGGTATCGTGACGAACCGGGGGCAACTCAGACGGCTCTGATCGGAGCGCAAAGTGGGTCGGGGGCGAGTTCGTCGGGCCACAACGTTTCCGACAGCAGCTCCACCTCCGGTTCCGTCGTTAAGAGGGCCGCTCGGGTCATTAACTCCGTTGAGGAGTTCGACGACAAAGAGGATGTCTTAGCGTCAAACTACCTGGCAGACATTAAGGTAGCCCTAGGCAAAGGCATCATCTTTGGGAAGTTCAACGACATGACCGGAGAGCGGCCCTACGACCCAGAATCGCTGATTACCTTGGGTGAGATGGTGAACATCCTGGCCAGAAACTACGGCGGGACAGGACTCTCCGGATATGAAGCTCGCGATTTCCTGGTCGGGTTGGGGGTGCCCGTTCGCGGGAATCTCGACGGCGCCCTGAGCCTAGGCCAGCTCGACGAGTTGGCCCGATCTTTGGCCAACCGCGGAGCCGGCGCCGCTGACCTGCTTGTCCTGCGACAGGTCCGGGATGGGACCTTGCAGGCCGATGCGGGTGGGATAACCAGAGCTCACGCCGTCGCCATGCATCATGCCGACCCTGCCCAGACCGCATCATCACCGCAGCCCACCGCAACATCGCTCGGCGATACGCCTGGGGAACCCAGTCCGGCCGCACCGGTCTCGCCGATTACCGAGAACGCCCCCCCTGAGACGACGGCGTCGCCCGGGCAAACGGATCGGAGTGGGGAGACGGCGGTTGTAGTACCCTCGGCACCGGGAGCCTCAAGCCCAATGCCGGTTCCGGGTCCAGACGGGGATGTGGCCGGCTCCGACGAACCCCTGAACCACCCGCCCGTCGCTCTGTTTGAGGTGACATCACCCATCATTGCGGGTCGCAGCGTCCAATACGTCGATAGGAGTTACGACCCCGACAATGGCGACTGGATCGCTGAGGCTTCATGGACGGGGAAGGTGGATCGCTTTAGTACCCCAGGATCCTTCCGAGTAAGCCTGAAAGTTAGAGATAGCCACGGTGCGTGGAGTGAGTTGTTTGACCGCGATGTCCTTGTGGTACCCGCGTTGGTGGTCCAGGCGGAGGTCGAACCAGCCAAGTCCCTGCAGGGTGGATCGGTGAAGATCCTAGCAACTGCCAATAAGGCGGCTCAACGCTGCCTGGCCGAAACACCTTGGGGCGAGGTCGAAATGGCTGGCAATGGTGAATCGTGGTCGGCGGAGATTCTGGTCCCTGAAACGGGGGCGCTTGGGGAATACGACATTGTCGTCACGTCTTACGCCGGAGACGAAGAAGCCATTGATACACCGGTTCTGGCAGTCGTCGAAGACCCTAGACGGAGCCTCTTGATCACCTTGACCGACTAGACCTGTGTCCTGTCCCGGCCCGCGGTCGGAACGGTAACGGCAGCGGGCGACGGGTTGGGCAGGGGCCCTTTGGCACCAATCGGTTTTGCGTCCTGGGCCCGGACCTGCGTGGCCGCGATCACCTTGGGTTCGAGCTCGGTTAGTGGGCGGTTCACTTGCTGGACCAAGCGTCCCAGCAAGACCTTAAGGATAGCGGCCACGGGGACGGCCACGATCATGCCGCCGATCCCACCCAGTTGCTCCCCGGCAAGGAGGGCGAAGATGACCACGAGGGGGTGGAGGTCGCAGTTGGCGCCCATGACCTTGGGGACGATGAAGATGGCCTCTAGCTGCTGAACCACGATGTAAGCGATGATCACCCGGATTCCCAAGGTCCTGGAAACGGCCAAGGCTAAGCCGAGAGCCGGCAGCAAAGCCAGGAAGGGGCCGAAATACGGGATGATCTCGCCGATGGCAGTGATGATCCCCAAAATGACGGCGAAGGGCACCCCTAGGGTGTACATGGTCATTCCCCAGAGGGCGCCCACGATGATGGAGACCAGGATCTCACCGCGGACGAACCCGGCCAAGACTTTGTCGACCTCGTGGAGCAGGTCCAGCGTCTGCGGCCGGCTTTCCGGCGGCACGATGGAGATGAACCATGCCCGGATGCGGTGGAGGTCTTTCGAGAGGTAGAAGGCCAGAAAAGGCGCCAGGATGATACCCGGCAGGGCGGTAAAGAACCCGAGCATCCCGGCGGCCATGGAGGACATCACCTGAGAGCCAACGGTGTCTAGGCGGGCCAAGCTTTCATCAACAACCAATCGGACGCTTTGGGGCAAGGGAGTCCGGCTGTAGCGGGCTTGGAGGGCGGCGGCGAGCTTCTCGGCGTACTGAATGAACCCCGGGAAGCTGACGCTCAGATTCGACAGCTCCCGGACCAGTTCCGGGATGACCCCAATGACCAAGACGGCGCCTACGGCGGCCACTAGGAGGTACACCAAGATAATGGCCGCCCCGCGGGAAAAGCCGCGTCGGGCCAAGTAGCTCACGGGCGCTTCCAGGGCATAGGCCAAGACGCCGGCGAGGAGGAAGGGGATAAGGATCGTCCTGACCCGGATGAACAGGAGAACGGTGCCCAAGACCAAGGCAAGGTTCACCAGAGTGCGCATCATCCGGCCAGGGGAAACCTTGGTCAAGACCGTTCACCTCCTTCCTAGCAGGGCACGGGGGTCAGGCAAACGAAAAGGAGGGCTTTTCTGGCCCTCCGCTGGAGATTTCTTTCCGTCGACCGCCGGCGCGGGGCCGGCGTCACGACAACTACAGACGCTCCGAAGTGTCGACAACCACGGCTTCCTTAGTGCGGTGCCAGAGTTGCCCGGCCTTCGGGCCAACGGAGTTCTGCACCCGCTGTCGTAACTCGTGGCCGCGCGCGGCCCACTTTTGCTTCGTCTCAGGTTTGACCTGCGGCGCCACGAAGGCCGCCACCGCTGCGCCCACCAGGCTGCCCCAGAACACTCCACGCCAGAAACCGTTGCTCATCGCCAGCGCCCCCCTTGATCGGTGGTATGGTGGACTGCCGAAGGCCCTTCCGGAGTCACCTGATGCTGCAGGCCCTCCCCCGCTCCCGAGTCGGCCACCAAGGTGCCGTCTTCGTCGATGTGGAAGGTCTGTACCCCCCGGTCTGTCCGGCTAAACTGCACGCAGCAGTCCCAGCAATAGTATTGGCTGTTACCAAGGCGACCAATCACCCGGCTATGGCACACCGGACAGGTGATATTTTCGCTATGCTCGTCATGCTCCAAACCCAAAACCCACCCTTCACCGCGGACACGAACAATGGCAGAGCCAAATTTGGCCTTATAAGCCATTGTGCCCACGCGGAGAGGGGTCTGATTCAGCAAGAGTGCGTCACCAGGGGTTTAGAAAGGCGACCAGGATGGAGCCCGCAATGAGAAGGCCACCGAGGTCCTCAGCCTCAGAGCCGCCCACGCTTGATGATGCCGCTCGTCGGCTGGCCGGCCTGGTTGGAACTGACGCTGGCGGAAGCGATGGACGGAATCCGGGTGGCCAGCCCAAGAGTCACCATAATAAGGGTTACCCCGACCACCAAGGCCCACCGGCAACGTTTCATGCCCACGACTTGTTCCTCCTTGGTTACTGGGAGGCGTGCCCGCCCTCATTTCCGCGTCTGGGTGAAGGTTACCGTCACAAAGCCCATTACGGACCGCAGAGTCACTTCGAACTGGGTGTTCGGAAGAGTTGTCACGATGGTCTCGGGTCGGTCGGGGTCAAGGCTGACGTGCTGGGGCAGAGACAGGGCCGGGCGGTCCGATGCCATTCCGGACGACTTCTTCAATTCCTCGGCTGCCGTCGCCGTCCGCGGGATTCTGACGAACGTCGTAGGGTTACCCTCCCGGCCAGTCAGCTCGTAAGCCAGTTCATAGATATCCTTCAAGTCTTTGGAAGTCCGTAGCCCCGCCTTGGCCGGAAGCGGCTCGTTGTAGGCTTTCCACACCTCCCCGCGCGGTTCGTAGACGAGCAGGGCCGTGTACTCGGGAGCGGCGTTGGCCACTACCACAGCGGCGGAATCGTCCTGGGGTGTCCACAGCCAGACCTCCCCACGGAAAGAGGCGGTCCAGAGATCTTGGGGGTAGGACTCAGACAGCGTCCATTTCCTAACTATGGCCGGCGCGTCCTTGGCCGGCGGAGGCCTCAAGGCCGACGGCAGGCTCGTTTCCGTCGAGGCGGCCGCATAGTGGCGCCACGGCTCATCTGCCGATACCACCAGCATGCCGGCGACAAGGGAAACGGCAACCAGGGTGCCACAGGCGACCTCCACGATGGAGTTGGCACCTAGGAGGCGGCGGCGTTTCTGGGCCGCCGGAGAAACGGCCTCAAGGCGCAAGGTAGAGACCAGTCCACTCCTCCCGACCTCGACCCACCGCTCCGCCGCGCCATCAACACCATCTGCGTCGCCCGAGGTGTCTCTGGCGCCCACAGCGTCCGCTCCCGTGGCGCGATCTGGCTCGTCGGCAGAAGATAGTTCTAGCAGCCTCTTTGCGGCGTGGTCGTACCAGATCCAGAAACCGGCCGCGGACACGAAGACTACTAGGCATAGGGCTTCCAGCCGGGCCCACGGCGTGGGAGCCCAAACGAGCAGACTTACGGCTCCCACTAGGCCTAGCGCCAAAACGCCATACCCCAAAGTCCGCCAGGCACGACGCCTCTCTTCTACCTCTACCTGGTTGGCGTCCGCCGGCGCCAAGCGAAAGTCCCGCTGCCCGCTGAGCGACATAGCCAGCCGCAAAGCGGGAGGCAGGATTAGCACAAAGAACGCCGCTCGGAGAACGTACCAGACCACGTCGAAAATGACCCAATGTACATTCGGCTGCAGCCTCGTTCCTATGAAGAACACTCCAAGGTTAGATAGCACGTGAGCCACTGCGGCCGTGGTAACGGAGCCGGTGGTACGGGCAATCATGGTCATAGCGATGCCGAAAGTAGTCGCATCGATGATGTAAAACACCATCATAATGGGGTTGAACGGGAAGGAGTCGTAGTTTACGTGGATGAGCCCGAAGAGGAGGCTCTGCGCCGCGATGGCCACGGCCAGACCCGCCTTCGACCGGGCCACCCGGGTCAGCTTATACAGGACATAACCGCGGAACAAGACCTCTTCGGCCAGGTTACCGTAGGAGAGGTGCAGGATTCTCAAAGCGGGCTGCACTTTGTCTCCCAGAACACCCCAGATGAAGCTCCACCCGCCCATCCTCTGACCAAACAGTGCATAAGTAGTGGCAGACGTCAGCGCGTTTGAGAGGCGGTAGAGGACGAGGGCGAGCACTCCCAAGGCTATCTGGGGCCAGAACCTCCTCCAGTTCAAACCAATAGCGCGCAGGGGGAGACGCTCGTAGAAGACCACCCAGAGGAGGGCCAGCACCATCATGCTGCCCTTACCGAAAATCCGCTGGTCTTCGGCGTATACGCCGAACCGCACCGCCATGCTCACGAGGTAGAGGCAAGAAACTATCGCCAGCGATCTCGCCCAAGAATCAGGCAGCCGAGGTGAGATTGCGCCACCGCCGGCACTCTTGGCCTTGAGCTTCTGGGCAATGGCATGCAAGGCAATGGCAATGACCGCAAGTGAGTACAAATGTCGGAGGATTTCGGGCATGGGCAGGATGCCCACCCAAAACTCGATGGCACCTAACGCCACAAGAAATCCTAGGATGCCCAGGACAGTCAGGAGGTCGCTCTTCCGACACTCATCCCCGGGGAGGTGTCGTCGAATGCCGGCTGCGGCCAGGAGCAGGGCTCCGGCCAAAGACAAACCGAGCATGACCAGAAGCCAAATCCGAAATTGTGCGGTTCGAGTTTCCCTCGTCACATCGGCGAAGAATCGGTCCGAGTCTCCCTTATCCAGCCAGGCACTAAATTCCGCCATCAAACTTCCTAACCCACTCTGGTCTACCTGGCCATTGGGCCTGCGCAACCCCCGGTCGTAATTGTCGAAGAACCCTTGGGCGCCGTACCTATCGATGACGGAGGCAATGAAGGCCGCTGCTTGCTGCCGGTAGAACCTGCGTGCCGGAGAGAGGTTGTCGCGCACCGTCACCGGTATGAGATCGCTCGGCCGCCGGATCCCCAGTTCGCCGGCCCGACCAAGAGCCGCGACGAAGTCCCGCAAGTCCATCCGGAACGTGGCCGGATCATCGGGACGAGTGTAACCGTTCATAGGAAGGGACTCTTGGGAGTCCAGAAGCGCGGCCAACCCGTCAACCCAGAAGGGAAAACCGTCGGTCGCCAGCCCAGGCCTGGTGCCTTTCAGGTACTGGAAGACCGTGGTCCTTGCGACCTCTTGGCGTGATGGTTCCCAGCGGTCGGGTGGGCCGTGAACGACAACGTACGACTGAGGGCCCTGGACCCAGAAGGAGGAGGGGCGTACACTGAGTCGGACTGTATCCGGCCTGCTTATTCCCGCCACACCTTCGGCGAACAGGTCGAGTTCGCCAATGAGCTCCTGAGCCACAGCCGCCACCTTGCGGGCGGCGGCCTCGGATATCCCGGAGTAACTCACGGTGATCCGCTCCGCATTCAAGGTGTGGTCCAAAGGAGCCGGGCTCTTCGGTGTGAATCGCGGGACCATTTGGGTCACTAGGATGGTACGGGTCAGCAACGCAACGGCTATGAGGAGAGCCGCCCCGACGGGAACGAGGAACCAGGCACGCCGGAACTTTGTCACCACAGATCCCCCCTGCCACCGGACTAGCCTGACGCTGCACGAATGAGCGGAGTTTCTGGACGGGAAAAGACCTCAAGGTCACCAGCGAGAGGGTTACTACTATATGCTAACTACTCCAAATCCTGGCCTATTCCTACTGGGCAGAGGCCCCTGGGGAAGTGAGTCTGCATGAGGAAGGGTCGAGAGGATGGACTGCCCCTTTAGGCAAGGGCTTGCGTGATGGTCCCGCCACCGACTACCAGGTCACCGTCGTAGAAGACGACGGCTTGGCCGGGGGTGACTGCACGTTCAGGCTGGTCAAAGGCTAGCCTGGCAGCAGGCCCACGCGCCACAGAAGGTCCGGGCGGATATAGGGTGGCCGGTGATGGCTCGGCCCGGTATCTGACCTTAGCTTCGACCCGCATGGGCTCGTGTGGCGCGTCGAAGGGGATGAAGTTCAGGTCCGTGGCCTCCAATCCATTGCTATAGGCCTCTTCCCACTCCCCCACCACCACCCGGTTACCCGCGGTGTCCAGTTCCAAGACATAAAGGGGGCGCGGGCTGGTGACACCAAGGCCGCGGCGCTGGCCGATGGTGTAGCGAGGCAGCCCCTGGTGACGACCAAGGATACGGCCGGATCGGTCCACGATGTCGCCGGGGGCGAAAATACCCGGCGCCCGTGCCTCCAGGAACGGGCGGTAATCTTCGTCCACGAAGCAGATCTCCTGGCTCTCGGGCTTGTCCGCCACCACCAGGTTCAGCCGCCGCGCCGCCGCGCGCACCTCGACCTTGGTCATGTCGCCCAGCGGGAAAAGCAGCGCCCCCAGTTCCTCCTGGCTGGCGGTGTAAAGGGCGTAGGTCTGGTCCTTCGACCGGTCGCGCGCCTTCCGCAGCAGGTGCCTCCCAGTGGCCGCGTCCTCGTCGCGCCGCGCATAGTGGCCCGTGGCCAGAAAGTCCGCGTCCAGCTCCCGCGCCTTCTTCAGCAGGGCGCCGAACTTCACGTACTGGTTGCAGGCGATGCAGGGGTTAGGCGTCCGGCCCGCGGCGTACTCGGCGCAGAAGTAGCCAATGACCTTCTCTTCGAAGAGCTGCTGGAAGTTGACGACGTAGTACGGGATCCCCACGGCGGCGGCCACGTGCCGCGCGTCCTCCACGGCCGTGAGCGAGCAGCACCCGCCATGCTTCTCGACCTTGTCCGGGTCGGCTTTCGGCCAGATCTGCATGGTGATGCCGATGACGTCGTACCCCTGTTCCTTTAGGAGGTGGGCCGCGAGCGAACTGTCCACTCCCCCGCTCATGGCCACAACAACCCTTTTCTTCTTCATGGAGACCATCCTGCTCAAAGGGCTTCTGACCTAAACAACGGGCCCCTGCAAGGGGCCCGCGTCATTTCGAAGGAGCGGTCGGCGCTCGCGGTTACTCTCCTTCTTCCTCCTGCGCGCTGTGGGCATGTCCATGCGCGTCGTGCCCGTGCTCGTCCCCGTCTTCGTCATGGACCTCAGTCGACTGACCGTGGTACTTGCCCATCGGGGGCAGGCCTTTCTTCTCGAGATAGTCGTTGATGGCCAGGTGGAGGGCGTCCGCGGCCAAGTTTGAACAGTGCATCTTCGTGGGCGGCAACCCGCCCAGGGCTTCGGCCACGGCCCGGTTGCTGACCTCCATAGCTTCCTCCAAGGTCTTCCCCTTCACCATTTCCGTCACCATGCTGCTGGTGGCGATGGCCGCGCCGCAACCGAAGGTCTTAAACTTCACGTCCTCGATGTGGTCGTCTTTCACTTTAATGGACAATTCCATGATGTCGCCGCAGGTGGGGTTGCCGACACGGCCGACGCCATCGGCGTTCTCTACTTCGCCCACGTTCCGCGGGTGGCTGAAGTGGTCCAATACTCTTTCGTTATACATCGCTCTGACCTCCGGTCGCCCCGGCCGGTTCTGGACCGGGAGCCCAGTTTGGTGAAGCTTTCCTAACTAGGTCCGCTGGACCGCCGCCGCCTTGACCGCGTCGGCGTAGAGGGGAGACATGGACCGCAGCTTGCTGACGATCCCCGGCAGGACCTCGAGGACATAGTCGATGTCCTCGTCGCTGTTCTCCCGCCCCACCGTCAGGCGCAGCGACCCGTGGGCGATTTCGTGCGGCAGCCCCATGGCCATCAAGACGTGGCTGGGTTCCAGCGAACCGCTGGTACAGGCCGAACCGCTGGATGCGGCGATGCCCTTCATATCCAGGTTCAGGAGGATGGACTCGCCCTCCACGTACTCGATGGAGAAGTTCGTGTTATTGGGCAGGCGGATAGTGGGATGCCCGTTCAGCCGCACATGGTCGATGCTGCCCAAGACACCCTTGATGAGTTTGTCTCGCAGGTGCGTCAGGTGGGCCACCCGTTCGTTGAAGTCGCGCTTGGCCAGCTCCGCCGCCTTGCCGATGCCCACGATCCCCGGCACGCCCTCGGTCCCGGCGCGCCGGTTCCGCTCGTGGCTACCGCCATAGGCCAGCGGCACCAGCTTCGTACCCTGTCGCAGGTAGAGAACGCCGATACCCTTGGGCCCGTAGATTTTGTGGCCGGAGTAGGTGTAGAGGTCCACGCCCAGCGCATTCACGTCCACCGGCACCTGTCCCGTGGCCTGCACGCCGTCGACATGGAACTTGATGCCCCGCTCCTTCGCCAGGCGGCCGATCTCGGCCACCGGCTGGATGGTGCCGACCTCGTTATTCCCGTGCATGATGGAGATGAGGATGGTGTCGGGCCGTATGGCCGCTTCCACGTCCTCGACGTGGACCATGCCGTACTCGTCCACCGGCAGCACGGTGATGTCGTAGCCGTGCCTTCTCAGATAGTCGGTGGTGTGAAGGATGGCGTGGTGTTCCACGGGCGAAGTGATGATGTGCTTGCCTCGGTCCTGGTACGCCTCGGCGATGCCGCGCAGGGCCAGGTTATCGGCCTCAGTCCCGCCGCTGGTGAAGATGATCTCCCGCGGGGTGGCCCCGATGAGGGCGGCCGCATGCTCGCGCGCCGTGTCCACAGCTTTCCGGGCCTCGCGCCCGAAAGCGTGGATGGACGACGGGTTGCCGAAGTCCTCGGCCATGTACCGGACCATTATCTTGATGACTTCCGGGTGTACCGGAGTCGTCGCCGCGTTATCAAGGTAAACCCGACGAAACTCTGCCATTCGACCGTCACTCCTCGGTTTTCATTTCCACGCTCGGGCCGCACCCCTCGCCCCCGGCTACCAGGCCTGAATCGCGGGCGTCCTGGCATAGGTCGGCCAGGGAAATGCCGTCCAAGACCCTGATCATGCTGTCCCGTAGCTTCGCCCAAACGTTCCGCGTGACGCAGACGGGCCTGGCGCAATACTCGCCCACCCGCTCCTCCATGACGCAGTCCACCGGGGCGATGGGCCCCTCCAAAACCCGGATGACGTCGCCGACCGTGACGGCCTGCGGGTCGCGCGCCAGCACGTAGCCGCCCTGGGCGCCGCGGATACTATGGACCAGGCCGACGCGGCGTAACGGAGCGATGAGCTGCTCCAGGTAGTTTTCGGATAGCCCCTGGCGCTCGGCGATGGACTTCAGGGAGATGGGCCCCTGACCGTAGGCCATGGCCAGGTCGAACATGGCCATCACACCGTATCTGCCTTTGGTCGAGATCTTCAAAGCCGCGCACCTCCCGGTGACCGCCGTCAGGCCGACCGCCGCCAACCTAATATCCCACAATTCCGACTGAAATAATATGCTTTCCAAATCCGATAATACCGCACGGAATTAAAAGGGTCAAGGGTCCGTGAGCTAGAACGAACAGTTTTGACTCTGAACAAGGAGTGTGCCGGCATGGACCTGCAAATCGGCTGGGCATCGGCGGACGAGTTTCTTGATCACTGGCGGGGCGTCCGCATGGTTACCTTGGAGCTTCTGGCTCGCTTCGGCGACGACGACTTGGATTACCGGCTGGTTCCAGAATGGCGGACGGTGGGTGAGCTGTTCTACCACATCGGGGCTCACCAGTACTTTGTCGGCCGCGGTGTCCTCGTTCGGCGCTGGCGGCCGATGCCGGGCGAGCCGGACGCCGACTGGAACGCCCATGAAACCAGAACCGTTGCTTCCGTGGCCGGCCTCCACGGGTGGCTCACCGAAACGCAGAACAAGGTCGACGGATGGGCCCGTGCCACCGACGATGGCGCGCTCCGCGACCTGCGGCCGGACAACCCTTGGCACGAAGGTATCCGAGGGTGGCTCCTCCTCCACCACTCGTACCAGGACGAGCTCCATCACCGGGGGCAACTCTATGCCATCGCCCGGTACCTTGGGAAGGAGCCGCCGCAGGTTTTCGCCGAAGAGTACCCGTCCTACTGGGACGCTCGAAAGGGGCGCTAGGAATTGTTCGTGCAGAGGGACGTGGTAGTCAGACAAGCATCTGAAGCAGACGCCTCCGGTCTGGCCAGACTGCTGGAACTCTTCAACGGTGGCTCGGTGGACGCAGCCACCGCCGCCAGGCGCCTGGCGGCCCTTGAGGGGATCGAGACCGTCTTCCTGGCCTTCCGGGACGGCACGCCGGTGGGGCTTTCCAGCATCCGCATCCCGCCTAATCTTTCGGAGGACGTCCCTTACGCCGAGCTAACCGAGCTTTTCGTCCTGCCGGAATACAGGCGTCAAGGGATTGGCTCGCTGCTGATGGCCGCCGCCGAGGAGCTGGCGCGCTCCAAGAAAGCCACCAGCATCATCCTCCTGACCGGCTTCAAGAACGCCACCGCCCAGAGCTTCTACCGCCAAGTCGGCTACACAGATTACGCCTTGGCCATGTGGAGGAAACTGCCCCAGGTGAGTGATGCAGAAGTGGTCTCCTAGAGTCAACGCCTTGTGTCAGAGATTCCCAAACCAGGTCGGAAAAGACACTTACCGCTTAGTAACCATCCGGGAACCCGGATGAACAGCATAGTTATGTAACCTGTCGCTCCGCTAGAAGGCTTGTCTTGACCCCCGCGGGAGGAGAAGTGTCGGGGTTTCCGGACGGTTTGGCGCCCCCGAGTGTCCGGAAAACCGACCTTTAGCCCTGAAACTTTGTACTCCTCTAGCGCAAACTCGTACCTGACACTGTGCCTCAAGACACCTGTCCGCGCTTTCGCCACCATGGTCCCAAGAACACTCCAAATGGGCTAGACAACTGGGGTTTTCCAGCGCTCATCTGGGGTCTGTCCTTAGGCGAAGTCCTCAGGGGTCTGCCTTGGGCTCTTTCGCACCTTCAGCCCTGTTCCTCTTGCCCTTGCCTGGCCGCGCCGCCAGCCGTTCCTGGACCGTCTTCTCGAACCCAATGTCCTTCGGCCGGTAATACTGCGCCCCGGCCAGCTCCGGCGGCAAGTACTCCTGCTCCGCCAGCCCGCCCGCGAAGTCGTGCGGGTACTTGTAGCCGCGTCCGTAACCAAGGTCGGCCATGCCCTTGGCCGGCGCGTTCCGCAGGTGCAGCGGCACGCCGCCGATCTTCTTCTCCTCCACGTCCTTCATCGCCGCGTCGACGGCCAGATAGGAGGCGTTTGACTTCGGCGCCGACGCGAGGTAGGTGACGGCCTGCGCCAAGGGGATGCGCCCCTCCGGCATGCCCACCTGCTCGACGGCGCCCGCCACCGCCGTGGCCACAACGATGCCCATGGGATCGGCGTTTCCGATGTCCTCAGAGGCCAGGATGATGAGGCGCCGGGCGATGAACATGGGATCCTCGCCGGCATAGATCATGCGCGCCATCCAGTACAGGGCGGCGTCGGGGTCGGAGCCGCGCACGCTCTTGATGAAGGCGGAAATGGTGTCGTAGTGCTGGTCCCCCTGGCGGTCGTAGGCCAGCGCGCGCCGCTGGATGGACTCCTCGGCTGCGGCCAGCGTGATGCGGTGGGTGCCGCCGGCGTCGGGGTCGGTGGTGGCGACGGCCAGCTCCAAGGCGTTCAAGGCCGACCGCGCGTCCCCGGCGGCGATGCGCACGATGTGGGCGAAGGCGTCGTCGTCGACGGCCACCTTGACGCGGCCCAGCCCCCGCTCGGGGTCGGCCAGGGCACGCCGCATCACCTCGGCCACGTCCTCGTCCGTCAAGGCGTGGAGCTGGAACACCCGCGACCGCGAGACCAGGGCCGAGTTGACCTCGAAGAAGGGGTTCTCGGTGGTGGCGCCGATGAGGACGACCGTGCCGTCCTCCACCGCGGGGAGGAGCGCGTCTTGCTGCGCCTTATTAAAGCGGTGGATCTCGTCGATGAAGAGGATGGACCGCTTCCCGTACATATCGCGGCGGCCCCGCGCCTCTTCCACCACGCGGCGCAGCTCGGCCACGCCGCTGGTCACGGCGTTAATCTGCTCGAAGTGAGCC
>JAJYWN010000046.1 GCA_021791495.1 Bacillota bacterium
ATTGGACCTGGGGAAAGCGGTTACCGTGTTGGCAACCATAAGCACCACTACACCGACGATAAACCATGTGACGTAGCGTCTCAGGAACCGGGGCATGGCGACTCCCTCCTTGCTTGAGCACCTCCGTACCTCTACATGCTACTCACTACTCCCACGAAGTAATGCTATTGCCAATTCAGCGTCGTGCGTGAGATTTACTTGGAGATGTGGCAAGGCTCCTGCCTTTCAAGGCCGAGTATCGTCCGACAAGAACAGACAAAGTAAGAGGTAGACACAAGTCTCTGAACCGCCCCTGGGGAAGCCGCCGATTGGAGTGAGAACACGCTCTTCTTCCTCAAGCTTTCTTGCGCCAATAGAAGGATTTATGCGATAAGGGGGCGTGAGGAAAGGAGGAGGCGGATGGGGCAGGTTGGGCCAGACTACCAGATAACCAGGATAGGCCGACAGGAGGCCCGTCAGCAGTGGCGGACCTCCTTCCTTGCAACTGGAAACTGTCCATTTTTCACGCATAAGGGTCTGCATTTGTCACCCAGGGAGCAGACCAGGATCGACGCCTGCCTCCCGCAGACTACTTCGGGTCTGAAAGAGGCTCTAGTTTACGAAACAACGTTGTTTCAGTTTACCATAAACCCAGAGTTGGCCTCAGGCGTCACCCGTCTGAACCAGTGACCGACCATTTTTCGAGGCCAATGACCCCTCCCTGACAATTGCAGTTCGCTGTGACTGAAATCTGGACAGTTACCAGTTTGCCTGCTTCGTCTCAAATGGGTTCTTGATCACGTGCAGACCAGACCCATGGCAGGAAACTCAACACCTTTCGGGAACTTTCCCGGTCTCTCGTGCGTTTCTTCTTGGGTGTGCCCTTTGGCTGGCGGTGTTTGACGGCTGGCCAGCCACGAATGACCGGCGATAGGACCGGTCTATGAAAAAGAAGCAGGGCCGGAAAGGGTTCGGCCAAGGGTAGGGGAGTGGGGGAGAGATGGTAACGCCGCTGGTGAAAAGGCCAGGTCCAGAGGTGGGCCGGGCGGCAGGTTCCGTCCTGGGTGGGGCGGAGAACCCTCCCCTGAGCCGGAACCGCGGCTTTCAAAACCTGCTGTTCGGATACTTCCTATCCGGGCTGGGCGACCAGCTCTATTACGTCGCCCTGCCGCTGATGATCTACGACCTGTACCGCTCGCCCATCGCCTCCAGCTCGCTGAGGGCGGTCGAGTTTCTCCCAACGGCCCTGTTCGGGTTGGTTATCGGCCTGCTCCTGGACCGCTATTCGCGCAAGCGGCTACTCATCGGCGGCCTCCTGGTTCAGGCTCTCCTGGTGGTGGTCATCCCCTTGGGGACCTTCCGAGCCTGGCTGCCTTACTGGGCGATCTACCCGCTGGCTTTCGCCATGGCCAGCGCCGGCCTGGTGGCCACCACCGGTTACGAAGTAGTCCTGCCCTCGCTGGTCTCCAGGGAACACCTGGTCGCGGCGTCCGCCCTGATCGGCTACGCGGTGACGGCCTACCTGATGTTGGGCCCGGCCCTGGCCGGCCTCCTGCTCACCTGGATGAACAACGATTACATGTCCTTGTTCACCCTGGATGCCGTCAGCTTTCTCATCTACGGACTGGCTATCATCCGCATAAAGATCACCCAGCCGCCCCGGCAGAGCGGCTCGATGCTCGGCTCGTTCCGGCAAGGGTTCAGCTACATCCGGCGCGACAGGATCCTGCGCCCCCTGATTGCCGGATACCTCACCGCCAATCTAGGCGCAGGTCTGGCCACTCCATTGCTGCTCTTCACCATGCGTGACAAGCTCCAGGTCGGGGCGACCTTGATCGGCCTCTTTTTCACCACCGGCTCGCTGGGAGGTCTACTGGGAAACACCCTTTACCTTCGCCTGGCGAGCAGGCTAGCGGTAGGGCGCCAGATGATCTGGACCGGCGGCATCATCACCGTGGGTTTCCTGGCCATGGGTTGGGCCTCGAGTTTCCCGGTTTTCACGGCCGGCTACTTCCTGATCATCGCCGGTAGCGTGTGGGCGAAGGGGAACTTCTACTATATCGCCCAGACCCGGTCGCCTGAGGCCTACCGCGGCCGGGTCTGGGCCACCTCCTTGACCTTGGCGCGCATCGCCGGTCCGGTCATGGCCGCTACCGGCGGATTCTTGGTGCATAGCCTCGACATCTCAGCCGTCTACTACGTCGCCGCGGCCTTCTTCGCTCTTTCGATGGTGATTTCTTGGAGGGCGGGGCTATGGGCGGTGACCAAGGTTCAGCCGGCAGAGACACCGGCGGCGGGGGCGGCGAGATGAGCCGCTACCGGCTGGTCGTCACCGATATCGACGGCACTCTTTGATCCCGTTGCCACCAAGCCCCTTTTCCACCACCCGATTCCGCGCGAGGTTGCGATCGAGGTCATCGACGTGATCCGCCAGGTAGCTCCCGACCTGAACATCGGTTTGGAGCTGGCGGACGAGTGGCATGTGGACTTCATCGACGACGTGACCCAACGCTGGTATTCGTCGCGGCAGTACGGCATCGCGCCTGCCGTCGGCGATGTGGACCGGGCGGTGGCCACCACGGAGCGCGGAGTCAGCAAGCTCTACGTCGTTGCTCCCGAGCAGGTCCGCCAAGGTATCGTACAAGTCCTCGCGGACAAGGGCCTCCGGCGCCGGCTGTCCCTTACTTCCTCGGGAGAAGACATGCTGGAGATAATGGCCGCCGGCGTGAACAAAGGTGCGGCGCTGCACGCCGTGGCGACCTTACTCGGGATTCCGCCGGCACAGGTAATGGCCCTGGGCGACGGGCTGAACGACATCCCCTTGCTCCGGCAGGCTGGGCTGGGTATCGCCATGGCTAACGCCCCCGAACCGGTCCGTTTGGCCGCGAGAATCGTTGCCGGCCCGAATACGGCCGATGGATGGGCCTCGGCCGTTGAAAAGT
Organism: Bacillota bacterium; assembly: GCA_021791495.1. GTDB lineage: Bacteria > Bacillota > Sulfobacillia > JAJYWN01 > JAJYWN01 > JAJYWN01. The sequence goes on from JAJYWN010000046.1 coordinate 2,922, forward strand.
ATGTGTTGGCCGCGGTATAGTGATGATGCTTTGCCAGGGCGCGCTGTCAGGCACTAGCGTTGACGCTCCTTGGCGACACGTGATATACTGAGTTGTCATTAGTGGCAATTAAGTAGAAGCCATCCCGCTTCTCACCTTGCGGCGCGTCACCAGAATCACGAATGGGTGCCGGGCTGCCAGCAAGGTCGAATGCCAAAAGGTAACCCGGCGCACGATCGGTCGATGAAATGGCAAGCGAGCAAGCCTGCTGGCGATCGAGAAAGCGAGTGGCGCGGGGGCAAGCAGGACAAACCTTGAGGACATTCCAGGCGGGTCGGCGACCCGCCTGGTTTTTGCGTTTTGGGCTTTGTGGGGGGCAACGGGGAACGGGCAAGGGCACGGGGTTTTGGAACGGACAACAAGCTCGTGCACAGTAGGTCTTTAGAGAGGGGAGGTGAGAGAGTATCAGCAAGGACCTGAGAATCAACGATGACATCCGGGCCAGGGAAGTACGTTTGGTGGACGAGGCAGGGAACCAGGTGGGCATCCTGCCGACCCGCGATGCTCTTCGTATGGCTTTCGATAAGGGACTGGACTTGGTGGAAGTGGCCGCGACGGCTAAGCCCCCCGTCTGCCGCATCATGGACTACGGCAAGTACAAGTACGAGGAGAGCAAGCGCGACCGCGAGGCCAAGAAGAAGCAGAAGGTCGTCTCCATCAAGGAACTGAAGATGCGCCCCCGCATTGAGGAGCACGACTTCCAAGTCAGGCTGCGTAGCTGCCAGAAGTTCCTGAAGGACGGCGATAAGGTCAAGGCGGTCATCACTTTCCGCGGGCGCGAGATCGTCCACAGCGAGTTGGGACGGGGCGTCCTCCAGAGATTGGCCGAGGAAGTCTCGGACCTGGGATTCGTAGAAAGAGAGCCGCGCACCGAAGGCCGCGCCATGATCATGATCCTTTCCGCCAAGGAGAACACCAACACCAACAAAGAGTAGCCGTCGGCGGCGCCTTTCGGCCGCCCGGCTCATGGAGGTAGGTTCCATGCCTAAAGTCAAGACTCATAAGGGTGCCGCCAAGCGCATCCGCGTCACCGGCACGGGCAAGTTCGTGCATAAGAAGGCCTTCAAGAGACACAAGGCCGAGGCCAAGACCGGCAAGCGCCGCCGCCTTCTCCGTGCCCCGTCCGTCGTGGCGGGTGCGGATGAGAAGCGTCTGCGCGTGATGCTTCCTTATTGAATTGATCGATCCCGCATCCTTTCACCGGCTCGCGAGAGTCGAAAATCAGCATTCACAGCCGGTTTGCCTTATCTGGCGGCCCTGATCGGAGGTATTGAACCATGGCTAGAGTTAAATCGGGGGTTACATCCCGCCGTCGCCATAAGAAGATCCTGAAGCTGGCACGCGGTTATTACGGCGCCCATAGCAGGCTGTTCCGTCCCGCCAACGAGACGGTCATGAAGGCTCTTTGGTACGCCCTGACCCACCGTCGGAAGAAGAAGGGCGATTTCCGTCGCCTGTGGATCGCCCGCATCAACGCGGCGGCCCGGAATAACGGCATGTCTTACAGCCGCCTCATCAATGGTCTGAAGAAAGCCGGCATGCAGGTAAACCGCAAGATGCTGGCCGACATCGCCATCAGCGACGCCCAGGCTTTCACCCAGCTGGTACAGCGCGCTAAGCAGGAGCTGGGAGTTTAGCCTTCCGTGAAACGTTTTCTCGTCCTCGGTCTAGGACGTTTTGGCAGCAGCGTGGCCAGGGCTCTATCGCGGCTGGGTCATGAAGTCACGGGAGTCGACCGTGACCCGGCCGTGGTGGAGAGCCAGTCGGCGATTCTGGCACGGGCCGTCAAGGGTGACGCCACGAACGTCGAGATCCTCCGCACCTTGTCGGTGCGGGATTTCGACGTCGCCGTGGTGGCCATCGGCAGCGACACCGAGGCCAGTCTCATGGCGACTTTGCTGCTAAAAGAGTTGGGAGTCCATCAGGTGGTGGCGAAGGCCAGCACCGACTTCCACGGCCGCATCCTGGGGCGCATCGGGGCGGACCGCATCGTCTTCCCCGAACGCGATATGGGGCTGCGCGTGGCCTATAACCTCGCGTCCGCCAATTTTCTCGACTTCATCGAACTGTCGCCCGAACTCTCCATCGTTGAGATCACCCCGCCCCCGGCGATGGTAGGCCGGAGCCTGCGACAGCTGGACCTCCGCGCCAAGTACGGCGTGAACGTGGTGGTCATGCGCAAGGGCGGCACGGTCAAGGTGTCTCCCCGTGCCGATGAGGTCATCGAGGCGGGGGATGTCTTGGTGGTCATCGGACACATCGATAGCATCCGCGGACTGCAGAAGATGCAGGCCTGAAAGCATGCCCGACATCGTCAGCCCAGATAACCCGCGGGTAAAGTCGCTCCGCCGCATCCTCCGCCGCCGCGGGCGGGAGGAGTCGGGGTTGGCTTTGGCCGAAGGGGTGCGCCTGGTGGGCGAAGCCCTCGAAGCCGGAGTGGCGCGGGATATCTACTATGCTCCGTCCGCCCTGGCGGGCGGCTATACTGGGAGGATGGTCCTCGAACGGGCCTCCCGCCTTGCAGGCACCCCTGACTCAGGGGTGCGGCTTTTTTCCGTGACCGAGGCAGTCCTGGCGGCCTGCACCGATACGGAGACTCCTCAGGGCATCGTCGCCACGGTGCAAGTGCCGGTGGTGGAGTTGGAGGAACTGGCCGACAGGTGGGCGGCGGCCAATTCGGCGGCGGACGAAGCAGCGTCGAAGGCCGGTGGCCACGACGTACCTGCGAGCGAGCCAGCTGCCGCCGCGCCTTCGTTGGTAGTGGTCCTCGACCGTTTGCAGGATCCCGGAAACGTTGGTACCATCATGCGCGCGACAGAGGCGGCGGGGGCCGACGCCCTGGTCGCTCTGGGCGGGACGGTGGACTTTCTGAACCCCAAGGTCCTCCGGTCGGCCATGGGCGCCGCTTTTCGGCTGTCGCTCGCAAGTTCCGACGGCGATGCCGTGGCGGTGAAGGGCCTTCTGTCGGGGGCGGGCCTGACCGTGGTCGCGGCAGTGCCACGGGCACCGGTCCCCTGCTACCGGGTGGACCTGTCGCGGCCGGTTGCCTTCGTCGTCGGAAACGAAGGCGCCGGGGTTTCCGAGGAGTGGGAAAAGGCGGCCGACCTACTGGTTTCCATTCCCATGCCTGGAAGAGCCGAGTCTCTGAACGTCTCGGTGGCCACTGGAATCCTGCTTTATGAGGCAGTCCGCCAGAGAGAATACTTAACATAACGTTATCCCCGACGGGACTGGCTCGTATTGTACCGCAACACAAACGCGTGATATAATCGAGCCAAGCCTGCAGACCCACGGGCCAAGAACCTGATGAAGGGTAGTGGTGCGATGGTTATGTCAGCACGGCTCTTCTGGCGGCTCTTCGAGACGACTGGTTCAGTCACGGCCTATCTTCTCTACCGGAAGCTTTCGAAGCAGTAGCTGTTTGATTGGAACTGTAGATCGCACCGGCGTTGACGGAGGAAAGTAGGACTAGCCCAACCCTCCAGGGAAGGGGCGCCACGGACTGGAAGCGCTCTTGGGTGTGGCTTGCCCGAAGTTCCCTCTCGAGCTTCAGGCTGAACAGTGGGTGCCGCGGTGTGCGAACGCCGCCGCCCACCACGTAGGCCTTGACGGTTCCTCACCGTTAGCGGGGGCGGGTATCGGATAGACGGTAACCGGCAGCCATCATCGGGCCAGCGCATCCAGCGTGTCGAACGCGTGCGGCTGACCGACAAGGTTGCCAATGCCGACGCATTCCCGTATCCGGCAGAGCGGCCCGCGCCAGGGGCGTGGGCTATCAGGGTGGTACCGCGGAAGCGCTTAGGCGGCTTTCGTCCCTTTGGGGCGAAAGCTTTTTTTGTTGCCCTTTCGGTCATTGGGGCATCTCATGTTTCTACCGACTTGGTAACGGAGGGACGACGATGGAGGAGAGATTGGCAGCACTCCTGGCCACGGCGCGGCAGCGACTGGCCGCGGCGAGGAGCGAGGACGAAGTCCGGCAGGTCCAGGTGGACTTGCTGGGCCGAAAAGGCGAGCTGACGGCGATCCTGCGAGGGATGGGGGCCCTGGCGGAAAGCGAGCGGCCGCGCCTGGGCAAGCTGGCCAACGAAACCAGGGAAGCCGTGGAGGCTCTGGTGGCGGGGAAGCAGGCCGAGCTGGCCCGGGGGGCCCTCGACCGGCGTCTGGTGGAAGAAGCCATCGACGTCACCTTGCCTGGCAAGCCCTTGCCGTCAGGCAGTCTGCACCCCATCACGCTGGTGCTGGAGGAACTGAAGGACGTTTTTCTCGGCATGGGTTACGACATCGCCGAGGGGCCGGAAGTCGAGACCGACTGGTATAACTTCGAGGCTCTGAACATCCCGAAGGACCACCCGGCCCGTGAGATGCAGGACACCTTCTTCATCACCGATGAGATCCTGCTGCGGACGCACACGTCGCCCATGCAGATCCGCTACATGCAGCGGGTGGCGCCGGAAGTGCCGCTGCGGGCGGTGTTCCCCGGTCATGTGTACCGGCGGGACGAAGATGCGACCCACTCGCCTATGTTCACGCAGCTGGAGATTCTGGCCGTGGACCGCAACATCAGTATGGGCGATCTCAAGGGGACGCTGCTCACCTTCGCCCGCCAACTCTTCGGTCCCGACCGCCAGATCCGGTTGCGCCCCAGCTACTTCCCGTTCACCGAGCCCAGCGCGGAAGTGGATGTCTCCTGCATCTTCTGCAACGGCGCCGGCTGCCGGGCCTGCAAGGGCACTGGCTGGCTGGAGATTCTAGGCGCCGGCATGGTCCACCCGCGGGTGCTGGCCACCGGCGGTTACGACCCGGAGAAGTATAGCGGGTTCGCGGCGGGGTTGGGGCTGGAGCGCATCACCATGCTGAAATACGGTTTCAGTGACATGCGCGACCTGTTCACCAACGATCTGCGGGTCCTGTCCCAGTTCAAGGGGGTGAGGGCATGAGGGTCTCTTACCATTGGCTGAAAGAGTTCGTCGATTTCGACCTGACGCCCCAGGACCTGGCCCAGCGATTGACGCTACGCGGCGTGTCGGTGGAAACGGTGGAGCAGGTGAATCGCGGGCTGGAGGGAGTCGTGGCGGGGCGGGTGGAGAGTATCGAGCGGCTGCCCGAGTCCGACCATCTCTGGGTGGCCCAGGTGAATGTGGGCGGGAACACGGGCGTCGGCGCTGACGCTGGCGAAAGCGGCGCCGGCCGGGGGGCTAAGAGCCGCGGCGGCGGCAATCTCAAGGACAGGTTTCTTCAGATCGTCACCGGCGCCGATAACGTGCGGGCTGGCGACATTGTCCCGGTGGCCCCGCCCGGCTCCAAGCTCCCGGGGGAGCGCGTCATGGAGCGGGCTGAGTTCCGTGGAGTGGTGTCGGAGGGCATGCTCTGCGCCTTGACCGAAATCATGGAGGGCAAAGGCCACGCCGAGGGCGAGGGTATCCTCATTCTGCCGCCCGACACGCCAGTGGGAGCGGACGTCGCCGACGTTCTGGGGTTGAACGACTGGGTGTTGGAACTGGAACTTACACCGAACTACGCCAGCCACTGCCTGTCCATGATCGGTGTGGCGCGGGAAGTCGCGGCGATGGTGGGGTTGGGGGCGGACGCCGTCCGGATCCCCGGAGTGCCCGACGCCATCGGCAACCCGAACGCCGGCAAACAGGAAGTGCGCAGCCTGGCCAAGGTAGACGTCGATGACCTCGACCGTTGTCCACGGTACGCGGCGCTCATGTTGTCCGACGTGAAGGTGGGCCCGTCGCCCTTGTGGTTGCAGATGCGCCTTTTGGTGGCGGGTATCCGGCCTCACAGCAACGTGGTGGACGTGACGAACCTGATCATGCTGGAGTGTGGTCAGCCCCTGCACGCTTTCGATTACGATACCCTGGCGGGGTACCGCGTCATCGTCCGGAAGGCGAGGGAGGGCGAGCGCCTGGTCACTCTGGATGGGAAAGAACGGGAACTGGACCCCGAGGTCCTAGTCATCGCCGACCAGGAAAAGGCGGTGGGCCTGGCTGGAGTGATGGGCGGCCAGAACACCGAGGTGTCGGACGCGACCAAGACCATTCTCCTGGAGTCGGCCCACTTCACCCCGGTCGGCATCCGGCGGACGGCGGTCAAGCTGGGGCTGTTCAGCGATGCCTCATCCCGCTTCTCCAAGGGGCTGGACCCCAACGGCAACCTGTGGGCGGCGCGGCGTGCCATTGCCCTGATGGCTCAGATCGGCGCCGGGACGGCCGTGCCGGGCGCCATCGACGCCGGTGTCGCCGCTTATCCGCCCAAACGCGCGCGGCTGCGCATCCGGCGGATGAACACGCTGCTCGGGACGCGGATCTCCAGGGACCAGGCCGCCGGCTATTTGGAGCGGCTGGGTCTGCGGGTCGTTGAGGCGGCCGGTGGGGCAACCAGGGACGATAATGTCTTGGAAGTGGAAATCCCCTCCCGCCGGCCCGACCTGGACGGCGAAATCGACCTAGTGGAAGAGGTGGCCCGCGAGCACGGGTATAACCGCATCGCGGTCACGTTGCCCAGCGGTAAGTTGACCGCGGCCCGCCGGAGTCCGAACGACCGCCTGACAAGGACGGTACGGGGCCTGCTGGCGGGGGCGGGGTACCACGAGGCCCTGACCTACTCCTGGCACCACCCCGATATTCTGGATAAGCTGGGGTTTCCGGCGGACGCGACCGAGCGCCGGCAGATTGCCGTCAAGAATCCCATGACCGAAGACGGGCGGCTGCTGCGGACGACCATACTTCCGGGGCTTCTGGGCGGCCTGGCCTACAACGCCGCCCGTAAGGTGAGCGACGTGCGCCTGTTCGAGGTGACAAGAGTATTCGTCCCTAAGCAGGTCCCACCGACGGAACTGCCGCGGGAGCCGATGCGCCTGGGACTGGCCTCCATGGGCCAGATGCGGCCGAAGACCTGGGCCGGTCCGGCTGAGGAAACTGACTTCTACGCCTTGTCAGGCGCGGTTGGACTGGTGCTGGACGGGTTGGGCGTGAAGGGATGGCGCCTGGAGGCGGGCCGGCACCCCTCGCTGCATCCCGGACGGACCGCGCGGCTGCTGCTACCGGTGATCGGGGCCGCTGGTCCCACCGGCACGACCGCCGGTGCGACCGGCACCGGGGCCGACGGCATGGTCGGCATGGTCGACGCCGGGTACCTGGGGGAACTGCACCCCCTGGTAGCGGAGCGCTATGACCTGCCGGCACGGGTCTATGTGGCGGAACTGGACTTCACCGCGATCTTGGAGCGGGCGCGTCTGGACGTTCGCTTCGAGCCTGTGCCCAGGCATCCGGCGGTCGCCCGCGACCTGGCCTTCGTGGTAGACAAGGCCGTCACTCAGGACCGGCTGGTTGACAGTATGCGGCGGGCCGGCGGTGAACTCCTGGCCGAACTGCGGCTCTTCGACCTGTACGAGGGTGGAGCGGTCCGGGCGGGGAGTCACAGCCTGGCTTACACTCTGGTATACCGCGCTCCGGACCGGACTCTCACCGACGCGGAGGTCGCCGAAGCCCACGACCGGGTGCGGGCGGCGCTGGCCAAGGAATGCGGGGCCGAACTGCGGTCTTAGGGAACGGCGGGAGACCGGGCAAAGTCTGACCCCCTGCGCCTGGAATACCTTGACACTGGCCGAAACGGCAAGATAAGATACTGCCGTGGGTCTACCCCACGGAAAGGGAGGTTCCGCCCGAGGAAATGGTCGTAGCACCGGCTCTTGCTCTCTGACGTCGCCAAGCCAAAGGGGTCAGTCTACCCTTTTTCGGCAACGTCAAAGGACCAGAGCGCGGGCGCGAACACCCAGATAGGCCATTCTAGGGCCGTGGGCTATCGCCCACGGCCTTGTGCTTACGGATTCGGAGCGCGTCTCCCGTCGGCAGGCTCGACCTGCCCCGAGGAGGTCCGCTCTGAAACCGAAAACCGCCCGCGCACGGTCACTAGGTACACGGCGTGGGAGGAAGATGAACGATGTCCATTCTGACAGTAGAAGAACTGAACAAGTACTTCGGCGTCCAGCGCGTATTGGAGGGCGTCTCTTTCGCCATCGCCCGAGGGGAGAAGGTCGGGCTGGTGGGACGTAACGGCGTCGGCAAGACTACCTTGCTGCGAATCCTCGCCGGCCTGGAGGACCACGACGGCGGCCGCATCGCCATGGCCGGCGGGTCGCGCCTCGGCTACCTTGAACAGAACCTGGCTTTCGACGACGACCGGCCCCTCCGTGAGCAGGTGGAAGAGGTCTACCGGCCCCTTCTCGACATGGAGGGCGAGGTTGCCCGCCTGGAGGAGGAGATGGCGGCGGCCGGGGCGGCCAAAGCGTCGGGCGGGTCGGACGGCCCAGACGGATCGGAGTCCGATTTCGAGAAGGTCTACGCGAAATACGAGCGCACCGTGGCCGAGTTCGAGGCCAGGGGCGGGTACACGTTCCGCCAGCAGGTCCGCCAGACCCTCCTGGGGCTGGGTTTCTTGCCTGCTGAGTTGGAACTGCCTTTCGGATCACTGTCCGGCGGGCAGAAGGTGCGGGCCGGGCTTGCCCGGTTGCTCCTCTCCGAACCCGATCTCCTCCTCCTGGATGAGCCCACGAACCACCTGGACGTGGCGGCTACGGAGTGGCTGGAGGACTACCTGAAGACCTTTCGCGGCGCTGTGTTAGCGGTGTCACACGACCGTTATTTCCTTGACACCACCGCCGGGCGCATTCTGGAACTGGACGGCGGCCGCATTTACAGCTACCCCGGGAACTACAGCGCCTTCGTCCTGCAGCGGGAAAGCCAGCAGCGGGATGCCCAGGTCCAGTTCGAACGGCAACAGCAGAAAGCGGCGAAGCTCCAGGACTTCATCTCGCGTTATCAGGCCGGGCAGCGCCACAAAGAGGCGGACGGCCGGGCCAAGGCTTTGGCCAAACTGGAAGCGTCTATGGAGCGGCCCCGCCACCAAGGGCGCACCATCAGCCTGAACTTCGACCTGGACGAGATCGGGGGCCGGGAGGTCTTCCGGTTCTTCGACGCCGGCCGCTGGTTCGGCGACAAGGTACTCTTCCGTCACCTCACAGCCACGGTGTTCCGCGGCGAACGGCTGGCCCTCATTGGCCCCAATGGCAGCGGCAAGACCACGCTCATCAAGACCATGCTGGGGTTGGAGCGGCCCGACGAGGGCAAGATCGAGTGGGGCGGGGGGATCCTCATTGGGTACTTCTCCCAGGATCTCGATAACTTGGACGATAGCCGCACCGTGCTGGACGAGATGATGGAGACCCAGGACATGCTGGCGGCCGAAGCCCGAAACTACCTGGCAAGGTTCTTGTTCACCGGCGATGATGTCTTTAAGAAGGTGGCCAGCCTTTCGGGCGGCGAGCGTAACCGGCTGATTTTGGCGAAGCTAATGCTTTCCGGGGCCAACGTCTTGGTGCTGGACGAACCCACCAACCACCTGGACGTTGAAGCGCGGATGGCGCTGGAGAGCGCCTTGTCCGAGTTCCCGGGGACGGTTATCCTGACCAGCCACGACCGGTATTTCCTGGACCGGCTGACCACGCGCATCTTCGAACTCACGGGGAAGCAGGTCCGGCAGTTCAAAGGGAACTACACCGCGCTGCGGCTGGAAAAGGAGCGCGAGACCGCCTCCGCCCCCAGGGCCACGGCGGCAGGTGGTAGACCCAAGCCCGTGCGAGCGCGAGCGGCCCAGGCGGGCTCAACCCGCGCCGGTCCCGCGCCCGCCCGCCGGCGACCGGGGGAGCCCTCCCCTGAACTGGTGATCCACCAGTTGGAGGAGAAGAAGACGGAGCTTGAGACCTTGATGGCCGACCCCGAGACCTACCGGACGGGTCGGGCGCGTGCGGTGACCGAGGAGTATGAGCGCCTCCTGACAGAACTCGACGCCGCCTACAAACGGTGGGAGGAAGAGGCGGAGACGCCCTGAAGGGCGATTCCGCCAACCGGAAGGTAACGGGGCACCCCGAGAAGAAGGACAACCTAAGAAAACCAACGCGGACGCACCCGCCCCGTTGACGGGTGCGTCCGGGTCCGGTCCCGGAGGGGGTGCTCCCGTGGACGAAGGCGAGTCCCGTGAGCTGGCGAAGAATAAGGTCACGGTGAAGATCCTCGGGGAAGAATATGTCGTCAGAGGTGCCGCTCCTGAAGGTCACCTGGCGGAACTGGCGGCCATGGTGGACTCCCGGGCCGCCAGACTAATGAACGAGAACCCGCGCCTGGGCTCCACTCGCGCCGCCGTCCTCACCGCGCTGATGCTGGCCGACGAGCTGTTGCGGCTGAAGACCGAGCACGAACGTTTGGCCGCCATGTTCGAGGAGGAGTGGGCCGAGCGGAAGCGTAAGCGGAAGGCGGAGTAGGCACAAGCGGAAGACGGAGTGAACTGAGCGGTGAAAAACCTGCAGGTCGCCCAGATGTTCGCGGAGATCGCCGACCTCCTGGACATCAAGGGCGACGATCCCTTCAAGATCCGTGCTTACCGGCGCGCCGCCCAATCTGTTTCCGTATTGGCCGATCCTATCGAAGATTACCACGCGGGTGGGCGGCTGGGGGAGATCCCGAACATCGGGAAAGCCCTCGCCGCCAAGATCGCCGAGAAGCTGGACACCGGTACCTGCACTTATCTTGAGAAGCTCCGGGCCGAACTGCCTGCCGGCCTCTTGGAAATGCTGGACATCCCGGGAGTAGGGGCGCGGACGGTGGCTCTGCTATACCACCAGCTTGGGGTCAAGAACCTGGACGAGCTGGAGCAGGCCGCACGCGCCGGGCGGCTGCGGAACCTGCCCAAGCTGGGCGAGAAGACCGAGCAGAACATCCTTTCCGGCATTCCCCAGGTGCGGAACAGGCGGCGACGCACGCCCTCGTGGCAGGCTTGGCCGGTGGCGCGCGACTTGGCGGCGATGCTCTCTCAGGATAAGTCCGTCCGCCGCGTCGAGATCGCAGGCAGCCTGCGCCGTTACCGTGATACGGTGGGAGACCTTGACCTGGTCGCGGTATCGGAGGAGCCGGCGGCGGTGATGGATGCCTTCACCAAGTTACCGGGGGTGGGCGAGGTCCTGGCCTTGGGAGAAACCAAGACTTCCGTCCGCACCCAAACCGGCCTGCAGGTAGACCTGCGGGTCGTCCGGCCCGACCAGTTCGTCACCGCCCTGCACCACTTCACCGGTTCGGCCGAGCATAACACCCAGCTGCGGCACCTGGCCCGTACGAAGGGAATACGGGTCAGTGAATACGGGCTGTTCCGGTCACCGGAGGAGGGTGGGAAGGAGGTCGGCGCCGAGCCCACCAGCCCCGACCTGGCGGTTCCCCCGGAGGCCGACCGGCTGCCGGTGGCAGACGAAACCGAGATCTACCACCACTTAGGCCTAGACTACATCCCGCCCGAACTGCGCGAAGGGAGCGGCGAGATCGATGCCGCGGCGCGGGGGCGCCTGCCGGACCTCCTTGAACTGAGTGATATCCGGGGTGACCTGCATGTCCACACCACCGCCAGCGATGGGCTCTTCGGTATTGAGGAAATGGTGGAGGCGGCGCGGTCGCGCGGTTACGACTACCTTGCCATCACGGATCACTCGAAGTCGCTGGCCATGGTCCACGGCTTGGACGAGGCGCGCGTGAAAGAGCAGGCAGCGGCCATCCGGAGTCTAAACGCGAGGCTGGAAGGATTCCGCGTTCTGTCGGGCATAGAGGTGGACATCCTCCCGAACGGCAACCTCGATCTTGAAGATGGGTGCCTGGCCGACCTTGATGTAGTTATCGCCTCCATCCACTCCGGCTTCCGCCAGAGCGCCGGGGAGTTGACCGCGCGCCTGGTGGGAGCGACCAAGAATAGGCACGTCGACATCATCGGGCATCCCACGGGGCGGATCATCGGAAAGCGCGACGCTTACGCGTTGGACACGGAGGCGCTGTTCGAGGCCGCGGCCAAGACGGGGACGGTCATGGAGATAAACTCCTCGGTGGAGCGCTTGGACCTTTCCGACACCCTGTCCCGGCGCGCCAGGGATTTCGGCCTGCGCTTCGCCATCAATACCGACGCCCACGACCAGGACCGCCTGGACGAGATGTTCTTCGGGGTCAAGGTGGCGCGGCGGGCGTGGCTTTCCGCCACCGACGTGGTAAATACCCGGGCCGCCGCCGACCTTCTGACGGCTCTGAAGGGTTAGCGGTGAAGGCTTGAGGGCGGAGGGGCAAGGCAAACTTCTCTTTCTGTTTGTCGACGGCCTTGGAGTGGGAGAGTCCGATCCGGCGGTGAATCCGCTGGTAGCGGCGCGGATGCCGAACCTGGCCGCCTTGGTGCCGGGGTGGCCGCCCACCTTGGACAAGGCAGGGGCAACGGGGTCAGGACGGGTCGGTGCGGCAGACGTTGAAGCCGCCTGGGCACCGATCGACGCGAACCTCGGCGTTGAGGGCCTGCCCCAGAGCGCCACGGGCCAAACCACGTTGTTCACGGGCGTCAACGCCGCCCAGGTGGTGGGATATCACGTCAGCGCCTTTCCCACGGGGAAGCTCCGTGAGATCCTGCGGGAACACAGCATCTTCAAGGTACTGAGCGATGCCGGCCGCAAGGCGGTGTTCATCAACACCTTTTCCCGCGACTACCTGGGGGCCCTGGATGACCGTAGTGTCCACGCCTCCGCCAGCACTCTGGCGGCCTTGGCGGGGGCCGAACCGCTCCGGACGGTGGCCGACCACCTGGCCGGTCGTGCGGTGTACCAGGACATCACCGGTGAGATCCTGGTGGCGCGCGGCTTCGATGTGCCCCTTCGGGAGCCGTGGGAGGCGGGTCAGGTGGCCGCGCGGGCGGCCTTGGAGACCGACTTCGCCATGTTCGAATACTTCCTGACCGACCGGGCCGGGCACAGCCAGGATATGGAGAAGGCCTGCGCGGTGCTGGAGAGGTTGGACGGGTTCGTCGGCGGCCTGGCGGCGGGATACGACCTATCGCGGAACCTTCTGGTCATCTGTAGCGACCATGGTAACATTGAGGACATGATGGTGTCCACGCATACCCGTAACCAGGTGCCGCTGACCGCGATCGGTCTTGGCGCCTGGCGGTTTGCAGAGACATCCCAGTCCCTGGTGGATATCGCTGGCAAACTGGTGTCCCATGTGGCCGGAGGCACAAAGCCACGGCAGGTAGGTTCTAGCGGCGTTCCATGTTCCTAAGCCGCTGTCGCGCGGTTCGGTAGATGTCATCGTGGGTTTGTTCTGGGTTGCGGCGTCCAGCTGCGAGGACATGGATGCCCCTGCTATCCTCCCAGTAGATCAACCGCATGTCGGGCCAAGGGTTCCAGTTCGGTTCAGGCCCAGATGCCCAATGGACGGATCGAAGCCCGTTCAGTTCATCGTCAAGGGGGGCGCCCATCTTCGGGTCATCGGGTGAGCGCACGTTTCCCGCCCAATTCAGGCTTTCGGCCTTGCCGCCTTAGCGGCTTCTCTGAACTCTTCCAAAGACATGGGTTTCTCGTCAGCCAGCAGCCGTTGGATGGCAATCACGAGTTCGTCAACCTTCTCCTCGGCTGAGTAGAGCCTGGCACTATACGCCGGATCCGGCCTGTCGGGCGCCGATGACAAAGTCTGCGTTAGCTCGCTGCTCGCCTTGGCCAGAGCCGACAACATGGATTGGAAAAGTCGCAGGGGCCTACCGAACACCTGTTCAGCATCGACGGCCGCCCTCTTACCATGTTTGGCCTCAAAGGTTTTCAAAGCCACAGACATCTTGTCCAGCACTCCCTTCGCCTCCATTCTATTGGCATTCTGTGCCAACCGCAAGAAGCTATCCGCCATTGAACATGACTATGCGCGAAAGGGTATCCTCCAGCAGCCAGGAAATATATCGGGGAAAACAATGACGGAGAACTGACATGCTCATACGACCACCGACACCTGAAGAAGAAAGACCCCTGATCGCCGACGAGAAAGCCGTGGCGACGCTGGAGTTCGATAAGGTCCGTGCCCGCTTGGCCGAGCACGCCTCGAACTCCATGGGCAAGGCCCTCTGCCTGGAGATCGAGCCCACGCCGCACCTGCCCACGGTGCGCC
>JAJYWN010000061.1 GCA_021791495.1 Bacillota bacterium
GGCGTGTCCAGAAACTCCGCCAGGCCCAGGATGTCCCGGAAGTGGGCCAGGTTTTGCCGGTAGCGCTCCTCCGGCACGCGGTAAATATGTCTCAGTAATTCGAAGGAATCGATGGTGGGCAAGTCCCACCACAGCTGCGAGCGCTGGCCGAACACCACGCCCATGCGGCGTGCGTGCTCCACCCGGTCGCGCCAGGGTACCAGCCCGCGCACCCGGACCTCCCCGGCCGACGGGACCAACACGCCGGTGAGCATCTTGATGGTCGTCGACTTCCCGGCTCCGTTGGGGCCCACCAGGCCGACCAACTCCCCCGGTTCGATGGAGAAAGCGACATTGTCCACTGCCACCTTGGTAACCGTTTCGCGTGATACGAAGGTACGCAGCCAGCCGAGCCGCCCCTCGAAGCGGCGTGCGCGCCGAAACTCCTTCCGCAGACTCTCCACGATGATGATGGGCAAGGGTCATCCTCCCAGGTCAGACTCTCGACGGACCAGACTCGCGACGGATTTCAGCCCTCACATCCGAGTGTCAAGCAAGAGCCGTGCCAAAGCGATGGCGGAAAGGGTGCGCAACATGTTCCATAGCGAATGAACAAAAGTATGACCAATCACACTGTGTCGGCAGGAAACGGTCCTTAACAGGGCGAAACGTGGGGAGCAGTCTTCATCTGAAGCAATCCATACCCCACCGCTATCCCAGATGCCGCTACCCTTTGGTTCCGTTTCGGTTTTGTTTTTATCCGTGTTTTCATAGACATCGTGATGGAGGTGGGGCCTCTGATCGAGTTCCGCCGGGTAAACAAGTTCTTCGGTTCCAACCACGTTCTACGGGACATAGACCTGACCATCCCGACCAACCAGAAGCTGGTCATCATCGGTCCCAGCGGCTCGGGCAAGTCCACGTTGATCCGCTGCATCAACCAGCTGGAGCGGGTCTCCAGCGGCCAAGTCTTGGTCGATGGGGTGGACGTCACCGCCCCCGGCGCCCGCTTGGCCGAGGTGCGCCAGGATATCGGGATGGTGTTCCAGCTCTTCAACCTCTACCCCCACAAGACGGTGCTGGAGAATGTTACCCTGGCGCCCGAGAAAGTCCGCGGCGTCCCCCCGGAACAAGCCGCCGAAACAGCCCGTTACTACCTGAAGCGCGTGGGCATGCTGCATAAGGTCAACGCCTACCCCGCTCAGCTCTCCGGCGGCCAGCAGCAGCGCGTGGCCATCGCCCGCGCCTTGGCCATGAAGCCCCGTTTCATGCTCTTCGACGAGCCCACGTCGGCTCTCGACCCCGAGATGATTGGCGAGGTGCTAGACGTCATGACCGGCTTGGCCCATGAAGGGATGACCATGGTGGTGGTCACCCACGAAATAGGCTTCGCCCGGCAGGTGGCCGACCGCATTCTTTTCCTGGATAACGGGGAAATCGCCGAGGACGGGCCCCCGGCCCAGGTCCTCGACAGTCCCACGAACGAACGGACTAAGTCTTTCCTGAGCAAGGTTCTTCACTAAAGTGGTTCGGTAAAGCGCGGGCCGTCCGCGGGCGGCCCAAGGCCCTAATTCGGTGGAGGTCGATCTTAATGAAAAAGCGTAGCTGGTTTGCGGTACTGAGTCTGGCGTTGGTCGTAGCCTTGGTGTTCACCGTGGCGGCGGGGTGCTCAAAACCATCCAAGCAGCCCACCATCGACAAAATCAAGAAACGCGGAGTGCTGAAGGTGGGGGTCAAGGCCGACGTTCTGGGTTTCGGCTTCATGAACCCCGCTACCAAGCAGTATGAAGGCTTGGAAGTCGATATCGCCAAGCGGATAGCCAAAGACCTCCTGGGTGACTCCAAGAAGGTTGAGTTCACCGCGGTCACCGGTAAGACCCGCATGGGCGTTCTGGATAACGGTGAAATTGACATGGTCATCGCCACTTTCACCATCACCGAGGACCGCAAGAAGCTGGTGGACTTCTCGCCGGTATATCACGTCGACGGCATCCAGTTCCTGGTGAAGAAGGACTCAGGGATCACCGGCCTGAAAGACACAGATAAGAAGACCATCGGCGTGGCCAAGGGCTCCGACACCCAGGACCGCCTTGCGGAGCAGGCCGCCAAACTGAACATCAAACCCCAGTTCGCTTCCTTCGAAACCTACCCCGAAATCCTGGCGGCCCTGCAGTCCGGGCGAGTGCAGGTTTTCGCCACCGACGGGTCGGTTCTGAAGTACTACGAATCCCAGGACAAGAACACCGTCATCCTCCCCGACAAGTACAGCTCCGAAGAGTACGGCGTCGCCACTAAGAAGGGCAACGACGACCTCCGCGACTTCGTGGCCAAGGTCATTAACAACATGGTAAGCAGTGGAGACCTGGCTGCACTGAAGCGTACTTGGGGCCTGGGGAAGTAGCTTGTTCGGCCTCGAGTCCTGGCAGACTCTGCTCGTAGATTGGCGCATCTTCGCTCAGGGCCTGGCTCAGACCGTCCTCGCGTCGGTGCTGGGCCTGGCCCTGGCGCTGGCGCTCGGGGTGGTCATGGGGGTTCTCGGCGTGGTCCCCGTGCGTCCCCTGCGCTGGCTAAACCGTTTCTACGTCGAGTTCTTCCAGAACACACCCTTGCTTACGCAGGTCTTCTTCTACTACTACGGCCTGCCGAGGCTGGGCCTACGCCTGCCGGTGCTGGCCGTGGGCGTCATGGGCCTGGGGATCTACACCGGCGCCTACATCGCTGAAATCATCCGGGCCGGTATCCTTTCCGTCCACCGGGGGCAGTTGGAGGCGGCGTTCAGCCAGGGTTTCCGCTACGAGGAAGCGATGCGCTACATCATTCTGCCCCAGGCTTTCCGGGTCATCATGCCGCCCCTGACCAACCAGTTCGTGAACCTCATCAAGAACTCGTCCATCCTATCGTTCATCGCTGGGTACGACCTCATGTACCACGCCGACGTGTGGTCCTCGTATAACCTCCTCTATGGGGTCGCCTATGTCACCATCGCCGCTCTCTACCTCTGCCTGACGCTGCCCACGGCCACCCTGGCGCGGCGGTTGGAACGACGGATGCAGGCCACCTGGGGAGGGTCGGTGTCATGACCATCAAGGGCTTCACCGATCTATTGCGCCCCGAAAACGTCAGTTTTCTGGTGGGCGGGCTGGCGATCTCGGTGCGCATCGCCGTCCTCACCATCCTGATGAGCTTTGTTTTCGGCCTCCTCCTGGCCGTGGCCCGCTACAGCGGCGGCCGCTTCAAGCACGCTCGGGCCGCCCGCTACCTGGGCTTGGCGGCGGCCTGGTACATCGAAATCATCCGCAACCTGCCCATGCTCCTCATCATGCTGGCGACCTATCTCCTCGGGCGGATTCCGGCCCTGCGCGCCGCCATCATCGGCATGACCATCTTCACCAGCGCCATCATCGCCGAGATCGTGCGGGGTGGCCTCTTGTCCATCGACCGGGGGCAGTGGGAGGCCGCCACCGCCCAGGGCTTCTCTTACCGGCAGACCTTGTCGTACATCGTGCTGCCCCAAGCCTTGCGGCGCATGATCCCCCCTATCGTCAGCCAGTTCATCACTATCATCAAGGACACATCTTTCGCCTGGTCCCTGGGGGTCCAGGAGATGACCGGGCGCGGGACCATCATCTTCGCCAAGTACGCCAACCCTATGGAGACCTTCTTCACCATCGCCGTGGTCTACTTCATCATCAACTACACCGTCGGTCAGGCGGCGCGGGCGCTGGAACGCCGGCTCGCCGGGCACTCTTTCTAGCAATAGCGGCAAGACCATCCTAGTCATGCCCGCGGGTCACGCCGGCAAGGCGCTCCCGCGGGTCACCGCCGTGGGCACCTCTGCGGGACACCCCCTTCTAACACCCTTCCGACAGGACAGGTATGCGACAGTCGCATGCCTGTCCGGCTGCAAGCCGGGCAAGAATATAGGCAGCGTGGATGAGACACAATCCATCACAGCCAGAAAAGGCTGACCCAACGCCGGGTAAGGGGAAAAGGGGGCACTGACTTGCGCGAAGTAACTCCGGGAGAAGTACTGTCACTGCGAGAGTTTCTAATGATGGAGACCACAGCTCTGATGACCGCTAAGGCAGCGTTGTCTGTCACCCAGGACAAAGAACTGCGTGGCATCATCCAGGGCGCGATGGAAGGCTCGGAGAACCGGATCAAGAGCCTGAGACGCTTCATCGATGAGAACGGCATCGCCTCGATGAAAGGAGGGACCGTATGAGCTTCGTCAGGGGAATTTTCGGCGAGAACTCCGCCACTGATGACCGCTACATCGCTCTGAGTCTGGACGGGGCTCTCAAGGCCGGCGCCACGACCTACCTGGCCGGGACTCTGGAAGCTGCCACCCCAGAAGTGCGGAAGATGTATTTTAGCTTCTGCGGTGAACTGATTCAGAGCCACGAGCGGCTCATCGACCACTTGAATGAGAAAGGCTGGTTTAAGGTGTACGGGGAGCCCAAGGTCCAGTTGGAAGAGGCCATCGAACACACCACGGCCGTGGTCCACCCTCACGCCCACTGAAAACGGAACGAGAAACAAGAGAACCCGAACCCCGACCTCGCGGCCGGGGTTCGAGTCTACCTGAACAAGATCATTTGGGTAACATGACCATCGCGGACCGGCTCAGATGATGGTCTGTGCAAGGAGCGGGCCCAGGTCTTCAAGGTGTTCAAGGTCCCAGGCCAATCGCAGGAACTCCTTCCGTTGAGCGGGGGCTAGCAGCCCCCCGGTCTGTTCCAGGAATTTCTCCTCGACTTCCCGGTCGGTCATGGGGTTACCGAAATGGCCGCGCGGGTAATCTTGCCGGACCGTCTGCACTTCGCCTGATTTCAGGTACGCCTCCAGCACCGTCGGTATCCCGTCGGGATACTTGGCGGTCAAGTCCTCATCCTCCATCACAGCGATGCGGTTCAAGAAACCCTGAATGACCGGGTCGGTAATGCGCGCCTCGCTGAACTGGGCCGGACTGATGGTGCCGTCCATGAGCGCCGCGGCGACGCAATAGGGCAGGCTGTGGTCGGCCGTCTCCCTTGTCTTCGGATGCCATTTCTCCGGGTCCTTGGCGATGATCTCCACGCCCACCAGGAAAGTCTTGATGGTCATGCGCTCGACCTGATCGGCCGTGACGCCGCGCCGACGCAGTTCCAGGGCGGCCTCGATTCCGGCCTGGCTGTGGTACTCGGCCGGAAAACGCTTCAGGAACGAATCCAGGATCTTGAAACGCGTAACCGCGCCGCCGACCGCCGCTTCGCCACCCTCCGCGGGCCCGTCACCTTCCGCGGGCCCGTCACCCGCCGCGGGTTCCCCGCCCAGAGCATCCGGCAGGGCGAAGGGACCCGACACCTGCTGGAAAAACCCCATTTCCCCTTCGAAAATGGGCGCCGGGCCGGTCATGCCGTGCCGAGCCAGCAAGGCGGCGAATACCCCGTTTCGGGCGCTGTTGGCGAAGGCCGCGCCCTTCCACATGGAAAGCTCGCCCGCCCGCGTTTGCCGGAGCGTGGGGCTGGTGACCCCGGCCAAGTTTACCGCCTGCACCGTACGCCCGAAATCCAGCCCCATGAGCTTGGCCGCTACCAGGGCGGTGGAGAACGCGCCATAGGTTACGTGATCCCACCCGCGCGCCCGGATACTCGCGGCATCCGCCAGCCGGCATTGCACCTCGTAGGCCAGGGCGATGGCGGCGATGAGGTCTTTCCCGCTCCGCCCCCCGGCCTCAGCCACGGCCAGGGCGGCCGGGATGTTATCGCTGGGGTGGGCCGGCTCGAGCGACAGGTAAGTGTCGTTAAAATCCAGGTAGCGGACGGCTACACCATTGGCCATGGCCGCCAGGTCCATGGACGTGGCCACCGGGGACCCGATGACGCTGGCCTCCGGCTCCCGCCCCAACTCCAGGGCTACCGCGCGGGCCGCCTTGCACGGCTCCGCCGCGTATGCTCCCAGGGTGCAGCCAACAGTGTCGATGACGCGCCGCTTCACTTCGTGGACCACCGCGGGTGGCAGATGCTCGAACTCCAGCCACAGGGCGTAACGGGCCAGGCGGTGGGCCAGGTCGTCGGTCTCCTTCATGCCCGGTGAACTCCTTTCAAGCGGGACTGCGCGGCCACCCGTCGCAGGAAGGGGAACAGCAGGAAAGCCAGCGCCAGAACGAGGAGGGTGGCCGAGATGGGGTGCACCACGAAAGTGTTCCAGTTCCCTCGGGATATGGTTAGGGCCTGTCGCATGGACTGCTCCACCATGGGCCCCAGCACCAGCGCGAGGATCATGGGTGGAGTGGGAATCTGGTATACACGCATGAGAATGCCGCACAGGCCGAAGAAGAGCATCATCTCTAGATCCGTGCGACTGTTCGACAGCGCGTAGACACCGATGGAAGACAGCACCACGATCAAAGGAAGAAGCAGTTGCTTAGGGATGTCCAGGATCTTGGCGAACAGCGGCACCAGGGGCAAGTTCAGGATCAAGAGCATCACGTTGCCGATGTACATGCTGGCCACGATTCCCCAGAAGATCTCCGGGTGCTTCGGTATCAACATGGGTCCGGGCTGGATCCCAAACATCATCAGGGCACCCAGCATGACCGCGGTGGTCCCCGATCCGGGCAAGCCCAGCGATAAGAGACTGACCAGGGCGCCCTCCGAAGCTCCATTGTTAGCCGATTCGGGCGCGGCGACGCCCCTGAGAGCCCCTTTTCCAAACTCGTCCGGGTTCTTTGAGATCTGCTTCTCGACCGCGTAGGATACGAACGAGGCCGTGGATGCCCCGACTCCGGGCAGCACTCCCAGGAAGAACCCCAGAGAACTACCGCGCAGGATCGCCCCAGCGGACTCCTTGATGTCCTTCCAGGTCGGGTAGGGGCTGTTCAGCTTAATGCGCTCCGCCGCTCCTTCCCTATGGGTGGCCTCCCAGAGCACTTCGGCGATAGAGAATAGGCCTAGAGCGAGGACGAGGAAGTCGATGCCATCCAGCAAGTCCAGACGGCCGAAAGTGAAGCGAGTGGTCCCCGTCTGCAGATCAATACCGATGGTGCCCAGAGCCAGACCCAGGCCCACAGCCATCAGCCCCTTGGACGCCGACCCTTCGTTCAAGGTCGTAGCCGACATCAGGCCGAGGAGCATCAAAGAGAAGTACTCCGCCGGACCGAAAGCCAGCGCCCACTGGCCAAGGGGCGGGGCCAGGAACTGCAGGAGAATGACGCCGATAGTGCCGGCGACGAAGGACCCGATGGCCGAGATGCCTAGGGCGCTCCCAGCCCGTCCTTTCTTGGCCAGTTGAAAACCGTCGAGACAGGTTACTACCGAGGAGTTCTCGCCGGGAACATTGAGCAAAATGGAGGTGGTCGACCCGCCGTACATGGCGCCGTAGTAGAGGCCGGACATGGTCATCAGCGCCGTGACGGGGTTCATGTTATAGGTCAACGGGATCAGGAGAGCCACTCCACTGATAGGTCCGATGCCCGGTAAGACCCCGATCATCGTGCCCAGGACGACTCCCACCGTCAGCCAGATGAAATTCAAAGGTTGCAGAACGATGGCGAAACCGGACATGAGCAGGTGCAGGTTCTCTGCCATCATCACCCCTCCTTACCAGGGAGATCGCCGCTCACAGACCGAGAAACCCCAGTATTCCCGCTGGGAGGGGCACGTTCAGGACGACGTTGAATAAGAGGTAAGTCCCGACGGAGAAGAGAGCGGCTACAGTCAGGATCACCTTGAAACGCGGATACCCCATGAAATGGGCGGCCAAAGTCAGATAGATGAAAGTCGTGATCAGGAAGCCCAGGGGTTCAAGGGCCAATATGAACCCGGTTACCAGGACGGTGTGGATCAAGAGAGCTTTGAAGTCGAAACCGGCCCAGCTGTAGATGACCTTGCCTAGCAGTCCAGAGCCGGCCTCCACCCACAGCGCGGCCGAGAGTACCAGGAGGAACAAGCCGACGGCTATCGGGAAAACGTCGGCATCCACCACCGTGCTCATGGTGAAACGCGGCAGCCTCCAGGCCGAGTAGATATACGCCAGAGAGAAGACCGCCATTCCCAGCGCCAGTATACGGTCGGCTCCCAAACGTCGCATGCCAGTCACCCCTTTTTGTCCACCGGTCCCGGCCGGTTCGGCGGAGCCGAGGTCCCGTAAGGTCCGGACAGGGGTGGGAGGGTGCCTTGCGACGCCCCTTGGCGCTCCCCCCGCCCCGTCCGCACCTTGGACTACCCCATCCCACGGGGTTGGATGGGCTTGTTTGGTGGCTCTCGACGGGCCGGCCCCCGCTTCTACTTGATCAGGCCGAGTGTCTTGAGCAGGTCACCCAGGGCCTTGTTCTGCTCATCCAAGAAAGACTTGAACTGGTCCCCAGGCAGGTAGGCGTCGATCCAGTTGTACTTCTCGAGGACGTCCTTCTTCCAGTTAGTGGACTTGACCATGTTCTCCAGGGCCTTGCTTATGTAGGCCTTGGCATCGGCGGGCATGTCCGGCGGTCCGAAAATGCCGCGCCACACGTCGAAGGTGACATCGATACCCGATTCCTTCAAGGTCGGGACGTCTTTCAACCGTGGGTCGGTGTAACGTTTCGGGGCGGTGACCGCCAAGCCGATGACGGTCTTGGCCTCAAGCTGGCCCAAGGTCTCGCCGACACCGGTTGAGGCGACGTCGATCTTGCCGCTGATCAGGTTACTCATCAGCTGGGAGCCGTCGGGGAAGGAGACATACGGGACGTCTTTTACGTTCACGCCGGCCTTCGAGGCCGCCAACATGAAGGAGAGGTGGTCCATGCTGCCGGGGGCCGAGGCGCCGCCCACGGTCAGGGACTTCGGGTCCTTCTTCAAGGCGTCCATGACATCCTTCAGCGTCTTGTATTTGGACTTGGCGCTGACGGCGATGATCTGGTAGTCGGTGGTCAGGCGGGCCAGCGGGGTAATGTCCTTGTAGCCGAATTTGCTCTGGCCGTTGAGGTTAATGAGAATCAGGGGCGGCGAGTAGACCACCAGCGTATAGCCGTCGCCCTTCTTGTTCTGAACCACGTTGGCCAGGGCCACGCCGCCGCCGCCGCCGGCCTGGTTCTCCACCGTGGTGGCCACGGAGACCAGCTTGGTGTCGGCCAGGACTTTGGAAACGCTACGGGCGGTGAGGTCCCATCCGCCGCCGGGGCCCGCCGGGGCGATAATGGTGATGGGCTTATTCGGATACTTCTTGGCGCAACCTGCGGTGACGGATGCGACGAGGATGAGGACGAGGAGAAGTGCGAGCGCCAAATGGTAACTGCGCCTGAACATCGCAACACACTCCTTTCGTTTGCCCTTTTCCAGGTACCCGTTTCCATGGGACGTCGATCGGCCTCTATGAACCACCCCCCCGTATGGGTCAGAGAACCTACATGTTCGCGATAATCAACGACCCGAACTCCGAGCACTTGACCTCTTTAGCGCCCTTGGTCAGGCGGGCGAAGTCGTAGGTCACGGTACCGTCCTTGATGGTTTTCCGGAGACCCTTGATAATCAAGTCGGCGGCCTCCCGCCAGCCGATATGCTCCAGCATCATGACACCGGACAGGATTACCGAGCCCGGGTTGACCTTGTCCTGGTCCGCGTACTTTGGAGCGGTGCCGTGGGTAGCCTCGAAGACGGCGTGGGCTTCCCCGATGTTCCCGCCGGGGGCGATGCCGATGCCGCCGACTTGGGCCGCCACCGCGTCCGAGAGGTAGTCACCGTTCAGGTTGCAGGCGGCGATGACGTCGAACTCGTCCGGCCGGAGGAGGAGTTGCTGAAAGGTGATGTCGGCGATACGGTCCTTGATCACGATCTTCCCTTCGGGGGCCACGCCGCCGTGCCGGTTCCAAACCTCCTCCTCGGTGATGGTCACCCCGGCGAACTCCGTCCGTGCCACCTCATATCCCCAGTCGCGGAAAGCGCCCTCGGTGTATTTCTGGATGTTCCCCTTATGGACCAAGGTCACGCTTTTGCGGTGGTGATCGACGGCGTACTTGATGGCCGCCCGGATGAGGCGCTTGGAGCCGGTTTCGCTGACGGGCTTGATCCCGATGGCCGAGTCCGGGCGGATCTTCGTGCCCATCTCTTTGTTCAGGAAGTCCAGGACTCTCCGTGCTTCGGGGGTCCCCATTTTCCACTCGATGCCGGCATAGATGTCTTCGGTGTTCTCGCGGAAGACGACCACGTCCAGCTTCCACGGCTCCTTCACCGGGCTGGGGACGCCCTCGAACCACCGGACTGGACGCAGGCAGACGTAGAGGTCGAGAATCTGGCGGAGCGCCACGTTCAAGGACCGGAAGCCGCCGCCGATGGGGGTGGTGAGGGGGCCTTTGATTCCGACGAAGTACTCCTTGAAGGCCGTGACGGTATCCTCGGGGAGCCAATCGCCGAAGGTATTGAAGGCCTTCTCCCCGGCGTAGACCTCGAACCATTCGATCTTCCTCTTCCCGCCGTAAGCCCTTTGGACGGCGGCATCGAAGACGCGGACCGAGGCGCGCCAAATGTCGGGACCAGTCCCGTCACCTTCGATGAAGGGGATGATGGGGTGGTCCGGAACCAAGAGATGTCCGTCGACGTAGATGATCCTTTCGCCTTGGGTCGGTGGTGTGAGCTTTTCGAACTTCGGCACCTAGTTCGCCTGCTTTCTGGTGTAGTTCAACAGACCGCCGGCCAGGACGATGTCGATCTCGCGACCGGAGAGGCCGTGTCTAGCCTCGAACGAGGTGCCCTTGGTCAGGTTTTTCACCGTCAGAAGGTCGCCGGCCCGTACCCGCGCGCCGACCTCCTCGATGGTCAGCCGGTCTCCTTGGGCCACGGCGTCATAGTCGGCTTCTTTCACGAAGGTCAACGGGAGGATGCCGAAGTTGACCAGGTTGGCGCGGTGGATGCGGGCGAAGGACTTAGCGACGACCGCCTTCACACCCAAATGCATCGGGGCCAGGGCGGCGTGCTCGCGGGATGAACCCTGGCCGTAGTTGATCCCGCCGACGATGAGCCCGCCACCTTCTTCCTTCGCCCGGCGGACGAAGGTTGGGTCGACGGCCTCGAAGACGTGTTCGGAGATCTTCGGTATGTTCGATCGGAGGGGTAGGATCTTGGCGCCGGCGGGCAGGATGTGGTCGGTGGTGATGTTGTCCCCGACTTTCAGGAGGACGGTGCCCTCGACGGTCCCCGGCAGCTCGGTGTTGAGCGGCAGCGGGGCGATGTTCGGTCCGCGGAGGACGGCCACATCCGACGACTCGGCGGTGGGCGGTACGACCATGTTATCGTTAACCAGGAAGCTCTGCGGCAGACTCACTTCCGGGTAGTCGCCCAGTTCCCGGGGGTCGGTCAGGACGCCGGTGAGGGCGGCCGCGGCCGCCGATTCCGGACTGACCAGGTAGATCTTGGCATCGGCCGTGCCGCTGCGCCCCTCGAAGTTACGGTTGTTGGTGCGGACCGAAACGCCCCCCGAATTCGGAGAGAAGCCCACGCCCACGCAGGGGCCGCAGGCCGACTCCAGAACGCGGGCGCCGGCGGCGATGAGGTCGGCCAAGGCTCCGTTCTGGGCCAGCATGGTCAGGACCTGCTTGGAGCCGGGAGCGATGGCCAGACTGACGGTGGGGTGAACGGTCTTGCCTCTGAGGACCGCCGCGACCCGCATCATATCGACGTACGACGAGTTGGTGCAGCTCCCGATCATGACCTGATCGACCTTGATCGGTCCCACGTCTTTGATCTTGGCGACGCGGTCGGGCATGTGTGGCTGGGCGACCAGGGGCTCCAGTTCCGAGAGGTCGATCTCAATGGTCTCATCGTAGGTGGCGCCGGGGTCGGCCTTCAACCCCACCCAGTCCTTCTCGCGACCCTGCGCTTTCAGGAACTCCCGCGTCCTTTCATCTGACGGAAAGACCGACGTGGTGGCACCCAACTCCGCCCCCATGTTCGTGATGGTCGCCCGCTCGGGAACGGAGAGGGTGGCTACGCCGGGTCCGGCGTATTCGATGATCCTACCCACGCCGCCCTTGACGGTCATGATCCGTAGGAGTTCCAGAATGACGTCCTTCGCGGCCACCCAGGGCCGCAGCCTGCCCGTCAGATTCACCTGGACCACTTTCGGCATGGCAAGGTAGAACGGACCGCCGCCCATGGCCACCGCCACATCCAAACCGCCGGCGCCGATAGCGATCATGCCGACACCGCCGCCGGTCGTGGTGTGGCTGTCGGCGCCCAGCAAGGTTCTGCCCGGCACGCCGAACCGCTCCAGGTGGACTTGGTGGCAGATGCCATTGCCAGGACGCGAGAAGTGGATGCCGTACTTCGCCGAAAGGGTCTGCAGGAAGCGGTGGTCGTCGGGGTTTTCAAAGCCGGTCTGCAGGGTGTTATGGTCCGCGTAACAGACCGAGACCTCGGTCCTGACCCGTGGAACTCCCATGGCCTCGAACTGCAGAGAGGCCATGGTGCCGGTGGCGTCCTGGATCAGCGTCTGGTCGATCCGGATGGCTATCTCCTTGCCGGCGGCCATCTCTCCCTCGACGAGATGCGTTCCCAGGATCTTTCTCACCAAGTTGGTCGTACCCATCATGGCATACCTCCAGGTGCTGAGTGCTCTTCTGCAACTACCGTGGCTGCTGCGCGGACGCCGATGCCTCGCTGGATTGGGGCCAGGCCACCAGGAGCCGTGAAATGGCCGCGGCCCGCTCCTTTACCGTGGGGGCCAGGCCCACCAATCGGTCCGGGTCCAGCCTGGTGGACGGGCCCGACAGGGAAAGAGCGGCGACCAAATGGTCGGCGCGGCCGAAGATAGGGGCCGCCACCGCGGCTATCTCTGGGTGTCTTTGACCGTAGCTGATGGCGTAGCCCTCTTTCCTCACCCTATCAAGGAGGGAGAGCCAGGCTTCGCGGTCGAACCCGGCCGGGCAGGGCATGCGGGCCGTGAAATCGCGTTTTTCCGCCTCGGGCATGAAGGCGGTGAGAATCTGTGACGCCGCCCCGGCGTACATCGGCAGGCGCTGGCCGAGACGTACGAAAATCCGGACGGAGTTGGTGCCTTCCAGCCTCTGGACACAGATGCGTTCAAAGCCACTACGTATGTAGATGCTGGCGGTCTCACCGGTCAGGTCGCGCAGACGTTCCACTTCGGGAAAACCGATGTTGGATAGCTCATTCTCACTCAAGAATCGCCCGGCCAGCGAAAGCACTTTGGGACCCAGACGGTACCTCTGTGTCTCCGGGTTCTCCTCAACGAACCCCTTGCGCTCCATGGTGTATAGCAGCCGCAGGACCGTGCTCTTGTCCAGCCCCAACTCGGCGGCGAGGGCCGTCGGCCCTTTCTCCCCTTTCGCCTCATCGAAGGCGGCCAGTACGTCCAGAGCCCTCTCTACGGCCCTTACGGTTTTGACATTCTTGTCGGCCATCGCTGATGTCCCCTTGTCTCCGGTATCCGCCGTGTTACTAGGTGAAACGACGGTTCAAGGCATGAGACGTATTCGTAACCGGGTGACGAATTCCTGCAAAGTCACGAGGCCAGAGGATGCGGCCCTTCACCCAGACCTCCTTCCCGACGATGGAATTAACTGAGGAACGTCTTTGAGGGGGACTGGATGTGCGCAAGAGACTTCGGCTTCGTCGTAACACTATTGGGTTTCGACTCATGGCTTTGAGTATCACCCTGGCCATAATCCCTGCTCTTGTACTTGGCGTCGTCGCCTATAGGATCGCCGATGCTGCTCTCTACCGCTCCAGCCGCCAGCAGTTGGAGTACATGGCCGACTCTTTCATCACCCTGGCCCGGGCGTATCAAGCCGCCGTCGACCGAGGGGCGATGACCCTGGCCCAAGCCCAGAACGCCGTGCGACAGGAGGTCAAGAAACTGAAAGTCGGCGCGACCGGCTATGCCTACGCCCTCGACCCCAAAGGCATACTCACTATCCACCCAGCCAAGGAAGGATCCGACCTGACCCAGTATGACTTTATCCGTAAGATGCTGGCGGAGAAGAACGGTTGGATACAGTACCCCTGGCAAAATGCTGAGCTGGGCGAAAAGCGCGCCCGCGACAAGGTTGTGGCCTACCGGTACTTTGAACCTTGGCAGTGGGTTTTCGGAGTGGGCAGCTATCTCGAGGAGTTCACCGCCGGCGCCCGCCAGGTGGGCATCGTGATCGTAGTGGTCGCCGTCCTGGCTTTAGGCGCCGGTATCCTGCTAAGCAGCATGGTCATCCGTCGTCTCACCAGGCCCATCACCGCCCTGGTCGCGAACACCGCCACCGTGGCCCAAGGGGACCTGACCAAGGAGATCCGCGCTGACTCCGGCGACGAAATCGGTGATTTGGCTCGCGCCTTCAACCAGATGGTCGAGAACCTGCGCCGTCTGGTGGGAGAGGTCAAGGGTGTGGTGAACGACGTGGGCTCCGCCGGCGAAAACGTCCGCCAAGCCTTGAGCGTGACCGCCGGTGAGACGGCGGGCATCTCCACCGCCATCCAGTCCGTCCACGCCGGAGCCCAGCGGCAAACCGAGGAGGCGGCCAAAGCTTTTTCCTCCACCCACGAACTGGTGGCGGCCATCAACCAGATCGCCGCCGGGGCGCAGCAGCAAGCAGCGGTAGCCGGCCACGTGACGGTAGCGGTGCAGCAGATGGCTACCTCCATCAATGAGGTGGCCACCGAAGCCCAGCAGGCCTCAGAAACCGCCGCCGGTACCTTAACGGCCGCGGCGAGCGGGTCAGAAGCGGTTAAGCAGGTCATCAATGGCATCGAGCGCATGCGGGCCGCCGTCTACGACACGGCTAAGAAGATGGAGGAGTTGGGACGGCATTCCTCACGCATCGGCGAGATCGTCAGAATCATCTCCGAGATAGCCGACCGGACCAACTTGCTGGCATTGAATGCGGCTATCGAGGCCGCACGCGCCGGCGTTCACGGCAAAGGCTTCGCCGTGGTGGCTGATGAGGTCCGGAAGCTGGCCGAGAGTTCAAGCCAGTCGACCAAAGAGATCTCCGAGCTCATCCGCAGCATCGAATTGAGTGTCCAGGAAGCGACGCAGGCCATGGGCGCAGGTACGGCGGAAGCCGATCGCGGGACGGAACTGGCCCGCCAGGCAGAGTTCACCCTCAAGGAAATCGTGGACACGGTCAAGGCCACGAACGACCGCATTGCCGCCATGGCCGGCGCCGCATCACACGTCACCGCCGGGAGCCAGGAAGCGGTGCACTCGGTCAATCAGGTCGCCGCGGTAACCGAGCAGAACTCGGCCGCGACCGAGCAGATGTCGGCCGGGTCGGCACAGGTGGAGGCAGCCGTGAAGGCTATGGCCGACGTCGGGGAAGAAACGGTCATGGCGGTTCGGGAGGTCTCGGCATCCGCCGACCGCCTTTCCGACTCCAACCGGGCCATCGAAGTGCAGACCCTGAGATTGACCCAGAAAGCGCGGGCTCTGGAAGAGGCTGTGGCGAGGTTCAAGGTCTGAGGGCTGAATCAGCGCAGCTAGCGCACGCGCTACTGTTCTTGACATTTCATCCTGCAGATGGTAAAGTAAGGTCAATTCAATAGACAACTGGCTGGTTTTCCCAGAGCCAGTCCACTTGGATCGCTTAATCCTCGCCAGAGGAACGGGGGACCCAATCACTGGGGCGAATCCGGATGCGGTAGGGCCATTTCCGTCCCGAGCCCGTCAGCTAACCTCGTAAGCGTGCAGGGAAGGTGGACGCCAGCGACTTATTTGCAGTCTGCTTTGGAAGTGGGTCCAGGCGGGCAGATGAGCTTGCCCGGCCCCCTCGTTGTTTCTACTTTCGCTCTAACCCCCTGCGTGACGCGGTACATCGGGACCGCGGGTTGGCTCGATGTTTCTTCTCTGGATTCGCCGCGCCGCAGCACCTCTCCGGCTCGGTTTCGCCCGTTCGCCCTGGCGACCCACCCATGGGAAGGAGGGCGAGTATCGTGGCAACCGTGGCCTTGGTGTACGACAGAGGTTCGCGCCATTCCATTCGCAATCAACTACAGGCACAGCGCACCCGGAAGGCGGTCAAGGCCGCTCTCTTAGCCAACGGGTACAACGTGACGGAACTGGCCGCCGGCACGGCACTGGCTCATGTGGTCCGCGCCCTGCGGCCACAGTTGGTGTTCTCCCTGGCCACAGGCTCGAGTACCAAGAACCAGCAGGCCCATGTCATCGCTGCCCTGGAGGCTACTGGAATCCCCGTAGTCTCTTCCTCATTGTCCGGACATGTTTTCGGTCTCCACAAGCCCGCCGCCAAGTTGCTCTTTGCGGCGGCCGGCGTGCCGACTCTGCCTTTCGTCGTCTACGACGAAGGGGGGCGCACCCTGTTGCGCCTTGGCCAACTGGCCTTTCCGGCCATCGTCAAGCCGGCCCACGAGGGGTCCAGCCTGGGAATTGACAGTAGTAGTGTGGTGGCCGACCCGGCGGAGCTTCAGCCGGTGGTCGACCGGGTCATCCGGTCCTTCCACCAACCGGCGCTGGTCGAAACGTACGCGCCGGGGCGTGAGTTCACTGTGGGCCTGGTGGGTAACTTCGCCAAGGGACGCGAGCCGGAGATCCTCCCCATCGAAGAAATCGTGTTTCAGAACGGTGACGGCGCCTACACCTACGACGTCAAGAGTCGCGACGCGGTGACGCCCGTCTGTCCGGCCGGAATCGACGAGGAACTGGCCGCGCAGATCAGGGACATGTGCTTGACGGCATTCCGGGCCTGCGGGTGCCGCGACCTGGCCCGCATCGATGTGCGGCTGTCGGCGGAGGGGCACCCATACGTCCTGGAGATCAACACCTTGCCCGGCCTGGAACCGGGCTACAGTGAACTTCCGCGCATGGCGGACGCGGCCGGCTGGGGTTTCAACGGGCTTATCAAACGGATCGTTCAGGCTTGCCTACTAAGGGGGTGGCGACAATGACCGAGAGACAAAGTTCTGACTCCGCACAGTCTCCCCGTTTCGTCATCGTGGGAGCGGGCAACGGTGGGCTGGCCATCGCCGGCCATCTGGCCCTGAAGGGACATCCGGTGGCCGTCTACGGCCGCCGGGAAGAGAAGCTGAAGCCCATCCGGGAAGCCGGCGGGCTGGAACTGGCCGGTGCGGTGCAGGGGTTCGCGCCCGTGTCCTTACTCACGACCGACATAGAGGAGGCCCTGGCCTTCGCCGACACCGTTCTGGTGGTGGTCCCCGCCTCGGCCCACCGTGACGTGGCCGAGAAGTGCGCGCCGTACCTTGGTGACGACCACGTGGTGGTGCTGTTGCCGGGCCGAACCGGAGGCGCGATGGAGTTTAGCCGGGTCTTGCGGGAGAACGGAAACTCCCTGAGCTGGATTGTGGCGGAGACAGGGACTTTCCCGTACGCCAGCCGCCATCTGGGGGGCAATTTGGTACGGGTATTCGGGTTGAAGAAGACGGTGACCGTGGCCGCGTTGCCGGCCCTTGCCACGCCTCTGGTGCTGTCCAGGCTGCACTTCGCCTTCCCCGAGATGACGCCGGCCCTGACGGTGCTGCGGACCAGCCTCGATAACCTGGGCGCCATTTTCCACCCGGCGCCCACCGTCCTGAACGCGGCCCGGATTCACGAGACGGGAGGGGCTTTCGACCATTACCACCAGGGGATCAGTCCCGAAGTGGCCAGAATCCTGGAGGCGATGGACCGGGAGCGTGTGGCGGTGGCCGCGGCGCTGGGCGCCAAGGTCTCCACGGCCCTGGAGTGGCTGCATCAGACTTACGGAGTCGGGCAGGGCGCCGGGCAGGGCACCGGGCAGGGCGCCGGGCACGGCGGTGGGCAGAGCGTGGCGCACGGTGCCGGGCCGGCCGACCTGTACTCGGCGCTGCAAGAGAACAAGGTCTACGCCGGCATCGCCGCCGCCACGGACCTCAATCACCGCTACATCACCGAGGATGTCCCTTGCAGCCTCGTACCCATCGCCTCTCTGGGGCAAAGTGTGGGAGTACCCACTCCCACGATTCGCTCTATCATCTACCTGGCCTCACTGATGACCGGGGTCCAGTTTTGGCTGACCGGTCGCACCGTCGACAAATTGGGGCTTTCCGGCCTGTCGGCTCCGGAGATCCGGCGGCTGGCGGAGTTCGGGAGCAGCGACGTACCTGAAGAGGTGGTCCTCGCTTAAGGATTCGTTTCGGGAGGTGTTCCATGGCAGACAGAAACGACCATAGTCCGAATGGTCCAAGGCACGGCCAATTCATCCTGGGGGCCTGCCTCGGTGAAGATGTGCACGTCGCCGGAGTCCTGAACTTCCTGCGCCTGGCGGAGGAGCAGGCCGGTTACGTAACGGAATTCCTGGGCCCGGCCACGCCCGTACAGAGAATCGTGGACGTCGTCAAGGAAAAGCGGCCGCACATGGTGGCTATCGGCTACCGTCTGGGACCCGAGGCCGCCGCGGTCCTTTTGGGGGCGCTGGCGCGCTCCGTCCGCTCTGAACTCGCCGGGGTCATCGCCATCGACGGCTCAGCTATCCGCTGGGTCTTCGGCGGTACGCCTCCGGTGGCGGAGGAAGCCAGGGCCACCGGTCTTTTTGAAGCCGCCTTTTCGGGCGAGGAAGGGATCGACCACATTCTGGCCTTTCTCCGGGGGAAAGTAAGTTCCGGCGTCGCCGTGCGGTGGCCGGACTCCTTGGTCGAGCGCATCGCCGCGAAGAAGCCCTACCCGCTCATCCGGCACCACTTCGGCCTGGCGACTGTGGAGCAGACGGTGCGCGGCGCGGCGGAGATCGCCGAGGCGGAGGTGCTGGACATCTTGTCCCTCGGCCCCGACCAGAACGCGCAGGAGAGCTTCTTCCGGCCCGAAGAGATGGACCCCAGGCAGGACGGAGCGGGCGGGGTACCCCTCCGGACGCCCGATGACCTGCGCCGTATCTATGAGGCCAGCCGCCGCGGGAACCACCCCCTCGTCCGGTGCTACAGCGGCACGCGCGACCTGGTCAAGATGGCCGCCATGTACAAGGCTACCATCAACCTGGCCTGGGGGGCGGTCCCGCTCTTCTGGTATTCGGTGCTGGACGGACGGAGCAACCGGGGGCTCGAACAAGCCATTTCGGAGAACCTGGCCGCCGTCGCCTGGCACGCGGACCAAGGCATACCGGTGGAGATGAACGAGTCGCACCATTGGAGCCTGCGCGAGGCGCCTGATGAGGTGGCGGTGGCGGCGGCGTATCTGGCCGCCTACAACGCTAAGAAGGCTGGCGTGCGGCACTACGTGTCGCAATACATGCTAAACACACCGGCGGGTACCACGGCGTCCATGGACCTGGCCAAGATGCTGGCCAAGATCGACCTCATCGAGTCCTTACACGACGGTGACTTCACCACCTACCGGCAGGTCCGGGCGGGGCTCATGAGCTTCCCGACCGATCCAAACGCGGCCCAAGGGCAGTTGGGCTATGCCATCTGGCTGGGCATGTGCCTCAAGCCGCACATCGTCCATGTGGTCGCCGCCTGCGAGGCCCACCACGCCGCCAGGCCGGGCGATGTGATTGAAAGCTGCCGGCTGGCCCGGGGCGTTATCAACAGCTGCTCGGCCGGGCTGCCCGACCCGGCCGCGGATCCGGTGGTCGCCGCCCGGCGCCGCGAACTGGTGGATGGAGCAACCCATCTGCTGGATGAGGTGAAGCGCCTGGCGCCGGCCGGATGCCCAGACCCATGGACCGATCCGGCCACGCTGGCCGCGGCGGTGCGGACGGGTCTGCTCGACGCCCCCCATCTCGCCGGTAACCCCCATGCGGCCGGCCGAGTGCGGACCAGAATAGTGGGTGGAGCCTGTCGCGCCATAGCTTAGCTCCCCATCGCCACGGTTTGTCCACAATTCTGAGCTATGCTATGCCCAGACAGCCTGCATCGGCTGGCACGCACAGGGAGGCTTGACCATAATGATGGGTTGGGGATATGGCGGCGGTTTCGGGTACGGTTTCGGCGCTCTGCTGGTCCTTATTTACGTGGGCGCCATTGTCTACGGGTTCTACCTCTTGGCGAACATTGCGGCGGCCACCAAGCGGTCGGCATACGCTTTGGAGCGGCTGGCTCAGCACCTTGAACAGGGCGGCCATCACCATGGAGGGTTCTATCGGGGAGGGCCGATGCCCCAGCAGAATGTGCCCTACCAGGGCCATCCCGCGCCCGCCGACCGGCAGCCGCCGACGCACCAGGGGCCGCCGGCACACCAAGGCCCGCCAACGCAGGAGTAGACCAGCAAGACCATGAACGCCAAGGCTTCACAGGCTACGCGCGCCACACAGCGCCGCTACGACCGGTTGGCCCCGTTCTACGACCGACTTGACCGCATGGGGCAGCCCGGCTGGCGCCGGCGTGTGTTCCAGGAGACCGTCGGTCAGGTCCTGGAAATCGGTGTTGGGACCGGCAAGAACTTCCCTTTCTACAAGCCGGGGACCAGCGTCACGGCGGTGGATATCTCCCCGAGGATGCTGGAGGTCGCGCGTCGGAAGCTGGACGCTGCCCGCCAGAAGAATCCGGGCAGTGGCGAAGGAATCGGAGACGGCGGCCCGGTGCCGGTCAAGCTTATGCTTACTGACGCGCAGAGTCTGCCTTTCCCCGATGCCTCATTTGACTGCGCCGTGGCGACCTTCGTCTTCTGCTCGGTGCCGGACCCGGTCCTCGGGCTGCAGGAGATCCGGCGGGTCCTGGCGCCGGGAGGAAGACTCGTCCTCCTCGAGCACATGCGGCGGGATGACCGCATTGTCGGCCCCTTGATGGACCTGCTGAACCCCTTGGTGGTACGGATGGTGGGGGCGAACATTAACCGGCGGACCGTCGAGAACGTGCGGAAGGCGGACTTCGCCGTTGATCAGGTCGATGACCTGTCGATGAACATCGTGAAGCTGATCCTAGCGCACCGCGATTAGGGCGCCGTGCTAAGGCTGGGTGGAAAACGACACGCAGTCACTGTCATAGGAGAGAGATTCCCAATGAGAAGCAGGCGCCTCGGGGCCGTCGTGCCACGGGGCGCTTCAGGCCGTTGACAAAGGCATCGTCCGTCCCGGCACGGTGCTTGGGAGCCGCCCAACTGCTGGATTCTCAGACACTCCCCGAGCCGGACTGAACCGCGGGATGCGGACCCACGTGCCAGGTGATGTGAGAAGGCAGCCCGGCGAACCGGCTGCCTCCTCGGTCTGTTGACACAGTCTTCGCCTCCAGCCCTTGGCGCAAGGAAGGAGAGGACGCCACTTCCGCCTTGCCCAACCCTGATTGTGCCATGGAGAACTATAATGTCGTTCCGGGACACGTTACTCCAAGGATGGGTGTGTCTGGAGTACCCGTTTGGTTCCAAGGAGGGTGCTGGCCGTGGTGTGAACAGCGACAGAGACTACATCGACTGATGACCATAGGTCGCCTTGTTTCTTAGGAAGCAGAATCATTGCTGGTAGACTGCGGGGTTGTGATCTTCCACGCCAATTCCGCGTGGATGCATGCTGGCCTCCGGATGTTTTCTGTAGCCCCCCGCCACGCTTAGTATCCCCGAGAACGCTCTGCCGACACCCCCCATCCGGCTGCGGTCGGGTTACATGTGTATTCGTGACACCATCGATCTCTAGAAACATGGTCTGGAATCGACAGTTTAGTACAGGCCGGCACAATCTTCCGCGAACAGGCCGCGGCGGCTCGTGGGGGCACGAGAACAGATCATAACCATCGTTTGAAAACAGCCTATATCGGGGCCGCGGTGGATCAGGGGTGTTTGCCAACTACTTGAGAAGGCGGCCGGGCAGACCGGCCGCCTTCTCGACTCATGGAAGGGTACGCGAGGAACCGCCCGTGCCTGGTCAGCAGCAGCAGTGGCCTCCGTGGTGCTGAGGATTGTGGCCGCCGTGGCCGCCATGACCGCCGTGGCCCATGTGCCCACCGCCCATTCCTCCTGAGGAACCGCCCAGGTAGTTCTCAGGGGCTTTCTCGAAAGCCGCCTTGCAGCCGGGACTGCAGAAGTAGTAGGTTTGCCCCTTGTAGGTGGAGGTAGCCGCCGCTTTGTTCTCGTCGACCATCATCCCACAGACTGGATCCTTGGCCATTTTCCCTCACTCCTCTAGGGTCTGAATTGTGGTCCGCGACAGGCACCGCCTCGGCCTGGATGCGCCGGGCGGCCGCCCGCTCCGTCCAGATTCTAGCGCCATAATTTGAAGACTTGATGGAAGTCTGTCCCGAACTCGCCTTTCTCTCCAGTGGCGCATACACTGCCAGGGTCGCGGCAGCGGGCGGCAAGCGGCTTTGGTGGGAGGCGGCAAGGGTTTGGGCTTGGCTACGGTGCTGGTTCTGTCTCTGTGTCTTAGTGCTGACGGACTAGGTGTCGGCTTCTCCTATGGCGCCAAGGGAGTGCGAGTACCCCTCGCCTGCGTTACGCTGGTCTCGGCCATCTCCGCCGCGACCTTCCTGGCTTCCTCCATGGTCGGAGCGGGCGTCGAACGCCTGGTGGGCGACTGGCCCGCGCGGGTGCTGGGCGCGGTGATTCTGGCGGGTCTGGGAGTCTGGCTCATCCGCGACGCTCTACGGGAACGGGCGGAAGTCGGCAAGGTTGACGGCGACCCCGGAGCCGCTTCCCACCATCGAGGACAACTTCCCGCAGATGAGGTCTGGGCTGTCGTGCGGCGTCCCGAAACGGCCGACCTTGACCGCTCGGGGACCATCAGCCTCTACGAAGCCGCTCTACTGGGATTGGCGCTGGCGGTGGACTCGGCTGGCGCAGGCGCGGGGGCTACTTTAGCAGGGAGCCCTCCATGGTGGAGTTGCTTCGCGGTGGCGGCGGTGAACGCGGCCTTTCTCTTGGCGGGACTATGGTTGGGAAGATCGGTGGCTGCCAAGGTCACCATGGCCAAGGCCGCGAGGGCTCTCGAAACAGCGGCCACCCAGGGCCAGGAGGCGCATGGTGCTACGGCACGATCAACCTCCGCCCGAGACCGGTTGGCTTTGGCAGAGGCGCTTCTTCCGGGGTTGGCGTTGATCTGCGTCGCCCTGCTGGACCTGGTAATCTGACCGGCCGGCACGGCCCGGCACGGCCCGGCCCGGCCCGGCACGGTTCCGCCGCCAATTCCAGCCCCAGACCGCGATGAACTCAGAAGCAGGTGTACTCAGAAGTAGGTGACGTTCTCCGGCTTCTGTCTGGCGCGGAAGACCTGCTCCAGCACCGGCAGGCTCCCCTCGGGCGCGCTCACCCGCCCCAAGCGGTGCAGGGTGGACACCTCCACGCTGCCCATCAGGAGTGAGGCCAGCTCATTGACGCCTAGGGATAGAGGGATGGCGCCTCCGTCGATGGTACCGCCCCCATCGGCGTGACCCGCCCCTTCCGCTGCCTTGGATGGCTGACGGTTCAGTCCCGTCATCCTGCCTCCCTCGAACGTGAGGAGGTAGCGACCGGTGTTGGCCGGTCGGAAAGTGTCGGTGACGTCCAACTCCACCTTGGCGGTGACCCCGTTATAGTCCCTGCTGCCCGCCGTGCTCTCTAAGAGCTTGACCACATCCACGATGCGGTACATCACCCCGACCCCCGCCGTGTTGGTCTCGTGACCGACATGGGGCATGATGAGGTTGTCGGTCCCGTTGCGGACGTCCTTGAGGAGGAAGTGGAAGTCGGCCTGGTGGGTGTTGAACTCCACCCGGTGGATCTGGTCGGCCAGGGAGCGGATGAAGCCGCCCGTGACCGCCAGCGCCTCCGGGCTGTCCCAGCGCCAAGCTCTGATGATCAAGTTGTTCTTCATTACGTTGGCGGCGTGGGCGCTCTTGAAACCGTAGGAAATGTAGCCGCGCAGCTTCCCGTCGTGCTTCCACCCCACGACCGTCCGAGATTCGTGCCTCTTCAGGAGGTTCTCCAGCTCGAACCGACTGTCCCGGCAGTACCCATGCTGTCGCGCCGCCGTGCGGACGCTGAACTCATCGAGAAGGGGAAGGTCGTCGGGCGTCAGGTATTCGACCCTTTCGCCCGGTGACACGCGGCCGGCCAGCGCGGCGCGCGTCTCAGAAACCCTGGGTAGGCTGTCCGGTAGGAAAGTGTACTGGTTAACCTTTGGCCCGTAGCCGAAGCCCATCTGGTAGTAGAAGTCGGGTCGGAAGGGGTAGAGGTAGGCCAGGTACTGCCCTTCGGCGGCGCACCGGTCAAGGAAGAAGGTCACGATCTCCTTGGCGACGCCCCGCTTACGCTCGGCGATATCGGTGGCGACGGCGCCGACGCCGCCCGCCGGAATGAAGCTGCCGTGATAGTTCAGGCTGAAGTCGAGGATCCTCATGCCTCCGACCATCCGGCCGTCCTCGAACACCCCCCAGAAGTGGGAATACCGGCTCTCCAGGTGCGTCGTCCGCATCCGCTGGGCCATGGTCTCTACCTGGGCGTTCGAGCTGGGATAGGCGTTGACGCTCAATCTGGCAAAGTCCAGGAACTCGGCCTCGCTCTCCAGCTTGCGGATGTGGTGCGGCATGCGGGTAGCCCCTTCCTTGATCGTAATCGTCCCCCAGAGCTTTCTGGCGCCCGCGTCGGTCTACCTGTCCCCGTGGTTACATAACGGTGGAAAGTTGTTTGCCGCCAACTGGCCCTCGCCGTGGAAAACAACTTTCCACGCGCAACTTTCCACGCGCCGGGGGGGGGGGGATATTTGACACACTCAAGAGTTGTGACATACAATAGCTCAAGGGGGGCGGTGGAAGTGGGCAAGACAGAAGCAGGCTTGACGGGCGGCGCCGGTCGGTTCAGGGAGCTGTTGCGGCTTTTGACCAGACGCCTGGGATACGTCGAGCGGGACTGTTTCTCGTGCTGCGGCGTGACCCTGACCCAGTGCCACCTGGTGGGGGAGGTCCGGCGGTCGGGCTCCCAGACCTTGGGGCAGTTGGCCCAGACGCTGGAACTCGACCCCGGCTCCGCCAGCCGCGCCGTAGACGCCATGGTCAAACAAGGGTACCTCGAACGGGTGACCGATCCGCAAGACCGCCGGTACGTGACCATCTCCCTGACCGAGGCCGGCGACCGGTTGGCTTCCTTCGTGGAGAGCACCGGCATATCCATGGCAGATAAGGTGCTGGCGCTCATCCCCCCATCTGAACACGCCATCGTCTTCGAAGCCTTGGCGCTGCTGAACCAGGCCCTGGCTTCGGTGGACCTGGACGGAGCGGGGGGCTGCTGCCCGCCCGAGGGATCACCTGACTGACAGAAGCATAGACAGACACATAGACCGGACTTGGGCACGAAAGGATGTATCAGAATGAAGAGCAAACAAGAAACCTGCTGCGGCGCTCCCGCCGCCTCGCCGACTTCCGTCCCGTCCTGCTGTGGCTCCCCCGTCTCGATGCCGGCGCCGTCCCCGGCGAGCGCGCCGGACTTGGCCCCGGTCGGCGTCGACATGAAGCAGGCCGTCCGCCGCCGCTACGCTAGCGCCGCCCAGACGGTCCTCGGGAAGAAGACTCTCGGGTGCTGCGATTCCGCCGTTTCGGTTTCGAAGGGTATATACGACCCGTCCCAACTGGGCGACATTCCGGCCGACGCCGTCGAAGCCAGCCTTGGCTGCGGCAACCCCACCCTCCTGGCCCAGCTGAACCCCGGCGAGATTGTCCTTGACCTTGGTTCCGGCGGCGGCATCGACGTCCTCCTCTCCGCACGCCGCGTCGGCCCGACCGGTTTCGCCTACGGCGTCGACATGACCGACGAAATGTTGGAGCTGGCCCGGAAGAACCAGGCCGAGGCAGGCGTGACGAATGTCGCCTTCCTAAAAGGTGAGATCGAAAACCTGCCCCTCCCCGACGGTGCGGTGGACGTAGTCATCTCTAACTGCGTCATCAACCTTTCCGTCGATAAGGACCGTGTATTCAAGGAGATCTTCCGCGTCCTCCGCCCCGGCGGCCGCATGGCCGTGTCCGACATGGTCTTCACCCGGCCCGGCCCCGAAGCTCTGCGCCGCAGCGTCGCCCTGTGGTCCGCCTGCGTGGCCGGCGCCCTCACCGTCGCCGACTACCGCGCGAAGATGGAGGCCGCCGGTTTCACGAACGTGACCTTGGACATCACCCGCGAGATCGGGCTGGGCCTGGCTACCATCGCCAGTGCCTCCATTAAGGGGCGCAAACCGTCACCGCCCACGGACGGCAGGG
Source organism: Bacillota bacterium (assembly GCA_021791495.1). Classification (GTDB taxonomy): domain Bacteria; phylum Bacillota; class Sulfobacillia; order JAJYWN01; family JAJYWN01; genus JAJYWN01. Next base: position 26,016 of record JAJYWN010000061.1, read on the forward strand.
AACCGGTCATCCGCGATGTCCGTCAGAATGATGGAGAGGACGCCGCCACCGATGCTGCCGGCGACATTGCCAGCGACGTTGCCACCGCCAAGGAAATCCTGACCGCCGCCCACCTTCCCCTTGACGGGTTGCAGGACACGCACCTGCTCCTCGCCGAATTGGGAGGGTACGGGGCGGTCGGCACCGCGGGGTTCGAACTGCACGGCCCCTACGCCCTCCTGCGGTCGGTGGCGGTGCGGCGTGAGTTCCGCTCCCAGGGGCTGGGAAAACTCTTGGTAGACGCCGCCATCGGCCGGACACGAGCCGCCGGCGCGACCAAGGTCTACCTTCTCACCGATACCGCCGAGAAGTACTACCAGCCCATGGGATTCAGCAAGGTGGCGCGCGCCGAACTGCCCGCCGAACTCGGCGACTCGGCCGAAGTGCGCGGGGCGTGTCCGGTTAGCGCCACGTCTATGGTTCTCGAACTCTGAGGGAGGCATCGGCCCTGTTAGGCAAGGGAAACGGTGATCATCCGGCCGGCAGCGGTGAGCCCGACGTCGGCCAGGGAGGCCGCCAGGTAGGTGGCCAGGCAGGCGGCGGCCGGCCCCAAAACCCTGAATACCAGCGCCGTTGGGCCGGGCCGCCCCGGGAAGAGGCGGAAGATTGGGTCGCCCGCGGCCTGATCACCCCGGCCCAGCGTGACGCCATACTTGCCCTTTACCCTCCGTCGCGCCCCGGCGCTGCGGCGGAGACTGCTGGAGCCGGCCGGCGGGACAGGGCCGTCCTCATCCTCAGCATCTTGGGCAGCATCCTGGTAGCCGCCGGCGTTATCCTGTACTTCGCCGCCAACTGGCCGCTTCTCCCGGTCTGGCTGAAAGTGGCCGCCGTCTACGCCGCCATCGTCCTGACCTATTGGGGAGGCTACCGGCTGGCGTACAGCCCCGGCGCCTACCCCGTCCTTGGGAAAAGCCTTATTTTCCTGGCCGCTCTGTTCTACGGCGCCGGCATCTGGCTGGTCGCCCAGGTCTTCCACCTGCAGAGCGGTTTCCCCAGCGGGTTCCTCCTCTGGAGCCTGGGCATCCTGCCAATGGCCTGGGTCATCTCCTCGCCGCCCATCCTCTATGCCGCCGCCATCTTTCTCACCATCTGGATGTTCTCGGATGTCACCGCCGCCTCCGGCGCGCTGAACTACCTCTACCCGCTGCTCCTCTTGGGCGCCGTGTTGCCTCTGGCGCGCCGCCTGCGGACGGCGCTGGCCGAAGTCCTGGTGACGGTGGGGTTCTTCCTCTGGTTCGCCGGGAACGCGGGCAGACTCGCTGACGTCCACGGCCCGCGGGGTCTGGTGATGGGCGGCCTCTTGGTCTTCGCTCCTCTGGCCATCCTCTATGGAACGATGCTGTGGGCGGGCGCGGTGGCGCAATGGGGGCCCGAACGCGTGTATCTGGGCGTGGGGGCGGCCTTTGCCTTGGCGGGGTTCTACGCTCTCAGCTTCAACTACCCGGCGGCAGCGGCGGGGGCGGGCGCGGCGTCGGGGGCTGCCGGGTCGCTATCGTCATCCCTGCTACCCCCGGTGGTGCGCGGACCCACTTTCCTGACCTTGGGTGTCATCCTAATCCTGGCGGCGATGGCCGCCGCGGCCTGGCTGGCCTGGAAAGGTAAAAAGCGCGATCAAGGGTGGGCCGTCCGACCGTGGGTACTCATCGTCTCCCTCGTCATTCCGGTGGTGGCGGCGCTGACGGCGCACCTCTGGGGCACCATACCGCGGGCCGTCGTCTTCAACCTGCTACTCTTCGCCGGCGCAGTGGGCCTTATCACCGTGGGCGTGCAGCGACGGGCCGAAATCATTTTGAACCTGGGCTTATTGGCCTTCGCCGTCCACGCCATCACCCGTTACACCGATCTGTTCTTCCGCGCCATCGACCGGGCGTTGTTCTTCATCCTTGGCGGCCTGCTCCTTCTGGGCGGCGGCTGGCTGGTCGAACGGAGCCGGCGCCAGCTCACCAAGGCTTGGGGCGAAGGGGGGGCGGACGGCCATGCGGAGTGACGGTACACAGAAAGGCGCGCGGAAAGTCGGCGCACCCCTCTTCATCACGCGCTATTGGCTGGCGGTCCTCCTGCAACTGCTAGTCATCGGCGCCATCATTGCCGTCCACAGCTACTCGCTGGCCACCGGCCGACCCGTGCTGCTTAAGACGGCGCCGGTGGACCCCTGGGACCCCATGCGTGGGCAGTATTTGAACCTAAGCTACGAGATATCCCGGCTGGCGGAGGACAAAGTCCGCATGGACGGGCTGCCCTACGCCTCCGGACAGCAGGTATGGGTCACCCTGCACAAGGGGGAGACCTACTGGGACGCGGTGGCGGTCAGTCCGACCCGGCCGGCCGGCAACCAGGTGGCGGCGGGCGACGTGGTTATTGGTGGCCGGGTTATGTGGTCCTACCCCGAGCCGGTCCCCGTGCCACAGCCGCCCAGCAAGCCCACGACGGAAGTCACGCAGGCCTTCATTCGCTACGGCATAGAACAGTTTTACGTCCCCGAGGGCGAGGGACAGAAGATCGAGGCCAACCGCACGGTGCAACTGTCGGTGGAGGCTGTGGTCGACGCGCGTGGCCGCGCTTTGGTGCGACGTGTCTTCGCCGATGGGAAGGAGCTGCGCTGGCGGTAGCCGGGCTGACCGCAACCGGCCAGTCCTTTCTCACCCTCAGTGCGAGAAGCGCTCGGGCACCCGGACCGCTTCTCCAGTCTGCAAAAGCACGAGGTATACCTCATCGGGCGCCCGCCCCAGCGCCGCCTCAAGGGCCAGGCTGTATAGACGCATCTGACCGGCGTACCGGTCGACAAGGGGGTGGGGGGCGCCGTCCCTCGTATCGTCGCCGCTCGCACCACCATCGCTCGTATAGCCATCCCTCGCGATAGCTGCGGCGGCTGCCCCGGCGGGTACCCGGTCGGTCTTGAAATCCAGGAGCACTAGTCCGTCCTCATCCTCGAAGAGGCAGTCCATGATACCCTGGACGATCACGAGCTCGCCCTTGGCCAACGAGATATCGAATTCGGGCGGGAACTCGTGAAGGAGTGTGACGGGCAGGCCCGCCGTGAAAGGCAGCTCCCGCCAAACACGGGCGCGACCTTGGTTCACCCCCGCCACCGCTCCAACCGCCGCCGTTCCGGCCGCCGCCCGCGCCAGCCGGCGCCCCAACTCCGTCGCGAAGAAGCCGGCCACCGGCGGGACCAGGGCCAGCGCCGCTTCCTCGGCGGTCAGACGCCCCGCCTTGACGATCTCGTCTAGCTGGCTCTTTATCCCGCCCTCGTCCAGAGGTCCCGCCAGGTCCAGATGGCGCAAAAGCGCGTGGGTGGCACTGCCGCGCGCCGCGGCGTCACCAGCGCCGCCGCCACCTTCGCGCGCTATGGCAGCAGGTTCTCCCCAGCGTCCCTCAGCCTCAGCCCCAGCCCCAGCCCCAGCCCCGGCCCCGGCCTCGCGGGCCAGACCGGCCTCCCCACCCGCCCCGAACTCCGCGACCGCCGCGACGGCCTCCAGACGCCGCTTGGCCTCCACCGAGCGCACCTTGGCGGCCCGCCCCGACAGCGGCAGGTACCGGTATTCCCAGGCCAGGCGCCGCCCCAACTCCTCCAGCAGCGCCTCGCTGACTGCCGGCGCGCCCTTCAGATCGCCCGGCTCCGCCTCCAATCCCGCCAAGGCGTCCCAAGGCCAGTCCTGGGCCGCCGCCCGCGCCTCCTCATCCAGGCCGGGGACCTCCCGTGCGCCCGGTACTCCCCGCATCCCCCAGAACACCACGTCCCACGCCGACACGTCCTCCGCCACGGCGGCGGGCGGCGGGTCGGCCCACTCATGCCCCGCTACCTGGGCGAAGTGGCCCAAGGCGCCGTGTCGTGCCAGCGCCGGGCAGAGCCAATCCAGGAAAGTGGCGGCCGAAGCCAGGGCGTGATCGGCCAAGGGGGGGTCTCGTCCGTCCGCCCGCTCGCACCACGTCCGGATCTGGCCGCGCAGGTCCTTGGCCGAACCCACCAGCACCAGCCTCTCCCGCGCCCGCGTCATCGCCACATACAGGACCCGCAGCTCCTCCGCCAACGCCTCCAAACGCAACCGGTGCGCGATGGCCCGGTGGGCGACGGTGGGGAATTTCAAACGCAACGCCGTGTCCACGAACTTCGGCCCAAAGCCCAGCTCCTTATGCCACAAGAGGTCGCCGCTAAGGTCGCGCAGGTTGAACTGCTTACCCAGGTCCATCAGGAAGACCACCGGGTACTCCAACCCCTTGCTCTTATGGATGCTCATGACGCGGACCACGTCTTCGGCTTCCCCCAGCGCCCGGGCGGTTCCCAGGTCGCCTTCATTCTCCTGAAGCCGGCGGACGAACCGCAAGAAACGGGAGAGCCCCTGGCGGGCGAAGTTATCGAACTCACGGGCGCGGTCGTAGAGGGCCCGCAGATTGGCCTGGCGCTGCTGCCCGCCGGGCATCCCCCCAGCGTAGGCCATAAAACCTGTTTCCCGGTAAATGCGCCAGATGAGTTCGCTCAAGGGGGCGCGCCGCGCCGCGGTGCGCCAGCGCTCCAACCGTTCCATGAATACTCCCAGCCGCGCCACGGCCGCCGGAGAAAGGTCCGCCACGCCGGGGGCCTTCATCACGGCGTCCAGATAGTTGGCTGTCTGTGGGGCGGCGGCCCGGATATAGGCCAGCTCCGCCGCGCTTAAGCCTACCAGCGGAGACCGCAGGACGGCCGCCAGGTAGATGTCCTGGCGCGGGTTGTCGATGACCCGCAGCAAAGCCAGCATGGCTTCGATCTCGGTGGCCTGGAAGTACCCCGTGCCCAGCTCCGCGTAGGAAGGGATACCGGCGCGCGCCATCACGTCAATGACCGTGTTCGCCCGGGCGCGGGGCGCGGACATGAGGATGGCGATATCCCGGTACCGCACGCCCCGAAAACCTCCCAGGGCCCGGTCGTACACCTGGAACTGGGGCCCGCCCGCCGGCCCGCCTTCGACCATTTCCTTGATGCGCTGGGCGACCACGCGGGCTTCCTTCTCCAGCGCCGCCAGCATCTCCGGGTTCTCCTCTTCCACGACCCGTGGCTCGCCGTCGCCAGGCGTCCCATTGGGTGTCGCTCCCTCTCTGCCGCCGGCCTCCGCGGATGCCCCGGTCCCGGCCTCGCTCACCGGCTCCGGGTTCTGACGCTCGACGAGATGGAACTCGACGGGCGGGGCATCGGTCGAGACCCCACCCGCATCCCGACCGTAGCAGGTCGCCCCATAGACCAGGGCGGCCTCTTCGTCGTATTTCAGTTCCCCGACCGAAGCGGTCATGATCTGCCGGAAAACGAAGTTGACCGCGTCGACCACCTGCCGGCGGCTGCGGAAGTTGGCCTTCAGCGCCAGGAGCCGGCCCGCATTCTCTGTGCCTTGCGCCGCGAACTTGCCGGGCGCTGGCGGCGAGCCCGCCCGTAGAGCCGCCTCGGTCGGATCGAGGCGACGGAACCGGCGGTACTTCTCAAGGAACAGACCGGGGTCCGCCAGACGGAAACGGTAGATACTCTGTTTCACGTCACCGACGAGAAACAGGTTACCGGGGTCGCGCCGGGCCACGCGCTCCAGAATGGCGTTTTGAACGCCATTCACATCCTGATACTCGTCTACCAGCACCTCCGCGTAGCGGGCCCGCAGTTCCAAGGCCGCCTCGGAAAGCTCTCCCCCCGGCCCACCCAAGGCCTTGAGGGCCAGGTGTTCAAGGTCGGCGAAGTCCACCTGCCCGCGCGCCGCCTTGGCCTCCGCAAAACGCCGGCCCAGGGTCCGGACGATGCCCGCCAGTTTCTCCAGGTGCGGCGCCATGGAAGCAATCTCTCTCATCAAACTGTCGCCGGTGCGCCGCCCCGCGGGTTCGTCCTTGCCTCCGCCGCTACCGCTTGCGTCGCCGGCATCGCCCGCGCCGCCGCCGGTGCCACCCGCGTCGCCGGCATCGCCCGCGCCGCCTCCGGTCTCGAACGCCCCGGCAAAGAACTGGCTGAAGGTTTGCGCCACGCGGCGCTTGGCATGATCGCGAAGTTTCTTAACCGTTTCCACAAGGTCGTCCGAAAGGGTGGCGCCCTTCGCCGCGCGCCCGCGCAGACGGCCAAACTCCCCGGCATCCTCCACCTTGTCGCCCAGCGCCGCCCAGGTAGATGCCTGGGCTCCCGCCCGCGCCGCCGCCTCCACGCGGGCAATATCCTCTTCCAGCACCTCCAGGTAATGGCCGGGCCCATCTGGACGGCGGGCCTCCCGCCTGGCCTGGCGCAGGAAAGCCGCCGCCTGCTCCAGGTTAAGAATCACCGCATCGCGCGCGTGGGGGAACCAAGGGGAGTCTTCAAAACGCCGACCGGCCCCCGCTCCCCGCGCCAATGATACGGTGCGGTCCAGCCACCCGTCAGGGTCATCTTGACTCCGCAAGTACTTGTACAAGCCGGTGGCCAAGGTCTGGAGCCCGTCGTCTCCGCGGTCGCTGCCGAAAACGTCGACCAGATCCAGAAAAGCCTGGTCCACCTCCGCCGAGCCGTAGAACTCCTCGAAAAGCTGGTCCACGACGTCCTGAAGGAGCAGCTCCGCCTCGTTTTCGTCCATCACTTTGAAGGACGGGTCCAGCCCCAGGCGGTGGAAATTCCGTCGCGCCACCCCCAGGCAGAAGGAGTGGATGGTGGAGATGGAGGCCCGGTCCAGCAGGGCGGCCTGCATCGCCAGGCGCTCGGCCAGGGGCGACCCGTGTGTGGCGGCGGCCAGGGCCTTCCGCAGCGCACCGGCTAGGCGCGCCTTCATTTCGGAGGCGGCGGCGTCGGTGAACGTCACCACCAGAAGCTGCTCGACATCGACCCCGTCCTTGATGATGCGGTCGATGGCGCGCTGGACAAGGACGGCGGTTTTGCCGGCGCCGGCGGCGGCGGATACCAGGAGGTCGGTTCCCCGATACTCGATGGCCGCCAGTTGTTCGCCCGTCCAGGACGGGGAGGGCGAGATTTTCGCGTTACTGGCCACGGGTCGGATCGCCTCCTTTCGCGCCTTCGGCGACGATGGCGGCCATAGCCGCCTTGGAGTTCATTGAAGGCAGATCCCGGTAGGCGCATCCGGGCACCAGGGAGTCGAAGGAGCAGACCGGTTTGTAGGGGCAGTAGGCGCAGGCCGTGACGGTGCCCTGTCGCCAGGGGTGGATGGCCGCTTCGCCCTGGAAGATCCCCTGGGCCAGTTCGACTACCTTTTTCCGCGCAAAGGCCAGCACGGCCTCAAGGTCCTCCCGGGACACGGGGGTCCTCGTAAACAGGTCTGAGGAGCGGGCGCCGCGGCCCAGGGCATCATCGAGAAGCCTCAGGACTCCGGGGTCATCCAGCACCAGGCCGGTCATCTTCAGGTCCTTGGTGCGGCGGGACTCCACCTCAGCCGGCGAAATGGGGCCGTCGGCGGGGACCATGGGGTCGCCGATGGCGAAGTACTGGACGGCGGCGATGCCGGGTGGCGGCGCGGGCGGCGCGTTCGTCAGGGCCGCTGGGACAGCCGGGGCAGCCGGGACAGCCGGGACAGCCGGACCGGCCGGACCGACCGGTGGAGGCGGGGGCCCGAACGCCTGATAATGCTCCAGAGCCACCAGTGCGTATACCAGGAGCTGGAGGGCCAACCCCTCGCGGATCTTCTGGAAGTTCAGAGAGCGCTTGGAGCTCTTGTAGTCGATGACGCGCAGATACCAGCCGCTTCCGCTCGTATTCTCGCTCCCGCTCTCGCTCTCAGCCCGCGCTACGTCGACCCGGTCGATGATGCCCCGCAGCATCAGGGTGCAGTCCTCACTGACGCGAAGTGTAAGACCGGGCAGGTTGAGGCCCTCGTCCTCCGGAGCCGGCGGCAGGCCGAAGCGCAGTTCCACCGCCACCGGTCGGAACGGCCCTCTTTTAGCATGCTCTCCCAGCATTCTGATGGAGCGGGTCAAGGTCCGCCGCAGCATGACCGCCATATATCGTCGCCGGGCGGTGCTTGTGAGGACCCGGTCTTGGATGGTCGGGACCACCTTCTCCACCGCCCGGCCGACCAGCCGGTCGATATCCTGTGCCCCCAGGTCCGCCCAGTCCCGGCCCTCATCGATCAGCCCCTTCACGAAGACCTGCAACGCGGCGTGGAAGAACTCGCCCATGTCGGGCGCCTTGAACTGCTGCTCCTGCCGTTCAGCCAGCTTCAAACCGTGGGCCGCCAGGTAACGAAAGGGACAGGCCGCGAAATCCTCCAGCCGCGACACGCTGCCCCGGAGGTGCAGGCCGTGGAGGCGGCGCACCAAATCCTTGGGGAGGCGGGGCACGTCGTTGGAGTGGACCAGAGACCGCAGCACAGCCATGGCCGCCTGGCGACGGGCGGGGTCTTCCTTGGCCCAACGGTACACCGCCCACCATTCCGCCCCCGGCGGGCGACCGTCGCCCCCGCGCGCCAGCCGCAGCCGCCGTGCCAGGTGGCGGATGGCCTGTTCCGGGCGAGCCAGGTATGTCATCTCTTCTCCCGCCGCCGGCTCCAGCCCGGCGGTCACCAGCCGCACTCCGGGCACCACCTGGCGCAACCTCCCGGCCAGCGACGCCGATGGTGGAAGCCCGCGACCCTCCTCGTCCGCGAGCGGATAGGACACGTACAACCGCTGGCTCGCCCTGGTCAGAGCAATGTAGACGAAATACTGCTCTCTCAAAGTCTGATGTCTGCCCGTGGGCGCCAGCCTCAGTCCGGCCTCCGCCAGTCTGGACCGCTCCCGGTCGGAGAAGATGAGGTCCTCGCCACGGCTCGACGGGAAGACCCCGTCGGTGGCCCCCATGACGAAACAAGCCTTGATCTCCGGCTGCCGGGACCGTTCGATGGATCCCACCATGACCTGGTCCAGCCCCGGAGGAATGAGGCCCAGCCGGAGGCCGGCCAGACCGCTTTCCAGAATCTGCAGGCATTCTTCGGGCGACACGGGCTCGTCGCCCAGGCCTTCGTCCAGTTGGTCGAGAAGGCCGACGAGGCCGTTCCACACCTGGAGATGCTCCTGCGCCGCCAGCGGGTGCCCCTGCTCCGTTTCCTGGGCGGCCCAAGCCTCCAATTGCCCGGCCACATCGAGCTCATCTAGCAGGCCACGGATCGCGGCGGTGGCAAGGCGCACCGGCACGGGGTGTTTCCCCGTCCACCGCTCGCCGAAGGCTTCCGCCAGGTGGCGGAGGGGGCCCGCGATTCTACCGCGCGTGTCATTGACCGCCTGTTCCAGAGCTCGCTCTTCCGGTGAGGCCCGCCGGGCCGGCAGTTCCCCCTCCGATCGGGGCGGGTCGGCGGATTCCCACCCCTTGTGGGCGTACCAACTCTCGCCGTGGACCCCGTGGGCCAGGGCGTGGTTCTCCAGAACGTCGATGGCGTCCCGCGACACCGGGAACAGGTCGGTCTTCAAGAGGCGCAGGACGGGTTCGGCCGCCCACCCGCCGGCCAGCGCCTCCACCGACGACCTCACCAGTTCGATGACGGGATGGTGGGGCACGGGTCGCCGACGGTCGACGAACAAGGGTACGCCGCACTCTTCAAACGCTCCCGCGATGAGGTTGTCGTACCCTTCCAGCGTCCGCAGGACCACCGAAACCTCGCGATAGCGGTAACCGCCGTCACGGCAGAGGCGTACGATCTCCCGCGCCACCCATTCGGCCTCGGCGCGCCGGTTGGCGGTCGTGACCAGAGTGATCGGAAGCTCGACGTCGGTAGCGCCCCCGGCCGCCGGATAGGCGGTCGGGGCCAGACGCGGCCATTGGCTTTCCAGGTGGTCCAGGCAGGCGTGGGCGAAACGGGGTAGCCTGGCGGCGCCAGTCGTCGCAGTCGTCGCGGTCGCCACCGCCCGCCCCAGCTCCAAAGGGGGGTCCACGGCCACTCCAGCCTGAGCCGCCACCTGGCGGAGCAAGTCGTAAGTCTCGCGTGTGGGGGCGAAAAGGTCTACCTCCGACATCTCCAACTCTACCTCGGAGGGGTCCAGGCACAGCGCCACATTCACCTTGGGAGCAGTGAGGAAGAGCGCCCGCAGGACGTTGACTTCCTGGGGAGTGAAACCGGCGAAGCCGTCGATCCAAACCGTGGCTTGGCGCATGAGCGACGACTGCGGCAGGCGCTGGGCCAGAAGGTCCAGGTAATCATCGGGGTCGGTAAAGCGCTCCCCCAGGTAAGCCTGAAAGTCGCGGTACAGGAGCAGTAGGTCCTGGGCCTTGGCCAGTGCCGGCGCTTCCACCTTGCTCCCGCCGCCGCTCTTCCGCTGCGTCGCCAGCCACCCCTCCAGCGACTCCGGGGTGACCCCGTAGGTCTTCAATTCTGAGAGAGTGGCGGCCAGCCGGGCCGTGAAACCCGGTGTCAAGGTGGTCCCACGGAAGAATACCAGATCTCCCCGGCGTTTCTGAAGTAGTGAACGGAGAGCCATCTGCTTGCCAAGTTCGCCAAGGGGTGGGTGGGCCGGTCCGCCCACTTCCTCAAAGACCCGCCAGGCCAGTCGCCGAAAACTCAGGACCTGCGCCCTGATCAGGGCCCGTGGGGTCGCGGCGGACCCCGGTTCCACCAGGTCCCGCTCCATTTGGAAGCTGGCCTGTTCGGGCACGACGAAGAGAACAGGGGGGCCCAGCGGGTCCACGGCCGCCGCCTGCCTGATTCCGTCCAGGCAGACGCGGGTCTTCCCTGATCCGGCCCGCCCAAGGATGAACCGGACGCTCATGCCGTGGCCTCGATGGCCCCGTCGCCCGCCAGACACACCGGCGTGCCCCACGATGCAAGCTCCGGGCGATGGGATAGAAGGATGATCTGTCTTTCGGCCGCCAGCCGGTCAAGAGTGGAACGGATGCGCTCCATGCGGGCCTGGTCGCAGGAAAGGAAGGGGTCATCAAACACGAAGGGCAACTGAACGTCGCGGGCCAGAAGGTCAGCCACAGCCAACCGCAAGGCGAGATAGAGCTGGTCGCGGGCACCCTGACTGAGTTGGGCCACGGCGCATTCGCCCTCCGGCACGGTCAGGGCTACCTTGAAATCCTCATCCACCAGCACCCGCCGGTCCGCCACCCCGGAAAGCTCCGCGAAATGGGCGGTCGCCCTGTCGGCCAGGAGACCGCGGTAGGAGGCCTGGTAATCGCGGCGGGCCGCGTCCAGCTCGGTGTAAGCCATCCCCAGCGCCCGGGCCTCCATCTCCTGTTCTTTGACTTGCTGCCGGTTCCGCTCCAGCTTCTCCTGGAGCTGGGCCAGGTTCTCCAGGTTCTTAGCCTTCAAAGTAGACACTTCCTGGCGCAGCCCTTCGACCAGGTCCTCATATCTCACAAGGTCGCCGGCCAGCCCGTTGATCTCCTGCTCCAGCGCCACCTGGCGTCGGGCCAGATCCTCGAAGTCGTAGCTTCCGTCGGCGGGGGGGAGCCCCGACCTGGCCGACACCAGCGCCTTCCACTCCATCAACGCCGCGCCCATCCGCGCCTCGGCGTCGGTCAGGCGGTTCGCCAAGGTCTCCTCGTCGGTCATCCCTTGCCCCTGCAAGATGCCTTTCAGTTCCTGCTCCAGCGCGGCGCGGCGCCGGGAGATAGGCAGGTAGGCCTGCCACAGCTCCAAGGTCTTCGACACCGACCCGGTGGCGGCCGCCAAAGGCGTGGCCAGTCCCGTTTCCAGAGACCGGGCTTCCTCCGCTTGGTGTTGATGTTCGGCGGCAAGTCTCTCCAAACGTTGCCGGTTCTTGGTGACCGACGTGCTCCGCCCGACCTTCTCCTGTTCCAGGGCCTGAGCCTGTTGTACCAGAGTCTTCACATCTTCAGGATCGGTCTCTTCAGTGTAGGGTGCGACCCGTTCTTGGAGGTCCGCCAGTTCAGCTGCCAGACGTTCTTCGGCGGCCCCACCGGCCCCACCGGCTTCCTCCCCCGACAGCACGTGGAGACGGTTCTGGGCGTCACGCAGCCGCACCGCCGCCGCTTCGTATCCCCGCGCCTCGGCCGCCGCCTCCTCCCACCACGCGGGGGAGAGGGATTCCAGCCATTCCACCAACTGTCCCACCGTGTCGGCCCGGGCGCCGCACATCTCCGCCAGACTCAACAGGCTTTCGAAGGGCGGTTTCCCCGCCGTGGAAGTGCGCGCGGGGTCATCCGGAGAGACACCCAGGGCTTGGGCGGTTTCCTCCAGTTGTGTTCGAACCCTTCTGTGCTCGTTCTTTACCAGTTCCCAATTCCGGTAGGCCTGGGCCGGGTCGTTACTGTAGGCTTCTCGGAAAGACGCGACTAACCGCAGAAAAGCATCAAGGGAGGATTGAGCCTGCTGGGACCTGGCGCTGACGTCTCCCAGGCGATCAAACCCCGGAATCGCCGACACCTGCGAATGCAGTGCGCTCCGGCGCGCTTCGCGGGTCGACAGCCTGGTGATCACCTGGGTGAGTACCGCGGCGCCGGCGTCGGCGTATGTCCGTAAGGTCGGATTCAGAGCATCAATTTGCTTCTGAAGCTCAATCAATCGCGCTTGAGCCTGCCCCGTCTGCGCATCGGTGGCCTGGCCGGCTTGCCCTGTCTGCTCTCCCGTCTGCCCTCCCGTCTGTTCTGCCGTCCGGTCTCCTGCCCGGCGTCCGGACCGGCCTCCGGACCGTCGGCCCGCTCCCGCCACTATCTGAGTCACGAGGAAAGCCGCTAAACCGCTCAGGACCGCCACGATGGCGGCTAGTCCCAGGGTGGCCGGGCTTATTCCCGAAGCGCCCCCGCCACCGGCCGGTACCACCGCTTTCACTCCCAAGGTGGCCGCGAAGCCCACCACCGCCACCAGTGAGCCCACCAAGACCGCCCGCCCGCCGCCGGCCCTTCCCACCGGAGCCGCCGCCGCGACGGCCTTCTCCAGCACGTATTTCTCTTCGAGGAGGGCTATCTTCGCTTGGGCGGCGTGGCCGAAGTCGGCCCCCAGGCCGTCCAGGTCCGCGAATTCGTCGTCGATGGCCCTTTCTTCTTGGCGATAGTGGGCGGCGGCGCTCTCCAACTGGGCCAGATCGCCCGCGGCCGCCGCGGCCTCTTGCTGCAGCCGCTCCAGAGTGGCCTCATAGCGCGTGATGACCTTCAGGGTGTCCTCGTCTGCCGCCTGGAACAAGCCGTAATCGCTCTGGAGCGTCTGCTCAAATTGCGAGGCTCGCGCCGCGAATCCCGTTAGCCTGGCCCAGGCCGGAAGGACCTCGGCTGCCCGGCTCCTAGCGGAATGCAGGACCTGGACCGGGCTTCCGCCGAGCTTGCTCCAAGGGCGCATCCCCCCCAGGGTGGCCTTGGCCTCTTCCGCGGTCGCCCTGGCCGCTGCCAGGGCGACCCGCAACTCCCGTAGCTGGCCGGATACACGTCGTAATGCCCCCAGCTGTGCCGGAAGGTCGGGCCGACCGCGTACTCCCGCCAGCTCACCCACCAGCCTGACCTCGGCCTCCCGCAGCGCGGTTTCGTCTTCGCGCAGCTGCGCCGACAGGGCGTCCATCTCCTTGCTGCGTTCCGCGGCCTGCCGCTCCAACGCCGCCAGGGTGGCCAGCCGGTCACCGGTGTCCTCCGCCTGCCCCTCGAAGGCGGCGTAATTCTGGCGGATCCGCCGTCCGAGTTCGTCGATCTCTACTCGTCGCGTCCGGGCTGCCTCCTGGGCCCGTGTGAGGAGGGTCTTGGCGCGCACCGCCGCTTCGTAGGCGCTGCGCTTCCCTTGCCACTCCGTCCAGGCCGCCGCCGTCGCCCGCTTCTCGCGCAGGGCGCTTTCCGTCGCCCGGCGTTTCTCGAGGGCCGCGTCCAACTCCGCCTGTTCCACGTGAAGCCGGTCCAGGGACTCCCCCTGGGACCGGAGGGTCTCTTCCGCCCCCACTACTTCTTGCCGCAAGGTGTCCAGCCGCCCGTCCAGCCGCGCGTCGCGCTCGCCCACGCCGTAAGAGGTGTTCAGCTTGGTGACCTTGCGCAGGCGCTCCAGCAGGCCCTTCAACGCACCCTCCAACCCGCCGCCAGCCCCCGCTAGCAGTTCCTGCACCTTGCCGTCCACCTCGGCGCCGTCCGGCATCGGTTGCCCCACGCAAAACGTCTGCTCGAACAGCTCCCGACTGCGCACGCCGAGCAGTTCGTGAAGCTTCTGCTCATAGGCCTCGTTCCGCTTGGTGGCGCCGGGGTTGTGCTCGCCGCGGACCAGCGCTTGCCAGGCATTGAGGGCGTAAGTGTCAAGGGTTATGACATTCCTATCAAACTGCCTGGTGATGCGGTAACGCTGCCCACCCACCGAGAACTCCACGCGCCCGGAGAAGTTGACCGGACCGTCCCAGTTTCGGAAACGGCGGTTCCCGAAGGCCTCGGGAGACGAGTTATTCGGCAGCCCGAAAACTACGGCCGACAGCCCGGCCACCAGGGTGGACTTCCCCGTCTCGTTCTGCCCGATAATCGTGTTGATACCATCCTGGAACTCCGCGGTCACACGTCCCCGGTAACGGCCAAACCCCTCGAGTTCGAGCACGTGCCAAATGACCCCCGCCATCACCGGGCACCCCCTCTCAAGGCTATCAGACCTTGGACCAGCGCTCGACGCGCGACGGTGGCCCCCACCGCGTCCCCGGAGGCCAGCGCCTCCTCCTCTTTCCGGCGGACACGCCGGATGAACTCACCTCTTAAAGTAGGCTCCGTCGCCCACTGGTCGATCTCCGCCGGAGCCAGGACCGATGCCTCGCCCCTGACTTCCAGATAGTAGCAGCGGTCCTGGTGCCGCGCCGCCAAGGCCTCTAGGTTGATACCGAAAGGCGCCGTCCCCCGCAACTCGACCCGTACCAGAGGAGACAGAACCGCCGCGCCCCCGCTGTTCCCGGCCTCTGCCGCGCCCCCGGCCCTGTCCCCGGCCCCCGCGCCGTCCAAGGCCTCCGCCATCGCGTGGTCCAAGGCCTCCGCGTCAGGCAACGCCGTGACATCCAGGTCGATGGTGACATAGCGGCGCACGCCGGGCACCGGTATCCTCCGCACCTTGACCGCGCTCTGGCCGGCGTTTCCGCCGTCGCCCGCCGCTGGCGATATCTCGGCCACCACGAACTGCCCCGTACCTGGATCGGAGAAACCGCGTCCCTCCACGGGGCCGGCGTAGACCAACGTCGAGTGCCCGCTCTCTTCCGAACTGAAACGGTGAAAGTGCCCGAGGGCCACGTAGTCGTAACCCGCCGATCCCAGGGCTTCCGCCTCCAGCGGCAGGCTGCGGTCCCCTCCATCCCAGCCCAAGGAGCCGTGGAAGACGGCCAGATGGACGCCGGGCGCGGCCGAGCGGGGGAATTCCCGGATGGGCGGGCGCGTGTGTGTCACCCCACCTATATACGCCAAGGAATAGACATGGACCGCCATACCATCGACATTCACCGTGGTTACCCTCACGGGCATGGGGTCGCTTACTAGGTATCCCGGCCAGCGGTCCCCGTGGAGGCGGTAGACCGAGTCCACGTAGCTTATTTCGTCGTGATTCCCCGGCGTGGTGACTGAGGGTATCCCGGCTGTCTCCAGCCGGCGTAGCTGCGCGATGGTCTCCTCCACTTGTTTGGCGGTCGGGTGGTGGCTGTCGAAGAGGTCGCCGGCGATGACTACCAGGCCTATCTTGTTAGCGGGATCGAGGGCGAAATCCACCGCTTTCCGCAAGAGCCCATCGCGTTCCCGGGCCCGCTCCGCCTCCTTGCCGCCAAGGTCGGCCGGCTCCCACCCGAGGTGCAGGTCGGCCAAATGAAGGCACTTTATAGCAGGGCGTTCCGCCATTCTCTCCCCCGCCTCCTTACATCTCCTGGGACTGCCAAGGGCTTCGACGTGGCGGGGATAAGCCCTGCTGTTGGCAGGATAGCCGGGCCAAAGTGGCGAAAGAGCAGGGAGTCATTTGACAGGGAACAATGTCAGGGCTAGGGAGGGCCACCTGTGGTGGACCGCCGTGCCACCAGGCTGTTCGTCTTGGTGGCTCTAATAGAGATGATCGTCGGGCAGGGGAACACCATTTTGGGTGGCCGTTTTGAGGATCCTGGCGGCCTCACCGAGCGGCTACTTCCCACAGTCCTCATGGCCGGCAGCATCGTCCTGATACTTCTGGTACGTTATCCCGCCAAGAAGTGGGCCCAGAGGGTTCTGGTGGCTATCCCGGCGGCCAGTCTGTTGTGGCTTGCGGGATACCTGGCCTTGGAGGGAATCTGGATCGAGGCGGTATTCGGCGCTACGGTCGGTCTGGCCGTTCTGCTGGTACCCTGGGTTTCTCCGGCTCACAAATACGTCGACGACCGGCAGACCGGCGACTACCTGGCTATCAGTATCGCCGTGGCCGAGGGCGGAGTGGGCCTCCTGGCGGTAGCGGCGCCGGGCAGCCTTGGGTTACATAACGCCTTCTCCGTCGAGAGCTTCGCGCCCCTGATCGCCATGGCTGGGATCGGCGGAGTCATATCGTTACTCTTCCCATCGCTGGAAGCGGCGAAGCGGTCCTCCATCCGTCCGTTCCGACTGATAGGTGGAGCTGTCCTACCCATTATCATGGTGGCCGATTCCGCCCGCCTCGGGTCCTGGGACTTCGCCGCCGGATGGGCGACTATCGCTCTGGCCATTCTGTTCTACCGGCCCACCTCGCACGCTTTACTCCCCGAGGAACAGCTACGTCTCTCGGGGAAGGCCACGACTCCAGCCGAAGAGTCGGCCGAGGCCCTTGGCCGGGTGCAGACCACGCTGGAGATGTGGACGTGGCTGGTGGTCTTGGCGGTCGCCCTGCATCAGGGACTACGGCCCCCGCGCGGGTTTCCCAGCCGGGCCGTGGACTACTTCGTTCTCGCGCTGAGTACGTTCAACCTCCTGCTCCATGTGTCATTCCCCCGCCTGGGGTCGGCCCGGATGAGAGTGATCTGGCATTTGGCGTTCTTGACGGTCACCATTGGTCTCCTGCAGATGGTGACCCACGACGCGCCCTTGGGCCATGCTCTGGGCCCGCTCCTAGTGGTTGGGCCCCTGCTGGCGACGCGCGCCCTGGGGGCGGCGGCCGGATTCTCCATCATGGCGTGCGCTGTGGTGGCGGCCAACCTTGGGGAAATCCGCCTGTGGCTGGTGGGCCGGACCTCACCGGCGGCATGGCTCGGGGAGTCCTTGGTGGAGTCGCTGGTCCTTGTCCTGGCTTCCTGGGCCGGAATCCGTACCGCCAACGACCAGCGGCGTCTGGTCCGGCTCTTGGCAGCCCGGACCAGGGAACTGTCCGCCGAACGGGAGGTTATCCACCAGGCGGAGCAGGCTTTGCGTGGAAGTGAGGAGCGCTTCCGGAGCGCCTTCGAACACGCGGCCATTGGGAAGACCCTCGTCGGTTTGGATGGCAGATACCTGCAGGTGAACCAGTCCTTTTGCCGGATGGTGGGGTACACCGAGAATGAGCTGGTGGGCCGGCACTTCGCCACCGTCACCCACCCGGACGACGTGGCGGACCAAGAGACGGCCCGGAGCCGCCTCATTTCCGGCGAAGTGCAAGAGGTGCACTTGGACAAACGCTACGTCGGTTCCCAGGGCCGGGTGGTCTGGGCTCACGTTAGCCTGTCGCTCTTTCGGGACTCCGCGGGTACGCCCGTCTACATCATCGCGGAAGTGGAAGACGTCAGCGAGCGTAAACGCTTCGAGGAGCAGTTGGTCTATCTGGCCAACCACGATCCCTTAACCAACCTGTTCAACCGGCGCCGGTTCCAGGAGGAACTTGAAAAGGAACTGGCTTCCGCCCAGCTTCACGGTTCCACGGGGGCCGTGGCCTTTCTCGACTTGGACCAGTTCAAAGACATCAACGATAGCCTGGGCCACCGGGCGGGCGACGAGATTCTGGTCTCCATCGGTCAACTCCTGCGCAGGGAGTTGCGGGAGACGGACATCCTGGCCCGTCCAGGGGGTGACGAGTTCGCCATCCTGTTCCCAAACGTCGGAGAAGACCAGGCCCAGCATTCGGCGGCCCGTTTGGTGGAGGCCATCAGCAAATACGGTCTGGTCACCGGCGGGCAACTCATCCGGGTGACCGCCAGCGTGGGTGTGGCCCTCTTCCCGCAGCACGGAACGAAGGTTGAAGAAATCATGGCTGCCGCCGACGCCGCCATGTACGCCGCCAAACAGGCCGGCGGAAACCGTTACGCGGTGCATGTTCAAGACAGGGACTGGCAGGAACAGCTTTCGACCCGCCGGACCTGGGAGTACCGGATCAGGCAGGCCCTGGAGAATGAAGGCTTCATACTATACTGCCAGCCGATTATGGATCTGAAGACGGGCAAGATCGACCGGTACGAAGTCCTGCTACGGATGGTCGGCCCCGACGGGACCCTCATCCTTCCGGGCGATTTCCTCGAGGTCGCCGAACGCCATGGGCTCATCCGCCAGGTGGACCGTTGGGTGGTGGAGCACGCCATCCAGTTCATGGGGGAGCAGGGGCGGAACGGGGTCGACCTTTGCCTTGAGGTGAACCTTTCGGGGACAAGCCTCGACGACGCCGAGCTGCTACTGGCGGTCCGCGACGGGCTGGCCGAGTGGAGCGTGGATCCCGCGAAGCTCATTCTGGAGATCACCGAAACCGCGGCCATATCGAACATTTTCGGTGCTCAACGATTGGTCGAAGGGCTGGCGTCCATGGGCTGCCGCATCGCCTTGGATGATTTCGGGGTGGGCTACTCGTCCTTCTGGCACCTGAAGCGCCTCCCCGTGGATTTCCTGAAAATCGACGGGAGCTTCATCCGCGACCTGCCCGACGACCCCGTGGACCAGCGGCTGGTGGCCGCCATGGTCGAGGTGGCGCGCGGGCTTGGCAAGGAAACCATCGCCGAATTCGTGGGCGACGAGGCCACGTTGCAGATACTGCGGCGGTGTGGCGCCGACTTCGCCCAAGGGTATTACATTGGCAAACCCCATCCTCTGACCGATCTGGCGGTGGCCCAAGCCAAAACGAAACGACGCCGCGGCCTCGGGGGCTGACCTAGTCCGACACGATCCTTGCCAAGGTCGCAATCCCCACCAAGGTCGCAATCCCCACCAAGGTCGCAATCCCCACCAAGGTCGCAATCCCCACCAAGGTCGCAATCCCAACTACGGACACAAGCCTGCCTAATGGTGAAGAGAACAGCCTGCGCTGCCGATAATGTGCGTGGAACCAGAGCTACGCCAAGAGCTACACCACCACTCGGCAGGCCAGGAGGGCGGTGGGCAAGGCCCTGGCCGACTTGGCGCAGCCTCCCACCACCTTGACCGTACCCGTCGGCACCCCGGTGCCCGTCGGCGCCCCGGCGGCCACGGCAGCGAGTAGAAGGCTGTCGGCCTAGCCCTGCCGGCACCCAACACGTCCGTCTGGCGGGCCCGCAAGGCTACACTTCGCGACTTTGCGCCGTCAATGCACAAAGTTCAGGGGCAAATGGTCGGTTTCCCGGATGCTTGAGGGTGCCATTCCATCCAGAAACCCGGACCCTTCCCCTTCCTCAAGGGCCCCAAAAGCTGTCTAGCGGGAGACGTAGGTTACATAACTATGCCATCCGTCCGGGTTTCCGGACAGTCCGATCAAGGCAAGTGTCCGGGATTCCGACCATTGGCATCATCCTCCCCGCCCACCGCCGCCCAGCATGACCAAGCAAAAGCGCCGAGCGCTTGGCGCCCGGCGCTTATCCACGATCTAGGCAACTACGGTTTTCCTGGTGTTGCGAGTCTCACTCGTGACTTTGGTCTTCGGCCTGGTTTTCGGCCCAGCTTTCTAGCCTGGTTTTCAGCCCAGTTTTCGGTCTAGACGAACAGCACCGCCAGGACCAAGGTGATCGTGGACAGCAGCTTGATCAAAACGTGCAGCGAGGGGCCGGCCGTGTCCTTAAAGGGGTCGCCCACCGTATCGCCGACGACCGCCGCCTTGTGAGCCTCGCTCCGCTTTCCGCCGTACTGCCCGCTCTCGATGAACTTCTTCGCGTTATCCCAGGCGCCGCCGCCCGTGTTCAGGAAGAGGGCCAGGATGATGCCGGCGATGGTGCCGACCATCAGGAAGGCCGCCGCCGCCTCGGCCCGCAGCAGCAGTCCCACGATGATGGGCGTGACCACGACGAGCAGGCCCGGCAACACCATTTCCTTCAGCGCGCCCACCGTGACGATGTCCACGGCCTTCCGGTAATCGGGCTTGGCCTTGCCTTCCATGATGCCGGGGATCTCCTTGAACTGGCGCCGCACCTCAAGGATAACGACCTGCGCCGCCTTGCCCACGGCCCGGATGGCGGTGGACGAGAAGATGAAGACCAGCATGGCGCCGATGAAGGCCCCGATGAACACCGCCGGCTTGCCGATGTCGACCGGGAAGATCATCGCCGCCGCCTTGACCGCGTCGCCGCCGGCCAGGCGGAGCTTGACGTCGTCGATGTAGGCCGAGAACAGCAGGAACGCCGCCAGCGCCGCGCTGCCCACCGCATAACCCTTGGTCAGGGCTTTGGTGGTGTTGCCGCTGGCGTCCAGCTTGTCGGTGCGGGCGCGGATGTTGGCCGGCGCGTCACTCATTTCGACGATGCCGCCGGCGTTATCCGTGATGGGCCCGTAAGTGTCCATGGCCAGGATGTAGGCCACCACCGAGAGCATACCCATCGTCGCCACGGCCGTCCCGTATAGTCCGCCGTTCGGCAGGCCCGACGTGGAGCCCAGCCAGAAGGCGGCGTAGATGGCCGCGGAGATGACTATGACCGGAATAGCCACCGACTCCATACCCACGGCGATACCGCTGATGATGTTGGTCGCCGGGCCCGTGGTCGACGCCGTGGCGATCTCTTTCACCGGGCGGAAGCGGGACTCGGTGTAATACTGGGTCACGAACACGAACACCACACTGGTGGCCAGCCCGACCAGGGAGGCCAAGTAGAAGTTCATGAAGTTGACGCCGGTCGCGCCCAGCATTCCCTTGGTGACGAAGTAGAGGAAAATGGCGGCTAGGACGGCGGTGACGTAGAACCCGCGGTTCAAGGCGCTCATGGGGTTCTCGTCTTCCCTCGTCTTCACGAAGAAGATGCCCACCACCGAGGCGATGATACCGAAGGCGCGCGCCACCAAGGGGAAGATGATGCCGTTGACCCCGAACACGGGGATGAGGGCGATACCAAGGATCATGGCGCCGATGTTCTCGGCCGCCGTGGACTCGAAGAGGTCGGCGCCACGGCCGGCGCAGTCGCCGACGTTATCGCCCACCAGATCGGCCACCACGGCCGGGTTACGCGGGTCGTCTTCCGGGATGCCGGCTTCGACCTTGCCGACCAGGTCGGCGCCCACGTCGGCGGCCTTGGTGTAGATACCGCCGCCCAGTTGAGCGAACAAGGCGACGAAGCTGGCGCCGAAGCCAAACCCGACGATGGACAGCGGAGCCACCTCAGGGTGGGCCGCCCCGCCGAAAGCGTAGAACAGGCCGGCCACGCCCAAGAGCGACAGCGCCGTCACGGCCAGACCGGACACGGCCCCGCCCCGGAAGGCGATGGTTAGTGCGCTGTTCATGCTCTTGCGGGCCCCCGCCGCGGCGCGCAGGTTGGCGATGACCGCCACCGACATGCCGATGTACCCGGAGACGGCCGAGGCCGCCGCGCCGGCCAGGAAGGCCACCGTCGTATGCCAGGAGCGGGTCGCCAGACCCAGCAACGCGCTGACTACGATGGCCAGCATGGCTATGGTGCTGTACTGGCGCTTCATGAAGCCGGCGGCGCCCTGCTTAATGGCGGCCGCCACTTCCTGCATCTTTGGGGTCCCAGTTTCCTGGGCGAGGATGAAGCGGGTGAGGTACCACGCCGCAAGGATGGCAATGACCCCCGCTATCGGGATGACTGCAGACAAGCTCATCTAACTAGACCCCTTCCTTCAGCATATAGTGGGGATTTTGCCCACCCTTATCCAGATTATCCCTGGATTGGAAGGGCCCACCCCTTGGACAAACATCCGACACCATTCTATCTTGAAGCAGCTTGTTCCTCCAGTATGAATCCTATCGAAGAAGCGATTCCGGCGTAGAGCGCGCTGCCTGCGTCTCGACGGTCACCCCTAGGGTGTGCGACCTTTGCTAGATCCTTGCATAATCGGCATCCGCGTCCATGTTCGCCCTTGGTGCAATCTGACAATTGGCCGTGTCGTTTCTTGTCACAGTCACCAAAGGGAACGCCAGCCGCGTCACAGGAAACTAGCAGCGTCGGTGGCTCTGCTTTGCCGTTCTTACGCAGGCCGGTGGAATGACCTGTCCGCCGGCCCACCTCCCTCAGGGGAGAAGCGAGCTAACCGGCGAAATGCCTGTCAAACTTTGTCATTTGGCATTACT
Organism: Bacillota bacterium; assembly: GCA_021791495.1. GTDB lineage: Bacteria > Bacillota > Sulfobacillia > JAJYWN01 > JAJYWN01 > JAJYWN01. The sequence continues at coordinate 48,263 of JAJYWN010000061.1, forward strand.
GGGAGGGGACCGTATGAGTACCAAAGCCACCAGGATCGTCGCTATCCTGGTAAGCCTTCTGCTGGTAGCCGTCACCGTGACCGGCTGCGGCTCGAAACCGAACGCCTCTAACAGCCTGACCTACGCCGTCGGCACCGACGCCAAGACCCTTGATCCGCAGTTTGTCAACGATCTGCCCAGCGCCGTGGCGGCCATGCAGATCCACGAAACCCTCGTCGCCCGCGACGAGAACATGAACCTCGTCCCCGGCCTGGCCACGGAGTGGTCGGTGTCTTCAGACGGCAAGACCTGGACCTTCAAGCTCCGCAAGGGCGTGAAGTTCCACGACGGTACGGACTTCAACGCCGACGCCGTGAAGTACACCCTGGACCGCATGCTCGACAAGGCCACCGCCTCGCCGCGCCGCTCCGTGGTGTCCATGATCACGGGCGTCAAGGTGGTCGATGCCTCTACCGTGCAGATCACCACCGACCAGCCCTTCGGGCCCTTCCTGGCCCAGCTCTCCACCTACAATGTGGCCATGATGAGCCCCACCGCCGCCAAAGCGGCCGGCGTCAAGGGCTACGGTCAGAAGCCAGTCGGCACCGGCCCCTTCAAGTTCAAGAGCTGGACCCCCGGCGAGAAGCTGGTCCTGGAGCGCAACGATAGCTACTGGGGCACCAAACCTACCATCAAGGAACTCACCTTCAAGGTCGTCCCCGAAGACGCCACCCGCGTCATGCTCCTGAAGACCGGTGACGCTCAGGTCGTCGGCGGCGTGCCCGCCTTCCAGATCGATGACCTGAAGAAGGACGCCAACATCACTCTCATCGCCAAACCCGGTTTCCGCACCATCTATGTGGGCATGAACAACAGCCAGAAGCCGTTTGACGACCCCAGGGTCCGCCAGGCCGTGAACTACGCCATCGACCGTGAGGCCATTGTGAAGAACCTGTTGCGCGGCCAGGCCACCATTGCCGTGGGCCCCGAGTCCACCACCATCCCCGGCGCCGCCAAGACTCTGCAGACCGTCTATACCCACGACGTGGCCAAGGCCAAGCAGCTCTTGAAAGACGCCGGATATCCCGACGGTTTCAAGACCGTCTTCCACACCCCGTCGGGCCGCTACCCCATGGACCAGCAGGTTTCGGAAGCCATCGTCGGCCAACTGAAGGAAGCCGGCATCCAGGCCGAACTGAAAGTCATGGACTGGGGCGCCTATAACGACATGCTGACCAAGGGCACCGAGTCCCGCCTGTTCCTCTTGGGCAAGGGCTCACCCTCCGCCGACCCGGACATGACCCTCTCGCTCTCCTTTGGGACGAAGGCCAGCATGAACCAGGCTTTCTACTCGAACAAGCAAGTCGACGGCCTCCTGGCCGACCAGCGCAAGGAGACCAACGCCGACAAGCGTGCCCAGATTCTCCAGCAGATCCAGGATCTCGTCCAGAAGGACGCCGCCTGGGCGAACCTCTACTACGAGACGATCACCGTGGGCACCAGGGCCAACGTCAAAGGTCTCCAGGTCCTGCCCAACGAACTGATCTTCTTCAATAAGGTCACCATCGGCAAGTAGGCAACACCATCGGACCAACGGGGTTGGGCCGGGCTACCCCCCTCCAGAGGGCCTGGCCCGCCCCGGCGTGTCCGTCTGTCTGACCGGTATAGAGTCGCCCAAGATCGGGTGGTGAAACCGCTTGTCCAAGATGTTGCTCCGCCGCGCGGCGATGTCCATACCTATCCTCTTGGCCGTGTCTGTCCTGGTCTTCATGATGATCCACCTCATGCCCGGCGACCCGGCCCGCATCATCGCCGGCGACTCCGCCACCGAAGAGGACATCGCCATGGTACGGACCACCCTTGGGCTGGACAAGCCGGTGGTCACGCAGTATGCCGTCTATATGGCGAACGTGTTCAAGGGTGACCTCGGAACGTCCCTGCGCACTCACCGGCCCGTCGTGGACGAGATCAAGGTCCGTCTCCCCAATACCATCCGCCTGGCCGCCGTGGCCATGGTCCTTTCGGTAGTCTTCGGCGTGGCCATCGGCGTCATTTCTGCGTCGCGTCCCTACTCGTGGGCCGACAGCGCCAGCATGGTCGGGGCTTTGGTCGGGGTGTCCATGCCCACCTTCTACCTTGGCTTAATGTTGATGCTGCTCTTCAGCGTCAAGCTGGGCTGGGTACCTCTCCTGGCCGATAACAGCCTGAAAAGCATGATCCTGCCCGCCGTCACCCTGGGCGCGCGCAGCCTGGCGCTCTTGGCCCGGATGACGCGTTCCTCCATGCTGGAGGTCCTGAACCAGGACTACATCCTGGCCTCGCGGGCCCAGGGCCTTCCGGGCAATGTCATCCTCTACTCCCGTGCCCTGAAAAACAGCATGACCACCATCCTGACCGTGGCCGGCCTGGAGTTCGGCCACCTGATGGCGGGCGCGGTCGTCACCGAACAGGTCTTCGCCTGGCCCGGCATCGGCCGGCTCATCGTCGAGTCCATCTGGGCCCGGGACTTTCCCGTGGTGCAGGCCTCGGTCCTCATCATCGCCGTGGCCTTCGTCCTCATCAACCTGCTCACCGACATCCTGTACACCGTGGTCAACCCGCGGGTCCGGTTCCGCTAGGGAGGTGGGGAAGAGCATGCGCAGCCGCGACACTGAGTTCCAGAAGAACCTCAAACGTTTCGCCCGCCGGCGCGTGGTGGTGGTGGGCACCGCCCTTGTCCTGCTCTTCATCATCGCCGCCCTGGCCGCGCCGATCCTGACGAAAGCCGACCCAAACGTCCAAGACCTGTCTGAGCTGCTACACCCCCCCGGCGGCGGGCATCTCCTGGGCACGGACGAGTTGGGCCGCGACATCTGGTCACGGATCCTCTACGGCGCGCGGGTCTCGCTCCTGGTGGGACTGTCGTCGGTGGGCATCGCCATCGCCGTCGGCGTCCCCCTTGGGGCCATGGCCGGTTTCTATGGCGGCTGGATAGACGAGGTGATGATGCGCGCCCTTGACGTCATGCTGGCCTTCCCCGGCGTGCTCCTCACCATCGTCCTGGTGGTCATCCTGGGACCCAGCCTGCGCAACGTCATCATTTCGGTGGGCGTCTACGCCATGCCGAACTTCGCCCGCCTGGCGCGCGGCGAGGCCCTGTCCATCCGGAGCAATGAGTATATCGAGGCCGCGCAGGCGGTGGGGGCGCCGAACTGGTGGATCATCTGGGACCACATGCTCCCGAACATCATCTCTCCCATCATCATCATGGGGACGCTGTCCGTGGGTAACGCCATTCTGACGGCGGCCAGCATGGGGTTTTTGGGGATGGGCGCGCCGCCCACCATCCCGGAGTGGGGCGCCATGCTATCGAACGGGCGCAAGTACCTCTTGGTCGCACCGCACGCCGCCACCATCCCGGGCCTGGCCATTTTGCTCCTGGTGTTGGGGCTTAACCTCTTGGGTGATGGGCTCAGGGACATCCTCGACCCGAAGATGAAGAATTGACAGGGGAGGTCGGTGGTACGGTGGCCGGTTCCAATAGTGGTCTAAACAGCGCCAACAGCGCCAACAGCGATTTCCTCAGCCAGGTCCAGGCCCATGTCCAGGCGAACAAGGGGCGCTATCTGGAGGAATTGAAGAGTTTCATTCGTCAGCCCAGCATCAGCACCATTGATGTGGGGATGGGGGAAGCTTCCCAGATGCTGGCCGCCTTCATGCGCCGGTTGGGCATCAGGACCACCATCTACCCGACCCGCCGCCACCCGGTGGTCTTCGGCGAGATCGGGCCGGAGGACGGCGCGGCGCCGGCGGGGATGCGCACGCTCCTGGTGTACGGCCATTACGACGTCCAACCCCCCGAGCCGCTCGAGAAATGGGTGACCCCGCCTTTCGAGCCCGCCGTCCGCGACGGGAAGCTCTACGGCCGCGGGACGTCGGATAACAAGGGCCAGCTTTTTGCCCATTTGAAGGGCTTGGAGAGCTATCTGGCGGTGACCGGGGCAGAATCCGGTGCGGCGGGTGCCGCCGCCCGGCTTCCCATCAAGATCAAGTACCTTTTCGAGGGCGAGGAGGAGACGGGCAGCCCGAACCTGCGCCCCTTCGTCCTTGAACACAAGGAACTCCTTCGCGCCGACGCCGCCATCTTCAGCGATAGCCACTACCACGAATCGGGCCGGCCCTCGCTGATCCTTGGACTGAAGGGCCTCCTGCCGCTGGAACTGAGGGCGAAGGAACTGGCCTCCGACCAGCATTCCATGAAAGCGACGGTGCTGCCCAGCGCCCCTTGGCGTCTGGTCACGCTCCTCTCCACCATCAAGGGTGAAGACGGCCTGGTGAAGATCGACGGCTTCTACGACACAGTGCGGGCGCCGCTTCCCGAGGAGATGGAGGCCGCCGACCGCATCCCGGTAAACGATACCGAGATTCTGAAGGCCCACGGCGCCAAGCACCTCTTGGACAACCGTTTCGGGCGCCGGTACTACCATAACATGATGTTCGAGCCTACCTTCAACATCTCAGGGTTGGTCAGTGGGTACACCGGCAAGGGGACGAAGACTGTTCTCCCGGCGGAAGCCTCGGTGAAGATCGACATCCGTCTGGTCCCCGACATGCGGCCCGACGATATCCACGCGAAGGTGGTCCGCCACCTGGAGAAGCACGGGTACGGCGACGTCGAGGTGGCCCGCGCCGAGCTGGGCCTCATCCCCAGCCGGACGCCGATCACCAACCCCTACGTCGAGGTGGCGCGGCGGGCGGCGGCCGACGCCTGGGGTGACGAGCCGGTCATTTTTCCGAGCACCGGCGGCGCCGGCCCCAACTACATCTTCACCGACGACCTTGGGGTGCCGTGCATCGTCATCCCCTTCGCCGCGTCCGACCAGGCGAACCACGCGCCCAACGAAAGCTTGGTGCTGGACGGGTTCGAGAAGGGCATCGTGGCCAGCGCCATGGTGATCAAGTACATGAGCGAGAGCTGAGCGCGAACAGCCTGCGAACAAAGGAGCTTCGTTATGACTATCAAGGACCGCATCGCCACCTACGTGGCCGACCACAAAGAGCGCCTCATCGACGAGCTGCAAGCCTTCCTGCGGCAGAAGAGTATCTCCACCGAGGACATCGGCATGGAGGACTGCGCCGCCATGCTGGAGCGGGAACTGCGGCGGCTCGGATTTGAGGCCGGCATCGCCCGCGTCCCCGGCGCTATGCCCGCCGTATGGGGAGTGGCCGGCGGCGGGCCAGACGGAGCGTCCGGCCACGGGCCAGGCGGCGCGGGAGCAACGCGCGGCGGTCGCCGCATGTTGGTATACGGCCACTATGACGTCCAGTCGCCCCAACCCCTTGAACTCTGGCAATCCGACCCCTTCGGCGCCGACATTCGCGGCGGTTTCATCTACGCCCGCGGCGCCACCGACGACAAGGGGAACCTCTGGGCGAATATCAAGGCGGCGGAGACGGTGCAGGCGGTCTTGGGCGAAATCCCGCTGCAGCTGCGATTTCTGTTCGAGGGCGAAGAGGAGATCGGTAGCCCGAACCTGGCGGCGGTCATGCGCGGGCTGGCCGGGCGGCTTTCGTCCGACATCTCCATTGTCTGCGACCGTGGCGTTCACGAAAGCGGCCGCCCCCAGATCTACCTGGGGAACAAGGGTATCCTCAGCGCCGAGATCACGGCGACGAAAGGCAGGCGCGACGTCCATTCTGGTCACGCGCCCCTCATCCCCAACGCCGCCTACGACCTGATGGCCCTCATCACCTCGATGCGGGCTCCCGACGGCACCATCCTTGTCGACGGGTACCTCGATAACGTCAAGGGGCCGGACGCCGACGAGGCGGCCCTCCTTGACACCATCCCCTTCGACCGCGACGAGTTCAACCGCGGCTACGGCCTGAAGGAGAACCTGGGTCCGAAGACGGCCCGCGGCATGTTGGAGCGCCTGCTCTACTACCCGACCGCGAACGTGTCCGGCTTCAAGGCCGGCTGGCTGGGTGAACGCGGGAAAACCATCATCCCGCACACGGCCTGGACGCGGCTGGACCTGCGCCTGGTGCACGCCCAGACCCTCACGGAGGCCAAGGAGAAGTTGGCGGCCTTCATCGACCGGTCACCTTACGGACCTTTCGACTACCGCATCAGCGGCGAGAACGAGGAGTACAAGGTACCGCCCTCCAACCCCGCCGTCCGGACGGCCATCGCCACCGCGGCCGATGTCTACGGTTCCGACCCCGTGGTCTGGCCGCTGCTGGACGGGTCCGGGCCATTGTGCCTGTTCCCCAGGTACTTGGGTGCGCCGGTCTTCATGATCGGCCTGGCCGCGGCCTTCTCGACGGCGAACACCCACGCCCCGAACGAGAACATATCCATCGAGCAGTACCTGAAGGGCATCGAGTACATGGCTAACCTGATGGTGCGCTACGCGGAGCTGAGCTGACATGGAGAAGAACCCGGCGGCAGGCGCCCCGATAGCAGTCGACCGGCCCTTGCTGGACATCGCCGACTTGTCCGTCGAGTACCGCACCTTCGACGGCGTCGTCTCGGCGGTCAACGGGCTGAACCTGAGCATTGGGGCAGGCGAGAACCTGGGATTGGTGGGGGAGACGGGCGCCGGCAAGACCACCACGGCCCTCACCGTCCTGAAGCTCTTGCCGCCGCGCGTCGGGTTCGTTACCGGCGGTCGGGTGGTGTTCGAGGGGCGGGACCTCCTCCGGGCACCCGAGCATGACATGCAGACCGTCCGCGGCAACCGGATCTCGATGATTTTCCAGAACCCCATGACCTCCCTGAACCCGGTCTTCACCGTGGAACAGCAGATCCAAGGCGTCCTCATGCAGCACCAACACCTTTCGAAGGAGGAAGCGAAAGAACGGGTGGGGGCCATGCTCGAACTGGTCGGCATTTCGCGGCGGCGTGCCCTCGAATACCCGCACCAGTTCAGCGGCGGCATGCGGCAACGCGTCAGCATTGCCATCGCCCTCTCCTGCAACCCCAAGCTCCTCATCGCCGACGAGCCCACCACGGCCCTGGACGTCACCATCCAGGCCCAGGTCCTGAAGCTCATGAACGACCTGAAGTCCCAGTTCAACACCAGCACCATCATGATCACCCACGACCTCGGCATCGTGGCCGAGAACTGCGATACCGTGGCGGTGATGTACGCCGGCACGGTGGTGGAGCGGGCGCCGGTGAAAGACCTGTTTGAAGACCCGCGGCACCCTTACACCGTCGGCCTCTTCGGGTCTCTCCCCGACCCCGACAGCACGAAAGAGCGGCTGGACCCCATCCCCGGGTCGCCGCCGGACCCCATGGCCTTGCCGGCCGGATGCCACTTCGCTCCAAGGTGCCGAAAGAAGCGGCCGGAGTGCGACGAGGCCAGGCCCGTACTGCGCCAGACGGCGGCGGGACATTATGTCATGTGTCACCTGGCAAGGGAAGATGCCGGAGCTGGAACGGGAACTGGAGTGGGCGCGGACGCGGGGGTCAGCTCGGCTGGAGGTGATGCGCGATGACCGCCGCGGCGGGCCAACCCATCCTGGAAGTCGTCGACTTGAAGAAGTATTTCAACGTGGGCTCGAAGGGTGTGCTGAAGGCCGTGGATGGAATGTCCTTTTCCATCGAACCCGGCGAAACCCTGGGGCTGGTGGGGGAGAGTGGCTGCGGCAAGTCCACCACGGGCCGCGTCATCCTTAACCTCATTTCGGCCAGTGGCGGGAAGGTCATCTTCAAGGGCGAGGACGTAACCAACGCGGTGGCCGGCCGCCGGCGCCGGGAGATGCAGATCATCTTCCAGGACCCCTATTCGTCGCTGGACCCGCGGAAAGCGGTGGGGACCATCATCGCCGAACCGCTGAAGGTGCAGCACGTCGGCGCCGGACGCGAGAGGGCGGAGCGTGTCAAGCTGGCCATGGAGAAGGTCGGACTGGCCCCCGACTACTTCGGCCGCTTCCCACACGAGCTGGACGGCGGGCGCCGCCAGCGCGTGGGCATCGCCCGGGCCCTGGTCCTGAACCCCAGCTTCATCGTGTGCGACGAACCGGTTTCGGCCCTCGATGTCAGCGTCCAGGCCCAGATTCTAAACCTTCTCCAGGACTTGGCACAGGATATGGGGCTGACCTACCTCTTCATCTCCCACAACCTGCACGTGGTCAAGCACCTGAGCCAGAAGGCGGTCGTGATGTACCTGGGGAAAATGGCCGAGATGGCCCCCACGGCTGAGCTTTTCCGCCATCCCCTCCACCCCTATACCAAAGGCCTGCTGGCTGCCGTCCCTATTCCTAAGTACCATCCGGGACGCGAGAAGATCATCCTCCATGGCGACGTCCCCAGCGCCATCAACCCCAAACCGGGTTGCCGTTTCGCTCCGCGCTGCAGCCAGGCGACGGACGTCTGCCGGAACGAGGACCCGGTCCTCCGCGACACGGGCGACGGGCACCTGGTGGCCTGCCACAATGTTTAGTCCCAATTCCCGGCAAACCCCACTCTCTGTCGGATAGTGTCGATTCGCGGCGAACAACCGCCCAGCTAGGCGGCAGGAAGGGCTTTCCTTCGAGGGGAATCCCGCATGCACTATTCTCTCTTGGGGAGCGTGTGCGGGTGTTGTCGGAGTTCACTGATCTCTCCACGGCTTGGCGGGCGTACTTCGTCGATGGGCGGGTGAGCCCCGGCCTCCGGCCCGTGATACTGGAGGCCTGGAGACGCAGCCTTGCCTATGGGAACCGGCCCGATCAGCCGAAGGTTCAAACCCCGGACCCGGCGCGGCTGGAGCGGGCCCGCGATCGTAGCCGGAAGTTCTTGGAGCATGCCGATCCCCTCATCGCCGAGATGGGACAAGCCCTGCACGACCGGTTTCATTCCATCGTGCTCCTGGATGACGAAGGCATCGCTCTGCGCCTACGGCACCACCCCGACATGAAATCGGCCACTGCCCTGGATGGCGTCGCCGAGGGCACGTCCTGGCTGGAAAAGGATAGGGGGTGTAACGCAGCCGGCACGGCTCTGGCCATCGGGAAGCCGGTGGTCTTCATCGGCCCGGAGCACTTCTTTCCGGAACAGGCGGACTGGACGTGCATTGGGGCTCCTATCCGGAGTCCCGACGGCGGAATCCGCGGCGCACTGGGCATGGGTATCCTGAACCCAGTCGTAGACGTGGACATCTGGGGCTGGACTCTGTCCATGGTGTCCAAGCTGGAGACATCCTTGGCCGGCGCCGGTGAAAATGGCGCGCGCAGCCGGGAAGGGCTCGGCGGTCGCGGGTTGGACGACCCCTTTCATTCCCTCCGGGGGATCATGGATTTCTTGATCCAGGAGATCTACCTGACCCCCACCCACGAGAAGCTGGTGGGCCAGGCCCGAGACCGTTTGGAGCAGGCTGAACAGCGCTTGACCAATCTGCTGCGGGATCTGGGTAACAGCCAGGAGCACCTGGCTGCCGCATTGCGGGCTTCCGAGGTTAAGACCGCCGAGTTGCAGGCCGTTTTCGACACTATCGATTCAGCGGTGTATGTTATCGAGGACCCGCGTCGCCTTGTGACGGCTAACCGCGCCGGTCTGGACCTCCTCGGCCTGGACTCCATGGAGGAGCTCCAAGACGGCTGCGAACGAATCCTCGGCGGCTTGATCGTCATGAGAGACAGCGGCCCCCAGATCCTATGTAACGATCCGCTCCACACCGACGTACTCCGCCGGAGTTGGGCCACTAACGTTCCCGCTCGGGTCCGGAACATGAAAGGGCGCGACGTCGATGTCCTGGTAACAATCAGCTCGATCGACCAGCCTGAAGGGAGTCCGCGCCGCCGCGTTATCACGGTTCGGGACGTTACTACCCTAAGGTCCCTGGAGAGGGCCAAGGATGAGTACTTGCAGGTCCTCTCCCATGAACTGCGCAACCCTCTGGCGGCTGCCTTTGGACTGATTCAACTGATTTCGAAGCGGCTGGCGGCCAGGGCCGACCGTCCCGAGGCGGGCCACCCCGAAGCGGGCCGCGACGGCCGCCGCGAGGTCAGCCATGTCAGTCATGGTGAAGACGGCGTCGGACGGTACCTCAAGACGGCGGAGTCCGAACTGCGAAGGTTGAACGATCTCCTCACCGATATCCTTAACGGCTACCGGGTTAGCAGCGGACGGCTGCCCCTGGACCTCATGCCCCTTGACCTGTCGGAGGTGCTGTCGGAATCGGTCGCGCCCTACGCCGGCGCCGGTCAGGAGCGCTCCCTCACCTTCGACATCGCCGGAGGCCCAATCCACGTCCTGGGCGACCGACAGCGGCTGATCGAGGTCATGGCAAACCTGCTCAGCAACGCCACCAAATACTCGCCGCCGGGGTCTCAGATCAAGGTCAAGACCGTGCTGAGCAAGCACCAGGTGACCGTGAAGGTGGAAGACGAGGGGGTCGGCATTCCCCCCGACCAGTTGGAGAAGGTATTCGATGGGTTCTACCGGGCCACCAACCTTGCCAACCGCCAGCCGGGCGGTATCGGGCTGGGCCTTTACATCAGCCGGGACATCGCCCGCCGCCACGGAGGTGACCTCTGGGCCGAGAACCGCCCTGGCAAGGGCACCGTCATGAGCCTCAGGTTGCCGGTGGTGCCGGGCCTGGTGGAAGCGGGAATAGAGTTGGGAGCGTGCACCACCTCAAGGGGGAGTCCGGCGGCCGGCGCCGGCGCAGACACAGGCACAGGCACAGGCACAGGTGAGGTGGCGGTGGCGGCGGTGGCGGCGACGCCGGCGCCAGGTATCAATGCCTGCGGCTCCTCCTGCGCCCAGTGTCCATCCTTGGGAGAAACGTGTTCCGGCTGCGCCGTCGCCAAGGGGAGGCCGTACTGGTCGATGGACGTCCTGACGAAGGTCTGCCCTCTGTACCGGTGTAGTTTCATGCACGCCGATTGCCCGGCTGTCGCGTCTTGCCCGGACCTGCCCTGCGGGGTCTGCCCCCAGTCGCAGACGCTCGCACCGGCACGCGCCACGGGCGCTGCCGCGGCAGGCGGGTCTGCCGAGGGCGAATCGGACGACAGTGTGTCCAGGTCCTAGGGGCTCACCTTGGTCCGTAGCACCCTGCCGTCGGGTAGGGTTTTCTCGTACTGGTAGCGATCAGTTACCCGAGAGCACACCCAGCCGTGACGGTCAAGGTAGGCCTTGAACTCCCTGAACTTAGTGGGCACGGTAGTCCAGAAGCCCCGCAATCTCCTCTTCGGAATCGGTCAGAAGAAGGCGCAGGATACGTCCAAAGTGCCCCCTACGGTTCGGGGCCCGCAGAAACAAGGGCAGGCGCTCCAGGTAGTCTCTGGCGTATTCGGCGAGGTCCGTGACTAGTTGCCGTCGAGCCGCATCCTCGTCCGGTCCCCAAGCCACAATATCCCAATCTGGAAGGTCCACGGTCATGACCACCGTCCCGTCCCCAGATTCGGTACGAATCGGAAAACGGAGTTCCTCCATAGGTCTCCTTCCTCTCTTGGCCTACTTCATCGTCGGGTCCAGAGCGTCGCGGATACCGTCACCCAAGAGGTTGAAACCCAGCACCAGGATGAAAATAGCCGCTCCCGGCATCAGCGCCAGCCACGGCGAACTGTCCATGTAGCCGCGGGCCATGCTGAGCATCGACCCCCAGCTGGGAGTGGGCGGCGGTGCCCCCAGCCCTAGGAAGCTCAAGCTGGCTTCGGTCAGCACGGAGCCGGCTAGGCCCAGCGAAACCTGGACGATAAGGGGAGGGGCGGCGTTCGGGAGGATGTGGCCGAAGATAATGCGGCTGTCGGTCGAACCCACCGCCCGGGCGGCCTGCACATAGGGCCGCTCACGGATGGACAGGACCTGCCCGCGGATGAGGCGGGCGAACCCCGGAATACCGACGAAACCGATGGCCAGCATGGCATTGGTCAAGGATTTCCCGAGGGCGGCGGCTATGGCGAGGGATAGGAGGAGGGAGGGGAAGGCCAGGACCACGTCCATGACGCGCATGACGATGGTGTCGACCGCGCCGCCGAAATAGCCCGCTACCAGCCCGAACAGTGTGCCGATGGTCATCGAGATCCCGACGGAGATGACGCCCACGTAGAGTGAGATCCGCGTTCCGAAGAGCAACCGGCTCAGAATGTCACGCCCCAATTCGTCGGTGCCCAGCCAATGGCCGGCCCCCGGCGGCAGGAGCACGTTCTTCAGGTCCGGCTTGATGGGGTCCTTCGGGGCCAGGGCCGGAGCCAGGGCCGCCGCCGCCAGAAGCAGGACCACGATGAGGACGCCGGTCATGGCGCGGCGGTCACGGACCATCTGCTTAACGGCACGCGAAAGCAAGCTCGAGCCGGCGCCGCCGGCAGCCGTCTTAGTATCGGATCCGGGGGTCGAAGAATCCATAGAGCAAGTCCACCACCAGGTTAACGAAGACGAAGGCGGCCGCCATCACGAGGGTCACGCCCTGCACCACAGGGAAGTCGCGGGCGAAAATGCCGTCAACGGCCAGCTTGCCAAGGCCCGGCCAGGCGAAGATGGTCTCAGTGATGACCACACCGCCCAAGACGCGCCCGATCTGTAGCCCGACCACCGTTACGATTGGAATCAGGCTGTTCTTCAGAACATGACGGTAGATGACGGTCCGTTGGCTCAGCCCCTTGGACCGCGCCGTCCGGACGTAGTCCTCCCGGAGGACCTCCAACACCGCCGACCGGGTCTGCCTGGCCACCACCGCCGCCAGCTGCAGCCCTAGCGTGATGGTGGGCATCACCAGGTAACGGAGGTTCTGGAGCGGTGCTTTGGTGAAGGGGACGAAGCCGGCCGCCGGTAAAATACGCAAATGCAGGGCGAAGATCAGGATCAGGGTGATGCCCAGCCAGAAGTTGGGCATGGACACGCCGAACAGCGAAACCAGAGTCACGCCGTAGTCCGCCCAGGTGTTCTTCCTAACGGCGCTCAAGATGCCCGCCGGGATGGCGATGACGACCGACAACGCCACGGCCGCCAAGCCCAGCTCGGCGGTGGGCACCATCTTCTGGACGATCAGTTCGGAGACCGGGGCGTGCGCGAAAAGCGAACGCCCCAAGTCTCCATGCAGAGTCCGGCCCAACCACGTCACATACTGGACCGACAAAGGCCTGTCCAGCCCCATCTCCTGGCGTAGAGCCGCCACCGCCTCTGGGCTGGCCTGCTCTCCGAGCATGGTGACCGCCGGGTCCCCGGGGATCATGTGGATCAGCAAGAAAACCATGATCGTGACCCCGAGGAGCACCGGGACCAGGGCTATCAGCCTTTTTCCTATGTACAGGCTCATCGGCGCACGTTCACCCGCGTCGGTCCGGTTACCTCACTCGAGCCAGACACCGGCCAGGCGGATGCGGCCATCGGATATCATCTTGTACCCCTTGACGTTCTTCTTCATGGGGTGCAGGAACTGGTCGGAATGGATGAACACTAGCACCGATTCGTCGGCAATGATTTGCGCGGCCTGCTGGTACAAGGTCTTGCGCTCGGCCTGGGTGGTCGCCGCCCGGGCTTTTTCCAAGAGGTCGTCCAGAGTCTTGTTACTGAGCTTGCGGTAGTTGATGCTGCCGTTAGTGGTGAACATGGTGTACACGTTGCCGTCCGGGTCCGCCCGGCCGCTCCACCCGGCGCGGCACGCCTGATACTTCCCGGAGGTCAGCGCGGCGCTCAGGGCCGAGCTGTCCACCAGGTCAAGCTGCATGTCGATACCGACTTCCTTCAACTGCCCCTGAATCACCTGGCCGACCAGAACGTTCAGCGGCGTGTTGGTCATGGTCAGCTTGAAGCTGAAGCCGTTGGGTTGGCCGCCCGCGGCCATTGCGGCTTTGGCCTTGGCCACGTCCCTGGTATAGGGGACGAAGTTCGGGTCGTGAGCCCAGAGGCTGGCCGGGAACGGGCTGTTGGCCACGGCGCCCACATTGTAGTAGACCGTCTGCTGGATGGCCTGGCGGTCGATGGCCCAGGCCACCGCCTGGCGGAGGGCCTTATTGTTGAAGGGAGGCTGCTTGGTATTCAGGTCCAAGTAGTCATAGGCTTGGCTGGGCGATTCGGCCACGGTGTACTCCCCGCTGGCCTTTACGCTGGCGACATCCTTCGGCGGAATGGTGTCGATGAGGCCGACCTCTCCCGTCTTCAGGCTGGTCAGGCGGACGGTCTCGTCGGGGATTATCTTGTACACCACACCGTCCAGGTAGGGCTTGGGCTTGTCCCAATACTGGTCAAACCGCCTCAGCACGACCTGGCTCTTCGGCGTCCACTCGGTGACGATGAACGGGCCGGTCCCCACGGGTTTGCGGGCGAAGTCGTCGCCCAGCTTTTCCACGGCTGCCTTAGAAACCATCATCCCAGAGCGGTCCGTAAGGACGGTCAGGAAGGGGGCATAGGGCGTCTTCAAGGTGATCTTCAGTGTGTTGGCGTCGGTCACCGTCACCGTGTCAATCATGTTGATCTCCGAGAGGCGGGGCAACTTTGCCTTGGGGTCCAGCATCCGGTCGAAGTTCCACTTGGCGATGGTGGCGTTGAAGTCGGTGCCGTCGTGGAATTTCACACCGGTACGGAGGTGGAAGATGTAAGTTTTCGGGTCCGGGTTATCCCACTTCTCCGCCAGGCCTGGCTGGATGCTACCGTCGGCACCTAGTGTGACCAGGGGGTCATAGATCTGATAGTAATAGTTGCGGTCGGTCATGGACGCCGACTTGTGGGGGTCCAGGGTAATGGGGTCGCCGGAGATGCCGACGGTAAGCGTGCCGCCGCGTTTGGGACCGCCGGCGGTGGTGCCGCCGGTGGTGCCGGTCTGTCCGGTGGTCTTTGGCTTAGCGCATCCCGCCACCAGGGTCGTTGCCAACAAAAGAGCGATCAGGGCAAAGGCGAACACCTTATTGCGCAACACGGAACGCAAGACATCATCCCCTTCTTCTTATACCGGTTACTTCGATACCGACTACTCCAATGATCACGACCCGTCTGCTGTCCAGCTTCGGTCCAGTTTCAGCGTCCTCGCGGTGAGCTAGAGGCGGCGTGTGGTGAGGGGATGTATGAAAGTGCAATGTATATTCAATGGTGCGGTCAAGCCTTGCACGGGCAATTCGAGGACACCCTTGTTCTTCCTGCATCCATCGGTGAAGGGGACCACTCCAGTTTCACCACAGCACAGGTTAGCAGCTTTTAGCGGATCCAATGCGCCCCGTCGTTCGGGCGCGGGTCCGGTACCACCTGGAAAGGATCGGCAGCGAAGAGGGGGACCGAGAAGATGGTCCCGGTCGCGTCATCGCCGCCCTGGCGGACGTCGGTGCCCTTGGTGACGGTGGATAGCTCGCGACCGCCCAGCCAGGTCCGGAGTTTCAGGTTGTACGTTGTGACTGGTCCGACGACACCGTCCACAGCCAGTCCATAACGGGCCTGGAAGCCCCGGACGGCGGCCGTGGTGGTCGCGTCGAAGAAGCCGGTGGCTGCGCCGACGACGGTCTGACCGGCGATGTTCAGGCGGTTTTGGAGGATCCAGACATCGCCACCGCTCATGCCTTGGCGG
Organism: Bacillota bacterium; assembly: GCA_021791495.1. GTDB lineage: Bacteria > Bacillota > Sulfobacillia > JAJYWN01 > JAJYWN01 > JAJYWN01. The sequence goes on from JAJYWN010000061.1 coordinate 63,706, forward strand.
AGCGTGCGGGCGCCGAAGCGCGGGCTGCCGCCCAGGTACGGGCCGGTGGACTCGCCCAGGACCCAGAACGTGTCCGGCCCCACAATTCCGTCGACGGCTAGCCCGTAGTAGGATTGGTAGGCCCGGACGGCGGCCAGGGTCAGGGGGCCGAAGATGCCGTCGATGGGCCCAGGGTCGAAACGGTCCATGATCTTCAGTTTGACCTGTAGAATCTTGACGTCGGTGCCCCGCGGGAACGGGGTCGCGAGCCGCAGAAACCGGCTGCCGAAGTCAAAGTAGGGCAGACCATCGATCTGCACCGCCGCGGCCGCCGCGGCAGCACCCGCATCCAACGGATTACCGGTTTCAGGCGACACGATTGTTACCCCCCTTGGGCATGGTCAGCGATTTTGGCTCTGCCAATCCGTCGCGCCTCGACCAAGCGGTCCAGGCGATTACGGCTGGCGAATGTGGCTAGCGGATCCAGAATGCGGCGTCATTCCGCGCTCCCGGCACCACCAGGACGGTGGCCGTGGCGAAAAGTGCGGTCGAACAGGTCGTCCCGGTCAGCACGTCACCGGGTACGCAGGCGCAGGCGTGAGCGACCCGGTCGCTGTGCGGCCCCCAAGTGATAGTGCAACCGGTGTGGCAGCCCCGGGAATCGCCAATGTCCATGACGAACTTGCCCTGGTCGTCGAAGACGCGGAGGATTCCGATGAGGCCCACGCCCGGCACGTCGGCGGACGAAGAGAAAGCAAACAGGCGGCTGTCGGGCGACCACACCGGGCAGAAGTCTTGACTGGCGGGGCCGGGTGGGATCATGATCATCCGCCCGGTGGCGAGGTCAAGCAGCCCTACGCTGGAGAACGGCGTGCCCTCCTGTGGGACACTGAAGACGATCTTGGTGCCGTCCGGGGAGACGTCGAGGTCCTGGTAGGGTTGCACCACTGTGGTCAGCGTGGTCAGGCCGGTGCCGTCGGTGTTGATGGCCCTGATCTGTTCGTCGGCCACGAAGGTGACGCGTGTTCCGGACGGGAAGAAGACGGGGTCGCCGCCATTCACCAAGAAGCGGTCGGCTCCCGTGGCCCGGTCGACCAGGAAGATGCGGCCGGCGCTCTTCTCGACGGCGATGATCGTGCTGTCCGGTGACCATGAGATCTGGTCGGAGGCGACGTCGTCTGTCTTGGCAACGGGCGCCCCGCCGGTACCGGGCACCACGTAAAGCTTCGCATCGTCGGCCCGGTAGGCCACCCAGTTATGGTCGGGCGACCACTTGGGTGGGCCGGGGATCAGGGGCAACTCGCCGGTGAGGTTCACAGTGTCCGTGCCGCTCGGTTTGATGCTCCGAATGGAATAGGCCCCGGTCGGCACCTCAAGATGGCGGTAGACGATGCGGCTCTCCGAGTCGAGGCCGATCTGGTCGGTGTAGCGGCCCAGGGCGTTGAAGGTGGGCGGGTTGATAATGCCGGTGACGGGGACGCCGTTGAAGGCCTGGAAGGTCCGGACCGCCGCCTGCGTTAGCGGCCCGAAAAAGCCGTCCTCGGTCAGGATGGGGACCTCGTTGATCGAGTTCAACCAGCGCTGTAGTTGCCGGACGTCCGTGCCCTTTGTCCTGGTGGAGAGTTCGCGCCCGCCCAACCAGGTGCGGAGCTTCAGATTATAGGTAGTGACGGGCCCGACGATGCCGTCCACGACCAGCCCGTAGCGGGCCTGGAAGGCACGGACGGCGACGGCGGTGGCGGCGTCGAAGACCCCGGTGGCGATGCCGACTTCGGTTCGCCCGGCGATGTTCAGGCGGTTCTGGAGGATCCAGACGTCACCGCCCCTCATCCCCTGCTGAAGGGTGCGGCTGCCGAAGCGCGGGCTGCCGCCAAGGTAAGGGCCGGTCGACTCACCCAGAGTCCAGAACGTGTCGGGCCCCACGATGCCGTCCACCGTCAGCCGGTAGTAGGCTTGAAAGGCTCTGACGGCCGCCTGGGTCCTGGGGCCGAAGATGCCGTCAATCGCCCCCGGGTCGAAGCGGTCCATCACCTTCAGCTTCACCTGCAATATCTTGACGTCCGTGCCCCGCAGGTTCGGCGACGTCAACTGCAGGAAGCGGCTACCGAAGTCGAAGTAAGGCAGACCATCAATAAACCCTTGCACGGCGGCCACGTCGGGCTCCCTCCTCACGCCTTCGCGTACGCACATCACCGGCGTATCCTTTGGGCCAGCGTATGCGCGAGGGTGACCAGAAAGCTCTGGTATGCCTGCCTCATCTGTCCTGCTCGTCTCCCTCGCTCTTCTCGCGCCTGGTCTTGTGGGGCGACCATTCGCACTCACCGTGCACGGGGAGCGCGGTGGCGCATAGGATTCTGGTAGAAGGCGTGTGGGAGGGAAACCGAAAAGTGGACAAGGAGGGCGAATTCTACACCTTCCGCGGTTACACGCTGCACGATGCCCAGCGCCAGGAGACCTTGTCCGCGAGTATGGAAGACTATCTGGAGATGGTCTATCGACTCTCCCGTGACGACGGCTACACAAGGGTCTTAGAGCTGGCCGGCGCGCTGCACGTGCAACCGCCCTCGGCTTCCCGGATGGTCCGGCGGCTGGCACAGGGAGGCCTGGTAGAGTACGAAAGGTACGGTATCATCCGCCTCACCGACGCCGGTCGGAGTATCGGGGAGTCCCTCCTGTATCGCCACAATTTGCTCGAACGCTTTCTCCATTTCATCGGTCTCAGCGAGGTTCTGGAGGACGCCGAACGCATCGAACACAACATCTCCGATGCGGCGGTAGCAGGCATAGCCCTGATGCTGGATTTCTTCACGCAGTCACCCGAGTCTCTGGCGCTCTGGGAGGCTTTTCTGCACAGTCACAAGGACCGGTAACCGCCGTTCGACGACTCAATCCTCAGCCCTACGTTACCCTCCTCACCCTCCCCCCCCTTCCCCCTCCAAGCGCCGCTCCCTGTTGCCTTTGTGACATAACGCACCGCCGGTTCATATGATGGCGTCAAAGAGTTAACCGTGGCTAACACTGTTTCACTCGGCTTCTCAGGCCGGCGTGGCAGGACCATGGGCTCTCAGATCTGTCCTTGGGGGATAGTTCATTGGACGCCGACCACCTTGATGCCACCGCCGTCGCCATCAACGCTTCCACCGCCGCGGACGCCATCGCCCAAGCCCCTTCGGTCCGCCTTGGAGCAAGGCGCCGTTCGCCTTCGACAGTGTCCAAAGTCTTGAAGTATATGGGGCCGGCCTTCGTGGTGAGCGTGGCCTACATGGACCCTGGCAATTTTGCCACCAACCTCAGCGCCGGCTCGCGCTTCAATTATGGCCTGGTCTGGGTGATCCTCTGGAGCAACCTTTTCGCCATCCTGCTCCAGACGCTTTCCGCCAAGCTGGGCATTGCCACCGGCGCGAACTTGCCGCAGCATTGCCGGCGCCTGTTCGCCAGGCCGGTCAATACTTTCCTCTGGGTAGTCGGGGTGGTGGCCGCCATGGCCACGGATTTGGCGGAGTTTCTGGGAGGGGCGTTAGGCCTGTATTTGCTGTTCGGGATTCCGGTGGTCTGGGCTGCCATACTGACGGGGCTCCTCAGCTACCTGCTTCTGGCGCTGGACCGGTATGGCCAGAACTTTGTGGAGATAGCCATCACGGCGCTGGTGAGCGTCATTAGCGCCGCGTATGTGGTGGAACTGTTCCTTGCGAAGCCCGTGTGGCCCCAGGTCGCTCTTCACACGCTGGTGCCCAGCCTGAACAAGGATAGCATCTTGGTGGCCGTCGGCATGTTGGGGGCCACGGTCATGCCGCACGTCATCTTCCTCCATTCGCAGTTGGTGCAGAGCCGCCGTGTCTCCCGATCCTTGAAAGCCATGAGGGAGCATCTGTTCCTCGAAAAGGTCGACGTCTTCGTCGCTATGAACACCGCCTTCATCATTAATGCCGCTATGGTCCTGGTCTCGGCGGCAACATTTTACTCAAGGGGTATCGCGCTGGACTCGATCGAGGTCGCCCACCAAACGCTGGCGCCGCTGCTCGGACCGCTTTCCAGCGTCGCCTTCGCCGTGGCCCTGCTGGCCTCGGGGTTGTCGTCCTCCGCTGTGGGTACAATGGCCGGTCAAGTGATCATGGACGGTTTCATCCGCGTGAAGCTTCCGGTTTGGGCGCAGCGCCTGATTACGATGGCGCCGGCGCTGGTCATTATCTCGCTGGGCCTAAACCCGGTGAACGTGCTGGTCGTGAGCCAGGTCATTCTCAGTTTCGCCCTGCCGGCCGCCATCATCCCACTACTCATCATCACGAGCAGGCGGGATGTGATGGGGCCCTTCGCCAACTCCGGCCTGACGCGGGCGGCGGGGTGGGGCGTAGCTGGGCTGATTATCGCCCTCAATGCAACTCTGCTCTGGATGACTTTCCTGGGCTGAGCGGCGTGACCAGTCTGGGCCGAGACAGTGCCGCAAGTAAGCCTCCTTCTACGAGGCAGGAGGCGAGTAGCGGGCATGTCAGGCCGGGCGCTGGCGGGAAGACGAGTGAGGGCGGATCGGTAGACAGGCTGGACGGGCGGGTTTGGGG
>JAJYWN010000021.1 GCA_021791495.1 Bacillota bacterium
GCCGATCCGCCTCGGATGGCATACGGTCCACGAAACCAGGTCGAAGGTGGCTCTTGCTGCCTGAGATGCCGCTGACTTTCAGTCAGCGGAGTACGTCACCGACGGCCTGCGCACTGTCGCCACGGAGTTCTACTCCAAGAAGAAAACCCTCACCCAAAGACGGTAGTTGGACGCCGGTGGCCTAGATAGTCAACTGGCGCACTTTCTGCGATAATCGGAGAAACTCTTTGTCGCCATGTACAAGTGTTGCGCTCCTGTCCATTGCCGAAGCAGCTATGAAGGCATCCGCAGCACTTATCTTGCCCAGTGCTTTAATCTCGGCTGCGAACTGGACAATCCTATCGTCCGGCCAAACTTGGTCTAGGTCGAGTGTGCTGAGTCTGAATAGAAGCAAGTCCGAATCCACATGGCCCCCCAGAGTGAGGTACTTGATCTCAAAAAGGGTCATGAACGAGACCCAGATAACTGCCTCTCCGCGTTCTCTCTGCTCGAAAACGCGCTCTACGGTCTCAGCGCCATCTTCATCGTGGTAAAAGGCCAGAATCGCACTGGTATCCAATAGAAACGACTCGGGTCCGGCACAATCTTGGGGTGGGCTACTTTGGGTTTCCGTCATCCTTGGCCTCTTCCTCCCGTTCCTTTTGTCTATAGGCGCGCAGTGCTTCCAGGTAGTCGGTCCCGCCCTTACCCGCCCCCCGAAAAGCTTTCCACGGTTTGTCCGGCAACGGAACTATCTCAATCGAACTTCCTTTGTCTATCCACGCGATACGGCTTCCCTCGCGCACGAGGAATTTCCCTCTAATCTCGGACGGAATCACTGTCTGATAGCGGCTGCTTACAGTTGTTGTGGGTGGGGAGTTGGGGTGCTGCGGATCGGACTTATGGTCGTCGGGGCTCATAACTTCACCTCCGCAATCCTAGTGTACAAGACGTTGCGGAATATTACAAGATGGTTGGTAGACCATCTTGCGTTGCAGGCATTCGACTTGCGTACCAAGATTCCGGCGGGGAATTGGCTCTATCCACGTAAGGTTACTGTTCAACGCTGCCTTTTCCCCACTAGTTTGGATCACCGGAAGGCGCGGACCGCACGGAAGTGGCGATGCCAAAGACCGACTCTGCGGTCACCCAGCCATTGGTCCCGCCACGGTTGTTGCCAATGAGGTAGCGGTCGTCCTGGATTGCCTTTATGAGGTGCAGGTAGACCTTCCTCCTGACCTTTGCCAGAACCACGTCTCCCACTTGGAGTTGGCGGTTGTCCACGGGTTCCAAGACCACGATATCGCCATCGTTGACCTTGCCGGCCATGGACTGGCCGCGGGGCCTGATGGTGACGGTGCGCCCCTCTTTTGGCTGCTCCATGCCCTGTGATATTCTCGCGTTCACTCTCCACTTTCCCCACGGTAGACGAAGGTCCGCCTCTACGCCGTTCATTCCATTGTAGAATAGCCGGTCCGGAGACAGAAGCGGGAGGGTGTACCCGGTCCACTGATAGTCGATCGATGGCTGCCGCCGGCCCATCGACTAAGACGAGGCCCCGCGCCGACCTCTGTGTCGGACGGGGCCCATGTGCATCTAGCAGTAGCGCAGCGGCTCCTGCCTAGCTCTTGCCCCTGCCGCCCGCGCCCGGCTCGTCGTCGCAGCTGCAGTCCCCTTCTCCAGAGTCGCCGTTATCCGCGCCGCATCCGGCGTCCGCGCCGAACCCCCAGGGGTTCCCCTCTTGGACGTAAAGGCGCGGCGTCTGCCGGTTGATGTGGAGCTGGAAGATGTCGGGGCGGTTGTAGTGGCCGGCGAAATCCAGGTGGAGCTTGGTCTTCAGGCAGTTCTCCAGGTCGACGTCGGCGTAGAGCAGGCCTTCCTCGTTCCCCATGGGGCCGGCGACGATGGAGGCGTCCGGCGCGACAATGACCGACCCGCCCGAGTTGGCCGGGTTCCGGAGAAACTGCTCCTGCCGCTCGTTGGGCTCCAGCATCTTGATCATCCGCTCGTCCACGCTACCGGCGGAGGCGATGACATAGGCCTTGGTCATGCGGGCGAAGCCCTGCGCCGAAATGGAGATGTTTTCCACCAAGGGCTGCCGCGCGTTGATGGGCCGGTGGTTCGGCCAGGCCATGGCGTGAATCATCGTCCCCTCCGAAGCCAGAGCGAAGATGGCCAAGGGGTTGAAGTTCTCGCTGCACATCAACCCGCTGATGGGACCGTACTCGGTCTGGAAGGCGCCGAAGGTATCGGCCGAGCCGACCTTGTGCACGAAACGCTCGCCCACCGTCGGCATGATCTTCTGGTGCTTGCCCATGTACCTGCCTTCTGGGCTGATGAAGACCTGCGAGTTATACATGGTCCCGCTGTAGAGAGACTCCTTCTCACACAGCCCCATGATGACGTAGGTGCCGGCGTCCTTGGCGGCCTGGCACAGGGCGGCGATCTCGGGGCCGCCGGCCGGCTCCTTCTCGGGTATGATCACCGAGTTCTTCAAGAGCTGCAGACTAAGGCGCGACGCGACGTTGTCGGTGCCGGGGTGAAAGTGGAACCACACGGGGTGGGCCGGGATGAATCCTTCTGGAAACGCGATCACCTTGGCGCCGTTGGCTCCCGCTTCCCGAATGAACTGGCACGCCTTCTCGGTCGAAGCTTCCCGATCGAGGAAAACCGGCGCCGCGTTGACCGCGGCTACCTTGAGCTTCGGGTACTTGTCACCCATGACTGGATAATCCCTCCGGAAATGGGACCGTTGCCAGGCGGTCCCGCCTCTTTCGTGGCGGTTCTTCGACGCAAAATGCGTTGCACCTGCGGAAATGGCTGAGCGCTATGCTATGGTTTCCTTTCGTGGTCGCCTGCGGTCGGCCCTTGCCGCAAGGACCACCCCAACGATCGATAGCAGCGTCACCACCGTCAGGAACGGCAGGTAGGGGTCTCTGGCGTACAGGTGTCCGCCGACGTAAGGTCCCACCGTCATGCCCAGGCTATTGGCCACTTGGATGACGGCCAGCACACGGCCTCTCTTCTCTTTCGGAACCATCCCGCCCGCCGCCGCGACGGCCAGGCTCATTCCACCGATGCCGCGGGCCAAGGACGAGAAAGCCAAGAGAAGGAAGGGTGCCGACCACAGGCGCGCGCCGGGCGCCTCTCCGATGCCGCCCATCCGGCCGAGCATCGGGGCCGAGACCAGCAGTCCCAGGAACCCGGACATCACCGCTACCAGCACGACCCCGAATACTCGCAGCTTGCCATAGCGGTCGCCGAACCAGCCAATCACGGGGCTGACGATGGTCGCCCCCAGGGCCGCCACCGCCGCCAGAGCGCTGATCCAGAACAGGTCGACCTTGCCCACGTCCTGGAGGAAGGGTGTGACGAAAGTCCCAGCCAGGCCCTGCAGACCAAAGACGGTGAAAAACAGTGCGGCGAACGCCAGTACGGCCGGGTTCACGTAGAAGAGGGAATCCAGCCAGGACCGCGTCCACGGTAGCCTGCCAGTGCCCGAGTCCCCGGCTCGTTCCGACCCGTGCCGCCCAAACCCTCGATCGGGGTACTGTTTGGCGATGGGCAGCGATGCCACTGTCGCCAAGGTCCACAGGACTGCTACCACCCAGAACACGGCCCGGATGTCGCTGCGGTCGGCCAACCAACCACCAATGGGCGGTCCGATGACCGATCCCAGGGGGAAGGAACTCATGACGAAGCTGTAGACGAAAGCGTCCCGTCCCTTGGGGGCCTTTTCCATGACGTAGGCCTGCAGGGCGGGAAGAAAGATCATCCCGGCGTTGAAGAACAAAACCCCCGGAGCCAGCGCCGCCCAACGCCCGGCCAAAGCATAGGTGATCGGAACCGGGATGGCTATCGCCCACCCCCATAGAACCTGCGCACGCCGTTCGAATCGGTCCGCCAAGAGGCCGGCGGGTATGGCGAAGACCAGGGCGGTCGCCCCGCCTATGGCGGCCAGGAACCCGATGTCGACCGGCGTCCCGCCGAGCTGACGGACATAAGCCGGCCACAAGGGGGCGTAGAGTCCCATCCCCACGGCAAAGAGGAAGTTGGAGGCATAGAGAAGCCAGAGATCCCTGTTCAAATGGCGCATGGGCTAATCCCGTTTCTGTTCGAGTCCTGTCTCTCGGCGTGCACCCTAATGCTTGCAGTACTTACGAAAAAGGTTGGCCAGGTAGTCCGCCCTGCTCCGGAGGCCCTCAGGAGATAGTTTTCCGAAGTCGAAGGCCTCCTCAAGCTCGGGGACCAGCTCCGGCAGGCCCAGAATCTCCACGACCTGCTCACGCACATGTTTCATGTAGTCGATGGGGTACTTCCCCTGCCGCAGAAAAAGGGCCTGGAGCAGGTACTTGAAGGCGAACAAAGTCCGCTCCACGCCGTGGAAGAGCAGGCCGCGGTCGGCCATTTCGCGCACGGTGCGGATGTTATGCCAGAAGTCGCCCTCGACGGCCAGGCGTTTGGCTTCACGGACGTCCTCACTGAAGTATGGGAGGAACTGACGCCGCCACATCGTCCACCAGCCATCGCGTTCAAGGAGCGCGACAGAGTAGACCGCCAGGTTGCCCGCGGCCAGTTCGAAGTCGTCTTCGCGAGGGAGGGCGTTGAAACGCGGCTCGATGATACCGTTGTGATAGCCCACATCGGCGCGGATGGAAGCCGGCAGATCGCCGACGCCCGGTACCGAAGCGCTGATTAGGTCGGCCCGGGAGAAGAAGACGGCGCACCCGTCGCCGAAGGGCACGGGCCTGGTTTCCTTGGTACGCAACCGTTCCGCCAGCTCGTTGGCCCGTCCGAGGAAGGCCTCCCAGTCTGGCGGTGGCACCATGACCGTGATGTCCACGCAGGACGACTCGGCTCCACGACCCCGCGCCAAGGACCCCGAAAGTAGGACGGCCTTGACCGCCGGGTCTCCGAAGAAGAAGTGATGGGCCAAGGTAAAGGCAACCCGACGGTGCTCCGCCGTGGGAAAGGCCGGGGAAATGCGGTCGCCCGCGGCTGGCCTGGCGGCGCCCGCCGCCGCGAGAAGGGCCGGCTCTAGGTATGTGGACTCGTCGGACATGGCTGGACCTCCTGGCAAATGCCGTGGAACCTCGTGGGGGAAGAGCGACCACCTTGCGATTGCCCTGCTTATCTTCTCAGATGCGTTTACCCCGGTCAAGGGGCCGGGCACATCAGAGAAGCCGAAGCGAGAGGGTTCCCGGTTGATGCCGAAATCACCGACATTGACACTGCCTGATGCCGAGGAAATCGGCACGGGCACCCAGAAGGCATGACGATATTCTCGGCATCAACAGCCCCTCATGACGAAATTGTCGTCATCGGAGACGTCCAACACCGAAAGCCTCGTCGATCTATGCCAACCATCCCGATGTTAGCCCTTTCGCCCTTCCGGGACGACCTTCCGGTAGACCTCCGCCGGACTACGTCCTCCGAGCAGCTGCCGGACGCCGATACCGAAATGCCGCTCGTTCTCCGCCAGGTAGGGCTCGACGACGGCCCAGTCCGCCGCGCCGAAGTCCACAATCTCGCCCCCGTTTAGCTGCCCCTTCGACAGCGTCCGCTCCGGGTCGTTGATGTACCCGGCTCCGCCGGATGCCAGAGAGAAGAAGTTGCTCCCCGGATACCTGTCCGGAAGCGGCGTCAGAGCGCCCCTCTCGTCCAGAGCCACGCCGTTCAGCACCAGGAAACCTCCGCCCGTGATGGCGCCGGCCATGAACGACTCACAGGCGTAGTCCAAGGCCGTGCCGTTGACGATGGCCCGGATGTTGCCCACGGCGTTGATCAGAGGGCGGCCGGCGGCGTTCCCCAGAACGTAGGCAACGCCCCCCTTGGCGCCGTAGAGGAAGGTCTGCCCTACCATGCCGTGGATGACCAGCTTGCCGGATTTCAGGATCTGCCCGACCTGGTCCTGCGCGTCCCCGTGGACGTGAATCTCGGCCCCGTCGAGGCCCGAACCAAGGTAATCACCGCTGCTTCCATACACGTCAAGGCGAACCCCGTGGCTATCCGCTCCCAACCCACACCCCAGGAAGCGGTCGCCGTGGCAGCCGAAGACGATGAACCGGCGCCATCCAAGGCGGTAGGCCGCAACAACCACTTCGGCCGCCGAATCCGGCCCTTGCGGTTCGAAACCGGTGCAGTCGATGAAGAGTGTGGGAGCGCTAGGGACGCCGAGAGAGCCGGGGTCTCCGAAGGAGCCGGGGTCACCGTCCCCGGCGGTGGGACCTCCGTCTGGAGCCGCCAGATGGGCACGGCTTCCCCAGTCGATGCGCACGTCACCGCCCACACCACCACCGATGCGCGGCACCCCGCGGAAGATCTCGTCGAGGCCGATACGGAGCCGGTGAACCACAGCGCTACGCTTCTTGCGGCCGGTGTCTGCCCGGCGGTCGTGCAGGGTCGTCAGTCGCCCTATGACCTCGTGGCGTCTGGCCGGATCCTCGGCGGCCAGGGACACCTGCCGGCGCACAAAACTGTCCAAATCATCAAAACTGCACCCCGCCAGGTCTATCTCGTCGCTCCTGTCGCCACTCGCGTGGTGTCCGCCGTAGTCGCCGCTCCCGCCATTTCCGTTCCCGCCGTTGCCGTTCCCGCCGTTGCCGTTCTGATCTTCCCCAGCCGCCGCGTAAGCTACCGCAGCCACCGCCGGAAGTTCGAGGCCCACCAGGGACTCGTGGTGCATCTGGCCCGGTGCGGTGACCACCGGCCGCCCGAACTTGTCGGCGCAGGCGAACGGGACCGGCTCCTCGGCGGCGCCGGCAGCAGGATCCGTCTCGAAAGGTCCGACCGTAAAGACGAAGGCCCCGCCGTCACTGTGGCTCCCTCCGCGGGCGTTCCAGTAGCGGTCGGCCACGGGGCAGACGCGCGCGTCGTCCTTGGACAAGCTCTGGAGGAAGGCGTCGATGGCCTGCTTCTCAGAGGCGATGACGCCCACCGAAATCTCGCCCTCCTGCAGCGCGAAGACTTGCGGGCGGAGCATGGACGTGTCGGTGATGCCAATGAGCTGGGCCGCCCCCGTCTTGGGGTCGGTACGGGCGATGATAAAGAACCAGGGGCCGTCCGGGGACCCGTGGAGGTGGGCCCGTTGGACGGCGCCGTAGACGCGCCGCTTCTCAGGAGGGAGCTTGGTGAAGTCCCGCTCGGTGGTGGGCCCCAGAGCTTCGATAAGATACTCCAAGGGGTAACCGTAGACGCGGTTATACAGATCGAAAAGGTACACCGACACTTCGGTGTCGGTCATGAACAAGGGGAAGTAGTTCCGTTGACGCAGGTACTCGGTGACGCCGTAGTAGTTGGCGAAGTCGCCGTTATGGACCAGAGCTTCGTCCAGACCGCTGAAGGGGTGAGCGCCGCCGGGGTGCCACACCCGGCCGCGAGTCGGGTAGCGCTGGTGGCCGATCCAGACGTGCGCCTTGAAGTCGTCAAGGAGGTAGTACCGGGCCACATCCTCGGCGTAGCCCACGGCCTTCAGGATCATCATGTTCCGCCCGTGGGAAAGGACGAAAGCTTTCTTGTCCTCGCGGTCGCCGTAGTACTGGCGGTTCAGGCGGAAGGAGTTTTGGAAGACGAACTCGTCCTCGGCGGCAGCCAGGGCCGCGGCGGAGGCGCCGTTGCCACCCATGAACCCCTGCTCCTCGGCGAAGCGCGTCAGCACGTCTTCCTTCACCCGGGCGAAGTATCGGACCACGCGCGGCGGCCTGATCTCCAGACCCGCGTCCCGGTGGTCGTCCATGCTGGGAAGCTCCTGGACCTGGGCGAGATCGAAGAAAGGCTCGATGTAGGCGCGCTCGATCTCGGCGCGGGAGTCGCCCTCAAGAAGCCCCAGGTGGATGGCGTAGTGCCTTGGGTAATCCGGGAAACACCCGGCGGCGGCGATGCCTCCCCCCTTGCCGTTACCGCGGTTGCGCATCTGGCGGCAGGGGACGATAAGGTGCCGGCCTCTAATGGGGACCGAGGCGGCCAGGCCGATGACGCCGCAACCACCCTCGGCGGCCTCTTCGTTGCGGTGGCCGGCCGAACCGGCCGAACCGCCGAGGGCGAGACGCGATCTGATAATGGTATCTGCCAGGTCGTTCATGGTCACTCCGCCTTTCGCGGCAGGCGTAGCAGGTCGGTCCGCCCCCGCAACTCGGCCACGTTGCGCATTCCCAGGCGTCGCAGCAGCAGGGCCAGCTCCCCGGCCCACGCCGTGTACATGCGGACGATACGCTCCGTGGCCCACTCCGGCGTGATCATGGGCGTCAACTCGCGGTCGGTGGTGGCGATCCCGCGCGGGCATCCCCGGCCCGACTCGCAGTTCGCGCAGCGCACGCACCCCAGGGCGACCAGCTCGGCCGTCCCCAGGATGCAGCCGTCGGCGCCCAGGGCGATGGCCTTGGCCACATCGTAGGGCGTGCGTAGCCCGCCGCTGGCCATCAGGGTCACCTGGTCGCGGATGCCCTCCTTCTCCAGGAACCGGTGGGCCCGCGGGATGGCGAACTCGATGGGCATGGCGATGTTCTTCTTGGCGATGTCGGGCGCCGCACCGGTGCCGCCATACCCGCCGTCCAGGTGAATGATGTGGGCGCCGGCATAGTAGGAGCCCACCGCCACCATGTCGACGTCTTCGGGCGTAGAGACCTTGACGGAGATGAGGGTCTTCGGGTTCGTAGCCTTCAGCCAGTCCACGTGCTTCTTATGGTCTTCCACCGAGTAGACCGAGTGGAACGGGAAGGGTGAGAAAAGGTTGGTGTGCTCCACCGCCTCGCGTACCTCGGCCACGTCGCGTGTGACCTTATCGGCCAGAAGGTGACCGCCCAGACCGGGCTTGGCGCCCTGGGCGTACTTGATCTCGATGATGCGGGCCCACTGCAGCGTCTCCTCGCGCACCCCGAAAAGGCCGGTGGCGACCTGGGTGATGACATGATCGTGGAAGGGCGCCAGGTCGGCGGGGTACCCACCTTCACCGGTAGAGGCGAAGGTGCCCAGGCGGCGCGCGGCGCCGGCCCGTCCCATCATGGTGGAGACGGAGATGGAACCGTAGGACATCCCGCCGCCGTACCAAGGGAGCCCGATGGTGATCCGTTCACCGGGGTACTCGCCGGGGGCGACGGCCCGCCGGTTCAAGGGGAGGGTCAGATCCACCTCGGCGCGGGCGGCGGCATAGGCCTCGCGGCGGCGTTCGAGAGTGTCGGCGGCGACGGCGGCGGAGACGGCGGCGGCACTCCTTGCGGCCGCGCCCACCTGCTCCTGTTGCTCCTGGTCCTCGACCAGGAACCGCAGCCGGTCAAACCCGCCACCGGACGCGCCGGTCCGGTAATTCACCCCCGGAGGCGGGGCGCCGTGCTCGGCTTCATGCCAGGTCGCCTTCAGGAGGTGCGCCGGCCAGCGCGGGTCGCCGAGCAGCCGGAAATCGCTGCTGGGCTCGACGGCGAGCGCCTTTTCGGGGCACTCGGCGGTGCAGTCGCGGACGGCAACCACCAGACCATCGCCATCCGCCCTGGAACCCGCCGATGCGCCCGCCCCGGCTCCGAGGCACCCCGGCCCCAGGCAGAGCCGGCTGTCCGGCTGCGGCAGGCGGAAGAACCCATCTCCTTCCGGGTGCACCCCGGCAGGGCACACCTCGGCGCAGATGCCGCAGCGTGTACAGGCGTCGGTACGGGTCACCCTCCACCGGGCTGGGCCGGCTGCTACCTTCATCATCTCGGTCGCTTGTGTCGCGATAGCCACTGGGCCACTCCTTATGGTCGATGATCGAGACGTGCGCACTCCGTCGAATGCGCCCGCCATGGTGCTGCTATCAGTCCTTGGCGCCGCCCGCGCCGGCGGCGTCCGCGCTCGCGGCGTCCGCACCCGCGGCACCGGCCTTGAAGAGAGGGGCGAACAAGTCCGCCTCCAACTTGGCGGCGAACATCGCCCGGCCGCGCTCGCCCCGGAGCCGGCGGACCTCACGCATACCCATGGCGCCCAAGACTTCAAGAAGCTGGTTTCGCCATGAGATCATCAGATTCACGATGCGCTGGGCGCCCCAGGTCGGGTCCATGGTGGCCAAGCCGGACGGGCAAGGGTCGCCGGCGAAGCAGCCGTCCGTGAGCGGGCATCCGAGGGCCGCCACCAAGGGGACGTCGACGACGACTCCGTCCGCTCCCAGGATGATGGCCTTGGGCACATGCTCGGCGGCGGCGATCCCCCCGCCGGCCAAAAGGGTAATGTCGTCGCGGATGTTCGCCGCGACCAGAGCCTGGTGTACCATGGGCAAAGCCTCGTGGAGGGGCCGTCCGTCGCCGCAGATGCCGTCCCAGCCGGCGGCCAGGTGGACCGCCTCGACCCCGGCCTTGGCCAGTTCGACGACGCGCGAGGGGGCGCGGGAGGTGTCAAGGGGGACGCGGACGACGACCACGACCCCGCTGCCGGCGCCGCCGGAGGTGCCGATTGGCCGACTGGCCGCCCGGGCCGCGGTGATGCGGTGCAGGGTTTCCTCGATGGCGCCCGCGTCTTCCACCTCAATCAGAGTGGGGGCCGTCGCCCCATGGCTTTGGTCCGCAACCGCCCCGCCGGTCGTAACAGTGGCGGCGGGGTCTAGCACGAAAGTTTCCAGACGTGCGGCGGCCTGGCGGGCGGCGGCCATCACCGCCGGTTCGCCACCGTGCACGGGGGGCGGGGAGAAAAGCACCGGGATGGGGATCTCCACCGTCACCGGGATGTCCCCCACCATCTCACCGCGCGCGTCGAATGTCAGGCGTCGCGGGCGCCGGCCCACGTAAATAGCGGTGCTGATGTATTCGCGGCCGTGGATCCCGTCGCGGGTGGGCCGGACGATCTCGCTCATATCCGTCCACATGCCATCGAAGCCCTCGCCCGCAAAGGGGCCCCGGTAACCGGCCCCGGTGACGGGGATGCGGCCGTCGTCGGCCTGTCGGGCCAGCGAGAAGAGGATATCCGGTGTGAACGGGCCCTTCCCGGAAGCGGCGAAAGCGGGGTCGGTGGAGATCGAAAGGTTCTGCCGGGGGCACTCCATGACGCAACGGAAGCAGGCCTTGCACAGGTCGCTGGCCGGAGCCGCCATGCGGCGCGGGTCGTTTGGGTTGCGGAAGTGCACACCGTAGATGCACGCTTCGCCGCAGTGTCCACAGTTCACGCAGTAGTCGCCGCGCTCGACACGGAACCGGCTGGACACACCACCGGGCGGCGGTGCCACGGGCACGGTTTCAAGGTGGAAGCGACCGCCGTGGTCCTCCTTGGAGCCGGCGGTACGGGTGGATGCCGGTGGAGACGTGGGTGCCGACGCGGACACGGGCACGGGGCTCGCAGGCGCTGCGCTCGCGGCGAAAGTAGCGTTTTCCTTCAGCCACTTCTGCGTCAGGAGTCCGGCCGGCCGTACCAGCCCGATCCGCTCGGCATAGGCCGGGTCCTTCTCGACCCCGGCCACGAAACTCTGAATCTGCTCGGATGGCCGCCCGAACCTTGCGGCCAGGGCAGTCTCCAGGCGCTCCCAGGCGTCCATCAATGGCAGGCCGGCTTGGCAAGTCTCAGCGCAAGCGCGGCAACGCATGCACTGGAAGGCAGCCGCGGCCTCATCTACGTCGATGCCGTCTTTTCCAGCGGCTCCGCCGGCCGCACCTGCCGCTCCGGCCAGCCTCCTGGCCAGCCAGAGCTTGCCGCGGGCCGTCACGCGCTCGTCACCGGTGTGCAGATAGGCCGGGCACACGGCCACACAGTTGGCGCAAGAGGTGCATTGGAGCGAAGTCAGGAGAAGCTCCGGAAGTGGGTCACCGTCGAAGGTCACCGGTTCAGGAGAGACGTGGAAGCGGGCCGCGTGAGCTGCCTTGGCAGCCGGCACCGTCTGGGTCACCTGGGCCGTGGGGGCCGGCGCGGCCGGAGCCATCCGAGTGGCCGGAGCCTCCGCCCCTCCCGAGACCGCGCCTACCAGGGGCGATACCGCCCTCAACAGAGACATTCCCGCACCGAAAGGCCCGGGACGAAACGCCACCCGCCCGGCGGGCGAAAGGGCCTGAAGGCTGAGGAACTTGCCTGGGTTCAGTATGGCGACGGGATCAGACCCCCGCTTGGCCCGAACCAAGTCGGCCAAGCGCCCACCCGTGTACTTCTCGGCGGCGAAGGCTGCGTGCCACACGCCAAGGTTGTACGGCCGGCCACCGAATCGTCGGCCGAGGGAATCGAGCATCGAAGCCACGGCTAAGTGGACCGTGTAAGACGACTTTCGTACGTCGGTGAGGAACATAGGGATGACCAAGGCCTCTCCACCCCGCAGGGCGTGGGCCTCCACCGCCAGTTCCAGGCCCCAACGCGCTGCCAGGCGATGGGCCTCTTCCAGGAACCCCGTGGTCGCCTCCAGGGGCAGCACGACCTGTCCAGCAAGAAGGGATGGACCCAAAGACCTGATGCGCATGGGGAAATACCGGTCCGCCCACAGATGGCCGCTCTTCTCCCGGTCGGCTTCGGCCGCCTCGGGGCGCCGCCGGAGGGTCTCGCCCAGCGCTTCCTCGGCCGCGGCGTCATCTACTAGGAGAAGCAGGGACGGGCGCTCGTCAAGGAACGCGGCGCGATCACCATCGCCGCACCCAGTGAGGCCAACCCGTTGCCCCGTCTGCCCATCGGCCGTAGCCAACTGGTTCAACAGCCGCAAAAGCCCCGGTTCAAGGAACATTATGGTGGCAGGGCCGTTGGCGGGGCCAACGCCGCATGGGTCACCGTTGCCCTTCCCCTGGAGCTCCGCCGCGAAGCGGAGGGCCGCCCGGTTGGACTCGAAGGACACCAGATGCGGCCGCCGGAAAGTCGGACGCGAGATCAGGCGAAGGGTGACCTTGGAGATCAGGCCAAGCTGCCCTTCGGTTCCGATGAGCCGCTCGAACAGCGGATCTTGGCGCCGGACTTGCCTCACCGTGCCGTCGATCCCCACCGTCTCGATGGACTCCACCCAATCCGCGGCGGACCCGTACTTGGCGGCGTTGATGCCGAAACCTCCACTGGACAGCCACCCGCCCACGGTCCCCATGCGGTTCGAAGGGTAGACCGCCAAGGTCAACCCATCCTTGGCGACGCGGTCGGCGATGTCACCGAAGCGCGCCCCCGCCTCCACGGTGATGGTGGCGTGCGGGCCAGCGGCTGCTGCTGCCGCCGTCCCTGCGGCGCCGGTCGAGACGCGGGTGTCCACCGGACCGATGGCCTTGAAGAAAGAGAAGTCCAGCATGATGCCGCCGCGGGCCGGCACCGGCCCACCGAAGGCCGTCGAGGCCACACCCCTTGGCGTCACAGGTACCTTCTCCCGTGAAGCGAAGCCCATCACCTCGGAGATGTCCCGCGTGTGGCGCGGCTGCACCACTACGCCCGGCCTGGGCTGCATAAGGGCGGTCACAAGCCAATCCGGCACATCGGCCAAGTCGCGGGAGTAAAGGCGGAGTGAGGAAGGTGAGTTGAAAACCCGGGCCCCGTCGCCAAGGAGCGCACGTAACTTGGTTCCAAGGACGACGGTCGAATCGGTGCGGGTCGGCGCGCTGCGATAGGTACGATCACTACGGTTCGACAATTCGATGGAGCCCTCCGGTCACAGAGAAAGGCCATTGACGCTTGCGTTTTCCCAGAAGTAGGTTATTGCCGCCGCGCCCAAAAGAGCAACCCTGTATGTCACATTCATGTCATAGTTATGGTATAGAAGAGGGCGAACTCCCTGGACAACACGGGTCTTCTTGGAGTTTAATATAGTTTTCCTGAAGGTTTGGGCCGCCCGTCCACCGAACCGGAGAGGCAGCGTCGACAGGGAAACGTGCGGACAGAAGGGTGGGCACCACGATGAGAGAACCCGTCAGCGGTCTAACCCATCTTGCCGGCGCGGTGCTTTCCGCCGCCGGTCTGGTGGCGCTCGTCCGCGCCGCGGTGCGCGGAACTGGCGGCGGGGGCGCCTGGCCCTTGGTGGCCTTCCTCGTCTTCGGCGCCAGCCTGGTGCTCCTCTATACTGCCAGTTCCCTCTATCACCTACTCCCCCTCTCCACCCGTGGGACCCTGGTGCTGCGACGAATCGACCACATGATGATCTACGTCCTGATCGCCGGGACTTACACGCCGTTCTGCCTTATCTCCCTGCGCGGGCGTGGGGCCTGGGGCTGGGGCTTGTTCGGCGCGGTTTGGGGGCTGGCGGTGGCCGGCATCATCTTGAAGGCGGTGTGGATGCGCGCGCCACGGTGGCTGTCCACGGGATTCTACCTTGGCATGGGGTGGCTAGTGGTGGTGGCCATCGGCCCGCTCCTGCGGTCGGTGCCGGCGGGCGGCCTGGAATGGCTGGCCGTGGGCGGCCTTCTCTACACCGTGGGAGCCGTCTTCTACGCCACCAAGTGGCCGCGCCTGGTCCCCGGAGTTTTCGGCTTCCATGAGGTCTGGCACCTGTTCGTCCTGGCCGGGAGCTTCAGTCACTTTTGGGCGGTGTACCGCTTCTTGCGGTTCTAAGGTGCTCGGCCATGCGACCCCTGATCGCCGCGAATTACTCCTTCGAGCTGTTGGGCCTGTTGGCACGGGAACCGGAGATTGTCTCTGGGGTGAAAGCCACCGAGTTCGGCCCCGAACGTTACCACGAAGACTACCGGCAACTTCGGCGGCTGGGCAAGACCCTGCTGCTTCACGGCCTCGGACAGGCCGTCAACCCCGGCGTCCCCGAATACTGGACGCGATTCTCTCCCGAAACCCTGTGCAAGGCCTTAGCTATCACCGAAACCCCTTACCTCTCGGTTCATCTGGAATGGCGCACCCCAGAGCCATGTGACCGAGGGCCGGACGAGTTTCTGGCCAGCCTCGTACCACAAATCGCTGACCTCGGTGGGCTGACGGGCCTGTCCGTCCACCTGGAGAACGTCTTCTCCTACCGCGATGGCTCCGGGCCGTATCGAAACCCACCCTTCATCGGGGACCCCGGGTTTATCGCGGAGGCACTCGATCGCACCGGAGGGCTGTTCCTCCTGGACCTCGGGCACGCGCGGCTGGCGGCCTGGCACCGCGGTGAAAACGCGGAGAGGTATGTGCGGAGCCTACCCTTGGAACATGTCGTGGAGATCCACATCTCGGGTCCGGCGATGGTCAATGGCGAGATGCGCGACCGCCACGAGGCACCAACTGATGCGGATTACCGTTTGCTTGAGATTGCCCTTGAACGCGCCAAACCGCAGGTGCTGACCCTTGAATACGGAGGAGTGGGCCCGCTGTTCGCCGACCGCACCGATGGAACTGCCCTAGCCGAGCAGCTCGACCGGCTCAGTGAGGTGGCGTCCTCCTTGAAGTAGAACTCTCACGCCCGGCCCGGCCATGCTGCTCACCGCAAGAACTGCCTCGGTCTGGCTGGGATCAGCAGGAGACTTCCTTCGCCCAGCGAACTTTTCCCCTGTTCCCGATTCCCATGGCCGGCGCCGACCACGGTTGGGTCGCGGCCGGTATTCCGAAGGAGGCTGTCAAGGTGCCGCTACCCTTTACCTTCGACCATTTCTACAAGTACGACGAGATCGTCTCCTACCTGAATGAGGCGGTCCGCCAGTTCCCCGATTTCGCCAGCCTGGAGTCCATCGGCAAGAGTTACGAGGGCCGCGATATCTGGTGCCTGACGGTCACCAACCACGCCACCGGCCCGCACAGTGAGAAGCCGGCCATGTACATCGACGGCAACATCCACGCCGGCGAGGTGACGGGCAGCCACGTAGTGCTGTACACCATTAAGCAGCTCCTTGAGACCTATGGGAGTGACCCGCAGGTGACGCACCTGCTGGACACCCACACATTCTACATTCTGCCGCGCGTGAACCCGGATGGCGCCGAGCTTTACCTGACCACCCCGACCATGCTCCGGTCGTCGGTGCGGCCCTACCCGGACGAGGAGGAAAAGGACGGGTTGCGTGCCGAGGACATGGACGGCGACGGCCATATCCTTCAGATGCGTGTGGTCGACGAGACCGGCCCGTGGAAGGTGTCGGACAAGGACCCGCGGCTCATGGTGCTGCGTGCACCCGACGACATGGGCGGCACCTACTACCGCATCTACCCGGAAGGTAAGATCTACGGTGACCTTGATCAAGTGCCCATGAAGGTGGCACCCAGCAAGTACGGCCTGGACATCAACCGCAACTTCCCGGCCAACTGGGTCCTCAGCCAGGGCGGAGCAGGCCCCTACCCGCTGTCCGAGCCGGAGACCCGGGCCATGGCCGAGTTCATCTTGAAGCACCCGAACATCAGCGTGCTCCAGGCCTACCACACCTCGGGCGGCGTCATCTACCGGGCCTTCTGCAATAAGCCCGACGACAAGATGAACCCGCAGGACCTGGCCCTGTTCAAGACCATCGGGTTGCGCGGCGAGGAAATCACCACCTACAAGTGCATCCCGGCTTCCCACGGCGGGCTGGGCGCGGTGCGCGCCGGCATCTTCATCGACTGGGTCTACGAGCATCGCGGTATTATCGGGTACACCACGGAGCTGTGGGACATGATGGGGCGCGCCGGCGCCGATAAGAAGAAGGAACGGCGCGATAAGACCCCGGCCGACATCGAGGAAGAACAGCTCAAACTCCTGAAATGGCAGGACGAGGCCTTAGACGGCAAGGGGTTCGTGAACTGGACTCCCTTCGAGCACCCGCAGCTTGGCAAGGTCGAAATCGGCGGCTGGCTGCCGAAGACGGTACGCCAGAACGCGCCTCCCGGAAAGATGCTGGAAGAGGAGTGCGTGAAGAACTACAAGTTCGGCAACGTCCACGCCCTGTGCACCCCGCTGGTGCGGCTGACGCGCGCCGCGTCGGAGAAGCTGGGAGAGGGTGTCTACCGGGTCACGACCGTGGTCCGGAATGAAGGTTACCTGGCCACCTACGGTACCCAGGCGGCCCTCCAGACCAAGTCGGTCAAGCCGGTGAAGCTGACCATCAGCTTCGGCGAGGGCGGCGCGGGCGCGGCTCAAGGCGATGCGGCGGACACGGCGGCCGGCGGCGAGATCATCATGGGCAAGGCGGAAGAGGAAATCGGGCACCTGGACGGGCGGGCCGCGGCGCAGGCCGGATGGTACGGTCCCAGCGGCGCCACGAACCACGAGAAGAAGGTCCAGTGGGTAGTCAAGGCACCGGCCGGATCCAAGGTGACGGTGAAGGCCATCAGCGAACGTGGCGGCACGGCGACCAGCGTCGTCACCCTTGGGTAGACCGGTTTGAACCGAACGTAAGATCTGAATTGAGGGACCCATTGAGAAGGGGCGGCTGCCGGGCCGCCCCTTTTTTCCGATACTGGACACTCTCCCATAGCGTGCCAAGCCAGACCGATTAGTCTGGGGGACTAGGAGGAGTGCACTGCGGCGGGAACAGATCCGTCGGCGGGCATTCCGGGAACTCCGGAGAAACCTGGACGCATTCGGCCGGAACACAGAAACCGTAAGCGGGCACGAGGAGCTTCACCGTGGCGTTTGTCTCGACCAGGAGGCAGAGGCTGAAAGTGCAGCAGACCTGGCGGCTCGGCGTCAGAATGCACGGCCCACAACCGTAGGCCGGGACTGTGCAGTTCACCACGGTTCCATCCGGGGCGCAAAGAGTGACGGTCTTGGTGAACGAGAAGGAGACTGGGAAGTCGCAGGTACATGTCGGGTAAATCGCCGGCGGGTTAGTGATGCAGATGGTCGCCGACACGGTAATCAGTAGTGTCACATTGAAGAAGCCTGGCGTGGTCAGCGGCACCCGGCCGGCTTCGACGCAGTTGACGTTGGTGATACTGCAGACCACCGTGGCGTCGGCGGTGGGCGAGCAGTTCTCGGGAAGGTTAAAGCAGACGTTCTCCCGACGTTCGTTCTGGAAACAGAAGTCGTACACCTTCGATGTCTCAATGCAGACGATCTCGGTCGGCGGAGGGCACCCTCCGGGCGGACACGGGCCGGGGATGATCGGAGTGGACATGGCATCGCCTCCTTGAGGGGAAGGTTGGGAGGCCTGGGCGGTCTCCCCCCTTACGTTATGTCTACTCCCCGGAGGCTTGTGGTGTTACATTCCCGGCCCAAGCCCTGTGAAAATGGGCTATGGTCCCGTTACTTACGGACCAGGCGCTTCGCCTGGCACCAACCCTCGCTAAGCGGGTGTCCCCCTACCGAACAGCCCTGTCAAGGCGTTGACGTCCCTCATCGACTCCAATCGCAACACCGCCTGGCCCGTCTCCTCAGCGAGCTTCCAGCCCACCACCGGCACCGTCAGGTCGAGGAACTTCTGGTAGATGTTCTCCAGACTCACCGGGTTCTCGGGGTCGCCGCGCGGGTTGTCCACAGTCACTGAGAACTGGGCGCCGTCGCGCGTGGCGCCTGGCGACGCGCTGGTGGGGTCCTTGGGGCCTGTGGTCACCGTCACCTTGGTGGACCAATGGGCCGGGTAGACGGCATTGAAAGTGTCGGTGGCGGCCAGCCGGACCTTGGACATGAGCTCCCGTACCGTCGGATCGACCAGGCTTTCGGGCGTGAAGTCGGCCGGGCTCGCGCGGCGGTGGGCGATGGCCAGAGAGGTGCAGAACTGGAGGCTGAACCGGGCCGCGTAAGGCGTGGTCGGGTCGGGGTTGTCGGTCTTGGCCAAGGCCTCGGAGTAGGTCTCGACCACTATCGAGGCGATACCGGACGGGCGGAGGTCGTGCGCTTTGACCAGTTCTAGGACAGCGTCCACAGCCGGATGGGTGTGCCTGCAGGAGGCGTGAATCTTGAAAGAGACGTCGTCAATACGGTAGGTCCCCTGCCCCAGCCCGTCGGTGATGCGGCTCTGGTCCTGCCCCGGCGATGTGGCGGCGAGGAATCCTCTCTCGCCTTCCAGGATCCGCCGGGCCGCCGTGAACCCTTCGCGGCTGAAGAGGGCCGCGATAACCCCGTCCATGGCCGCTTTGCCGGGGTGCAGGTGCTTGCTCATGGCCCCGTCGGCCAGGAACTCCCATAGTCCGCTGGCCTCCGTCCCGGCGGTCCCAAGGGCCGCGTCGATAGTCGTCGCGTCGAGCCCCAGCAGCCTGGCCGCGGCCGCCGCCGCCCCGAACACACCGCAGGTCGCCGTCGAATGCCAGTACTTGTAGTGTGACGGGCCGGCCGCCTCTCCGACGCGGATGGCCACCTCGTACCCGGCCACGATGGCCGCCAGCAGGTCCATCCCGCCGGCGCCTTGGACCTCAGCTACCGCCAGCGCAGCGGGGATCACGGCGGCGCCGGGATGAATGATGGACGCCCGGTGCACGTCGTCAAGCTCCATGATGTGCGAGATGGTCCCGTTATGAAGGGCGGCATTGGGCATGGAGGTGCGAGTCCCATACGGTATCAGGGTGGACTCGGTCCCCGCCCCCATGGCCCGAACCGCCTTCAAGGCAATCCTCCCCGGCGGCGTCTCACTCCCCCCGATGCAAGAGGATAGCCAGTCGAGCAGGCACTTCTTGGCAGACACCAGAGTCGCCGCCGGCAACGAATCCGGCCTCAGACCGAAGGTGAACTTCGCCAGAGCAGAGGTAAGTGTCTCGTTCATGGGGGCGTTACTCCTCCGTCAAGGGGATTTTGGGTAGGAAGACCACGCCTTCCAGACCTTCAAAGTGTGCGTCGGCAGTGACCAGCTTCGCTCTAAGCATCCTGGACGTAGCATAGATGATGGCATCTGCCATCGCCAGCGAATGAGCCAGAGAGAGCTCCGCCGCCGCGACGGCGAGGTCACGGTCGAGGGTCACGACTTTCGACCGACTCATTTGAGCTAGGACTATCACGGCGAGTTCCGGCCGCTCTCGCCTCAGCTTCTTGTAGACTTCGTACAGGACTACGGCGGGAGTCACGACGTTCTCGACATCCCTCAGCAGTTCAGCTACCACGCCCGCGCGCGGGCCGTTCGTCAGAAACTCCAGCCACGCGGAAGAGTCGAGGACGCTAGAAGCGGTCATGGTGGTCCCGAATGTCGTCAAAGGTCATGCCTTTCAGAACACCCCTGAGGTCCTGGAGATCCACCTCAGGGACCAGGCAGATGACACCATCCCTCAATATTACCTGCAACTTCTGGCCCGTACGGATGTGGAGCTGCTGTCGCACCTCTTTGGGGATGACGATCTGATACTTGCTTGACACCGTAATCTCCAACGTCCACCATTCTCCTCTTACCTAGTGAGCATCGATATCAATATTGTAAGACACGCTTCCAGATTTGGTCAATGCCGGTCGGGGGAAAACTAGAGAACCACAAGGCCGGACACAGGAATAAACCGGCGAAGGAGGATCTGCTTTGCCAGAAGTCACACCCGATAGCGGCGGTGTTACGGAAGAAAAGGTGATGGAGGCGCTCAAGGAGGTCGACGACCCCGAAATCGGTATGTCCATCGTCGACCTCGGGATGGTCCGGAACCTGCATGTCGATGGAGGAACGGTGGCCTTCGAGTTGGCCTTGACCATACCGGACTGCCCTTTGACCCCGTACATGCTGAAGAACGCTAAGGAAGCCGTAGCGGCGCTCCCAGGCGTGACCGACGTCCAGGTGACCACGCGCGGCATGACCGACAAGGAGCGGGAGGAGGCGTTCTCAAAACTTCGGGGCGGCTAGACGTTCGGCCGATTCCGTACGAACATCGCCAGTCCTATTGTTTGGCCTTGCCTAGCGGCACTGGCGTGTGTATGCTTATTATGGAATTCGATATCGTATACCGTAAACGAGGGAATACGTATGCCTCGGCCGGTTTTGAGAAGCCTTTTTCTGGGTTTCGTGAAGATCCACGTCCTGTTTCATGCCGCGGCAGGGGAGATCTACGGCTTGCAGATGATGGAGGAGCTATCCCACCACGGTTTCCATCTGGGTCCCGGCACTCTGTATCCCATTCTGCACGAGTTGGAACGGGACGGGTCACTGCGGAGCGTGGAGAGAGTGGTGGAGGGCAAGGTGCGCAAGTATTATATCATCACCGAGATCGGGCGGGAGACGCTGTCCGCCGCCACGAGGCAGGCCTTGGAACTTATCCGGGAGATTGCACCGGAAACGGGTGAGAAAACATGACCTGGTCTTCGTGGGCTCTTCTAACCGCGCTTTTCTGGGGCCTCGGCCCCATCTTCGCCAAGCTGGGGCTGGTCAAGAGTGACCCCTTTTCCGCCCTCCCGTCTAGCCTCCGTAAGAGCAGTTGAACCCGCTAGGCGTGACGTGACAGGACAATTGGTTCGCCTGCTGAATTTTCCTGGAGGCGACCGTTTTCCAGCGCCACGGGGAAGTCCGAAGATGCGGAGATGCGGCGGGAAGTCCGACCGCGAGGGGGAGTCTATATTTCGCTCGTCACAGCACTCACACCGAAAAGGAACCAGTCCACAAATCGCCCCATTTCCCACCCCACCATCTGGCGCTACCTATCCCGCTACCCGCTCATGTTTTGGCGGGGATCCGCCGGCGGCCTGGGCTATAACACCCTCATCGTGCTGGGCCCGATCCTCACGGGCATGGCCTTCGACACCGTCATGGCCTTGGAGCAGAGCGGCCTGAACCAGGCGAGCCTGGGCCGTCTCTACCGCATCCTGGCGCTTCTGGTGCTTTCGACCGCCGTCTTCCAGGGGCTGCGGGCCGTGAAACGCTGGGACTTTCGGAACATGTCCAACCGCATCGGCAACGACCTCCGCGCCGACCTCCTGGCCGTGTCCAGCGAGTGGCCGATGGCCACCTTCGACCGCGAGAAGATCGGCGACCTGATGTCAAGGGCCGTCAGCGATGTGAACGTGGTGACCGACACCATCATGTCGACCGTCACCGAGTTCTACGACACCTTCATCTTGATGGTCAGTTACTTCGTGGTCTGCCTCTTCTACGACTGGCGGATGACGCTCATCGCCTCTCTCCCCGTGCCGCTCACCGCCGGGCTGGCCCAGTTCATGGGGCGCTTCGTGTTCCGGCGGTCCACTGTGGCGCGCGCCGCTGCGTCTTCGGTCAATAACCACCTCCGGAACACCTTGAACGCCGTCCGCGTCCTACGCCTGTTCGGCCGCGAACCGGCCGAGCGGCAGCGCTTCGCCGCCCTGTGCCAGGACCAACTGCGGGCAAACCTAAACGTGACGGTCCTCCAGAGCGGCCTCTCCCCTATCTACGCAGGCCTCTCCTCGCTGGGCGTGCTACTGGTCATTGCCATGGGCGGCCGGCGAGTGCTGAGCGGGACCTGGACGGTCGGGTCCTTCGTAGCCTACCAGACCATGTTCCTGGCCATGACCAGCCGGACCTTGATGGCGGCCAATGTCCTGAACCGCCTGCACGCGGGCCGGGCCGCCTGGGCGCGCATCGTGGCCAAGCTGACCCAGGCGCCGCCCGACGAGGACGGCGAGCACTTCGCGGTACCCGAATGGCGCAAGGGTAGCGCGGCGGTGGCAGCGAGCACGGCCGCCGGGGCGGCTGCGGCCGCCCGAGCGTTGACTGGCGGGTTGCAGGCTACTATCGTGCCGCGGACACAAGGCGTGTCGCACGCGGCCGGCGCTTTGGCGACGGCGCCGGACGCGGTGTACGCCGCCACCGGAACGTACGACCGGGCCGCGCGGCCGGGGGTGGAACTGGCGGTCGAAAACCTTTCCTTCACCTTCCCCGGTGACGAGCGCGAGGCGCTCCACGAAGTGAGCTTCAACGTGCCGCCGGGGTCTCTAGTGGCCGTCACCGGCTCCGTGGGAAGTGGCAAGTCTGCCCTGGCCACAGTGTTGACCGGCCTCTATCCGTACAGAGGGTCGATCCTGCTGACCCGTTCCACCGCTCCGGAGGCGGGTGGCGAGCTGTCGGCCCTCCTCCCCGCAGAGCGGCAGCGGACTATCAGTTACCTTGGCCAGGACCCCTTCCTCTTCTCGGCCAGCATTCGCGAGAACATCGCCTTCGGGGATGACCTGGACGGCGGCGGCGACGCCGCCGGTTGCCGGGGTAGTGTCGCCGGCGGCGGCGGCGACGCCGGACGCGAGGGCCGGCTCGAAGAGGTGGCCCGCATCTCCGCCCTCTCCGATGATCTGGAACTCTTCCCACAAGCCTACGACACCCTGGTCGGCGAGTGGGGCGTCCGCGTCTCGGGTGGTCAGCGCCAGCGCATCGCCCTGGCGCGTGCCCTGTACCGGGGGACTCCCATCATCATCCTGGACGACCCCTTCTCCGCCGTGGACGTGGGTACCGAGGAACGCATGATGACACGCCTGCGCGAACTGGCCGGCACGGCTACCATCTTCCTCTTCTCCCACCGCTTGGCGTCCTTCCCCCGCGCCGACCTGGTGTTGATGATGGCGGCCGGAAGGGTACTTGAGCAGGGGGCTCACGACGAGTTGGTGGCCCGGCGCGGCGTGTACGCGCGGGTCTTTGAAGCCCAGGAATGGGTGCGCCGCGAGCAAGGGGGTGAGCGCGTTGCCGGATAAGAAGCCCACCGCCGGCCGCGTCCTCTGGCTTGCCGTCAAGCCCGTCCTGCGGCGCAACTGGCCGGTCCTGGTGGCCATGGGTACCCTCATCACCATGGCCGTCCTCATCGAACTGGCCCCGCCGCTCCTCCTTAAACAGCTGGTCGACGAGAAGCTGGCGAAGAACACTTTCCAAGGCGTCTGGACCATTGCCGCCTTCTACCTGGCCGCGGTGGTCGCCGCCCGCCTGGTAAACTTCATGCTCACCTACCTGACGGCCCTGGTCGGCCAGAGCATCCTGCTCCACCTGCGCCTGCTCATCGCCGAGCACCTGGAGCAACTCAGCCTGCGCTACTTCGACCGCACGCCGGTGGGCGACATCATGAGCCGCGCGACGAACGACGTGGAGGCCGTGAACTCGCTCTTCACCTCCGGCATCATCGGCGCCGTCACCGACATGTTCCGGGTCGTCGGCGTCCTGGCGGCCATGTTCGCCATCAACGCGCGCCTCGGGTGGATGATGATCCTTTGCGTCCCCGTGGTCTACGTCACCACCGAGTACTTCCGCCGCCATATGCGCGCCGCCCAATTCGCCTCGCGCGTGGCCATCGGCCACATCAACAGCTTCCTCCAGGAGACCTGGAGCGGCATGCGTGTCATCCACGTATTCGGTAAGGAAGGGCGCTTCGGCGAACGCCTCTGGGAACCGCAGACCGAGTACATCCACGCCGCCGACCAGGCCTCTATGTATAACGCCAACTTCCCGGGCGTGCTAAAGACCGTCGAGTCTGTGGCGCTGGCGCTGGTGCTGTGGGTCGGCGCCAAGCCGGCGGTGCTGGGGCTCGGTCTCACCCTTGGCGGGCTGGTGGCCTTCGCCCAGCTCATCACGCGCCTCTTCGCCCCCATCCAGAACGTCGCCCAGGAGTGGCAGACCATCCAGGTCGCCCTAGCCGGGGTCGAGCGCATCGCCGAGGTCCTGATGGAGCCGGTGGAGGACCGCACGGCACGGGCGCTCAAGGGTAACGGAGTGGCCACGCCGCCGCCCACCATTGGGACGGCAGCCGCTCGCGGCCACCTTATCATCGAAGGTCTGGAGTTCGGCTACCTGGCCGGCCGCCCAACCCTAAAGGACATCAACCTCGACGTCCCACCCGGCCAGCGCCTGACCGTCGTCGGGCGCACCGGCGCCGGGAAGACCAGCCTGCTCCACGTCATCGCGGGCATCTATGAACCCTGGCTGGGGGCGCTGGCCATCGACGGCATCGACCCGCGCAGCGTGGCTCCGGCCGAACGCCGCCGCCTCTTGGGGGTAGTCCCCCAGTACGTCCAGGTCTTTGACGGCACGGTGCGCGATAACATCACCATGGGAGACCGCACCATCACCGAGGAACAGGTGCGCAAGGTGGCCCGCCTCACCGGCGCCGACACCTTCATCGACCAGCTGCCGCGCGGGTACGATACCCTCCTGGGCGCCGGCGGCACGCGCCTGTCCTTCGGCCAGAACCAGATCCTGTGCCTGGCGCGGGCCCTGGTCTGCGACCCACCGCTGCTCCTGCTCGACGAGCCGACGTCTGGGATGGATGCGGAGACGGAGCGGATGATCTTCAACGCCTTGCGCGAGTCCAGCGGCGGCACCCGGGTGGACGAAGACGGCGACGACCGCCCCGCTCGCACCTTGGTGGTCATCTCCCACCGCCTCACGGGCGTGGTGGATGCCGACCGTGTGGTCGTCCTGGCGAACGGGCGCGTGGTTCAGGACGGCACCCCAGAAGAGCTGGCGGGGAGCGAGGGCTGGTACCGGGTATTCCAAGACCTGGAGCAGCTGGGGTGGAAGGTCAGCTGATCAGCTGAGATGTACCCGATTTGCCGCCACTACCCTTGCCGTGCGAGCCGGCATGACCGCGACCATGGCCGCGACCGTGAGCTGACGCCTCACGGGCCTCTCCTCGCAGATGATAGGGCACGCTGGTCACCACGGTCCCCTTGCGGAACAGGAGCGCTGATTTGATGAAGAAGGCGGATTGGTTATGCAGGATGCCTTGCCACCAATGGCGCGGCACGAACTCGGGGACAATCACTGTCACCAGTGCTTTTGAATGACGTCGGTCGATGCGGTCAATGAAGTGTACAAGTGGCTGGATGAGGGAACGGTAGGGGGACTGCAGAATGGTCAGGTGAACGCCGAACCCCCACTCGTCCCACTCTTTCCTGAACCCCTCCGCCTGCTCCGAGTCTGTAGCGACGTGCACGGCGTAGACCGTTGACGACAGGGACTTGGCGTACTGGAGGGCATCGATCAAGGCACGGTTGATGCCGGCCACCGGCACGACGGCGGCGTGGTGGATGGCAGTGATGGTGTGGCCCAGTTCCTCCTTGGTGATACGCAGTTCGGCGGCCACCTCGTCGTAGTGGCGTCTGATGCCGAAGAAAAGCCGAACCAAGAGCGGGATGAGGATGATCACCATCCAGGCGCCGTAGACAAACTTGGTGGCGGCGATGACGACCAAGACCACGCCGGTGGCCACGGCGCCCACCCCGTTCACAATGGCGGGCACCAGCCAGGCGGAGCGGGCGGCGTGCTCCTTTCTCAGGTTGAACCAGTGATGAACCATCCCACTCTGGGACAGGGTGAACGACAGAAAGACTCCGACGGCGTACAGCGGGATGAGGGCGTGGGTCTGGCCGCCAAAAACCGTTACCAGAGCGATAGAAAGCAGGCCCAGAATCAAGATACCGTTGGCAAAGACGAGGCGGTCGCCGCGGTTCGCCAGCTGCCGGGGAAGGAATCCGTCGCGGGCCATGAGCGACCCCAGGCGTGGGAAGTCGGCGAAGCTGGTGTTCGCCGCTAACACCAGGATGAGCATGGTGGCGAACTGTATGGCGTAGTAGAAGACGCCGCGCCCGAACGTCGCCTCCGCCACCTGCGATACGATGGTGTTCTCCTCGTTCGGAATAGCCCCGAAGGCGTGGGCAAGAAGCGAGATGCCGGCGAACATCGTGGCCAGCAGGGCCACCATCCAGGTGAGGGTGGTAGCGGCGTTATGAGATTCTGGCTCGCGGAAGGCGGGCACGCCATTGGAGATGGCTTCGACACCAGTCATCGCCGCGCACCCAGACGAAAAGGCGCGGAGCAGCAGGAACAAGGTCAGTGGCGCGACACCGGCGACGGTCCCGCTCACGACGGCTCCGGCGCCACCGGCGTTCGAAGCGCCCGGCACGAAGCTGGGGTCGGGTCCGATCCCCAGGAGCCACCGGGCCAACCCGACGGCGATCATGGCCAGGATGGCCACCACGAAGAAGTAGGTCGGTGAGGCGAAGATGTTCGCCGACTCGCGGATGCCGCGTAGGTTCGCCAGCGTGATCAGAGCGATAAAGGCCACCGACAGCAGGACTCGGTGTTCCCCCAGTTGAGGAAAGGCGGAGGTGATGGCCGCTACGCCGGCGGACACGCTCACGGCCACGGTCAGGACGTAGTCCACCAACAAAGCCGATCCGGCTACCAGGCCCGGCATGGTTCCAAGATTGTCTTTCGCCACGATGTAGGAGCCACCGCCAGACGGGTAGGCGTGGATGGTCTGACGGTAAGAGAAAGCGACGATGAGCATCAGGACGATGATGCTGGCGGTGATGGGCAACGACAAAGCAAGAATGCCGGTACCGGCGGCAGCCAAGACCAGCAGGATCTCCTCTGTGGCGTAGGCGACAGACGACAGCGCGTCCGACGAAAAGACGGCTAGAGCCTTGGCTTTCGTCAGGCGCTGGTGTCTGGCTTCGGTGGACCGCAACGGCGGCCCTATAATCCAGCGCCGAAGCTGCTTAAAAGACATGGGGCGGCAAAACCTCCGTCCATGGTGAGGGTTTCAAACAACCCGTAGACTTCGCAGCGTAGGTGATATATCCTTTCTTGACGCTTTTGGGACATTTTTTGACCCTCGCTTGACGTCATCGAACATTCGCGGCTGGCATCAGAGGAGTTTGGCGGGCCAGGAGGAAGCAGATGAGGGAAAGACCGGAGGATTGAGGGTTCTGGACGCTATGGCGCTAACCATCAGACCGGCTACCGCTGAAGACTATGAGCAGCTGTGTGAAGTGTTCGCGGAGATCGACACTCAGCATGCGAAGGTGGAGCCGGGAGTCTACCGCTATCCGTCTCCTGTACCGGCCCGCTCCTTGGAGTTCCTGGCCCCCGCTTTCGGGGAACGTGAGGCAGTCATTTTCGTTGCCGAGGAGCCGCTCCACGGCCATGAAGACGAAGCGCGCGGCTCCGAGGATCGCGGCAGAGCCGGAGACCGGAACGTCCGCATCGTGGGGCTGGCCCACGTGCTCCTGCGGTATGCGCCCGACCTGCCCATCCTGCGGCCGCGCTGCTTCGCCGTGGTCGACGCCTTGGTCGTGCGCGCCACCCACCGCCGTCAGGGGATCGGGACGCGGCTCATGGAAGAAGCCCGGCGATGGGCGACGGAGAAGGGCGCCGACGACCTTGAACTGGGCGTTTGGGAGTTCAACCATGAGGCCGTAGCTTTCTACGAGAGCTTGGGGTTCACAACGTCGGTCCGCCGGATGTGGATCCGCCTGAAAGAGGTCCCGCCGAGAGAAGACTAGGACAACTAGGGCTGCTGGCATTACTAGCAGGATTGTTTGCCTGATCACAGCCCGATCGGAGGTAACGTTTATGCAACCCAAGGTTGACATGGATTTCGTCATGGACCACCTGGTCAAACTGCTGACGACGCCTAGCCCGTCGGGCCATACGGATGAGGTCATGGCTATGGTTGAGGAAGCCTTCGCGGCCATCGGTGGCGGTGCAACCGGCGGTAGCGCCCGTGGCGGTGCCAGCGACGGTGCCGCCGGCGGCGCCCGCGGCGGTGCCCTTGAAATCCGGCGGACGAACAAGGGAGGCCTCATCGCCACCTTACGTGGTGCCGACGACGAGAACCAACGCCTGCTTTCCGCGCACGTGGATACCCTTGGCGGCATGGTGAAAGAGATCAAGGCCAGTGGCCGCCTGAAATACGTCCCCATTGGCGGCGCCTCCCCCCACTCGGTGGAGGGCGAGTACTGCACCATCCTGGCCGACGACGGACGCCGTTACACCGGAACCATCCTCACCATCAAGGCCGCCGCCCACGTGTACGGCCAGGAGGCCCGGGACCTGCCGCGCAAGGAAGAGAACATGGAGATCCGCCTGGACGAGAAGGTGAAGACGGCGGCGGAGACGCGGGCGCTGGGCATTGAGGTGGGGAACTTCATCGCCTTCGACCCGCGGACCGAGGTCACGCCGGCGGGGTTCATCAAGAGCCGGCATCTCGATGACAAGGCCAGCGTAGCGGTGCTATTCGGCGTGGCGAAGGCCCTGGTGGAGGCGGTGGTCCGGCCGGCGGCGACCACCCACTTCTTTATCACCAATTTCGAGGAAGTGGGCCACGGCGCCTCGTACGGCGTGCCGCCGAAGACCAAGGAGTACATCGCTGTGGACATGGGCGTGGTGGGCGACGGCATCCAGGCCGACGAATACTGCGTTTCCATCTGCGCCAAGGACTCCACCGGCCCCTACGACGAAGGGCTAAGGCGACGGCTGGTGGAGCTGGCCAAGGCCAACGGCATCCCGCACGCCGTGGACATCTACCCCTATTACGGCAGCGACGCCAGCGCCGCCCTGCGGGCGGGGGCCGACATCCGGGCCATCGTCATCGGGCAGGGCGTGGACGCCTCGCACGCCTACGAGCGGACGCACCGGGAGGGCATCAAGGCGACGGCGGATCTGCTGGTGGCGTATCTGCTGTCTTAAGGTCGCCACCTCACTGCTTGGCCAGCTGATCAACCTTCCAGACGCCGTTCTCGCGACTCATATGTAGTGGCACGGGTTCTTCTTCCTGAACCTGGTGCAGAGTACCTTGGACCACGTAACTGCCACGATAGCTTAGCAGACACACGTAAGCCTTATCACCTTGAACCAGGTAGTCCCTGGACAAGGCATATGACTCGACGACGTTTTGAGGTTGGGGCCCAGAACTCCGTGTGATCCTCTGGCGCGGCTTGTGTGAGGTACTTAAGGGAACCAGTCTGCAGATCATACAGTGAGATGTTCTTGGTCTCCGGGCTCTTGGCATCATACGTGCTCCAAACCACATACCTGCCCCAGATCACCGGCGTTATAGACGGGTCGTCCCCAGATAGGCGGCGGGACTGTCCGGAGGAGAGATCGTACTCGTAGACTTCAGCGGCCATATTGGCAGTCCATTCACCGCGGTGCCAGACGACATGGTCTCCGGAAATGCTCGGCGCGCCCAAGTATTGGCGGTCTCCCGTCACTTGCCCTAGTGTGCGGGTCTCTTTGTCCGGGAGAACCTTCAGAATGACCCGTGAGGTCATGCCTTCTGCCGACTGCACTAAAATGTTATACACCAACGACCCGGAGTCTAGCCCGAGCGCTGGAAAGTCTGAACCGACTCCCTTGAGGTACCGGCCCCAGTCAATCTCGCGCGTGGTGCTGGTGGACCGGTTTAGAGCTAGGATACGCCATTCGGTTTCACTTTGCTCGACCCAGGCCACCCAACTCTCATCCATAGCTGCGGTCAGGATTCTCAACCCAGGCCCAAGATCAGCGACCTTCTTTGCTTCTCCCGTGGCTGGATTGAGCACGTAGATGGCGGGAAGCTCCTCCGGCCGCTTGGGAGTACCTCCTTCTCGCCACAGCACAGCAAGGAGCTCACCGTTGCGGTTGCCGGCGAAGACTCTAGATACTTGAGGGAGGTAGAGCCACCTCACCGACCTGCCCTCTAACTCAGACTCTCGCACTTCAAGGCGTACAGTGTCGGGACTTGGTTCTGCTTGAGGTTCGGCTTGCACAGCCGGGGGGGATTGGGTCCTGGCACAACCCATAGAAGCCAGGAGACCCAATCCCACCGCCAAGGCAAGCACGAGGAAGCACCTTAGTGGCTTCCGTCGTCGCATAACTGCACCTCCGACGTCAATCAAGTGTGCGCCCTAGGCCAAGCCTGAAAACAGGCTCGTCCTCCTACCGGAGTGCTCGTGAGAAGATGGCCACACTACCTAGGGAGACGAATGCAGTCACAGCAAGGCTTACGGCCAAGGGGATAAGGATAGTTGAGGGCGTGAGGGGATCCTGGAGAAAGGTGGCCCTCAGAAGACCTGCTGAAGCATTGACAGGGTTCACGGACGCAATTACCCGAATCCAGGATGGTGCAGATTCGAGTGGGTAGAAGGCGGATGAGGTGAACACGACTGGAAGGATGACCACATTGCTGATAATGTTGAAAGCCTCTTGGCTGACTATGAGAGTGCAGAGTGCGGAAAAGGCCATACCGATCAGTAAGGTAAAGACGATGACCACGGATAGCCCCATGAAGAACCGGTCTGGGGTGATCAACACCGAGAGCCTCATTGCGTGAGAGACACCCAGGAGCGCAACACTGTATAGGGTCGTCTGAAAGCACATTGAGACAACACTGGAGACCAGTATTAGCCATCGAGGGATAGGCAGTCCAAATAGACTCTCGAGTTCCCCTGTCATTCTGTCGACGTAGATCGGTGTCCCCGCGTGGACGCCGCGATGCCATGCGGCCATCGCAAGTACTCCTGGGAGCACAAAGGACAGATAATCCCAGTCTCGCCCGGCATATTGCACGGAAGATATGACCCTGGTCATGATCTGACCGAAAATGAGTAGATAGAGCGTTGGTTCAAGTATTGGCAATATCAAGTTCTGGGGGGAACTAAGCATCAGACGCCACTGCCGGTATGCCATCCCCGTCATTACCCTATGCGCCACTGACCATCACCACCATTCCGTCTTTCTCCCGCCCCAACTAACGTTAAATAGACGTCCTCGAACCTTGGAGGTACCACGCGCATGGAGCGAACCTCAACCCCAGACTCCAGGAGTCGGAAAAGTGCCCTTGGAATCGCTTCCTTTCCGTGCATGAACGATGCTGAAAGCGTGAGCCCACTGAGGTTCACGCCTTTCGAAGATGGCCCAAAGTCAGGGACGCATTCTGGGAGTGACGCAAGCTCATACTCCACTCGCGTCGTTCCCAAGCTGTCCACTAGTTCCTGCACGTTCCCTGATGCAACTACTGCACCCTGATCAATTAGGACCACATCATCGCACAGCGCCTCAACCTCATCCATCGAATGTGTCGTCAGGAAAGTGGTCGCTCCTGCATCGCGCACTACTTCTGAAAGTTGCTTCCAGAAGGCTTGCTTGGCCTTTGGATCAAGCCCAGTGCTCGGTTCATCAAGGAAGAAACACTGAGCCGAACACGCAAGCGCCCTGGCAACCTGAGTGCGCCTCCGAAGCCCCCCAGAGAGCTGCTCACTTCTCATCGTGGTGTACTGACCGAGGCCGAACGCATCGATTGCCCATTGTGCCCTCTTCTTCGCGTCAGCCCAGGAGAGACCGTGCAGAAGTAGGTAGGTAAGTATGTTGTCCCGCAGGGAAAGGTAGTGGTTTAGCCATGTGCTCTGAGGAACAATCGAAATCGCCCTCCTGACGGAGAGGCTTTCACGCAAGATATCTCGGCCGCATATCGCAGCCGTCCCAGAGTCCGGTCTGATAACGGTGGTTAGCATCCGTAGCGTGGTGGTCTTTCCGGCGCCGTTTGGGCCGAGGAGAGCTACGACCCGCCCTTCAGGAACCGAGAAGGATATGCCCCGGACTGCTCGTACATTCCGGAAGGACTTCGCCAATTCGCTACAGCTAATGGCATCCATGGCCTTGCTCCTTATGTTTGACGTGAATCCTCGCAAGCTTTAGGCTATGACAGGCAGCACGCACCAGGGTATCGCGCATCATGTTTCCCCTCAAGTCTGTCGTCCGGCCCAGGAGCAAGGAGGCGGCAGTAAGAACCGCCTCTGGTCCTCCCTCAAAGCCTGAGCCCTGGGGAAAGCCTATATAGGCGCGACACAGCAATTCGCACAAGATCTCGGCGACTGCTGTGCTTTCCACTAATGAATTCACCTCCACAGAAGATGCTTGGTCCTGGTTTAGGAGCATAACAGAATCACGAATCGAGGGGTGGTCGTGTTTCCATATCCGGAAATAGCTCTCAATCCGTTTGACGTTCCCGGAATGGGTTGAAAACGCAGGTCTTCCGCTTGAACCGATACCGGATTTTGTCAGCCTTGCATCCATTTCCTGCCAACTAGGGCTTTTCTTGCGCCAAATTTTACAGTTGGCACGTGCACCGTTATCTATCTCTTAGTTGTAATCGTTTCTGTTTTGGCCTAACAATAGTTACGTTATATGGAAGAGATGAGGCCAGTCCAGGTAATGCTTTAGTGAATGAATAGCTCCCCTGCCTAGGCACCTCCTGATTTCAAATAATGAGATGTTGAAAAGATATGATTATAAAGGGCTCTCCGAACACCAAGTGGTATATCGCTGTGGACATGGGCGTGGTGGGCGATGGCGTCCAGGCCGACGAGTACTGCGTTTCTATCTGCGCCAAGGATTCCAGCGGCCCCTACGACGCCGGCCTGAAGCGGCTGGTGGACCTAGCCACGAAGAACTCCATCCCGCACGCCGTGGACATCTACCACTACTACGGCAGCGACGCCAGCGCCGCCCTGCGGGCCGGGGCCGACGTCCGGGCCATCGTCATCGGCCAGGGCGTGGACGCCTCGCATGCCTACGAGCGGACGCACCGGGAAGGCATCAAGGCCACGGCGGACCCGCTGGTGGCGTATCTGCTGTCACAGACGCCGTCGTCTCCAAGATCTCTCAACGAATGGCCTATTAAAGGTTGACCACCAATCACTTAATAAGGTATTCTCATATTCAGCGAAGCTGAATTGGGAGAAACGCCATGAAACGAAGTGTGACCGGGCGATATGAGACGTCCCGTGTGGGCGGTGAGACGGTGCGGGCTTTTGTGCCGCACCCGCTGCCCCCCGTGCCTCCGGTTGTCTTAAGCGGTGGGCGCCAGATGCTCCTAGAACGAGCCCTCGTCGCCCTGGGTCGCCTCGACAGCATTTCAATGTTGCTGCCCGATCCCCATCTGTTTCTCTATGCCTATGTGAGGAAAGAAGCCGTTCTTTCGTCGCAGATCGAGGGTACTCAGTCGTCCCTGGCTGATCTTCTCATCTTCGAGGCCGCCGAGGCTCCCGGTGTCCCTTTGGATGACGTGGTGGAGGTCTCAAACTACGTGGCCGCCCTGGAACACGGACTGACGCGGTTTCGTGAAGGCTTCCCTCTCTCCAACCGGCTGATCCGCGAGATCCATGCCAAGCTTCTATCCAGCGGCCGGGGGAGCCATAAGCAACCGGGTGAGTTCCGTCGCTCTCAGAACTGGATCGGCGGAACCCGGCCGGGGAACGCCCATTTCGTTCCGCCCCCACCACAGGACGTGGACGAATGCATGAGCCAGTTGGAGCGGTTTCTCCACGATCAGGACACGGATCTGCCGATCCTGGTCAGGACCGCTTTGGCACATGTCCAATTCGAGACGATTCACCCGTTCCTGGACGGCAACGGGCGGACGGGACGTCTTCTCTTCACTTTGATCCTGAGCAATGCCGGCATCCTAGCACAGCCCTTATTGTACCTCAGTCTCTATTTCAAACAGAATCGTGCCGACTACTACCGGTTGCTGGACCAGGTGCGGACTGACGGAGATTGGGAAGCTTGGCTGGATTTCTTCCTTGAGGGCGTGGAGACCACAGCGAGCGGCGCGGTCACCACAGTACAACACCTGGTGCAATTGTTCAAGGAGGATTCCCAGCGGTTGTCAGGGAGCAGCCGTTCGCTGAGCTCAGCGCTTCGTGTCCACGCCGCGCTGAGGGAGCGGCCGGTGACGTCCCTCAAAGAGATCTGCCGAAGGACGGGCCTTTCGTTTCCCGCCGCGACCACCGGCATGAACCTGCTGCTGAAGCTCGGCATGCTCCGGGAAGTGACCGGCGGTAAGCGGAACCGGGTATTTGCCTATGACCGGTATCTCGATATCCTGAATGAGGGAACGGAGCCGCTCTGAACTCCCCGAGGGCCGCGTATTAGCGAGGCTGCGCCATCCCGTAGCGATGCATGGCGACGGTGCCCCCGGACGGCCCGGCCAGCTCCTGTTGCCCATGGGAGTCGAGATGATGCCCGGGCTGATCGAAACGACACGGGCGCCCCGTCTGCCCCACGGCAAGGACGCCGCCTGCACCCGTACCCGGTTTGCCCGTTTGGCGACACCGTACGCGGTGCCCGGGTCGAGCTTAGCCGGATCCAGCACGGGGAGCCCGGCCAGTTCCGCCGTGGGCGTCGTGGCTAGCAGGCGCTCGACCTCCGGTGGCAGCGTGGCCATGGTGCCAGCCATACTCGCGATGCAGACCGCCACGCTTCCGGTGCGGGCTATCTTGGCAAACTCGTCGAGGACCAAGGCCGTGCCCAGCACGTCGACCTGGACAATCCGCTGGGGGCTGGCCTGAACCGGAGATAGACCGGCAGTGTGCACCAAGGCGCGGAAGCTCCCCAACGAAGCGGCGGTTTCGGCAAGGGCGCGAACTGAGCCCGCGTCCGACACGTCAGTGCGGACCGCGAGCACGTCATGCCCGTCACCGCGGAGTTGTTTGGCGGGTCGGAAAACCGGACACATCCCGCCGTCGGACCGTCCGGAAATCCGGACAGTCGAGGGTCTTATGTAAACGACACCGGGCTTCCTGGCCCGAATCCGGCCTTCCAAGCAGAGAAACGTCCGGAAACCCGGATGGTCCAAAGCCCCCGACCGTCCGAAAAGCCGACCTTTAGCCCCCCTAGATTGTACCTCTAAGCTACAATCCAGCTTCGGGCACTCGATTCCGTTGTCGGGGCCGAGATAAACTGAGCCAGGCGGCGCCGGAAGTCAGTGAACTTTGCCCGTGATTGAACTCCTCGCTCCAACGTGGTATCCTCCTTGGCGGAAGATGCAAAGGAGGTGGACCGGTGTTCAGCTTCAAGCCTCGCACGATCTCAGGCTTCTCCGCGACTTCAAAGGGAGTAGTCTGCCCTTTCTTGAGCGCAGTCGCTACCCGGTCCTCTCGCCGTCGCGGTTAGTCCAACCCTGACAAGCGATGTCCAAGGCCACGGGTGCGTTCGGCGCCTGTGGCCTTTTCTGTATCCAGACTCCTTCCGTCCACCCTTCTTCACCGTCCGCCTTCCCTTGGCGGAGTAGCGGTCCAGCGCTGAAACGCTCCAGCGGTTCGATGCTGTAGCGCTCTGGCGGTGAAGAGGCGTAACGGGTGGCGGTGGAGACCGAAAAGGTGCCGGTGCCGGTGCCGCTGCGCCAAGCGTAGCCCTGCAGCTTAGCGTCACCATCGATGCTTCTCGGTCTTCACCCGAAGGAGGTTAGAGTTTAGATGCCTATGCCACACGAAGAAATGCGCCGGCTGATCAAACGCCGGATAACCGGACTGGAAGGAACCGAGCGCGTCAAGGTGCTGCGCGAATGCCTGGAGATGCTTCCCGGCTACTACCAGGGGCCTTATGGTGAACTCCGCAAATGGGTCTTGGATCTCATCAACCAGGCCACGCTGCGCCGGACGGTGCAGCACCACGAACCCTATTTCATCCCCAAGGAGGGCGCCTCCCAGGTGGTGCTGGTCGGGCCGCCCAATGCCGGCAAGTCCTCCCTGCTGAAGGCCCTGACCGGTCGCCAGGTGGCGGTGGGTGACTATCCCTTCACGACCTTGCGCCCCGTCGCCGGCATGGTCAAGTTCGGCGGCGCGACCGTGCAGTTGGTGGACCTTCCCGGCCTGCTGGACGGCGCCGTAGACGGCAAGGGTGGAGGGCGCTCGCTCCTTGGCGCCATCCGCATGGCCGACGCGGTGCTTTTTGTCGCCCCCCTCTTGTCGGAGGGAATGCGCGAATTCCACCTGGTATATGAAGAGGTGACCATCGAAGCCGGCATCGACCTAAAGAGTGGCCTGGTCGGCACGAAGTGCGACCTTGACGGTAGCGAAACCGTGTGGGCAGACCTGACTGCAGCCTACGCGGGCCCACCGGACATGCCGGCTGTTCTCTGTTCGGTCGCACGCGGGGAGGGGCTGGAGGAAGTTCGGGAACTCATCTGGCGGCTGTACGGCCTCAAGCGGGTCTACTGCCGGCCCAAGGGCAAGCCCGTCTCACCGGACCCGGTGGTGCTTTCGCCCGGCGGAACGGTACGCGACTTCGTGGCCGCCTTGAACCGCGCCTGGCTGCCGGCGGTGCAGGGGGCCCGGGTGAGCGGGCCCAGTAGCCGGTTCGACCGCCAGTCCGTGGGACTGGACCATATCCTGGCCGACGGCGATGTGGTGGAGTTGCCGGTTCGCTGAAGGGCACAAGCGCAGCCGCGGCAGACCACAGGGGAGGAGCAGACCGGATCAGCGGCGTAACTACAGATGACTAGACACTTGAGGGAGGGGGCCCCCCATGCCTCACCCGCTGCTGGCAACCAAGCTGTACTTGCCCCCCACCCAGCCCATGGCGGTCAGGCGAAGACGCTTGACCGCGCGGCTATGCGCAGGACTGCGACAACCATTGACTCTGATCTCGGCGCCGGCCGGCTTTGGAAAGACCACGCTGGTAAGCGAGTGGCGGGATACATCTGAAGGGCAGGTGTATCCCCTGGCCTGGCTATCGCTGGACGGCAGCGACAATGACCCTGCGCGGTTTTGGGCCTACGCCTTGGCCGCCCTCAAAACTGAGTCCATGTTGGCGGAGGCTTTGCCGGAGGAGTTGGATGTCGGTGCCCCGCCCGAAGTGCTTCTAGCTGGGCTCATCAACGGCATGGGCGAGGTCAAGGTGGGCAAGGCTCCTGCCGTGCTGGTGCTCGACGACTACCACGTTATCGAGATGCCGGCCATCCATGCTGCCGTCAGCTACCTTGCGGAGCACCTTCCGCCCACGCTCCGCCTGGTGATACTGACCCGGTCCGATCCGCCCTGGCCCCTGGCGCGCCTCCGCGCCCACGGGCTGATGTCCGAGATACG
This sequence comes from Bacillota bacterium, assembly GCA_021791495.1. Taxonomy (GTDB): domain Bacteria; phylum Bacillota; class Sulfobacillia; order JAJYWN01; family JAJYWN01; genus JAJYWN01. The sequence goes on from JAJYWN010000021.1 coordinate 37,244, forward strand.
CGCGGCCGACCTCCGCTTCACCCCCGACGAGGCGGCGGAGTTCCTCACTCGGGCCATGGGCCTGAACCTGACCGCCGCCGACATCACCACCCTGGAGGAACGGACGGAGGGCTGGATCGCAGCCCTGCAGATGGTGGCGATCTCCTTGGAGGGCCACCCGGACCCCCACGCCTTCATCACGGCTTTCTCCGGCGAAAACCGGTACATCGCCGACTACCTGGCGGAGGAGGTCATCGGGGCGCAGCCCGAGCCCCTGCGCCGGTTCCTGCTGCACGCGTCGGTCCTGGATCAACTCAGCGCCCCGCTGTGCGACGCGGTGGCTGGTGCCGTGGGTAGCCCTGAGACGGTGACCCGCAGCGGCGCGGGCAGTACAGATACCCGCCCCGACAGCCGGACCCTCCTCGATCAGGCCGAGCGTAAGGGGCTATTCCTGGTGCCCCTGGATGCCGAACGGCGCTGGTACCGGTTCCACCACCTCTTCGGCGACCTCCTCCGCACGCGTCTGCTCCAGACTGAGCCCGACCTGGTGCCCACCCTGCACATCCGCGCCTCGACCTGGCTGGCGGCGAACGGCTTCACCCTGGAGGCCGCCGGGCACAGTGTCGCCGCCCGCGATTTCGAACGCGCCGCGGATTTGGTGGAGAAGCACGCCGGCAACTGGTGGGCCCTGGCGCACTCCATGTTCCTCGATGTGGTCATGAAGCTCCCGGCCGAGGTGACGGGCCGCCGGCCCGTCTTCTGCATGTACCAAGCCTGGCTGAACTGCATCACGGGGAGGTTGGACGAGGCGTCGGCCTTGGTCGAGGCCACCCAGCGCCTCCCGGACGCGCCGGCGGACATCAGGTCGTTCCTCGAAGCCATGCGGGCCTACATCAACGAACTCACCGGGCGGCCCTACACCTTCACCGATGCCGTGGTTCAGGCGCTCGAATTCATCCCAGAAGCCAGCGTGGCTATGCGTGGCAGCGCCGACGTCATCGTCGCGTACGTTCTGCAGATGAACGAGCGCTTTGAGGAAGCCGCCGCCATCCTGGCGCGGGCCGCCGAACGGGAAGTGGCCGGCAACACCACGAACGCCATCCCCATCTCCATCTCCCGCCTGGCGCGCATCCGGCTTATTCAAGGGCAGGTGACAGAGGCGGCCGAACTCTGCCGCCACTACTACTCCATCATCAAGGAACGCGGTGCCGCACGCTTCTACATCGGCGGCAACCTGCCCGCCGTCCTGGCCGACGCTCTCCGGCTCCAGGGAGACTTGGCGGGCGCCGAGCAGTACGCCCAGGAAGGCGTGCAGCTAAACAGCGCGTGGCCCATCCCGAACGGCATCGCCATGGCGATGCAGTCATTGGCGCGGGTCCGTCTCGCCAAGCGTGACGCCGCCGGCGCGCTGGACCTCCTTGAACAAGAGGAGGCCGCCATCCGTGGCCGCATGCTCCCTCACGACCTGGTGAACGACCGGTTGGCGCTGAGGGTTTGGGCGTGGCTGGCACAGGGGAACCTCGAAGCGGCGGAGCGGTGGGCTCGGGACAGCGGGTTGACCACCGCGGACCCGCTCAGTTACCGACGGGAGACCGAGTACATCACCCTGGCCAGGGTGCTATTGGCGGGCGGGCGCGCGGAGGGAGTGGCGGCGGGGAAAGCCCTGGCGTCCCGTCTGGCCGCGGCGGCGGAAGCCGGCGGACGGCTGGGGCGACTGAGGGAGATCGAAGGCCTGCTACCGGGCGTCCGGCTATCGAGCGGCCTGCCGCCGGCCGCGCCGCCCGACGGAATCCTGAGCGAGCGCGAACTGGAGATTCTCCGCCTCCTGGCCAGCGGCTGTTCGAATCAGGACATGGCCGATACGCTTATCGTGGCCATCGGCACGGTCAAGACTCACGTGCACAACATCTTCCGCAAGTTGGGGGCGGATAGCCGCACCGGCGCCGTGGCGCGGGCGCGGGACCTTGGCCTGCTAGGCTAAACCCTCGAATCTATCCTTCGATTGATTGTCGGCCGCCCCAGTTTAGGCCCAGAATGTGACTAGCGACAGAGCCGTAACAGGCTTTGACGGTCGAAGGGGAGGCTGAATTCAAATGCAAGCGACTTCTGGACAGAGTGTGACTTGGGTGTTCCCGGCCGTCATTTCGGCGGCGGTAGTGGCGGCGGTCGCCTTGGGCGCCAAGATCCCGGTGATCGGTAATGGCCGCGCCGCCTTCTTCGTCCTGGCGTTTTTCGGCTCGCAGCTGTGCGGGATGACGTTCCGGGTCCCGCCCAGCCATTGGACCCACGGCTGGCTGAACCCCTTCACCGTGGCGGGAATCGTCATCGGCCTTGGCAACCTGCTCTTGGTCGCCTCGGTCCTCTTCCGCTTCAAGCTGCCGCTCATCTCCTCGGTCCAGGCGGCCACACTGGCCCTGGGGGCGTCGATGGCTGTGAAGGTGATCTTGGCGACGCTCCGCTCCGCCATCGGCTAGACGCCCATGGCTGTGAAGGAAACATCGAGAAGGACCACGCGCTACGAAATCCGCTTGGCCGGGCGACTGCCAAGGAACTGGACCGATTGGTTCGACGGGTTCACCGACGCGGCGGCGGAGGGAGCGAGGGCAGATGGGGCGGTGGCCGGCGAAACGGTGTTGACAGGGTCCGTCCCCGACCAATCGGCGCTGCTGGGGCTGCTGAACACGGTGTGCCGCCTGAACCTGACGCTGCTATCGGTAAGACGGCTGGATTAGGAGGAAAGCCCTTCCGTCGAAAGTAAAGTTATGCGAGCCCCGATATTTGCTACCCAAACTGTGGTACGATAGCCTTCGGTGGGTTGTAGCTTCTTTCGCGGGATTGAGGAAGCGGACCTAACCATGCAGAAGGGGTGAAGCATGAGTAAGAAGCTTTTCGTCGGCAATCTGAGTTGGGATACCACTGATGAGGACCTCCGGAACGAATTCAGTCGCGTCGCGCCGGTGTTGTCTGCCACAGTGGCAACGGATAGGGACACGGGCCGTTCCAGAGGTTTTGGCTTCGTGGAAGTGGAAGAATCCGATGCGGCAGCAGTCATTTCCAGCATGAACGGTAAGGATGTTGGCGGCCGCCAGCTCACCGTGAACGAAGCTAGGCCCAGAGAATCCCGGGGCAATTCCGGTGGTTTTAGGCGCGGAGGTTCGAGCCGCTACTAAGCTCGAGACTCCGTAAAGAGATGGTTTTGGGAAAGGCCCTGGCGTTTGCCAGGGCCTTTGTCATTAGCGGCACCAGCCATCACGCGATGCGACCATCCCTGGCGCCCTTTGCGAACACCAGGTCGGCCTCAGCGAACTCCTGGTATTCCACCAGCCGGTACAGCTCCTGGCGGTCCAGCATGCGGCCGACGAAACCCACCTGGGTACCCGTGGCCCTAAGCTCCACCAAGGCGTCCCGCACCGCCTTCATCATCACCCGAAAGACGGTGACAGGGAAAATGGTGATCTGATAGCCCATCCGGGCGAACTCCGCCTGAGGGAGATACGGCGTCTGGCCGAAGTCGGTCATGTTCGCCAAAAGGGGTACGCCGGGCGCGCATTCACGCATGCGGCGCGCGAACTCGGCAAACTCCTCCCTCGTGTTCAACGCCTCGGGGAACACCACATCGGCTCCCGCCTCGACATACGCCCGCGCGCGCGCCACGGCATCTTCGAACCCGTGGACGGCCTTGGCGTCGGTGCGGGCAATGATGACGAAATCGGGATCACGCCGGGCGCCGACGGCGGCACGGAGCTTCTGGCACATCTCGTCCGTGGAAATGACGGCCTTCCCGGGCAGGTGGCCGCACCTCTTCGGGAAGACCTGGTCCTCGATGTGCACCCCGGCCACACCGGCCCGTTCGCACTCCCGGATGGCCCGGGCGGCATTGTGGACACCACCGAAACCTGTGTCCATGTCGGCGATGACTGGTAGCTCCGGCACCGCCGCCGCGATGTAGCCGGCCGTCCGGACCATCTCGGACATGTCCATCAGCCCGATATCGGGCACCCCGGCCACGCCGTTGGCCGTGGCCGCGCCAGAAACGTACACAGCCTGAAACCCAACTTCCCTCGCGATCTTGGCGACGATGGCGTCGAAGGCGCCGGGCACTGCCAGTGGTTCACCCTTCAGCAGTTCTCGGAGCTTGGTTGTGGTTCGCATAGTGTTTTGGTCAAATCCTTTCGTGTCATGGGGGCGCCCCGGCCAGTCGACCCACCGATCAGGCGAGCGCACGGGCGGACGGGGCGTCTCCGGTCATGTCGATTCAGGCTGGCTTGATCACCGTCTAGGCAGCCGGCTCGTGTGCCGCCGCCTTAGCGGCTTTCTTCTTGTTCCGGTATCCTTTGGTCGCATCCCACACCACGGCGAACAGCCCGACCGCCAGTGCCACAGCGCTAATCGGGCTGGTCAGGAAGACCACCGGATGACCTCCCGATAGCTGCATGGATTGACGCAGGGACTGCTCGAACCGGTCGCCTAGGACCAGCGCCAGCACCAAGGCCGCCGGCGGGAGGCCGATCAGTCGCATGAAGTACCCCACGACCCCGAACAGGATGACCAGATAGACATCGATCATGCTGTTGTTGGTGGCATAGGCTCCCACCACGGCCAGGGCGATGATCGCCGGCATCAGGAACTTGGGCGAGATGTCCAGTATCTTGACGAACATACCGATCAGAGGCAGGTTTAGTATCAAAAGAATGACATTGGAGATAAGCATGGAAGCAAGGACCGTCCAGACCAGATCGGCCTGCTCAGTGAAGAGCATGGGACCTGGACGGATCCCCCACATCATCAGGGCGCCCATCATAACGGCGGTTGTGCCGGTGGCCGGGATCCCGAGGGTGAGCGTGGGAATCATGGCCCCGGCGGAGGCAGCGTTGTTGGACGTCTCGGCGGCGGCCACCCCTTCGATGGCCCCCTGGCCAAAACGCTCCGGATGCCTTGAAAGCCGTTTTTCGGTCATGTAGGAGATCACCGAGGCCATGATCGGCCCGGCACCGGGCAGGACACCGGCCAAGAAGCCGATGACCGTCCCGCGGCCGATGGGGCCCGCCGAATCCCTGAACTCCTGCTTGCTGGGCCACAGCCGGCCCTTCAGGGCCAGACGCTCGGCCGAGGCGCCCCCCTGACGGATCTCGCGGAAGTACCAGAGCACCTCGCCGACACCGAAGATGCCGACGATGACCGATAGGAACTCCACACCGTCCAGAAGCTCCGTGACCCCCATGGTGAACCGCGGGACGCCGGTCTGCAGGTCTGTGCCCACGGTGGAGATCATCAGGCCCAGGCAGATGGCGATGGCGCTCTTCACGATGGAGCCGCCCATCATCGCGGCTGAGAGCATCAGTGCGGCCAGCATCACCGCGAAGTATTCCGTGGGTCCGAACTTCAGAGCGAACTCGGCCAAGGGTGGAGCCAAAAAGACGATGCCCCCGAGGGCCACCACACCGCCGATCCACGAACCGATGGCCGAGATGGCCAGAGCCGAGCCGGCCCGGCCCTGCTTGGCCATTTCAAACCCATCCAGGGCGGTCATCACCGAGGCTGCCTCACCCGGCACTCGCAGGAGCACCGAGGTCAGGGAACCGCCGTACATGGAGCCGGCGTAGACGGCCGTCATCATGATTAAGGCGGTATCCGGCCGCATGGAGAAGGCTACCGGGATCAAGAGGGCCAGGGTGGCTGCCGGGCCCAGGCCCGGCAGCACACCCACGATGGTCCCCAACAGTGCGCCCAAGACAGCCGACGTTAGATTGGCGAAGCTCAGGGCGCCTTCGAAGCCGTGGAGCAGAAGCTGTAGGTTTTCCATAGCTTCTTCCTCCTTAGAGAATCCCCAGCGGGCTGGTGGGGAGGGTCACGCCAAGCATGCGGGCGAACAGGCCCCAGGAAACCAGGGACGTCACCACCGCCACCACCAAGGTCAGCGGCCAGCGCTTCTCCCCCATCACCCTGATGCCACCGGCCATGAACAACGCCGTGGAGAGCACGTATCCAAGGACCGGCATCAGAACGCAATAGACTACGCCCAAGACAGTCATAGCCATCTCCGACCAGCCCAGGGCCGCCGGTTCATCCCCGCTCTTACGTGCCAGGCCGACCAGGTTCAGCAGACAGAGGACGATCATCACCCCGGACACCAACAGCGGAAAGGCGCGGGGACCGATAGCATCGTCCAGCTTGACCTTGATGGAGAACGCGCTGTAGGCATAGGCGACACTGACAGCCATTAGCGCCAGGGTCACCCACTGTTCCGCCCGTTTCACTTGGCTCCGCCTCACTTTAGGGCTTCTTCTGGCCCACGAACTTCTCGATGATCGGTTTGTTGGCTTCGCGCTCTTTCAGCAGGTAGTCCTTGAAAGCGGCCGAGTTCAGGTAGGCGTCTTCCTGCTCCATCTTCGCAAGGGCATCGGTCCAGCTCTTGGTCTTGACCAACTTGCCCAGCGTGTCATCCCAGTACTTCACCGCGGCGGCCGACATTCCCGGAGGACCAAAAAGACCGCGCCAGTGAGAGATGACCACGTCGATGCCGAGTTCCTTCCAGGTCGGTGTGTCCTTGACGGCCTTGCCGGTCAACCGCTTGTCCGACGAGACGGTGAGGATCCGGGCCTTCCCGGCCTCAGCCTGCGCCGCCGCTTCCGAAACACTGGTCGAGATCACGTCCACGTGGCCGCCCAACAGGTTGGTCATGAGGTCGCCGCCACTGCGGAAAGCGGTCAGTTTCACTTTGGAGACGTCCACACCCTTGGCCATCAACGGCCGCAGGATGTTGAACTGGTCGTCACTGGGGATGGTGCCTACGCCGAAGGTCACCGACGCCGGGTCCTTCTTTACGGCGTCGATAATATCCTGGGCAGTCTTGTATTTGGAATCGGCCTTCACCGCCCACGCTTCAAACTCGGTGGTCGTGCGGGCGATGGGGGTCGTGTCTTCAATGGAATACTGGGTGGTCCCCATCAGGTTATTGAGCCAGACGCGGTTGGATTCGTAGATGAGTACGTAGTCGTCGCCTTTCTTCTCCACCAAGTAGGAGCGGGCCACGTTTCCGCCACCGCCTTCCTTGTTGGTGATGACGAAGTTGGCGTTCACCTTCTCCTTCTTCACAACATCATCCAGCACCCTGGCGGCCGTGTCCAGGCCACCGCCGGGCGATCCAGCCGCCACCAGTTCAATGGACTTGGCCGGGTATTTGGATGACTTCGCCCCAGCGCAACCCGCCAGGGCAGAGACAGCGATCGCCACGACCGCAAGCAAGGCGATCCAACGAGCCAATTTCATCAAACTCTCCCCCTTCTCGGAAAAACACTGTTCGGACAGCCTGAGGTTCAGTCCCAGGCCTGTTCGAGGTTCAGTTCCTCTTGGGCACCAATAGCCCAGCCAGAGAGGACACATCCGCCATAGCTTCCAGATGCAGAACGGCCTCCAGCAGCTCCGCCACCTGCCCGCGGGGCAGGACCTTCCCCGCCAAGCTCGTGAACTTCTCGATCACTTCCTTTCGCGTCATGGGGTAGTGCGCGCTCCCCTTCGCGTGCAGGACTGTACACTGGGCGGTGCGACCGTCATTCATCCGGGCGACGACGCGTACGCCGTGCCGCCCCGTCCGCCCCAGGGAGCTGAACTCATCGGTCTCCACAATCCGCACTTTCTTCGTGAGGGCCACCGTATCGGGCCGTGAGATTCGATCGGAAGTGTACTGGTCCACGAAGACCTGGCCGTCCTGCAGGCAGACGGCCACCGCGTAGGACAGGTTCATCTGCGCGGAGGTCACCGATTCGGGCCTGTACTCCCAGCCGACGTGGTGGAGCGTGGTGGGGGTACAAAAGACCGTGACCCCGTCAACGGTTTCGCCGTTTAGCTCGGGCAGCTCGCCCTTCAGGGTGAGCACGGCGTCGATGGAGGTGTGGTTTGAGCCGCAGCAGGAATAAGGCTTGAAACCGGATGCGGCGCTTTCCCAGCGCGAGCCGAGGTCCCGGATGATCTCCTCCGGGTCGGAGCCCTTGGCCATGGTCGAGCAGAAGCCGCCGTAGGGCGCTTCAAGAAGGTCCACGATACCCGTCAGCCCGCGCCGTGCCAAAAGCGCCCCGTAGACGCCGCTCTCGGCCGCGCGGCCCTGGTGGGCGCGCTTGACGTAGGAGTTATACTGGGCCGCCATGAGGCCGGAGGCCTGGGTTCCGGCGATGCCCACGGCGTGGAGGAAGGTGTCTCTGTGCAGTTCCAGCACCCGGGCGGCCCCCACCCCGGCGGCGACGGCGCCGGCCACGGCCGAGGAGTGATACCCGTTCGCCAAGGTGATGGCTCCGGTGGCCACACCGAGCCGGCAGCCTGCCTCGTACCCGGCCGCCACCGCGGCCAGAAAGCGCTCGCCGGACACCGACCCGCCGCTCCGCTCGGCCAGGGCCAGCACCGCCGGGATGACGGCCGAACCGGGATGAATGACCCCCACTTTGTGCAGGTCATCGATTTCGAAGCTATGGCCAAGGGTGCCGTTGGCCAGCGCCGCGGCGTGGGCGGGTACCTTTCGCCCGTCACCCCACAGGGTGGCCTCGGCCGCCCGCCCCTCGTCCTCGGCGGCGAAGTCGATCAGAATCCGGCCCCAGGGGACAGTGGACCCGAACAAGCCGCAGCCCAGAGTGTCCAGGATGCACAACTTCAGGTGCTCCTGGACCTGTTCCGGCAAGTCCGTCCAGACGAGATCCTCGCAGAACTCGGCCAGCCGGCGGGTCACCGGCACGCCCTCGCTCATAGCACAAACCTCCCGTGCTTCTTCAGGTAGTTCACCAAGCCGCCTTCGTGACAGATCTCAAGCATGAACTTCGGTAGGGGCTTGGCCTGCCAGATCCGGCCCGTACTGGTGTCTCTGACCACCCCGGTGGAGAAGTCGACGTGGATGGTGGCTCCGTCGGGGATGGCGGAAGTGTCGAACTCCAGGAGAGGTAGGCCCACATTGGCCGCATTGCGGTAGAAGATCCGCGCGAAGGAGGCGGCCAGCACTCCGCCGACTCCCGCGCCCTTGATCACCGCCGGCGCCGCTTCGCGCGATGAACCGCAGCCAAAGTTCCTACCGGCTACGATCACGTCTCCGGGCGAGAGTGAGGAGGCGAAGCCGGGGCGGATGTCCTCCATGAGGTAAGGCACCATGTCGGCGATGTTGACGCGGGACTCTTTGGCCTTGGCGGAGATGATGTAGTCGGTGTTGATGTCGTCGCCGAACCGGTGGGCCCGGCCAAGGGTATTCATGCGCTCGCCCCCACTTCCATGTACTGCCGGCAGTCGGCGATGCGGCCTTCCAAGGCCGACGCCGCCACGGTGGCCGGTGACGCCAAGAAGAGGTTGGCCTCCGGGTTACCGAGGCGCCCCTTGAAATTCCGGTTGGCCGTGGTGACGACGTTCTCACCGTCCGAAGGAACACCCACGTGCGATCCGCCGGTACAGGCGCTGCAGCCAGGCTGGTTGATGATGGCCCCGGCCTCGAGCAGTATCTCAATGATTCCGGCCCGCAGAGCGGCCAGGTAGATCGCCCGGGAGGCCGGCGTCACGAATAGCCGCACGTCTGGGTGGATGTGCCGGCCCGCCAGGACCCCGGCCGCCACGGCCAGATCCTCCAACCGTCCATTGGTACAGGTGCCGATAACCGCTTCCTTGATGGGAGTCCCGACCACGTCGGAGATGGGCCGGACGTTATCCACGTTATGGGGACAAGCCACCTGGGGTTCGAGAGAGGCGAGGTCCAGCTGGAGGCGGTCGATGTACCGGGCGCCTGCGTCCGGAGAGACGGCCGAGGCCGGGGTGGCTGGGGTGACCGGGGCGGTCGGATGGGCCGCACGGCGCTCCGCCAGCCAGCGTTCGAGCACCTCATCGCAAGGGAAGATGCCGGCTTTCGCCCCCAGTTCCACGGCCATGTTCGCCATGGTCATCCGGCCTGCCACCGAAAGCCCCGCCAGCGCGTCACCGTGGAACTCCAGGGCCGCGTAGGTCGCCCCATCGGCCCCGAGGCGGGAGGCCAGGGCCAGGATGGCATCCTTGGCGTAGACTCCCGGGCGGAAACGACCAGTCAGGTCCACATAGATGGACTCGGGCACTTTCAGCCAGAGCGTGCCGGTGAGGAACACCGCCGCTAAGTCACTGGACCCCACGCCGGTCCCAAGAGCGTTCAGCGCCCCATAGGTGCAGGTATGTGAATCGGTCCCCAGGACGAGATCACCGGGGGAGGCGTAACCCCGTTCGGGGATGATCTGGTGACAGACCCCCTCACCCGGCCCCAAGACTTCCACGCCGTACTCCCGCGCAAACCGGCGCATGCCATCGTGGATAGCGGCCGCCGCCAGGTTAGGCTGGGTGGGAGCGTGGTCGATCACCAGTATCACCCGGGCCGGGTCCCAGGGGCCGCCGCCTCCAAGCTCCCTCAAGATGTCGATGGACTGAGGCCGGTTCCCGTCATGGGCCACGGCCAGATCCACCGCGCACACCGCGATTTCTCCGGCCTCCAAGGGAGTCCCGGCCTTCCTCGAGAGTAGCTTCTCGGCGACGGTCTGGGCCGGTATCACGGTCACACCTCCTCGGTCAACTTCGCCAGTTCCTCGTCGGTGATCTGGCGTTTCTCTGTTACAGCCAAGGCCTCGACTCTTGCCCGCAGCGCCTCCAGCTTTTTCTCCCCCGGGGCCGGGAGACCCAGTTCGGCCAGGCGCGCCTGAAGGGCCCACGGGCCGGCGTACTTGCCCAAGGGGAAACGCCGCCGGTTACCCACCGCCTCCGGCGGGAAAGGCTCATAGACCACGGGGTTAGCCATCACTCCCATGACGTGGGCCTCCAGCTTATGGGCGAAAGCGTCGCGTCCGATGATGGGTTTCGACGGGTGGATGGAGATGCCCGAGAGCGACTCCGCGAAACGCGCCGCTTCGGCCAGCCTGGCTAGGTCGATCCCCAGATCCAGTCCGTAGAAGAAGGTCAGCGTAGCCGCCAATTCCTCGGTGGCGGTGTTTCCAGCGCGTTCCCCCAGCCCGTAGAGGCAGCCGTCAACGATGGCGGCACCGGCTTCCGCGGCGGCCAGGGCGTTGGCCAACCCTTGGCCGGCGTCGTTGTGTGTATGCACCTGAATGGGAACGTGCGTTCCCACGAACTCCACGATTTTTGAGACAAGGTAGCGCATGCCCGCCGGCGAAATGGTACCGGCCGTGTCGGCGATGGCGATCCGCTCGGCTCCGGCGTCCAGCGCGGCCCCGTAGACCTCCTTAAGGAAGCCCAGCTCCGTCCGGGTCGAGTCCGTGGGACTGAAGCGGACCACCGCTCCGCGGCCGCGGGCGTAGCGCACGGCCTCGCGTACGCGCTCCACCATCTCAGCCCGTGTAGCTTTCTGGACGTACTTCAGGCGCACGTCCGAAGAGGGGTACATCAGGTCGACCACGTCGGCCCCTGACGCAAGGCAGGCGTCGATCTGGGCCTTCCAGTCCGGGGTGAAGGCCTGGGCGATGGCTTCCACGGCCAGGGGCAGGCCCTCGCCCTTAATGCGCTGAATCGCCTCCATGTCGAGCCGAGAACGCCCTGGGTAGCCACCCTGAATGAGGCGGATTCCGGCGGAGGCGAGCCGGCGGGCCAGTTCCACCTTCTCATCGGCGCCGAAGTTCACCTCCGACGCCTGCTCACCCTCACGGAGGGTGCAATCGTTGATGATGAGGTCGGGACGGAGGCGCAGGCCAGACAGGGCGGCGGGGTCCTGGTTGAAGACGCTCAGGTACTCCCGGTCGATGGGAATCGGCTTCGGCGCCGCTTGAGTCCCTACCCCGAAGGTACGGCGCAGTGAGGCCAAGACCATGCGACCCCCACTCATCACATGGTCGCGCATTGCCTGCTCCGCGGCGTCGGGGTCCCGGTCCATCAGGGCCCGCTGAACCACGGCATGCTCCTTGAAGGCGTCCGCCGTCCGACCGGGCATGGCGATGGAGACCGGACGGTAGCGGTGAATCTGGTCCTGCAATTGCCGGAGAATCTCGCCGCCACGGTTGGTGTCCCCAGCTTCGAAGATGATCCGGTGGAACTCGCGCCCGTACCGCTCAACGGCGGCATAGTCATTGGCCGCGGTGGACCGGCCGATCTCCTGAGCTACGCGCTCTAGCTGTGTCAACTGTTCCGAAGTTATGCGGGTGGCCGCGCGGCGGCAAGCCATCCCTTCGACCATGGCCCGGATCTCGTAAAGCTCCTCGATCTCTCCCAGGCTGAGCCCCACCACTTCCACCACACCATTGGGGCGGCGGCGGACGAGACCTTCCTGCTCAAGGAGTTGGAAGGCTTCACGCAAAGGAGTGCGGCTGACGCCGAGGGTCTCGGTCAGGTGCTTGGCCACCATCCGGTGACCAGGCTGCAGCTTGCCATCCAAGATGGCCTTTCGGAGTATCTGATAGGTTTGCTGCGTATAGGTGACACTTCCGAGGCGGATTTCCCCAAAGGCCTTGTCCATTGTCTCTCCCTTTCTGTGAGGTACATGCTTCGTGCATACATGAATGTACAAAATCCATTTCTGCTATTGGCCAGGATTTCCTCTCTTGGAAGTCATTAAATTGTCGGAAATTCTAACAACTTCCGAGGGTGGGAGGGGGGGTGGGGGAAAGGAGGGCCGGGGGGGACACAGAGGTCATCCAGCAATTCAACTTTTATTGAAGTGTCTTCACGTGTATTGTGTATAATGATGGCAGAGGTGACACCCATGGTCTCCCTTGACGCGCGGGATCAGGACCGAATCGCTGTCGACAAAGTGGCTTTGGCGCTGAGCGACCCGATCAGACTTAAAATCCTGGACCTGCTGGCGATGGGCCGGTGCGATGACTGTTGCTCACCGGAAAATCCTGACGTGCCCCTGGGCATGTGCAGCTGCGATCTCCTGCCCACCTTGGACTTGGCGCCCTCCCGCCTTTCCTACCACCTGAAGGAGCTCCGGGAGGCTGAACTGATTACGGAGCAGAAACGCGGGCGGTGGGTCTACTTCTCCCTAAACCGGCCGACGGTGGAGCGGTTCATGGAGTCGCTGCGCGACCGGTTCGTAACGGAGCGGGAGCCGTCCTGTTCCGCCGCACCGAGTTGCTCCGAGGCGCCAGGTCGCTCTGGCGCGCCAAACTGCTCTGATTCGCCAACTTGCTCTGGCCCTCCAAGCACCTCTGACGAACACGGTTCCGAAGGCTGCGGAGGCGAACCTGCACAGGCTTGCGGATCGGCAACGACCGCGTCATCCCAGACTTGCGGCTCGCCGGTTTCGCCGCGCGGTCACTCCGCAACGTCGTGCGGTCAAACGCGTGCCCGCGGACTGGAATACGCAATCCCTCGGCCTTTCGTAGAATAGCCCCCTCGGGACTTGACCCCACCCTATCCCCACCCCCACCTTCAAGGAAAGTACAAAAAAAGTTGTACTATCCGTTGACACTTCAAAAATTGTTGTAGTATCATTGGCTCGGAAGATCAAACCGCAGTCAAGGAAGTGGCAAGGACATGCAGCGGACAGCTCTCGCACAGGATACCGAGACCGAGACCGAGCGCGATGCAATCAGCCAGGATCTACGTTACCTGACCGGCAGCGAAGCAGCCGGCCGGCTCTCCGGCACCGACGGTGCCCGTCGCGCCTCCGTATACCTGGCCCAGGCACTGGAAGACCTCGGGTTGACCCCCGCCGGCAATGACGGCTACTTCCGGTGGCTTGACGTCGCGGCCGCACGGCTCACCGGGCCCGCTCGCCTCAAGGCGACCATCGCCAGCGACGTGACCGGTAGCGCGAAAACCCGCACCTACCAGCACCGTAAGGACTTCGCCGAGATGTCCAGCCTCTCCTCGGGAGGAACGGTTAAGGCCCCCCTGGTCGTAGTCACTGAAGAAGCTCAGGAGGAAAGCGGGCTCCGGCCGGAGGACCTGAAAGGCAAGATCGCCCTGATCCCCAAGCGGCCGGCCGGGTTTGATTTCGGCGCCACCGTCACAACCGCCGCCGACCTTGGCGTGGTGGCACTTCTGGTGGAAATGGGCGAACCGGCGTGGTTCCACAAGACTGTCTATGGTTCACCGAACAATCGCATCCCGGTCTTGCGCGTTACGGCAAGCCTGGCGACCGAACTGGTTGCCGCTGCTGCTACCGCTGCGGCGGCTGGGCGCTCAGCCGGCGCCGCCGACGGCGGTGACGGTGCGGCCAATGCGGCCGTTCGCGCGGCAGCACCCTCGCCGGTAGAAGTCGAGATCGATCTGCCCTTGTCGTTCCAGTGGCTACCGTGCCGGAACGTCCTCGGTCTTCTGCCGGCCGGACGGCTGGCGGGCGGACACCTTCCCGGTAGCCTGATGCCGTCGACGCACGCGACGTCGGCCCTCACGCGCACCGTCGCCATCACCGCCCACTTCGACCACGTGGGTGACGACCCGGCGGGGCCGCGCTTCCCCGGTGCCATGGATAACGCTTCTGGCGTGGCGACGGTGCTGGCCGTCTTGCGGGCCTTGGCGGCACCCGCCCGCCGGACGCGGTTGCCCTTCAACCTGCTGGTCGGGTTTCTGACCGGCGAAGAGTCGGGGCTGTGGGGAGCCAAGGATCTTGCCGCCCACCCGCCTCGCCCCCTTTCGGCGGCGATAAACCTGGACGGGATCGGCTTCGAGCCGGCTCTCCGTGCCATCCGGCTCGGCCGCTCCGCGCCCGGTCACTGGCTGGCGGACCTGGCCGCCGAGACATTCCAAGGGCTCGGCATCGAAGTCCGCTGGGTCACCGGCACCGACGATTCGGCCGCTTTCATGAATGCCGGCCTCTCCACCCTGGGACTTGGTCAGATGGCCACCGAGCCCTGGCCGGCCGCCATGCACACGCCGGAAGACACCGCTGAGGTCCTGCACCTCTCCACCATCAAGGAGGGCGCCGACGCCATTCTATCGCTGCTTGACCGCCTGGCGGCCCGACCCGCTCGGGCGTTCTAAGCTCCAATCGGTATCACGCCACACGGTATCACGCTTCCACAAACCAATTCCCAAGGAGGTCTGAAGTCATGTCTCAGAATCAGAATGAAAAGAAGAACGGCGGTTTGTTCGTGACCCTGATCAAGAAGTCGGTCGGCCTGCCGACCGGGAACTCGTCTTGTTGTGGCCCGGCCCCAGCCGCCGGCGCGGCGGAGCCGAAGACGGGCGCGGGTGCGTCCAATGCGGTGGCCGGGTCCTCCTGCCGCGGCCCCACCGAGGAGGCAGGCACCGCCCAGTCCGCCCAATCCTCGTGCTGCTCCACCGCATCACCGACCAGTGCCGACGCCTCATCCTGCTGCGGCACGGCAGCAACCTCTCCGGCAACACCCGCCTCCGCCCCGGCCCAGAAGAACACCAACTGCTGCGGATAGGACCGGCCGCACGGGCGCAGGTCAAGATCATTCGAGACCGGGGTGCGGGCCGGCCCGCACCCCCTATTTCAGCAAGATTGCGGGAGGCTTGAGCACAATGGACTTCGTGGTGAACTTGACCGTGACCGCACTAGGAAAAGTGTGGCACACCTTCTCCGGAAACTGGCCCCTCTTAGTGATCAGCGCCCTGATCGCCGCATCGATGAAGCTATACGTCGACCAGAAGAAGGTGGCCGCTTTCCTCCAGCGGCACAAGGGTGCCGGCGTGGTGGGAGCCACCGCAGTCGGGGTCACCACGCCTTTGTGCTCATGCGGCACCACGGCCGTCATCCTTGGCATGATGGCCAATGCCCTGCCTTGGGCGCCCATCGTGGCCTTCATGGTCGCCTCGCCGCTCACCTCGCCGTCGGAACTGGTGTATAGCGCCGGCCTGTTTGGCTGGCCTTTCGCCCTGACGTTTTTTGTGGCCTCGATCGTGCTGGGGTTGGCCGGCGGCGTGGTGGCACACTTCCTTGAGCGGCGGGGGTGGCTGACGAATCAGGCGCGCTTCAGCCCGGTTCTGGGCGATGCGGCCGTGACTGGGGCCGAGTCGAGCGCGGCGGAGGCTGCTCTCGCATCTGGAAAGACTGCTCGGCCATCCCTGGCGGACCTACTCCGCGAGACCGCCGTCGTCGGCCGGCGCCTCCTCCTGTTCTTCCTCGGGTTCGCCTTCATCGGTTACATCTTGAACGGCCTTATCCCCGAGACGTGGGTCTCCACGCTCTTTGGCGGCGGCCGCGTGTACGGCGTGCCGGTGGCGGCGACGCTGGGCCTTCCACTCTACATCAACACCGAGGCCTCGCTCCCCCTGGTACGCTCGCTGATGAACCTTGGCATGAGCCCCGGCGCCACGCTGGCCTTTCTCATCACCGGCGCGGGCACCTCCATCGGCGCCATAACCGGCGCCCTGACCATCGCCCGTTGGCGGGTGGTCGGGACCGTCATCGGGACCCTGTGGGTGGGCGCGACACTCATTGGCTACCTATACAACAGCGCCTTGGCCACAGGGTTGATCGTAATGCGGTAAGCACATCTAGCCCGCCGTGGCCCGGTGGAAGGCGACGATGGCTTTGGCCACCTCGACGGCGATCAGTTCAATGAAGCGGCGCCCGTCCTCTTCGTTCGCCAGTAAAGGAGCTTCGGTATAGCCGCCCACGCGCTGCCAATCGCCGCTCTTCTGGACCAGCAGGCCGGGGGGAGTGAGTCCGGCGTAGTTGATGGGGGCCGGGTGGCCCGCATCCTTGGGAAAGCGGTCGTGGCGCACTAAGTCCGGCGCCAACGCCATCATGAGGGACGTCTCGAAGTTACCGGCATGGCCCGGGAAGTTACCAAACTTACCCACCCCTGCCTCGCGGGCGGCGCCCTGAGCCACCGTCCAGTAGGAACAGGCGGCAAAGGCGACCCCGGCTGCCACCGCCTCCGGCCTCAGCACCAGGTCGCGCCCCGCCAGCCGCACACACTCATCGTTACCGCCATGGGCGTTCAGGACGAAGATGCGTCGGAAGCCGGCCTTGACGGCGCAATCCAGCAGGTCGTGGAGCACGGCCATGTAGGTCTCGGTCCGCAGCGAGAGCGCCGAGTAGATCAGGTGATGCTGGGAATTCCCGAAGGGGACCAACGGCGCAAGGCATACGGCGGGTCCCTTCTTGTCCGCCGTCGGTCGGCCGGTCTCCAGCCCGTCGGGTTTCGAATCGTCGGCCGCCAGTTCGGCCGCCCGCCGGGCGATGGCTTCCCCAATGGCGCAGTCAGTCTTCAGAGGTAGGTGTGGGCCGTGCTGCTCGGTGGCGGCCGTGGGCAGCACCAGCGTCATTTGCGGCGCAAGCTCCCGTACCTCGTCGCGCGTCATTTCGTTCAATACCATGAACTGGCCGCTCACCGCGCAAGCCTCCCCCTCCAGACTCCGGCGCTCTAGGCTCCTGTCCTCTGGACTCCTGTCTTCATCATGTGGCTGTTGCTGGGCCGAGACGCACTGCCCAGTCAGGCCACGCTGTCGCCATCCCGCTCGTTCGCCGCCGAGGCCCTTGCCAGCGCATCCTCGTCGATGGTGACACCCAGTCCCGGGCCGCCCGGCGCCGGCAACACCCCGCCGACCACCTTGGTCAGCGGTTCGTTCACCACGTCACCCATCTGGAGGGTCAGGGTCGTGTCCATGGCGTGGTTGATCACCCGCGTCGCCGCCGCCACGTGGAGGTGCGCCGCCGTGGAAATGCCCAGCTCCGAACCGCTGTGCATGGACATGTCCAGGCCCAGCATCTCGCAGGCACCGGCCAGCTTGCGCGTGGGATGGATCCCTCCCCACTTGTGCACGTCCGCCAGGATGACATCGACTGCCCCCAGCCGGAGAGCGGCCGGCACATCGTCAGGCTTTACGACGCACATGTTGGTCGCCAGGGGCATCCGCGCCTCGCGGCGGACCCTGGCCATGGCATCCAGGCCCTCGACCGGGTCTTCAAGGTAGTCCATGGTTAGCGCCTGAAGGCGCGGCAGGAGGCGCAAGGTGTCGGCCACCCTCCAGGCCGCGTTCGGATCGACCCGCAGCCTAACCGCACCTCCGAAAACCTCCTGTAAGGCCTCCATGTTCAACACATCCTGCTCCGGGTCGTGGCTGCCCTTCAGCTTAATGACCTTGACTCCCTGCTCGGCGACCAGGGCCTTTCCGTCTTCCGCCAGCGCGCGGGCCAGGTCCTTCCCCCTGAATCCGCGGTGGGACGGCTTCTTGAAAACCAGCCCGCTCACCGGGATCTCGCGCCGGTAGTAGCCGCCCAAGAGAACAGCCAGAGGCCGCCCCGCCACCTTTCCGAGCAGGTCCCAGCAGGCCATTTCGATGCCCGCCAACGCGGCGAAGCCGACGTACCCGTAGAAGAAGGGGACCATGTGGTGTTTTGCCAGCATGGTCTCGATGTCCAGCGGGTCGACACCGATCAGGTCCGGCGTTAAGGTCTGGATGATGGCGGCTGTGGGCCGGCCACGGAAAGTCTCCCCAAGGCCCTCCAACCCCTCGTCGGTTCGTATGCGCACCACCGTGCGCGTGGTGGCGGCACGAGTGCCCACACTGCTGGAAAAGGGGACCGATAGCGGTACGTTGACGACGATTGTCTGCACAGACGTTATCTTCACCGAGCCTGACCTCCCAGGTCCAGACCTACCTGCCCTGCCTGTTCCATCCTACCCTCGCGCGCCGGCGCGCCGCGCGGCGAACTCGGCCCGTACCCCTTCCAACAGGCCCGGCTTCATCACCACGTCCACCGCGGTTAGAGCCAGGGCCTTAACCCCGATAAGCATCACCCGGAGGGCTTCCTCCGTGCCTGCGGCCTCGGTAAAAGCGTGACTGTGGCTGGGCGCCTTGTCGGCGTCCACTATCTTCAGGTAGGCGTGGATGGTGGGTGCGGCGTGGCTGACGTTGCCGATGTCGCTGCTGCCGACACCCTTGATCGTGTCCGGAGCGACAGTCTCGACGCCAAGGCCGTGCGCGTTCTCAAGGAAGGCCCCGATCAACTGCGGGCTCTCGACCCGTTCCCGGTAGGTGGACTGCTGCTCGATCTCGAGCCTGGTCCCGGTAGCCTCGGCCGCCCCACGGGCGCAGGCCAAGGCACGCGAATAGGCCAGCTCCAGCGTGGGAAGGGTCGCGGCGCGCACGTAGTAGTACAGCTCGGCGTACTCCGGGACGATATTGGGCGCGGCGCCACCGTGGGAGAAGATACCGTGGATCCGCACGTCGGTGGGCAAGTGCTGGCGCAAGCCGTTAATGGCCACATAGGTCTGGACCGCGGCCTCCAAGGCGTTGATGCCTTGGTCGGGCCGGCCGGAGGCGTGAGCGGGCTTCCCGTAGTACTTCAGCTTGAAGCCACGCATGGCCAAGCTGCCGCGCCCGCAGGTACTGTAGGTGCTGGGATGCACCATCATGGCCGCATCAAGGCCATCGAACAGCCCGGCGTCGGTCATAGCCACCTTGCCACCGCCTGCTTCCTCGGCCGGCGTGCCGAAGAGCAGGATGCGGGCGGGCAGGTCGGCAGCCTGGCAGGCCAGCGCCGCCCCCACGGACATGGCGGCGATGAGGTTGTGGCCGCAGGCATGGCCGAGGCCGGGCAGGGCGTCATATTCGGCCAGGAAGGCGATAGTCGGGCGGTTGTCGCTCATTGCCGCGCCCCCGCTCGCATCCCCCACCCACTCGGCCCGCAGGGCGGTCGACAGACCGGCAACCTCGCGTTCCACCTCGAACCCGTGGGCCTCCATGGTCTCGGCCACCCGGGCAGACGCCTTGAACTCCTGGTAGGCCACTTCCGGGTTCATGTATAGATACTCGTTCAATGCCCGTAACTCACGGTCAAGGCCCTCAGCGGCCTGCACGACCTTGGCTCTGGCTTCCTGCCGGTCCAATTAGATAGCACCTCCTATGATGGTTTGCAGCGTGTCTCACGGTGTACCTACGACTATGCCTACAGCCCGGCGGGAAGCAAGTGCCCCCAGCCATCCGTCAACGCTGATTCGGTAACGATAGAACGGACCTTGACCACTAGGTCCCGACTCTGGCTCCCCGAAATCTCTTTGCGGCGATGAAGCTGGCCGACCACTATACCAGGGTGGACGCCGATCTCCTCAGCGAATCGGATTATCTTCTGCTTCGAGTAAAAGGGCCGAGTCCTGGCCATAAACTGGTCCAGCGCATCAGATGGCACGAGGAAGTCGTCCGCAAAAACATCAACCGGTTCTCCAGTGCCCGGACGCTCCTCGCCGGAGGCTCCAAAGAGATCTTGCCACTGGTCTCCTTCCCGTCTACCGACATGCCATAGCTCGTGCATGAGTGATTGCCAGAAACGGTCGATGCGGTCGTGTCGTACCGAGAGGGCTATGATTGGCGACTGACTATCCAGCCATAGGGTTGCCCCGTCGACGTTGGCCGAAGGAAGTGGTTCAATGATCAGGAATCTGACCCCTCCCTCCGCGAGGATTCCGGATATTAGCTTGAGTCCCTCGGGACTCCGGCGCAACGGCTTCAGTTCTGCGAGTATCCTATCCAGTGAAGCGTCCGTGAACATGCGTGCATGCACCATTCGGGCAAGCTGCTTGGCCCGGAATAGCCACGCTCGCACCGTGATGGAAGGCATCTGCGCTAGCTTCGACTTCTCCTCAAAGCCTCCATTCCCATAGAAACCGAGCACTCGCTGCTCCAGAACCTCAAGATCATCCGACCGTTCTATCCAGCCTCGCTTGGCCATTTGAGATACAGGGGCCAGGTCATACAGCCGAGCGCGACGGGAGACTTCCTCAGTGTTGGCGCGCTTGTTTGCATGCCACAGGTCGTATGACGTCTGCAGGTTCATCCAAACCTGCGCAGTAGTCCCGAACGCCGCTGCGAGGCCCGTCGCGGTCTCCGGAGTGACGCCGCATTTGCCGTTAATGAGGTCACTAACTGTCTGGACAGCGCGGCCGAGAATCTCCGCCAAGTCTGTCTGGGTCCAGCCTCTGGCTTCAAGCTCCATTTTTATGTACTCACCCGGACGCGTGACTTCGGCCGGAGTCAGTTCGCGCATATCGTCCTCCCCCCTTTAGTGGTAGTCCTCGACACTCTGAATGAGGACGACCTTTCTGGGCGCATGGCCGACGAATCGCAGCACCAGCCTGAACTGATCATTCAGTCTCATGGAGTGTGTGCCGGCATCATCGAGCTTCTCATCGTGCAAGGACTTCATGGAACAGAAGTCTCTCTCGTCCGCGGCCTGTTGGATGTAGTGAACCAACCGGCGAAGGGCTTTCACTAGTCCTGGAGACAGCTTACCGGCAAACTGCAGATCGGTGTACAGCCTTTCCAGGTCTCCGTTCATGAAGCGCACTTCCATGGATACAGAATACTGGAAGAAACAGGGCAAGTCAATAGGGTAATCCGCCAATCCGTGAAGTGACGAATACGCTCCGCCAGATACGCAGTAGCAGGACACTCCTGCGCAGCGTATTCGCTGCCCGAACGGTGGTACGATACCTATTTGTAGGCCCGGGACTTCGTCCGCGTCTTGGCCAGGCTGAAGGTGAGGCCCGGGACTTAACCACTCAGAAGAGGTGAAGCATGACCAAGAGACTTTTCGTAGGCAATCTCAGTTGGGATACCACTGATGAGGATCTCCGGGCGGAGTTCAGCCGTGTCGCGCCGGTGCTCTCCGCCACAGTGGCGACGGATAGGGACACCGGCCGGTCGCGGGGCTTCGGCTTTGTGGAAGTGGAGGAAGCGGACGCCACGGCGGTCATCTCCAGCATGAATGGCAAGGACGTGAGCGGCCGTCAGCTGACGGTGAACGAAGCCAGGCCCAAAGAACCCCGGGGCGACTCGGGTGGCTACCGGCGCGGCGGTTCGGGCCGCTACTAGGCCCAAGACCTGCGTCATGCCTAGCCGTTCAAACGGTTAGGGTTTCTAAGTGAGCGCCGCAGAAGCGGTATCTGAGAGTTCATTGCCCTGTGTCAGAGCTCTTACAACATGAATGGTCGGAAAAGCGGATACTTACCGCTTAGTAACCATCTGGAATCCCGGCCGGATGGCATAGTTATGTAATCTAGTTCCCTCGCTAGAGCGCATTTGGAGCCCTTGAGGGAGGGAAGGTGTCCGGGTTTCCGGACGGTTTGGCGCCCCCCGGCCCAATATACATCCGGAAAACCGACCTTTAGCCCTGAGACTTTGTACTCCTCTAGCACAAACTCGCAGCTGACAGCATGCCTGAAGGACACCTGTCCGCGCTTTCGCCACCACGGTCCCAAGAACACTCCAAATGGGCTAGACAACTGGGGTTTTGCGGCGATCACCGCGGAGGGCTCTGGCGTCGGCCAGGGCCCTTTCACCTTGAATGTTTGGTGGAAGCCTCCCGGGCGGCCGCCAGGACCAGAGGCACCTACCTGTCTAGCCAGTATCACCGACTGGCGGTCCGCGGGGCTGCCAAACGGATCTAGCGCTTGGGCTTTAGAGTGAGCCTGGAGCAAGTCGCTCAAGACCACGGTTTCCTATTTTCGGAGCAGAAGGGGCCGCACCACCGACGCCGAACGTGGTGAAGAGACCCGCGCAAGGCTACACCACCGGCGGTCTCGACAAAGCCGTGGAAGGTTCACGGGCTTTCGGCGAGGGGAGGGGTGGCCCTGTCAAACCTGCACCGTCTGCAGTGGATCGACCTACAACTCCGGACCGGTAACTACCCCAACGCCGGCCAGGTCTCGGCCCGGTTCGAGATCTCGCGACGCCAGGCCCTGCGGGATTTCGAGTACATGCGCGATTCCCTCGGCGCGCCCATCGAGTACTCCGCCGCCCGCCGCGGCTTCTTCTACACGTCAGAGACTTTCACCCTCCCGGGGCCTTAGATCAGCCCGGAGCAAAGCTCGGTCCTCGGCCACTTGGCCGACTACTACACCCTGGCCGCCCATAGCGACAGCCGGTTTGCGGACACCTACGCCGGGATGGCCGGACTGTTTCGCAGGCTTGGGAGCTTCGGAAGCGGTGCTGGCGAGAATGGCGGCAAGGCCAGCCGCACGGGCACCAGCAAGGGCACCAGCAAGGGCACCGGCCAGGGCGCCGGTAAGGGCGCCGGACCCTCCTTCGTTCTTCCCTACCACCTTCCCTACCACGCCACCCTCTTGCCGACAGGCCGGAGAGCCGGCGCGGGAGCGGATGTGACGCCCGTGCCGACACCCTCCTCTCTCCTGCCCTACGTCCGCGGCCGGGCCGCCGAGGATGGCGCGCTGGCATGCGAATTCACCGACCCTACCGAATTCGTGACGGCCGTCCTGACCACCCGCCCAGCTTACCGCATCGAGTGGCCTGGATGGCTCCGTACCCGGCTGGCCGGCCGCCTGGAGGAAATCGCGCGACTGCAGTTTGGGGTGACACTCTGTGTCACTCCTACCCTGGTATCTTCGGGGCGTGGGACCGCGGCGGGCCGAAACGGCCCGACCGTCGCCGCGGCAGCCGAAGGTGCTCAGCCCGAAGCCGCCCAAGGTGCCCGGCGTCCCCAGACAGGAAGGAATGAACCAATGACAGAGCTTCCCGCCCGCTTTACCTGTGCTTGGAACAGCTATGTCGGCGCCGTGCACGGAGCGCTGACGGCGGCCGGCCTGACCGAGCGTGACTTCACCGACCTGATGGGCCTGACGGGAATGGCCTTCCACCTCATCATGCACGAGGAGTGCTGCCCCAGCTCGGTGACGATGTACCCATGGACCGAGGAGCACCTGACTGCCTTGGACCGGATCGGTGTCTTGTCTGAGGCCTGGACGGTGATGCCGGACTCGGTTACCTACGAGGCGGCCCGCCGCCGCGCCACACTGAACATCAAGGCATCGCTGGACAGTGGCCTGCCCGTCATCTTGTGGGGGGTCGACACCGCTGAATTTGGCGTCGTCCACGGGTACGATGACGGCGACGGCGTTTTCCTTGTCGACGGGTGCTGGCGTATGGGCACGCGGGGCACTCCCAGCAACCCCATCCTCTACGAGAACGTGGGCCGCTCCTGCCACGTCCCCATCCTCTTCTACCAGAATCCGGTCGAGAGAGTCGCGTTCGACGAAGGGCGGGCATACCGCGAATCCCTTCTGTACTACGCCCAGCACATGAGCAGCCCCGCCCACTTCGGCCCGGCTTACAAGGGAGGGCTCTCCGCCTACGATAACTGGTTGCGCGCCCTGGAGGGCGGGAAGTTCATCCCCTTCGGCGTGCGCTATAACGGCACGGTCTATGCGGAGTCCAAGGATGCGGCGGCTGCCTACGTCGCCCGCCTGGCGGAGAATTGGGACCCGGCGCTGCGTCCGACCGCCAAGACCTTCGCCCAGGTGGCTGCCGTCTACGCCGAGATGATGAGGGTGCTGGGCCACAGCCCGGCCGAGGGGAAGGTCGATCTGGGTGCGCCGGTCACCGACCGGCAGGTGGCAGACCTCACCCCCTTGGTGCGGCAGGCGAAGCTGCTGGAAGGCACCGCCGTGAGGCAAGTCCAGGAGTTCCTGGCGAAGGAGCGGGCGTAAGAGTCGATAGCGCGGGCACTTGTGGCCCTCAGCCGGCGGCCATGGAACGGTGCTTGCCTACCTCTTTCGGTTCCGGGCTCTGAACCGCCGCACCTTCATCAGATTCCCGCAGGTGTCGTCCTGGCACCAGCGGCGGGTATGGCCGTGGCTCTCGTCATAGAAGAACCACCCGCAATCGGGGTTCTCGCAGATTCTGAGGCGGCGCGGATCCCGGTTCGCCAAGACGTCGGCGAAGGAAGCGGCGATGGCCGCCGTGACCGCCTCCCATCCCTCGGTGAGCGGGACGCGGCGCAGTTCATAGCCCTTGGCTACGCTCTCGCCGGCTCCGTGGCCTTGGTCGTCGGCACCGGGGCGACCGAAAACCTCTCTCCCTGTCCTCATCAGAACCCGGGTTT
Source organism: Bacillota bacterium (assembly GCA_021791495.1). GTDB lineage: Bacteria > Bacillota > Sulfobacillia > JAJYWN01 > JAJYWN01 > JAJYWN01. The sequence goes on from JAJYWN010000021.1 coordinate 61,971, forward strand.
CCGGCGCCGCCGCCAAGACGCTGTTGAGAGCGGAAATGTCGTCCGGGCTGGGCTCCCCACCGGCGATGACGGCCTCCGTCATCCGGCGGAGCAGGGTCCGTAACGAGCGAAGGGCTTCACGCTGGGGCTGTTCGATCGGCGTGGGCTGGGGCAGGCCCCAGGCCTTCAAGAAACCCTCCACGAAACCCGGCCGCTCCAAGCGGTCCTCGGTCCGGCCGCTGCCGCGGTAGTCGTGCCAATCGCTGTTCAGCAGATCCGTAAAGGCAAATTCCAAAGCCCGTAACCCCCAATTATGCCATTGACACCTTACACCAGAGGCGATAGCCTAAGCTCAGCACGTAACTATCTTACCATGTTTTAGGTGTTACAGAATGAGAAAATCCTCGGCGTAGGCGAGCTGGTCTTTCCGCACTAACCTCGCATTGATCAAGAAGAGGGGTCCGCTGCCCGCCGGCGCATGGTCAGGCTGAAACGCGAAGAAACCGCCAGTACGGCCCCGCTGATCCAGAACACCGGCGCCAGCCCGAGCCAGGTGGACAGGAACCCGAACAGAACCGGGCTGGCCGACTGGCCCAGCCGGTTGCCCATCAGCCGTAGGGCCAGAGCCTGCCCGCGCCGGTCCTCGTCGGTCGCCTCGGACACCATGACCATGGTGAGCGGCTGCGCCAGTCCCAAACCGAACCCTGCCAGCAAGGCGATGAGCACGATGGCGGCGACGTGCCTTCCCACCCCGAACAGCGCGATGCCAAGTCCGCCCACCACCAGGCTCGCCACCAGCAGGGCCGGACGGCCAAACAGACGGGTCAGCCGGCCCATGAACGGCCGTATCACCGTGGTGGAACCGTTCCGCAGCGAAAGAGCCAGCCCGATGGTGGTAGTCGAAAGGCCGATCTGTTTCCCATAGAGCGGGAAGTAGGTGGTCAGCACGTCCATGGCGAAAAGCGCCGCCACGCCGATGTAAATGGCCGAGGAAACCATGGGTTCCCTCAAAAGGGCGAAGGTCGACCACATTCCGCCGGCCGTCTGCACCCGGGCGGCGCCCGCGGCGACGGCGGCGGCCGAGTTCCTTGACCGCGCCGGCATCAGGAATGCCAGGAACAAGGCCACGGCGCTCAAGGCGGATCCGGCGAAGAAGGCCGCCCGCAGACCCCAAGTATCGCTGATCCAACCGCCGACCAACGGCCCTATCGACTGCCCAGCGGCGACGATGAAGAAAAGGAGGCCGACATAATCCTCGCGTCTGGCGCCGGTCGCCCCCAGAGTCACCTGTGACTGGTACCCCACTTGCCCGAATAGCTGCCCGACTCCGGTCAGCGTCTGCAGGAGGAGCAGGGCGCTCCAGTGAGTGGCAAAAGGCAGTCCAGTCAGTCCGATGAACAAAGCAATCGACCCGAGGATGGCCGCCGTCTTCGGGCTATGCTCGTCCGACACGCGGCCTGCCGTCAGGGCCAACACCAGTTGCACCAGATTCAGGCCGCCGGCAATGAACCCCACCTGGACGTTGCTGGCCCCTAGTTCTGAAGCCCTCAGGGAGACCAGGGGGCGAGTGGCGAACTGGGCCATCTGCTGGATGCAGCCCAAGGCAAACACGGGCAGCAAGGGATGGAAGGCCCGGTGACGCTTGCTGTTTTTGGCGTCGTCGTTGCTGCTATAAGAGGTTGAACTCCGGCTATGTCCGGTCAAGGGTCGTCCTCCAAGGTTTGGACGGAACATTTCCCCTGCCCGGCGCAGACTCCTCCTTCCTTGTGGGCGTTTGAACCACTCTCACCAGTGGAGCATCTAGCGGCGCAGATCTTCCTTCAAACGCTGGAACTCGTCCCGGCTAATTTCGCCGCGGGCGTATCGTTCTTCGATGATGTCCAAGGCGGCCCGGCCACCGCCGCCTCCCTGACGGAGGACACCGGCGTTGGCGCCGCCACCGAAGCGTGGCGCGAGGGCCCACACGAACAGGAAGATGAGCCCAAGGGGGATCGCCCACATCGCCAGCGTCATCAATACCCCCCACCAGCCGCCCGCGCCGCCCCAACCTGTTCCCCAACCCCAACCCATCATCGCCGTTCTACTCCTTCCCCGTGATCAATCGGGCTTTTCTTCCGCGACTTCGGTAGGCGTCGCGTGCCAAGTGTGTAACCAGACGTCCCCAGTCGCCGCGTTGACGCTGAGCATGCCGGCGAGCTTGCCGTTCCGGTCGAAGTCCAGCGTCCAGTATCCGTAGAACTCATCGCTGGCGCCGGCTGGGCGCACCTTGGCGCCGGGGACCGCCTTGTTCAGATAGGCCTGGGCCCGTTCTTCCGCCGCCTGCGCCGTCATGCGTGGCTCCCCGCCGCCCGGCGTCGGGCCATATCCCACGCGATATCCCATCATGCCTGGGCCGTACCCGCCGCCACCGTACCCGCCGCCCATCATCCCGCCGCGGCCACCGTATCCGCCGCCCATCATTCCGCCGCCGCCCATCATGCCGTATTTCAGATTCCACATCATGTTTGGTCCCGGTTCGGGGGAAATGGCCCCGGAGTAACGGTCCACCAAGAGCTCGAAGGCCCCACGCCCACCCGCGCTTTCCTCGACGGCGGCGTAGTATGGGCCGCTGGTGAAGTTCCAGACTTCGGAAACGGCAAACTGCTTGGCGCCGCCTTGCGCTACCAGATACTGCTGCACCGCGGCCCGTGCGCCCTCCGTGCCGATCGGCTTGCGCGCCACGCCGGGCACCACATTGCCGATGACAACGATCACTACGCCGGCGACTACCAAGGCCAATCCCGACCACAGCCACTTCTTCCGGCCCACCATCTTGCACCTCCACGGGCGATTAGCCAGCCTTCAACTACCGTCAGCTTAGCCTGACAAGATGGAGTTATTATGAGCAACTGGGGCCCCGCTTGCGGCCCGACAGGGGCCAGAGGTGGAAAAACCGGACACTCGGAGGGTGGAGACCGTCCGGAAAACCGACCATCCACCCTCCGACTTTGTACCGCGCCATCACGAAGTCCCTAAAGAGATACCGGATATGCTGTAGCTCTAACCCGAAATGCCCTGTTGCTTCAGATAACCCGAAAGGTCCGCGCCGTGCTGGTGTTCATCCTTCTGAATGTGCTCAAGGGTCTGCCTGATTTGCGGGTCGGTCACTTGGAAGATGGCCGTGTCGTAGGCGCCGGAGACGAAGGTCTCGGTTACCACCAGGTCTTTGCACAGCATGACGTCTTGGTTGACGCCGGCCTGCCCAGCCTGCCCCACGTTGGCCGCATTCCACTGGAAAGCAGCGCCGCCGCTGGGCGAACCCTGTCCGCTTTGAGCCTGTCCACCCGCGGCCTGTCCGCCCGCAGACTGTCCGCCTTGCCCCAAGATGTTCGTCAGAGTTTGGTGATGTTGCACCTCATCGGACCGGTGTTTGTCGAACATCTGCCTGAGCTGCTGATCCTGGACTTGCACTGCGTAGCTCCCGTACTTCTGAATGCAGATCTCCTCATGGGCCTTCTCGTCCTGCAGAAGCATCCGTTCCTTTTGAGTGAGCTGATTCATGGACGCACCTCCGATAGAAGCATGGTTCAGAGGATGGAACAGTATGCGGCAAGGCGCCCCATGGTCACGCTTACGGTAGACCTGCCCTAAGGCCTCTAATCGGATCTGGTCGGGTGGAAACCCATGCCTTGTTCCCTCACCTCGTAACGCGGGTGACTTCAGTGACCTTGATGACGTAGGCCACGGATGAGAACCGCGGCCGGTAGAGAGTGAGCGAATAGGCCTTGGTGAAAGGCGGCAGTCCGGCGAGCCCCACGTATGCCGACGTAGTCCTACCACCGTCTCCCAGGACGTGAACCTGCACTGTGGCCTTTCCACCGGGCGCGACCCGGGGTCCTGGGGAGTACGTCGCGACTGCCGTCCGCCCATCGCCCGATGGGCGCATCACATTGAGACCAGGTCCGCTAGCAGTATCTTCCCACGAAAGCGGCAAGGTGTAGTCCAGGCCGGCCAGGTCGAGGGTGAAGTTCCGGGCGGCGTAGTGCGGCCAAGATCCCCAGTCAGGCCCGAGCCGCCGCTCGTTGATGGGTTTCGCCCCGTAGCCGGCCGCCGCTTCGGCGTAGATACGCAGCAGGCTGGTGTGGACCCACGTTCCGTTATCATAGTAGGTGAACCCGGATATACCCAGGTACACGAGGCCTGCGGCCATCAAAGCAATCGCCGCTATGGCAGTGGCGAGGGCCCTCCTCGCCCAGGTTCTCTTACGCACCGCTCGCCCTCCCCGTCAAGGTTCCGCGTCACCCTCCCGTCAAGGTGTCATGATTGGCAGCCACTGGTACTGACGCACAACGCGAGGCCGGGTTCCAAAGGTGATTGGGCAACCCGGAGCCAGGAGTTAGGGGAGCGTGGCTGTTGTGGGAGCTTAAGAGCAGGAGGCGAAGGAAACCGGCGGCTCGACAGAGTAAGACCAGAAAGGACAGAACCAATGCTGAAAACGACATTGAGGTGCTACGGTGCAGAGAATCTGGGCGCGCGTCAAGGCCGCGATTTCTGAAATGCTCCTGGGACTGGGCCGGATCGTCTTCGACATCCGCGCCTCCTATATGTGGGGCCTGTTTTCCGGTATCCTCATTTCTCTGGCCGGGAACTTCTTCTCCACCGCGGTGACGCTTGGCCCCGGTGACCCGCAGCGTGCCGCTTGGCTTTGGCGGTCCGCCTGCCTCCTCGTTTCAGGTGTGTCCACTTTTCTCATCACGACTTCGCTCGACGCTACTAGACGGGAGATCGAAGCCGCCGGGGCGCAGGGTCCCAAGGTCAAAGCCCACATCCGGGCCAAGCGCTTTGGGGGGCTGGCGGCCATGCTGGGGGTTTCCTGCCTTGGGGTTGTCGCCAGTTTTCTCGTCTAGTCCGGCCCAGCAGATAGGATCCGACTGATCGATCATCGATCCATAGGGGGGTACCGCGGTTGCCCGGTGGCCTTAGGCACTACGACGATGTGATGCTGGCCTCCGTCCAGGAGAGCGGGTTTCCAGTAGACCAGAGTTTCGCAGATGGCGCCGTCTACGAACCGGGCGACCTTTTGACCAAAGCCCAGGAGGTCTTGAAGGAGAAAAGACTTCTGGTGCTAACGGGGGCCATGAGCAGCGGGAAGACCGTGCTGGCGCGGACCATCGCCCACGCGCTCGACGGTGAAGGGTGGCAGGTCTTCTTCTTGGACCCCGACCCTGCCCTTCCCGACGTGCCGGACGCCGCCTCCGGGTCACTGGACCGGGACGTGGTGGCGACCAGTTGCAGCGCCATCAACGCCGTTGACGGGAAGAAGGTCCTCATCGTCCTGGACGACCCGCGCTGGGCGCGCCTGCGCCTAGAATCCATGGAGGCCATCGCCGCCTGTGCCGGGAAGGCCTCCCACGCCTGGGTGGTGGCAACGGCGCGTCGCGCATCTCCCCAGGCAGCCGAGGCACCAGACGGCGAAGGGAGTGGATTGGCGGAGGAGGACCGAACGCCGGCGGAGGACGACCACGAGGAGTGGGCGGCCGACCCCTTCGCCGAGTGGCCTCATCTCAAGGTCAACCCGACACCGGACACCGCCATCGAGATGGCGAGGTCGTTCCTGAAGGCGAAGGGGCGCACCGCGACCGGCGAAGGGACCGGCGGAGGCCGCGCACCGCACCGGCAACAACTCTCGGCGGACGACGAAGCCTGGGTGCGGGAGACCTTCGCGACCACCAGAGACCTGCGCGACCTGCGTGAATGCCTGAACGTGTGGTCGGAAGCCGGCGGTGGCCCCCTCCGCGAGATCGACCGCCGGGCCGTGCTCAGAAAGCGTCGCAGCCACGTTCTGTCCCAGCTCGGACACAAGAAGGTCTTGCACGAGATGCTCCTTCGCGTGGCGGCCGTGTTCCAGTTCGATGTCCCGTATCAGTGGCAAAGCCCCAACCTTGAGGAACTGAAGCACCTGGAACACCTCCACCGGCTGGGCCTGCTCCACCAGCGAGGAAACCTCTTCTACCTGTCGCACTCGTCGGACGCCATCGGCCTGGTGGAGGCGGAGGCCGACGCCCGCGGCGAAGATGTCTTGGAACTCACCCGCCAGTACGTCGCGGAGTACCTTAAGCAGGGCGCAGTGAATACGACCGACCTGCTGCTCGCCCTCCTCCAGCAGCAGAAGACC
>JAJYWN010000066.1 GCA_021791495.1 Bacillota bacterium
TTGAGCCGGCCGGCGTGGCCCGGCATCGCCTCGATGAAGGCCTTGAGGACTCTCAGCGCGCCGACCCCGTCGTTGAGGTCGGCCGTCTCCGCCGATGAGTGCGAGAAGCGGCGCGGCAGCCCGATGCCACCGGCCGGGATACCCTCACGGGTCAGGTGGATGGCCGACGCGTCGGTGGTCCCGTAGTTTATCATCAATGCCCGCTGGTAGGCCACCCCGGCCTTGTCGGCGGCCTCCAGGAGGAAGCTCTTCACGGCCGGGTGGATGATGCTCCCGCGCGCCCCGCCGCCGCTGGCGAGGAGGAGCACCGGGCCCCGGCCGATGGCCACTGGGTGGTCGCGGGTCAGGCGGACGTCCGGCGTGTCGCCGGAGGGGATGGTGTCGACGGCCAGGGCGTAATCGGGGTTGACCCGGAAGGCGGCCACGGTCGCCCCGCGCAGCCCGACTTCCTCCTGGACGGTGGCCACGGCGACGATGTCGCCGGGGACCTTCTTCCCGTCGAGGTCCCGGAAGAGCTCGAGGAGCACGGCCAGGCCGAAGCGGTCATCGAGGGCCTTGGTGGCCACCCGGTCCGTCCCGGCGAACTCGGCCAGGGGAAAGTCGAAGGTGATGGGGTCGCCGATGTGGATGCCCATCCGCTCGACTTCCGCCGCGTCTCGCGCCCCGACCTCGATGTACATGTCCTGGGTCGCCACCGGTTTGCCGCGTTCCTCCGGCTGTTGCAAGTGCGCCGACTTGACCCCGATGACCCCGCGGTGGTCGTTCACCAGCACGCGCTGGCCGAGGAGCATGTTCTCCGGGGTCCCGCCGACCCGGTCGAAGCGGAGGAATCCGGTCGGCTCGACGGCCTTGACGATGAACCCGACCTCGTCACTGTGGGCCGCCAGCATGAGGGTCAGCGGCTTCGCTCCGGCGCCCTCGGCCTTTGACCCGCGCGACGGCTTGGCCCCGCGCGATGCCTTCGCGCCGGCCCGCCGCCAGGCGTACAGGTTGCCGAAGCTGTCCACGGTGACCTCGTCGGCGACCTCCCGGAAGGCCTTCCGAAGATGGGCCACCACCGGCTGCTCAAAACCGGACAGCCCCGGGATATCGACAAGCTGCCGCAACGTCCTGAGGATGCGTTCCTTCATCGTCGACCGTCCTCCTCCTGGTGATATCCGTCCCTAGTACTACTCCGTTAAGTGGGTTGTAAATTGAGGCAAAATATGCTATGTTGAGAGCATGGAAAAGAAAGCTTTGCGAGAGGCCCGGGACCGTTTGGAGAGCTTCTTGGAACCAATCCTGCCCCTGATTGGCCGGTTGGAACGGCGGCGGTGGGGCGCGTTCTACGTACAGGGTTTGCTGTTGGAGGGAGGGAGAAAGACGGCGGCCGGCATGGCCGAACGTTACGGCGGGGACGAACAGGCCCTTCAGCAGTTCGTCAGCCAGAGCCCTTGGGATTGGTCGCCGGTACGGCGGGTGTTGGCCGAGCAGATGATCCGTGCGGCGAGCCCGCGGGCGGCTTGGATTCTCGACGATACGGGGTTTCCGAAGAAGGGGGCCCATTCAGTCGGCGTGGCCCGCCAATATTCCGGTACCCTGGGCAAGGTCGGCAACTGCCAGATCGGGGTGAGCCTCAACTACGCCACGGACGAAGGTTGTTTCCCGCTGGATTTCCAGCTCTACCTTCCCGAGAAGTGGGTGGATGACCCGGAGCGGCGGAGAAAGGCCGGCATTCCCGCTGGCGTCACGTTCAAACGCAAATGGCAAATCGGCCTGGAGATGATCGACCACGCAAAGTCATGGGGAATCCCGGTGACCGTGGTGGTGGCCGACGCGGGGTATGGGGTGACCACCGATTTCCGGGCCGGCCTGCGGGAGCGCGGGTTGCGGTATGTGGTCGGCGTGACGGGTGATGTGGGGACCTGGCGCAACCAGGTGACCTCAGAGCCTCTCCCGGCCTATCGCGGGCGGGGTCGTCCTCCCGCGCGACAGCGCCTGGCGTCGCCCGAACACGCCTTGGAAATAGCCAAGGCACTTCCCGCGGACGCCTGGGCGGAGGTGCGTTGGCGGGAAGGAACCAAGGGCCCGATGGAGGGGCGCTTTGCCGCGGTCCGGGCGCAGCCATCGCACGGGCATGTGCGTGGGAAGGTGACCGAACCGGTCGAATGGCTGCTGATCGAGTGGCCGCCGGGCAAGTCAGAGCCGACGAAGTTCTGGCTCTCCAACCTGCCCGAGTCCACGCCGCTCCAAGAACTGGTGTACTGGGCCAAGATCCGCTGGTGGGTGGAGCAGAATTATCAGCAGCTGAAGGACGATCTTGGACTGGATCACTTCGAGGGCCGTTCCTGGGCGGGCTGGCATCACCATGTCACCCTGGCGATGATCGCCTTTGACTTCCTGGTGATGGAGGGCTTCCGCTCTAAAAAAAACTTCTGGGTGGACCCTCCGACGCGCCAAGAAAGAACTGCAACGGGTACTGCTGATCCGCCTTGGCTCCTGCCCGACCTGCGGCAGGCCGGTCATTCTGCCAGACACTTAACGTAGTAGTACTAGGAGCCTGTGTTGGTAACAGCACCTGGATTAACCAGGGATGAGGCTTTCGGATGCCGAATTCCTAAGGCATGAACAAGACTTTTCGTCCTTACGA
>JAJYWN010000073.1 GCA_021791495.1 Bacillota bacterium
CACGGCGGTGGCGGGCGCCGTCGAGCAGGTGGGCATGCCGGAGGGGCGCATCCCCTTGGCGCAGGCCGTCACCTACCTCGCGTCGGCGCCGAAGTCAAACGCCTCCTATCTGGCGGTCGACGCGGCGCTGAAGGACGTGGAGGAGAAGAAGATCGGCGGGGTGCCGCTGCACCTGCGAAACGCGCCGGCCAAGGGCATGGCCGACCTCGGTTACGGGCGCGGCTACAAATACCCGCACGACTTCCCGGGCGGGCAGGCGGAGCAGGAGTACCTGCCGCCGGAGCTGGCGGGGGCGCAGTATTACCGCCCGAAGGACATCGGGTTCGAGAAGACCATCCAGGAACGGCTGGTGGCGCGGCTCAGCAAGGCGGCACCGCCCGGCAAGTGCAAGAAGAAGTCCTAGGTCAGCTTGTTCCACATGGCCAGGGAGTAATCCGTGCAGCCGACCTGCCGTAGAAACTCTGCGCCGTCACGTTCTCGAAGCCCGTCAAGAGAATGGGCCAGTTCCTCGGCGGCGGCCATCAACTTCGGCCCAATCCGTTGTCGCCTGTGCTCGGGAGACGAAGAGCTCGCTCAACTCGGCGTAGGGGACATCCTCCGACAGGTTCGGCGGGATGTCATCCAAGGCTGCCAGGCGCGTAGCCGTAGCGACGGCGGCCATCGGAAAAGCTCCGGCAATCTGGCCAAGCCGGGGGCATCTGCTGGCCCGGCCCGCCGGATAACCAGACCAGGCCACCGGGGTGTTCTCGGCCAAAACCGTGTCAGTCTGGAAGTCGTCGAACTTGCCCGGATCCTCGAAGTAGGTGAGCTGGGCCGAGTTCCCGTTTGAGGACAGCGGTGAGTTCTGGTTAACAGCTCTCAATGGCGGCGATCCCGTCAACGCGGGTCTTGGCTACAGCGTCTTGCAACACCGGCACATTGGTATCTCGGGTGACTGCACCTTGGCCATTGTTAGAAAGGCGCCATTCATCGTTTTCATGAGTGGCGCCAAGTGGGGCCGGAGGACGATGGCGGAAGCACTGGAGATGCGGGAGAAGGCAATGGCTTTTGCCGCGATGACTCTTGCCGGAAAGAGTATCTTCATCTTTCCGCAACGTCTGCTGCATAGCTTAATACCCCGGTCAAGAAACGACTAAGCAAGCGGCGTCGCCCCGTGATCAAATGTATCGTGATTGGCTTGGGCCCTATGACAAAACAGCCCCTACGCCTGATGGAGGTACCGTCTCTGAGGCTCTACTGGCACAGGGGCAGGTTCACCATGAGGTATGGCAACACCAAGGCGACCGCAGTGCACTAACCAATGCTCTATGAGGCCGGTATTCTTCGCCCACTCACCACTTGGCTCAAGACTAGTAGATTGATTCCTAAGTATTGACATTTCCTTCCAGGTGTGGTATGCTTGGTGTAACCTGTAAACGGGAGAGATGCCGATGACCGCCCGTCGCGCCAAGCCCAGCCTCACCAATGACGACCGCAAGTACTTGGAACAGGTCAGGGACTCCCGAACCGAGGAAATCCGACGCGTGGAGCGGGCCAAGGTCCTCCTCGCGTATGACGAGGGATTGCCCATCGTCCGCATCGCCGAGACGGCGGGGGTTTCGCTCCCCACAGTCCACCGGTGCATCAAAAAAGCCCTGGCCATTGGCCCGCGAGCCGCGCTGGACGACATTCAGCGGACTGGACGGCCGACCCAAATCACCCCCGAAGCCCGCGCCTGGGTCGTGGGACTGGCGTGCCAGAAGCCTACGGACTTTGGCTACTCCTATGAGGTCTGGACGGAGCGGCTTTTGGCCAGCCACATCCACCGGGAGGCTCTCTCCCAGGGTCACCCATCTCTCGTCAAGCTTAGCCCTGGCACGGTATCCAAGATTCTCGCGGCGCAAGACCTGCAACCCCATAAAGTCCGGTACTATTGCGAGCGGCGCGACCCCGATTTCGAGCCCAAGATGGTCCAGGTGCTGCACGTCTACCAGCAGGTGGAATGGGACTTTGCCCATCCGGAATCCGCCGACCCCCTTGTCGCGCGCGTGAGCTACGATGAGAAGCCGGGGATTCAGGCCGTCGGCCCCACGACGCCCGACCGGCCGCCCACGCCGGGAGAACATCCCACATGGAACCGGGACTATGAATACGTCCGCCATGGCACGGTCAGCCTCCTCGCGGGACTTGACTTGGCCACGGGCGAGGTGATCGGGCTGGTCCGAGACCGGCACCGCAGTCATGAATTCATCGAGTTCCTGCGGGCGTTGGACGCCAAATACCCGAAGGAGGCGCGAATCCAAGTGATCCTGGACAACCATTCGGCGCACACCTCCAAGGAAACCCGCGCCTACCTGGCCACGGTCCCCAACCGGTTCGAATTTGTCTTCACGCCGTTCCACGGGTCGTGGCTAAACCTAGTCGAAACTTTCTTCGCCAAGATGACCCACCAGGTGCTTCGCCACATCCAAGTCGCCTCCAAGGAGGAACTGGTGAGGCGCCTGGAACAATACCTGAGGGAAGTGAACGAACAGCCCGTGCGGTTCCGATGGACTCACTTCACTCCTCTGCAGGTTACGTCAGACCAGAAAGCTATTTAGGAACCATTATACTAGATCTACATAAAGACCCAAGG
>JAJYWN010000014.1 GCA_021791495.1 Bacillota bacterium
ACGGTCCACGAAACCAGGTTGAAGGTGGCTCTTGCTGCCTGAGATGCCGCTGACTTTCGGTCAGCGGAGTACGTCACAGGGCAACCTCCGACATGAAAAGTCCTCCTGATAGCCGCTTAACCGCTCTCATATTACAGACCAGCGCCCTATCCTGTCAACCATGGGTTGGTATAGTATGGGAACGAGAGGAGGGAGTCCCGTGTATCTCGCCGTCCTGGTCTGGCCTACTGGATCGCGACCGTACCCCCGGCCGCTGCCGTGGTCATTTCAACGGTTGTCAAGCTTGCCATCGGCTGAGCCCGATGCCCTTTATCGGGTCACTGGTGAAGGCTGGGCCATTGCATTAGGCATTGAGAAAATTCTTGTGCGAACAGGAACTCACTCCAGACCCGTCGAAAAGCGTTGATTATCAAGGCGTTGGACAAGGAGGTCCGGCGGAAACGCCCCCGTGGATGGAGCCGTGATGGGACGCCTAAAAGCCCAAGGCACCCACCTAGGTACCTTGGGCTTTGGTTGCTTCTGGGAAAGGGATTGGGTACTAGCCTTTTTTTCGCTTCCCCTTCCCTGCTTCGGCCCGATACTCGGCGAGCAATAGGTCGACCATGCGGCCGTAACTCTGTACACCGTCGCGCTGCATATTTGCTTTCAGGTAGGTGTCGTTGACCTTGTCAGATACGTCGGCCACCGGACCTTCGTGTTTGGCCCAGAAGGCATTCTCAAAGGCCAGGTCCCGCCGCACCCCGGGGCCGATGGTCTGTACCAACTGCTTATACACGTCCGGCTTGACGTAAGGGTGCAGGGCGTTCAAGACGTTGACCAGAGCGGACAGATAGCCTGAGTACTGGAAGTCGGCGTCCGGGTGGAGCCGGCAAGCGAGGTACCCCAGGTAGTTAGCTTCGTCTTCGCGGGCAAAACCTCTCTGGTGGGCCATCTCATGGGTGGCCGCCGCCGGGATGGCGGAAGGCGGCATGGCGATGTTGACATTGGCTTCCCCGGTAAAGGGGAAATAGACACCCTCGATGCCGGTATAAGACCACAGGTCGGAGGCACGCACCCCCTTAGGGGCGCTATAGCGGCCACCCAATACAGGATAGAGTGTCGCGGCGCGCGCATACCCCAGGGTGGCGCGGCGGAGGGTGCCCTCAATGGAATCACTCAGTTTCATCACGCCGTTGGCGTCCTCAGGGACCTTCAGGCGCAGGGCGTTCGTGCGGCTAATGAGGTCGCGGCACAGGGCCGTCAGTTCGTCGACGGATCCAGGCCTGGTCGGAAGTCCGGCGATGGCCGCGAAAGGCCGCCGGCTGTAGTTCATCCCCCAGAAAGCGACGAAGCCGAAGTATACCAGGCATAAGATGGCAAGGAGGCCGGCCAGGCGACGCCCGACGGCGCGCCACCAACCTAGCCGCCGGGCGGCCCGGACACCACCGATGATCCAGGCGGCGGCCACAAGCGGCGAGACCCAGACCAGGGCTTCGGCCATCGAAAAGGGCAGCCACCCGAAGAGCCGGCTGAGAGTCTGGCCGATGACTGGGAAGACGGTGGTCGAGTAGTCCCGCTCGACCATTTCTGGACGGGTGGCGGCCAGTCGCTGAAGACCGAGAGCCGCCAGAGCCAAGGCCAGGCAAACGAGATAGGCCAGGTAGACAGAAGGAGTTAGCCTTCCCCTGTTCTCCCTGCGTCTGGTCAATGGGGCCTATCCTCCCTCGCGAATGCCAATCACGACTGCGGCTTCAGTTGTTCCCCGAGGAACCTGGCCACTTCCAGCATACCGTATTTGCCGGCCACCGCCTCGGCGTCGGAGTTGTAGTTAGTGTTCGTGTTGATGTCGTAGGTGTAGACTCCACCTTCGGCGTCCCGGATGAACTCCACCCCGGCCACGGCGATGCGGTTTTCCGCCAGGAAGGACTCGTATTTCCACACGATGGGGTCGTCAAACTTCTCCAGTATCCTGAACTTCGGCCGGACCGGCACGGCCGGAGCGGCGAAAGAGGCCGGACCGGCGGGAATGGCGGTCGACGGTGCGCTACCCTGCTCTCCGACCGGACAAAACAGGTCCCCGATCTGGCAGGCATCGGCCGGGCACAGTTGAAAACCTTGCGAGGCGTCCACCTGCACAGCATAAAAAAACTTGCCGCCAATGAACTCACAGCGGGTGATGAAGGATTCGGGCGAGCGAATGTACTCCTGCACCAAGGTGACACCGTCCCGCGAATCCTCGAAAGCCGGACCGAGGACGTACTCGCGCAGCGCCTCTTCGGTCTGGAACAGCTGTACCCCCAGACCCTTTCCCGCGCGGTTATGCTTAGTGATGAACGCCCGGCCCGTGAACTTCCGGGCGGCCTCGATGATCTGCTCCTTCCCGACCGCGGCCACCGTGTGGGGCGTACGGATGCCGGCGGCGTTCAAGGCCAGGTACTGCGCCACCTTGCTCACTTCCAACTGGAGAGCGCGGATGCCATTGAAGACCTTGCGCCCGTGGCGTTCCAGCCAGACTAAGACCGCCGCGGTCAACTCGGGGGCGAAGGTGTGGCCGCGCGTGTGCGACGAAGCGCTCATCCGGCTGAAGAAGACGCCTTCCGGCGGGGCTTCACTCAAGTCGATGGCACCCTGGTCCAAAAACCATTCTTCATACGGAAGACCCAGCTCCTCCAGCCTCCGTATGAGGTGAAGTGTCCATTCACTGTTTTCGTGGATGACATAGACTTTAGCCATTTCGGTAACCTCTTTATATCCTAGTATACCACTATGCTTTATCGGAATTATAACCGTAGAGGCTTAGTCTTGGCAAGGGGGCGGTGGCGAAATAGGGCGTCGGCCGAACCAACTGGGCGGCAGGGTGAGGGCGGACTGAGCGAGAAACTTCCAGCGCAGCAGCGAGATTCCTTGGACAGGAGGACCAGACGATGCCTTCCGCCCCAAAGGCGCCAGACCCTAAGGAGATCTCGTTCCGCCGTCTCGAGGTGCGAGACCTGCCCTTGATGTACCACTGGTTAAATGAAAACCCGCTGGTCAATGACATGTTCGCCCACGGCCGCCCCGTCGTGTACGAGGAAATGGCGGCGACCTACACGGCCCGCATCCGGCGCGAGAAGCCGACGGAGCCTTACCTGATCCTGTGTGGTGGAGCACCCATCGGCTACATCCAGACCTACCTGTGGCGGGACTACCCCGAATACTCTTGTCACTTGAACCTGAGGGAAGAAGCAGCCAGCCTGGACCTGTTCATCGGGGAGGAAGACTATCTGCACGAGGGATTGGGCCGTCCCATCCTGCAAGCCTTTCTGCGACAGATCGTCTTCGCCGACCGGTCCGTCGCAAGCTGTGTGATAACGCCGGAGGTCCGGAACGAGGGGGCTCTGCGGGCCTATGAGAAGGCGGGTTTCCGGCGCCTGCGCCTGATGGATGACCACCCGGACGAGGAGCAGCCGATCATGTTGATGAGAATCGGGCGTGAGGAGATCGTCCCCGTTCCTCCGGAAGGCTGCCGGCAGGTCTAGTCCCAGTACCGCAGCGAAGATGGGAAACATAGCCAGGCCGGGGGTGCGACGTTCTTGCGAGAAACGAGGATACGCCTTTACCTCACCATCCTGGTGTCGGTGGTCGTCGGCGGGACGGCAGCCTTCATGTATTTTGAGCATCTGACGGTGAGCGAAGCCGCTTACCTTGCCCTGACCACGCTGACGACCGTCGGCTACGGCGACTTGGCCCCGAAGTCCCTGCCGGGCCGCCTGGTCAGCGTTCTGCTGGCGGCCAGCGGTCTCTTGCTGGTCTTCGGCATCGGCGTATCCATCGTCGAAGAGAACCTGCTGCGCGCCATCCAGGACGGGACGGGGAGGAAGCGCAAAGTGATCGAGACCATGCGGGACCACCACATCATCTGCGGTTACGGCCGGCTGGGCAGGCGCGTGGTCGACCACTTCCTACGCTTGGGCCAGCCCATCGTGGTTATCGAACGCGACCCGGACCTGGCCCGGTCGCTGGAAGCCCGGAACGTACCGGTGGTGGCGGGCGACGCTCTGGTCGAAGAGATCTTGCGCCAGGCCGGCGTCGACCGGGCCCGCTCCCTCATCGCCACCTTTTCCCAAGATGCGCTCAACGTCTACCTGGCTCTGGAGTGCCGTGACCTCAACCGGCGCCTGGAGATTATCTGCCGCGCGTCGGGCCGCGAGGAGGCTCGCCGCATGTACCTGGCCGGCGCCGACCGGGTCATCTCGCCCGACTCCCTGGCGGCGGAGATGATCGCGAAAAGCGCAGTGAATCCCGCCGTCATCCAACTCATGTCCGACGTGACTGACGCCACTAAGATCGGCGAGACCCTCAACCAGATCGCCGTGGAGCCGCATTCGCGTCTGGACGGCCTGTGTTTGAGAGACTTGCGGACGCTCGGCCTGAAGGTCAAGGTGGTCGCCGTAAAGCAGGGCGGGCAACTGGACTTGCCCCAGGGCGGAGACTACGTGATCCAGGCCGGCAGCCTCCTGGTGGTGGCCGGTCCGGCCGACGATCTGGAGCGTATGGAAGGCCACGCCCGCTATCGCAACGGTTCCGGCCAGCGCTGAGGCCCGACCCAAGCGCCACAATGGGACCTTTTTCCAAACGTGGCAAACCCGGTTGCGGAAGGTATGCTTTCGCCCAGCACGAATCAATTAGCTGCCCCGACGGTTGCCAACGAGGCCAGGATGGCCTGTCGACGGTGCATCGAGGTGATCCGGGTTGACCCCTCCGCCTCCGAGTATGGTGAGTGCGGTAAGCAAGGCTGTCATCGCTCTGTTTGTCCTGGCTTGGACTTCGTGGTTCATCCACTTGTTCTTGCGTCGCCAAAAGAGACGCGGTCTGGACCGGGTCTGGTTTCTGACCGTTGCCGGCCTCATCAGCTATACGGTGGCTTCAACCACTGATGTCTACGACGAGTTCCACCTGGTGAATGGGTCAGTCCAGATTTTCGAGGCCATAGCCTATGTCCTGGCCGCCCTCTTGACCGGGATCGGCTTGATCCTGTGGGCGCAAAAGGGGGACCAGTTGATGCGGCGTCTGGAGGCGGAAGCCGATACCGACTTCCTCACGGGGATCCTCAACCGCCGCAGCCTCTTTTGCACGTTGGAAGCACGGGTGCGGCGGGCCACGGCAGCCAACGGCGGCGGAGAGCCATTCTGCGTGTTGCTCTTGGACCTTGACCACTTCAAACAGGTCAACGACACACGGGGGCACGCGCGGGGCGACCGGGTGTTGATTGATTTCGCCGATGGAGCCCGGCGGGTCATCCGCCCTGGGGACGTCATCTTCCGCTACGGCGGCGACGAGTTCGCCGTCATCCTTGGAGGCGTGAAAGGCCAAGGCGTGGACGCCGTGGTCGGCCGCCTCGCTGGCGTGGCCGCGGCTCTGGGGGAAGAACTGGGGATTCCCCTGGGCATCAGTTCCGGCGTCGCCGTGTGCCCGGCCGACGGGGAGACTCCAGACAGCCTTCTGACCGCGGCGGACCGCCGCCTCTACGAGGCGAAGGACCGGCGCTTGCGGGTTTCCGGATTGGATGCCGTTCCGTCGCCCTCTCGTGCCGGCAGGAGGTAACGGTGCGCCCGTGGAGAATCAGCCTTAGCATCGTGTAAGTGGGAGGATTTCCACAGTGGATTACGCGGAAGGCGAACTGCTACTAGAGGTCCGGAATCTGAAGACATACTTTAGGACATCGGACGGCCTTTTGCCGGCCGTCGACGGTGTCACTTTTCATGTTAACGCCGGCGAAACCCTTGGCATCGTGGGAGAGTCCGGGTGCGGCAAGAGTGTGACCTCTCTGTCCATCATGCGGCTCATCCCCGTGCCGCCTGGGCAGTTCGCCGGCGGCGAGGTCCTCTTCGCGGGAAAAGACCTGCTAAAGGCGACTGACCAGGAGATCCAGAGGATCCGCGGCAATGATATCGCCATGATCTTTCAGGAGCCCATGACCTCCCTGAACCCCGTGTACACCATCGGTAACCAGATCGCCGAGGCCGTCCAGTTCCACCAGGGGGTTTCCTGGCGCGAGTCCATGAACCGGGCCAAGCACACCTTGGAGCTGGTGGGCATCCCGGACCCGGCCCGGCGGCTCGGCGAGTATCCGCACCAGCTCTCCGGCGGCCTGCGGCAAAGGGCCATGATCGCCATGGCCCTGTCGTGCAACCCGAAGCTGCTCATCGCCGACGAGCCCACCACGGCCCTGGACGTCACCATCCAGGCCCAGATCCTGGAGCTGATGAAACGCCTGAAGAAGGAACTGGGCATGGCCATCATGCTCATCACCCACGACTTGGGAGTCGTGGCGGAGATGGCCCAGCGTGTAGTGGTCATGTACGCGGGGAAGGTCGTCGAAGAGGCATCGGTGAAAGAGTTGTTCCGGCGACCCCTGCATCCTTACTCCGAAGGGCTTTTCGCCTGCATCCCCAGGATCGACCGGCCCCGCGGGAGGCTGCACGTCATCGAGGGCATCGTGCCCAGCCTGCTGGACGTGGTGAAGGGATGTAAGTTCGCGACGCGTTGCCCCTACGCGCAGGACCGTTGCCGCGTCGAAGAGCCCGCGCTGGAAGACCGCTGGGGCGGACGGGTAGCTTGCCACTTCCCGCCCAACGAACGTCAGGAGTCCGGGAAGGTGGCTTCATGAACAAACCAGCCATGGTCGATCAAACAAGCGCCGAGGTAGCGGTAACCAGGGACGCGCCTGCCGGTGCCGGCACAGACTTAGTCGAGGTCAGGGACCTCAAGAAGTACTACCCCATCACCGGCGGCATGTTATCCCGGGTGATGGCCCATAACCACGCCGTGGACGGCGTTTCCTTCAATGTCAAGCGGGGAGAGACGTTCGGGCTGGTAGGTGAATCCGGCTGCGGCAAGACCACGGTTGGACGCGTCATTCTGCGCCTGACCCCGCCCACTTCCGGGCAGGTGCTCTTCGATGGCAAGAACCT
This sequence comes from Bacillota bacterium, assembly GCA_021791495.1. GTDB lineage: Bacteria > Bacillota > Sulfobacillia > JAJYWN01 > JAJYWN01 > JAJYWN01. The sequence goes on from JAJYWN010000014.1 coordinate 6,933, forward strand.
GTTCGCCCTGTCCGGTGCCGAGATGCGGACCGTGCGCCGGGACATGCAAGTGGTCTTCCAGGACCCCTACGCTTCTCTGGACCCACGGCTGACGGTGGGTGAGATCGTCGGCGAGCCGCTGGGTATCCACAGGGTGGCCTCCGGCTCCGAGCGGACCGAGATCGTCCAAGACCTCCTCCACGTGGTCGGACTGCAATCTTCGGACCTGGCCCGGTACCCCCATGAGTTCTCCGGCGGCCAGCGACAGCGCATCGGCATCGCCCGGGCCCTGTCCCTCCGGCCGAAGCTGGTCATTTGCGACGAGCCGGTCTCAGCCCTGGATGTGTCCATCCAGTCTCAGATTCTGAACCTCCTGGACGACCTTCAGGACCAGTTCGGACTGACCTACATTTTCATCGCCCACGGGCTCCACGTCATAAAGCACGTGTCCGACCGAGTGGGCGTCATGTACCTGGGGAAACTCGTGGAGATGGCGCAAGTGGACGACCTCTTCAGCCACCCGTCACACCCGTACACTCAAGCCCTCCTGTCGGCCATCCCCTATCCCGACCCCGAGGTCCAGATGGAGCGCACCGTCCTGGAAGGCGAGGTCCCCAGCCCAGTCAATCCGCCTTCCGGCTGCCGTTTCCACACGCGGTGCGCCCGCGTGACGGAACGTTGCAGGGCCGAAGAGCCGGAGAAGCGGGAGATCGAACCCGACCACCTGGTCGCCTGCCACCTGGCATAGGATTACGGTATCCGCAGCTCCCGGATGGTTTCAGCCGTGGGTACGCCGTCCTCATCCCAGCCACGCAGGGCGTAGTAATCCGAAAGCATGATATCGAGGTCGGCCGCGGTGACCCTGCATCCCGCCGCCGGCCCGGACGGCACCGGCTCGTTCAGCAGCCGCCAGGGTAAGGTGTCGTCCTTCCGGCCGAACCCTTCGCGCCCGTTGATGAGGCGGATGAGAGTCTCCGTCCGCTCCGTCACCCGCACCAGTTCAGCCTCGTCCCAGGGCTCCCCCGTGACCGCGGTCAGGAAGGCGGCATAGTGGCCAAGGGTTACCGGCACCCCTCGTCCGATAAAGTCGCAAATGACGAGGCAGTGCTGCGCTCCCCGGCTATCGAAGAGGCCTTTCACCACCTGCGCCTTGCCTTCCGGTGTCTGCCAGTCCTGCCCCTGCACCAAGGTGTGGACCGGGCTGCTCCGCCGGTGGCACCCGCCGCGCGGCGCCACAGCGTAGGCCAGTGCCCCGCCCAAGGTGGCCCGGGGGTCGTATGCCGGAAGCTCCAGCCCCTTCACCTGCATGGCGAAGCGCTCCGCCTCGCCGCCCACCGCCCGCGCCATCTCACGCGTCCCCAGCGCCAGCAGTTCCCCCGCCCCGCGCCTCCGCCAAGCGATGTCGCTGATGAGGGCCAGGGCGGCTTCCCCGTCCCCGAACCGCGGAAACCCCGCCGGAAAGGCGGCTGGCGGCAGGAGCCCCTTCTCGGCGCACTCCATGGCGAAGCCGATCACGTTGCCCGTCGATATGGTGTCGAGCCCGAGCCGGTCGCAGAGGTCGTTGGCCTTGATGACCGTCGGCAGATCGTAGATCTCCAGGTTTGAACCCAGCAGACCCAAGGTCTCGTATTCCGGCCCTTCCAGGTAAGCCGTCCGCCCGTCCAACTCGAAAGTAGTGACGGTGCCGCAGGGGGCGATGCAGCTGTAGCAGCCCCGGGCATGGATGACCGCGCCTCGCATGCCATCGGCGTCCAAGGTGCCCTTGGCCTTCTCGGACGAAGTCTCTTTGAAGTTCCGCACGGGCAGGAGCCCCACGGAATTGGTGACCAGCATGGTGCCGGAAGTCCCCACCCCTTGCCGCCGCTGGATACGTGGGTTCTCCCTGGCGGCGGCGACACGATCGGCCAGGAGCCGGAACAGCCCGGCCGGATCGTCGACCTCGATTCCCAAGGTACCGTGAGCACAGACGGCCTTCAGCCGCTTGCTGCCCATGACCGTGCCGGTGCCGCCTCGCCCCGCCTGGCGCCAGCGGTCGCTGGTGATGCAGGCGAAGGGGACCAGGTTCTCCCCGGCCGGCCCGATGCAGGACACGGCCAGCTCGGAGTCGCCCTCCAGCTGCCTGATGCGGTCCTCGGTCTCGAAGCAGTCGCTCCCCCACACGGCGGAGGCGTCGCGGATCTCTCCACGGCCGTCTCTGATTACAAGGTAAACCGGCCGGTCCGCCGCCCCCGTGACCACCAAACCGTCGAATCCCGCCTGCTTCAACTGCCAAGCCAGGGCTCCGCTGGAGTAGGACTCCAGCCAGGCGCCGGTCAGCGGCGACTTCGTGACCACGATGAACTTGCCGGCGCCGGGCGTAGGCGTCCCCGTCAACGGCCCGGTCAGGAAGATGAGGGGGTTCCGGGGACCCAGGGGGTCCGCGCCCGGTTCGGCCAGGTCATAGAACAGCTTGGCGGCAAGCCCCCGCCCCCCGACGTATTTCCGCAAGTCCGCCCGGTCGAGCAGTGAGACCGAAACGGTCCGGCGTGACAGATCGACCATCAGGAGTCGTCCCGCGTATCCTTTGAGATCCTTCCGACCTTCCAAACCCTGCAAGTTCTGAGCCCACCCTTTCACGACGCCGGCTATAGGCGGAAAAGCCGCCGGGCGTTACCCTCCATCACTCGAACCTCCACCTCGGCCGCGAGGCCGAGGGTTTGGACCGTCTCCACCGGTGTCTCGTCCGCCATGTCAAAGGGGTAGTCCGTCCCCAGGAGAACATGGTCGGGCCCGGCGAACTCCAGCAGGAACCGCAGCGTCAGGGGGTCGAAGGCGATGGTGTCGTAATAGAAGCGCCGCAGCACCTTGGAGGGGGCGGACGCCGGCCGGCGACACTCGGGGCGGCCCCGGAACCCTTGGTCAAAGCGTCCCGCCAAATAGGGCACGGCCCCGCCGCCGTGCGGCAGCACGATCTTCAGGTCTGGCAGTTCGTCCATGATCCCGCTGAACACCAGGCGTCCCGCCGCCAGACTGGTTTCCATGGGGTTGCCCACCAGATTCCGCAGGTGGTAAGAAGCCCCGCGCGGCGAAGCGTAGACGTAGTGCGGATGCAGGATGATGGGAACACCCAACTTCGCCGCGGCATCAAAGAACGGCCGGAGTGAGGGATCGTCGAAATCCACGCCGTTGATGTTGGTGGCAATGGTGACCGCCTTCATGCCCAGCCCGGTCACACAGCGTTCCAACTCGACCACGCTGGCCGGCACGTCTTGCAGAGGCAAGGTGGCGACGGGAACGAACTTCCCGCCGGATCGCGCACTCTCGCGCGCGATCTCCTCGTTCACGGCCGAGGCCAGCTGGCGCCCCTGCTCCGGCGGCAGCTCGTACAGGAAAAGGAAAGGAGGGACGTTCAGGAACTTGACCTGCAGCCCCTTGCTGTCCATCTCCACCAACTGGTAGCCCAGATCGATCATGCCCCGGGGCACGGGTCCGACGGGCCGCCCGAAGATCTCAAGGTTCACGGTGGACCCATCGGGGCTCTCGCTTACCAGCTTGATAGGGAAGTCTTTCCGCCCGACCAATCCGGCCGGAATATAGTGGCTGTGGGTGTCAATGGCGCTCATCTGGGCCCTCCATCCTTACTGGTGTCTTTCCTCGTCAGCGACCCCGTCGGGCAGGTTTCGGCGCAATGGCCGCACTCGGTGCATTTGAAGGCGCGGCCGGCCGCCTCATCCAGGACGATAAGGTCGCGGGAGCAGGCGGTCACGCAAACGCCGCAGCCGGTGCATAACTCGGGGTCAATCCGAAAAGAACCATCGCGTTCCTCAATCGCCGCGGCGGGGCAGGCCGCCGCGCAGTCGCCACACTCGTTGCAGACGCGCACCGTGTGGTGCAAGGGGTTAGCCTCGTCGTCCCGGACCCGGACGGTGGCGAGGCGCGGATTCACCACTCCGAAAGACGACAAGGAGCAGACCTGCTCGCAGAGGCGACAACCACAACAGCGCAGGCTATCGCCGGTTACCATTGGCACTGGCGCCATCCTCCCCCATCCGACCGATCTCCCCTAGTCCGCCACACCGGCCGCGTCTGGCCCGCCGTCGCAGCGCCTGGCCCGGCGTTTTCGGGCAGCGGTGTGCCCGAAGGGACAGATTCCCTGACACAGGGCGCACTGGGGGAAAGTATTCATGGCTTCGCGGCACCGGACCTTGTCGACACGGGTGACGCGCGTGGTTTCGTCGTAGGCAATGGCCTGTTTCGGGCAGGCCTCGATGCACATCTTGCAGCCCCCGCAGATGGCCCCGTTGGGCGGGAGAGGGCCGTCAAAGCACTTCAACGGCGCGTCGGTGATGACCGAGACCAGCCGTTGCCTCGGGCCGAACTCGGGCGTGATCACCAAGCTGCTCTTCCCCACCTGGCCGAGCCCCGCCCAGACGGCCGCCGGCTTATGCGAGAACACCCCGGTGTCTTTCTCACGGTTGGTCACCCGGGCCTGAGCGGGATAGGCGTCATAGCCCATTTCCTCAATATAGCGCGCCGTCTGCACGGCGATGAAGTCAAGAAGGTTGTAGTTGTAATTCGCCAGGTAACCCTTGAAGTTCTCTGAATAGGGGTCCGGCCGCCCGCGCAGCGGGTCCAGGACGGCATCCACTACCTTCAGCCCGATCACAATGATGGCCGACCCACCGCCTAGGAAGAACCTGGCCTTTCGCTCCGGGTCCGGTTCGGTTTCGTCGAACCGGTCGGTCGAGGCCACACCCACCAGGTCCGCTCCTTTGGACCTCGCAAAAGCGGAAATCTTCTCATTGAGTGACATCCGTCGGCGACCTCCGTGAGCTAAAGAATGGAATTCCTTGCGATGCCAGATGTCGGCGTTTCCTTTCATTTCTGTCCAGGACAGCGAAACCCTGCCTTTACAGACTGCAACTATCTGGCTTGTAATCAGGTGACACGGGCTGAAGGAATTGTCCTAACGGAAGCGAATGGGAGCCCTAATCTTGATGCCATGTCTGCCTGTTTTACAACATCCAAAAAAGGAAGGTGGTCAAGAAGTGCTAGGCAGAATGCTGAAGGGCGTGTCCGGACGCTCCGCCGGCAAAACCATCGCAGTACTCTTCGCTCTAATCCTGATCCTATCGTCACTGGCGGTCGCCGGATGCGCGAAAAAGGGCGGAGAGCCTGCCCGCAAGGACACGCTCATCATCGCATTGGGCACCAACATCTCTACTCCGGATAACCATTACGCTACAGGGTTGCCGGCCATCGGTGCCAACTCGGAGATCGGAGACGTCCTATTCCGTCTGGACGCCAACGGCAATCCCATCCCCTGGCTGGCTAAGTCTTACGAGTGGAGCGCCGACAAGAAGACTCTGACTCTGACCATCCGCGACAACGTCAAGATGCAGGACGGAAAGACGATGACTTCCGAGGACGTACGGTACTCGCTGGACAGGTTCGTCAAGTACTCCATCGGCAAGGCCGCTCTCTCCATGGTGACGGAGATCAAGGCTCCCGATGCCACGCACGTGACCTTGACCATGAAGGCGCCTTTCGATCCGCTGGTCCGTACCTTGGCCTACACCACGATCACCATCTACTCCAAGGCTTCCATCGACGGTAAGAGCAAAGAGGAAATCGCGTCCAAGAACTCGCCGATCGCCGGACCCGGACCGTACAAGCTGGTCGAGTTTGACCCCGGCGACAAGATGGTCCTGGACGCTTTCCCGAACTACTGGGCCGGCAAGCCCCAGTTCAAGCGGGTCATCTTCCGGATGATGCCGGAGATGTCGTCCCGCATCATGGCGCTGGAGTCCGGTGACGTCGACCTCATCGACGCCATCTCCCCGCAGGAAGCCGACCGCCTGGCTAAGAACTCGAAGCTTCAGGTACTTAACCCACCCGCGGCCGGCATCGTCCGCGTCTACCTGAACACCCAGAAGGGCCCCCTGGCCGATAAGAAAGTCCGCCAGGCCCTTTACTACGCCATCGACCGTGAGTCCATCGTGAAGAACATCTTCCTGGGCAAGGCGGAAGTGGCCCACTCCTTCGCCCCTTCCGGCACCTTCGGCTACACCGGTGACTATGACGTCTATAAGTACGACCCTGAGAAGGCCAAGCAGATGTTGAAGGACGCCGGAGTCACGAACCTTAAGTTCACGGTCCTGCACTCCCCCGGCCGCTACATCCTGTCCCAGGAAGTATTGGAGGCCATGAAGGCCGACTTCGCGAAGATCGGCGTGGACATGACCATCCAGAACATGGAGTGGGGCGCCTTCTCGGCCGCCATCAAGTTGCCCCTCAAAGACACGAAGATGGAAGCCACTCTGAACTGGTGGCGCTCGGTTAACGGTGACGCCGACAACGCCATCGCCGACTACGCCTCCAAGTATTGGCCGCCTGGAAACAACACGCCGTTCTTCAAGAACGACCAGTACGACAAGTTGTTCGACCAGGAGCAATCCGAAGTCGACACCGCGAAGCGTGGAGCTGAGTTGAAAGAGATGCAGAAGATCCTGATGGACGAGGTCCCGGCCTGGGTCCTGTATCGCCAGCCGAACCTGTGGGCCGCCCGCAGTGACCTCCAGGGCGTGGAGATCAGTGCCCTGTCCTGCCTGCAGCCGCTCTATAAGGCCAGCCTGAAGAAGTAGCGTGAAGTAACGAGAGGGAAATCGCGGACAGGGGAAGACCCTGCGCCCGACCCGTAGACCAAGGATGGGAGGCGGCCCACGAGACCGCCTCCCATCCCCGATTCACAAATCCGCCCGCGGAGGAGTAAGGCCTGGTGCTCCGTTTTCTGTTTCAGAGACTTGTGGTGACCATACCGACGCTTTTGGTCGTCACCTTCATGGTTTTCATGATCGTGCACCTTATCCCCGGCGATCCCGCGCAGATCCTCGCCGGAGATTTCGCCACGCCACAAGTCGTCAAGGAACTGAGGGCCGAGTGGGGACTGGACCGCCCCCTCCTGGTACAATACGGCTCCTATCTGAAGAACCTGGCCCAGGGGAACCTGGGGACATCCATCGCCAGCCGGCGACCAGTCACCGCCGAGATCGCCGATAGGTATCACACCACCTTGAGCCTGGCTTTCTGGGGTACCCTCTTCGCCGTGGCGCTGGGGCTCACCGCCGGGGTGGTAGCCGCCCGCAAACCTTTCACGGCCTGGGACTACGGCAGCATGACCGTGGCCTTGGTCGGCATTTCCACGCCTGTCTTCTGGACCGGTCTCATCTTGATCCTCATTTTCTCGGTGAAGCTGGGGTGGCTGCCGGCCGGTGGGACCGGCAGTTCCCTGAAGTACCTCATTCTGCCGGCGGTGAGCATCGGCTTCTTCGACGCCGGCGTCGTCGCCCGCCAATCCCGCTCCAGCCTCATGGAGGTCCTCGGACAAGACTACGTGCGGACGGCGCGGGCCAAGGGGCTGCCGGAGAAACGCGTCATTAACAAGCATGCCATGAAGAACGCCATTATTCCGGTGATAACCATTATCGGCATGCAGTTTGGCCGGATGCTCGGCGGCGCGGTCCTAACGGAGTCGGTGTTCAGCCTACCTGGCCTGGGCCGCTTCCTGATCATCGCCATCAGCCAGCGCGATTATCCCGTCGTCCAAGGGGTTTGTCTCGTCTTGGCCCTGTCGTTCGTCATCATCAATCTGTTCGTGGATCTGACGTACGGTTTCCTAGACCCACGGATCCGGCAGTAGCGGAGGGAAGCCATTTGGCCGCAAGAAGCGAAAGGCGGGGGGCACGCTGGTTACGTTCTCCCGCCGTCAGGAGGTTCCGCCAGCATAAGGCGGCTTTAGTGGGCCTGGGGCTCATCATCTTCTTCACTCTTATGGCCATTGCCGCGCCGCTGGTGGCCCCATACTCGCCGGACGACGCCAACTTGGCGCAGAGCCTGGCTGCCCCCACGCGGGCCCACCCCTTCGGCATGGACGCCCTGGGGAGAGACATTCTGTCCCGGTGCATCTTCGGGGCGCGCATCTCACTGACCATCGGCCTGGTGTCGGTGGGTATCGGTACGTTGATCGGGCTACCGGCGGGGGCAGTCTCCGGCTTCATCGGAGGCTGGTTCGACCGCATCGTCATGCGCGTAGTCGACATCCTCCTGGCCTTCCCCCCTATCTTACTGGCGATCATCGTGGTGTCCATTTTCGGCCCGGGCCTGCAGAACGCCATGCTGGCCATTGGCATCGCCCAGGTACCGATCTATGCCCGCCTGATCCGGGCGTCCGTCCTGAAAGTCCGCGAGGAACTCTACGTCGACGCCGCACGTGCCGCGGGGGCGCCGGAATGGATGGTCTTGTTCAAGCACGTCGTGCCGAACTCCCTGGCGCCCGTGGTCGTCCAGGGCACCCTGAGCCTGGCCTCCGCCATCCTGTCGGCGGCCTACCTCGGCTTCCTCGGCCTCGGGGCCCAGCCGCCCACACCCGAGTGGGGCAGCATGCTGTCCAAGGGGAGGGACTTCCTGCGGGTGGCGCCGCACGCTTCGATCTTCCCCGGGGTCTTCATCATGCTGACCGTGCTGAGCTTCAACCTGTTCGGTGACGGCCTGCGGAACGCCCTGGACCCGAAGTTCACGAAACGATAGCCGTTGGCAGTCGGCAGTCGTTGGCGATTGGCAGTCTGTAAGGCAACATATACAGCTTCTTCAGATCACCAGGAAGGGAAGGACTCGAGGAATGATACCGGAGGAAGTAAAAGCACAGATCAAACCAGCCAAGAGCGCGTTGGTCCTCATCGACCTGCAGAGGCGTCACATGGACCCGAAGGTAGGCTACCACCTGGTGCACGCCTCCATGATCGAAGGGGTCAAGAACAGTGCGATAAAGGCCCTGGCCGCGGCCCGCGCCGCCAACATGCCCGTCATCCACGTCCACGCCTTCGGCCGGCAGCCTTCTCCTTGGGGACTGGTCGACCACCACAACCCGTTCCTTGATTACCAAACGGGCAAGATGATCCCCGGTATGGGCGCCAAGCGGCAGTCCGGCAAGAACTTGGAAGGCTCCATCTACGCCGAGCCCCTTCCCGAACTCGCTCCCGTGAACGGCGAGCCGGTGGTGGTGAAGCGCCGCTACAGTGGTTTCCACCAGACCGACCTGGAACTGATCCTGCGGAACATGGGCATCGAGACCCTCTTCGTCTGTGGCGTCAACACGAATAACTGCGTCTTGGCCACCACCTACGACGGCTTCATGCGGGACTTCCGCATGGTCGTGCTGGCCGACTGCTGCGGAAGTATGAATGGCGAGGAGTATCACAAGTTCGCCCTCATGGAGGTCGAAGCGGCCCTTGGCTTCGTCTCCTCTTCAGACGAGCTGGCCGCCTTCCTGGCTTCGGCCCCGGTCGCAAAAGCCTAACCGATCAGGCGACGACGGACGGAGGGCAAGGCTGAAGAGACTGGAACAGACCACACGGGACAAAGGGAGGAAGAAAGACTGTGGCAGCATCGGGACTTGAAGCCGCTTTGAACAGCGTCTCCATCCAGGAAATGATGAAGAACACCCGCGAGATCGGCAAGTGGGTCCGCCTCTCGGGTACTCCCGAAGAGCGGGAGTCCATGGAGTACACGAAGAAGGTCCTCGAAGGTTATGGCTATACCGCCAAGATCATCGATCACGATGCCTTCATCAGCCTGCCGGGCGACGCGAAGGTGACCGTGGACGGAAGCAACGTGGACTTCGGTGAGTGCCGGACCCACTGCTTCGCCACCCAGACCCCGCCCGAGGGCGTGGCCGGTGAGCTCGTCTACATCGGCAACGCCACCCCGGCGGAGATCGCCGGCCTGGACCTCAAGGGAAAGATCACCCTGGCCGAGGGCCTGGCCTCCGGTGAGCGGAACATCCGCCTAGAGAAGGCCGGCGTTGCCGGTCAGATCTACATTCAGGACCAGTACCTCCGGATGATGACCGTGAACCCGTTGTGGGGTTCCCCCACTCCCGAGACGGCGCACCTCATCCCCACCTGCCCCGGCGTGACCCTTACGGCGGAGGGCGGTAAGAAGCTGAAGGATCTGCTGACCAAGGGCAAGGTCATCGCCCGCATCCACGCCAAGGACGACATCGGCTGGCGCAAGATCCCCGAACTGGTGGCCGACCTACCGGCGGGCGGCGAGGGCAAGTACGTCCTCCTGTCCTGCCACATTGACTCCTGGTACTACGGGATCATGGATAACGGCACCGCCAACGCCCTCATCCTTGAAGTCGCCCGCATCGCGGCCCTGAACCAGGCCGCCCTGAAGCGCGGGGTGCGCGTCATCATGTGGTCCGGCCACTCCCACGGCCGCTTCGCCGGCTCGTCCTGGTACGCCGACCACTACTTCGAGGACCTGTACGACAACTGCGTCGCCCACGTGAACAGCGACTCCCCCGGAGGCAAGGGCGCCGTGGTCATCGACGAGGGCCCCATCATGGCCGAGACCAAAGCGCTGGCCGCGGACTCGATCAAGAAGGTCACCGGCGAGGGCTTTATCGGCAAGCGCATCAACCGCTTCGGCGATCAGTCCATGGTGGGAGTGGGCCTTTCCTCCATCTTCGCCACCTTCTCCGAGCAGGACGCGACGAAGATGCCCGAAGGGACGCTGAAGTTCTCCGGTACCCCCGGTCACCGCTCGGGCGGCCTGGGCTGGTGGTGGCATAACGAGAACGATACCATCGATAAGATCGATGAAGACTTCCTGGTCCGCGATACCAAGATCTACGTGAACGCCGTCTGGCACCTCCTGACCGACCCGGTGTTGCCCTTCGACTTCGCGGCCACGGCCCAGGAGTTCGTGGATGTCCTTTCGGATTACCAGAAGAAGGCCGCCGGCAAGGCGGATCTGTCGCGGGCCATTGACGTGGCCAAGCAGGTCGGCGCGCGGGCGACGGAGCTCAACGCCAAGGTCGCCAAGGCCGGCACTGGTATCTCGGCGGCGACCGCGGCGAAAGTGAACCAGTGCCTGCTCGGCCTCAGCCGCACGCTGGTACCCATCGGCTACACCATCAACGGCCCCTTCGGGCAGGACCTGGGGATGTCCCTACCACCCGTTCCGGGCCTGAGGGACGCCGCGGCGCTGGGTCAGGCCCCGGCCGGCAGCGACACCTCATATATGCTGCACACCGTCATGGTCCGCCAGGCCAACCGGGTCCTCTTCGGCTTGCGCCGCGCCCTGGAAATCCTGGACGAGACTCTCGCCAGCCTGTAACGGCCTTACGGAGTGAACTGAAGACGCACCACGCCGGCGGTGGGCACGAGATGGTGCCCGCCGCCGGTTTCAAAAAAGGCAGAGGACAGGTGAGAAAACCGTGGCCAACTTGACGTTCCTCGCCACAGGCGATAGCATCATCACCCGCCGGATCTCCCGGTGCAAGGACAAGAGCTTCTTGGAACTGCAGGACCTCATCCGGGGTGTGGACGCTTCTTTCACGAACATCGAGATCACCACGCCTAAGGACCCGGTGATCCCCTTCTCGGGGCGCTCGCTCCTCTCCACCCGCCCCTTCGTCCTCGACGAACTGGCCTGGATGGGCTTCAACCTGTACAACGTGGCCAACAACCACTCGGTGGACTATACCTTCCACGGGTTGGTTGACACCATGGACGAGTTGGACAAGCGCCGGATGGTGTATGCCGGAGCCGGCCGGAACCTCGGCGAGGCACGGCGACCGGCCTACCTCGAGACCGCGGGCGGGCGCGTGGCCTTGATCGCCGCCGCCACCCCCTACGCCACGTCGGCCTGGGCGGGGTGGGCTTCGGAGAGCCGGGCGGACTGCCCGGGGCGGCCGGGCCTGAACCCGCTCCGTTACGAGACGCGATACGTGCTTGATGACAAACACTTCGAGGCCCTGAAGGACATCGACGAGGCTTTGGGCACGGCGGCGACATCGCGGCGCCAGCGGGAGTTCGGCGTGTTCTTCGAAGGGAAGCTCGACGCCCACCAGTTCCTGAACGCCAACTTCTACCGGGGCGAGAAGTCCGAAGTCAAGACCATCCCGAACGAGAAAGACGTCGAGGACATTGCCCGCTGGATCCGCGACGCCAAGCGGCAGGCCGATTTCGTCGTGGTGAGCCTGCACGCCCACGAGGGGCCGGCGAACGACCGGAACTCGGACGTGGCGGCGGGCTTCATCCCCGAAGTGGCCCACCGCTGGATCGACGCCGGGGCGGACATCTTCATCGGCCACGGCCCGCACTGCCTGCGCCCCTTGGAGATGTATAAGGGTAAACCGGTGTTCCAATCCCTTGGGAACTTCCTGTTCCAGACGGAGACCCTGGACCGGGTGCCGGCCGAGGTCTTCCGCGGGTTCGGCCTCGACCCGCACGGCGCCACGCCGACGGAGCTTTTCGACGCAAGGGCGAACAAAGCCGACGGCAAGCCGCGCGGTTTCCATGCCAACGCCATGTACTGGCAGGCCGTGCTGCCGCGGTGCCGGTTCGAGAACGGGCGCATCACCGAGCTTGAGCTTTACCCCATCGACCTCGGGCTGGAGGGCCCGCTCCCCGAACGCGGGTCGCCGAAGCTGGCCGACGCCGACACCGGCACCGGCATCCTCGAGGGCTTCGCCAAGATGTCGAGCCCGCTGGGCGCCGATATCACGGTGGAAAAGAAAGGAAACCGGGTCGTGGGCCGGGTGGCCTTGAGTTAGCCATGGAAGCACCAGTGTCCGCCCCCACCCTTTTCAGCGAGGGCTATATCGGGCCGGTTCGGCTGCGCAACCGCATCGTCATGGCCCCGGTGAACACGAACTTCGGGGATGAACAAGGGTTTCCCACGGCCAAGGCGGTGCGGTTCGTCCGCGAGCGGGCGGCGGGCGGAGCGGGCGCGTTGATCCTGGAGGCCATGCAGGTCGACCGGCGGTCGAAGATCGTGGCGCGGGAGATGGGCCTGTATGAGGACCGCTTCATCCCCGCCCTGACCGGCCTGACCGAAGCCATCCACGCCGAGGGCGCCAAGGCTTTCGTCCAGCTGAATCACGGCGGCCCCAAGGCTTCGTACCGGTTGAACGGCGCGCGGTGCGTCTCGGCCTCGGCCATCCCGGTGAAGTCGGGCGAGGACAACGTCCCGCGGCCGCTGGAGAAGGGCGAGATCGCCGAGATCGTGGGTCTGCACGCCGAGGCCGCCTATCGGGCCCAGCAGGCCGGGTTTGACGGCGTGGAGCTGGAGGCGTGCCACTTCTACCTGCTTAGCGCGTTTCTGTCGGGCCACCTGAATCACCGAACCGACGAGTACGGAGGAAGCGTCGAGAACCGCTGCCGCACCGTGACCGAGATCATTCAGGCCATCGGGGAGCGGTGCGACGGCCGGCCGTCTCTGGGCGGAGGCACAGCCGGCGGCAGCAAGTTCCCGGTCATCGTCCGGTTTAACTCGGTGGAGTCCCCACCCCTTGATGGCGGCATCACCGCCGAAGAGGGGCGGGAGATGGCCCTCTGCTTCGAGCGGGCCGGCGCGGCGGCCGTCCACGCTTCGGCCGCCGTCCACCCGGTGAACCCGGATATCGAGCGCGATTTCGTGGTGAAGGTCGCCGGCGGCCCGTCGGCGGAGGCGCCGGAGGGCTGCTTCGTCCCGTTCGCCGCTGGCATCAAGGCGCGCGGGATACACATACCCGTCATCACCGTCGGCAAGATTTTCGACCCCGTTATGGCGGACAGCGTCATCCGGGACGGGCAGGCCGATTTCGTCGCCCTGGCGCGCGGGCTCATCGCCGACCCCCAGTGGCCGAACAAGGCCAAGGCGCGCGACTTCTCCTCCATCACCCAATGCATCGAGTGCCGGTGGTGCCACACCTCGATGCAGGGTGGCGGGGATATCGAGTGCCTGGTTAATCCTAATCTCAGCTAGATCATTTCCGAGGAGGTTCGAAGGGCTTTGGGAAAAGGACTGCATCGCGATAACCAGCAATGGATCCTGGACTGGCTGGTGAAGACCACCGGGCGGGTTCAGAACTTCGCTAACGACGAGCGCCAACTGCCGGTGGAAGTCAAGTCTTACCGGATGATCCCGCGGAGCGTTTACAAGGTCGGCAAGCACTACGAGACCATCGCCAAGGCCGCGGAGGAGCACGGTCATTACGAAACGGCGGCGATGGCGTATCTGAAAGCGTCCGACCTTTACCGGGAAGGGCAGCACACCATCTTCCAGGACGATAACCGGGAGAAGATCTTCCTCCATAGGAAGCACATGGAGACCTTCGATAAGGCCGTGGAGCTCACCAAAGCCAACGTCGAGCTGGTCGAAATTCCCTGGGAGGGCGTGAACATCCAGGGCCGGCTGCACCTGACGGCGGGCGGGAAGAAGGGCCCGGTCGTCCTGTTCCTGCCCGGCATGGATATGACCAAGGAAGCCTACCCCACCCCGCTCTCCAACCAGTTTGGGCGACGCGGCTTCCACGTCTTGTCCATCGACGGCCCCGGCCAGGGCATGAGCAATATAAGGAAGATACGCATCACCGACGACAACTACGAACGGGCCGCCAGCGCCGCCATCGATTACCTTGTGAAGCGTCCGGAAATCGATCCGGACAAGATCGTCGTCGCCGGCGCCAGCTTCGGCACCCACTGGGGCACCCGGCTGGCCGCCATGGACAAGCGGGTCAAGGCTGTCGCCACCGCCCACTCGGTCTACGGGCCGAAGAAGGCCATCTTCGAGGAGGCGTCGCCCCGCTTCAAGCAGATGTTCATGTACATGGCGGGAATGGACGACGAGGACGCCTTCGACGCGATGGCGGCGAAGATGGGGAACCTGGACTACGGCCCCAAGATCACCTGCGCCGTCCTGATGATCACCGGAGAGTTCGATCCGCTGGCACACCTGGAAGACGCCGTGGAGCTGTTCGACACCATCGCCGGCCCCAAGGAGATGTGGGTCTTTGAGAACGAGTTCCACCGCGTGTCGCAGAAGGAAGCCCTGGCCGGACTGGAAATCTACAACTTCGAGGCCGACTGGCTGCGGGACGTCCTGGCCGGGAAGCTGCCGAAGGACCACAACGTCATCCGCGTCATTAAGCAGAACGAGGGTGCGGCGGTGTACGACGGGGCGGGTTTGCCGATCTACCTGCCGGGGCGGTACGAGGAGTAGTCGCGGCGGCAGGCTTGGGCCTCTGGTCGGCTGCATCCCAGACCGCATCCTGGATTGCATCCTTGGGCTGCGGAGTTTGCCGCGTCAAAGAGGCCACCGCCCGGCGCGGTGGCCTCTTTGACTGGGTCTTCGGGCCTTCCGAAGCAGATAGTGCCGATTGGAACTTAATCGTCGTCTTGGGACGCAATGGCGGAGAGAAGACAGTGTCTGGAGAAGACATTGCCAGCAGAGACAGGGGTGACGAGCCTCCGGACCGGTTGTTCGGGTTCGGAATCCGCCTTCCGGAGACCGGAATGATTCTACTGACGGCGCGATCAAGGACAGGCGCGCCGCCTCTGAGGCAGTCCGGTGTGAACCGCACCACGGTTTATCTGGGGTAATGCCAATGCCTCGGTTAGGGCCAAGCGCCGGTTCCTGGCCAACATTTCGTCGCTGCCCGCCAGGATCATCCCCGGAGGCCTTCGCCCCAGGCCGACGTGTACTCGGGACACACACGTTCGTCCAGAATTTGGTCCCGAGACGACAGTTTAGTCCGCCTTGGCACAATCCCCTCCGAAACGGCCTCGAGAAGCTAACATTCGGCCCGGGCACGTTGGGTAAAGTTCGGGAAACCAGGCCGCATGAACCGGACGAGCCACGCGATCCAGGCGAGAGTGGCGAACGGGGCGAGCCGGGCGGACAATCAACAGTACTTCAGGGGCCCGTCCGATACGTGGGCCTGCGCCGCGGTGAGGTCGATCATCCGCTCCTTGAACCCGGCGACCGCGTCGACCGGAACAGCCACCTTCACCGTCACCTTGTCAAGGTAATCGATGCCTTCAATGGCGTAGCCCAGGCGCTCCACCTCTTTCTGGAGCTTGCCGAAGAGGGGGTACGCCACGGCCACCAGGACCTGCTGGTGCAGGACGAAGCGCCGCAGGCCGGAGGCGGTGATGGCGGCCGAGGCGGCCTGCCCGTAAGCCCGAAGGAGCCCGCCCGCGCCCAAGAGGGTCCCGCCGAAATACCTGGTCACGACGATGGCGGTGTTGCGGAGCTCGGATTTCTTGATCACTTCCAGCACTGGGCGGCCCGCCGTGCCGCTGGGCTCGCCGTCATCGATGGCACGCTGCGCCTCCACCTCCAGGCCCACGGCGTAGGCGGGGACGTTGTGGTTCGCGCCCGGGTGGCGGGCGCGCGCAGCGGTGATGAAAGCTTCGGCTTCCTCCACGGAAGCCACCGGAGATACCTGGCCGATGAACCTCGAGCGTTTGATGATGATCTCCGCCTCGGCGGGCTTACTAACCGTCAAGTACTCTTTGGGAAGCACTTCCCCACGCTCCACTCCCGTGCCGCTCGGTACTGGACTATTCCCTCAGGGGGTGGAACCACCTGCCGCGGCCGAAACGTCTATCATCTGACCGTCGTATAACCCTTGGTGGCACCAGACGAGGTCGTAGTCGTCGAGGGTCGATGAAGGAAGGCAAGACGATGGAGGTTCGCCAGATGGCGGTTCGCCGGTTGACTTCGCTGACGAGGAAAGCGTTCTCCCTCGTCTTGGTGGTATTTCTGGTGGTCTTGATGGTTCTGGCTGGAACATCGTGCTCCACCGGCGGGGCGAAAAGCACTAAGGGGAACCCGACTGGCGCCACGGCTAACCCGAAAACCGCTACCTCCGGCTTCCCGGGCGCCCCGGGGTACCCCAAGGAAGCGGTGTCGGGGCAGTGGGAAGTCGCCGGCGGCTTGTGGTTGCTGGAGATCACCCAGGGAGTGGACCGGGACTACGTCCTCTGGTCAAAGACTGCCGGAGCAGGAGGTTCCGGGGCTGGGACAGGGGCTGGGACTGGGGCCGGAGCCGGAGCCGTCGCCAGCACCGGAGCCCTTAAGGCGATCGTGAGTTTCGTCGAGAACGCCCATTTCTTCAAGGTCGAGGACGGCCGCCTACTCTTCACCGCCATCGGCGGCGATGACACCGGACACTTCCGGTTCCCCTACCGGCTCACTTACGACCTCCAGACCGGCACCCTACAGAAGAGCCCCCTCTACCTTCCGCTGGCGCAGTCCGAATCCTTCGGCAAGGCCGGCGGTTGGGCCCAAGCCCTGGCCCGCGTGAACGTGGGCGTCGACACCGTAGGCTTCGACTTCAACCCCAGGGCGGGAGAGGTCATGGCTGGAGGGCATACCCTGCCGGCTACGACGACCTCTTGCGATGAGAAGACGAAGACGATGACCTTCACTTTCAAGAATGTCATCTTGCCTCTCAGTATGAAGGACGGCCAGGTATTCACTCTTCGCGCCACAACCAATCCGACCGTCTCCACCACGGGCGCGCCGGGAGCGCAAGGTAAGGTGAGAGAGGTGCGCGTGGCCGCATCGGGCGGCGACCTGAAGGCCACGGTCACCTTGAACGGCGCCACCGAATACACGGCCGAGACCATCAGTCTGGGTGGCGAGGGCTATTCCTCGACGATCCGGTGCGAGGCGGCTTTCCGATAGGGCAGGTTTCCAGTCGTTTCTGTGGAAAGCCGACTGCACCCCACTAGAGGAGGTCCGGCCCCATGGTCCCAAAGGGAAGTGCCCTCTCCATCTACACTGCCACCGAGAAGGACTACCCTGCCATCGTCGCCATCCAAAGCGCCGAAACCGGTGAGAGGTGGACGGTGGAGCGCTTCTTTGCGGAGCATGGGCTGGAGGAAGGGCCGCACCCTTCCGCGAGACGGGCCGGCGATGGCCTAGTGGGCAATTCGCTGATGGGCGACGGCCCGACCGGCGACGGCCCAGTGAGCGACTGCCTGGTGGCCGTCACCCGCGACCTCAATGGCGGCGAGATAGTCATGGGCTTCGGTGTGGCCGGGCCCACCGGCGGGTCACGCGACGGCCACTTCAGGGGAAACATCATCGTCGCCCCGCCCTACCGGCGCCGTAACGCCGGTACCGCTTTGCTTCACGATTTGGCCATGCTGGCGCGGGCACGGGGAGCGACTCGCCTGGAAGGCATAATCTACGACACCGCCCCCGGCGCCCTGGAGTGGGCGCGCGCCGTGGGAGTGGTGGTGGAAGGGCACGAGGTCAAGGTCCGGCTGCCCCTGGAGGGCTGGGACAGCACCCCCTTCCAACCCGCCCTGGCCGCCGCCGCCGACCACGGCATCCGGTTCGTTACGCTCCAGGAAGCCGGCGCCACCGAAGAGAACCTGCAGCGTTTCCACCAGCTCTGTTGCGAGCTGGAAGCGGACATCCCGGGACGTGGCCCGCGCCTGCCGGCCTACTCGGAATGGCGCACCCGAATCGCGCCCGACCGGGGTGGCTCCGCCGCGGGAGCCCAGTCTGGCTCGTCTGGAAAGCCCGCCTGGGACCCGTCGCTCGTCCTTCTGGCCGTGGGTGGGGACGGAAGCTGGGCCGGCGTTTCCTGGATGGAGGAGCAGGCCGGCGGCAACCTCTTCACGCACCTCAGCGCCGTCAGGCGCGACCGGCGCGGCCGGGGGCTGGGGCTGGCGCTGAAAGTCACCGCCGCAAACCTGGCGAAGAGCCGCGGCGCCCCCTCGATGACCAGCTACAATCATTCGGCAAATACGCCCATGGTGTCCATTAACCGCCGCCTGGGTTTCCAGACTGTCTTCGGGCGGTGGCAGGTCCATTTCCCACTCTGAGAAGAGTAGCGCGTCTGCCACCTCGCCCCCCCTCCCCCGCGACCCGGCCGCTTTCTTTCCGGCGCGCCATGGAACTTTCCGGCGGGGTCGGATGTCTTTCTCGTCGGACCGGCCCGCGAGGAGTGAAGTGAGTGAACCTGTTGCGAGAATCTGAATTTGTCCGCCTCCTGCAGAAGGAGCAGGGCCGCCTGTTGCGGGTCGCCTGGCTGATCCTCGGGCAAGAGGCGGACGCCTGGGACGTCCTCCAAAGCGCCGTGGAGCAGGCCTGGATTCACCGGGCGGAGTGCCGGGGAGGCAGCGAGACCTTCCCCGCCTGGATCAGGCGCATCGTCACCAACCTGAGCTTGACTGAACTCCGGCGTCGCCGTCGCGTCCTGCCTATCGACCCCCACGACCTTTCGGCCATCCCCGAGGCCGCCAGCCTCGGCGGTGCCGGCGGCTCCGGGGGCTCGGGCGGCACTGGCGGCACTGGCGGCACCGGGGAGCCGGACCTCACCGCCATGACCGTGCAGGACCTTCTGCAATCTCTCGACGCCAATCACCGGCAAGTGGTGGCCCTCCGGTATCTGGCCGACCTCCCCCTGGAGCAAATCGCCGCCGAGCTTGACCTGCCACTGGGCACGGTCAAGTCACGGCTGAACCGGGCCGTGGGCCGGCTCCGTCAAGTTCTGGCGGCGCAAGAGGACGATGAAAGGAGGGTCTCCCGATGAACGGCCAGTTGGTGGATAGCGTTGATCAGGCCTTGGAGGAGCGAATGAAGGATGCGGTGGAGGCGTGGGCCGCCGCCGGAACCCTCGACAGGCTGCGGGCTGCCCGGCTGGCCCAGATCGTCCGCCGTCGCGCCCGCCGCGAGAGGGCTGCGCTCTTTGGGAAGCGTTTCGCCATCGGGGTTACGGCCGCGGTGGCGTCGGTGGCCTTGGTCTTAGTCCTCTCGCCGGCCGCCCGCACCTGGGCCGCCGAAAAAGCACGGAGCGTGCCCATTATCGGGCGCTTCATCCAGGGCAAGGTCGAGGTCGAAAAGGGCTGGGGCTGGGCAGAGGAACACCACATGTTCCAGGAAGTCGTGGCGTCACACACCGACAAGGGGTTGACCTTGCGCGTCCACCGCGTGCTGGCCGACCCGACCGCCACCTTCGTTTTCTACACGGTGGAAGGGGCGGACGGAAAGGCAGCCGGGGTAGCGACGGAGAGCGGAACCGGGACTGGAGCCACGGTTCAAGGGCCGGTGCGGATTGACAACGATGCGTCGAGGTTCAACGGGCGCCGCTTCATCGGTTCCTGGACGTCGGAGGAAGAGGTCTTGGATGGAGTGCTGGTCGGCTACGCCGAGTTCGGGGGCCTGACCGGTAGCCCCACGGGCACGCTGAAATTGGCCGTGCGCTACATCGGCGGAATCGTCGGGAACTGGGATGTGTCTTTCCCGGTGACCCAGACCGCCCTTGGCTCCCTGACCAGGACCATTCCGGTCGGAGAAAGCGTCCCGGTCCCTGGAGGGACGTTCACGGTGGCAGAATTGACCTTGTCGCCGGTGCAGACCACGGTCAAGGCTCATTTCGAGAGCGGGCCGTCGGGGGAGCACCGCGAACCACTGACGGTCGGCCTCGGCTCATCGGCGGCGAACGGACTCACGTGGCTGCGGTCACGCAGTTCGGAGGCCAAGGGCAGCGCCGGTTCCATGGACTACGTCTACCAGTTCGACCGGCTGGACCAAGTGCCGTCCAGCCTGACCCTGGTCGTGAACGGCCCGGTGTATGTGGCGGACGAAGTGAGGATCCCCCTGACCGCGGCCAGCAACCAGGGCCAGTCCGGTGACCCGGCCCGCGCGGGCGCGCCGGCCCCCAAGGTTCAAGGACTGACCGTGACCGCCGACGGTACAGTGACAGCCACCATGGTGACTCCAGCCTCCAAGCAGTTTTGGGGGGCGGCTGCCCCCGAAGACTGGAAGCTGATGGACGATGCCGGGGATACGCACACCGGCACCATCATCGACAGCCACCTGGTGGAGTTGGGAAAGGAGGCGGGTGCCAAAAACCTGGAACTCCACACCACGGTGCGCTGGACCATCTTGCCGGGTCGCCGGGCGGTGGCCTTGGTAAGCCCAGGATACTGGGCGCTCAAGAATGCCCTGGGACAGTTGGAGATCGCCATCCCCTCCGGCCAGAGATAGAGCGAGACGAAAGAGAAGCGGCCAACCTCCTATTGGCCGCTTCTCTCCACTCGAGCAGCCTGTTTGGCCACGGCCGCGGCCGCGCCCGCCCCTCTCCCCCACTGTTTGGGCACATAGGACGCGAGGCCCGGGATACCGAAGCCCGCCAGCCCCACCGCCGCGCAAGACAGCCCAGCCCAAGTGAACACCGGAAGTAGCCCGAGCCAGTCTGAAAGCGGCCCCGCCAGCGCCAGACCCAGAGGCATCAGCCCAGACCCCATGGCCATGCGGGCCGCGAACACCCGCCCGCGGACCTGGTCGGGGACCTCCGTCTGCCAGATGGACTGGCCGGCCACTCCGATCATAATCATCAGGAAGCCGGCCGCCGCGATGGCTATGACGTAGGCTATGGGAGTCGGGATTAGCCCAAAGGCGGCCACGGCGAGGCCGATGGCGACGGTGAAAAGAATGACCGATAGGCCAGCACGCGTGACCAGCCTGGGGAAACTGGCCAGCAATAGCGATCCGCCCAAGATCCCGGCCGACTGCGCCGACCCCAATACCCCGAAGAACTGCGGCCCGGCATGCAACACCTGTGTGACGAGGAGGGCGATGAGGGCGTTGGCCGGGGAGACAGCGAGGTTGATCATGGCGTTGAAGATCAGCATGGGAAAGAGCAGGCGGTGCTTGAAGATGAAAGCGAACCCGGTACCCGCCTCACGCCACACGCTCATCCTCTGACGGTCGGCGCCGCGCGGCGAGGGGAAGTTCACGGTGAACAGCGAGAACGAGGCCACGAAAAAGGATATGGCGTCAAGGAAGACGGCCATCCCGACACCGGTAGCCCCGATGATGATGCCGGCCAAGGCCGGTGCCAGGATGCCGATGGCACTCTGGGCGCTCTGCATCAAGGAGTTGGCCCTGACCAACTGGTTGGCCCCCACCATCACGGGGACCGAAGCCTGGAAGGACGGTTCGTGGAAGGCGGCGATGGCCGAGAGAATGGCGGCCGCCGTGATAATCAGGGCGAAAGAGAAGACCCCGCGCCAATATAGCAGGGCCGCGCCCAGGGTTACCAGGCCGGCCGTGAAATCGGCCAGCGCCATGAGCACCCGCCGGTCGTAGCGGTCGACGAGGACCCCCGTCATCGGGCCCAAGACAATCCGGGGCAAGGCAGTGGCCAACGCCGTCACCGACATGGCCGCACCGCTGCCCGTCTCCTTGACCACCCACCAGAGCAGGGCCATGCCGAACAGGTTATTCCCCAGCCCCGAAATGGATTGACCGACCCAGACGATGAGGAAAGTGCGGTTGCGGAGGACCGGCAAACTCGAAGGAGAGGCTGTCGTTTCCATTCGTTCACCTCTGGCCATGGTCGTGAGACCGAGAGTGGTTCTATACGGATGTGTACGGTTCTTCCGAAATCTGGTTCAAGTTATAGGTCAAGATTCCGACTCGCCGCCGTAAGACCTTCCATCCGGCCGCAGATGCAAAGGCGGAAAGGAAGTCCTCAACCAATTCAGGGAAAAAACTTGCGCCTTGGGCAGGAATTCCAAAGCCGACCCCCTAATCCTGTTGTCTAGTGGACTGACCACTGGGATACCAGAACTCTTACACACTAGCTGACTAGCTGTGTCTGGTCCCACAGTTCAGGGAGGTATCGGAATGCCTCAACTGTCCGCACCGACGGAGACTCAGGGGAAGATCACTGTCGATAGCATCCGTAAGACCTTCATCAAGAGGAGTGGAAAAACCACCGAAAGAGTGGAGGCCCTTAGGGACGTTACCTTCACCGTGAGAAAGAACGAATTCATGACAGTCGTCGGACCCAGTGGCTGTGGAAAGACCACCCTCCTGCGGATCATTGACGGCCTTATCGCTCCGGACAGTGGTGCGGTCTTGGTGGATGGAAGTCCCGTCTATGGTCCCGGCCCGGAGCGCGGAGTGGTCTTCCAGAGTTTCGGCCTCATGCCCTGGAAGACCGTCCTCGATAACGTCCTGTTCGCACTGGAGCTTCGCAAACCTGAGGAAAAGGCTACACATGCTGATACGGCCCGCCACTTCATCGAGATGGTGGGGCTGAAAGGATTCGAAAGGCATTACCCACACGAACTGTCCGGAGGGATGCAGCAGCGAGTGGGCCTGGCCAGGGCCCTGTCCATCAATCCCGACATTCTGCTCATGGACGAGCCTTTCAGCGCCATCGATGCTCAGACCCGTGAAATCCTTCAGGAAGAGCTGTTGAAGATCTGGGAAGCCAACAAGAAGACCGTCGTCTTCATCACTCACAGCATCGACGAAGCCGTCTACCTCTCCGACCGCATCTGCATCCTGCAGCCACGCCCGGGAACAGTCAAGACAATCATCGAGAACGACCTGCCCCACCCTCGCTGGACCTTCCCTGTCCGGAAAGAACCCCGCTTTGGGGAACTCCGCGAACAGGTGTGGTCTACCGTGCGCTCGCTGATGGTCCCTGAAGTCTAGCGGTCCGAGGGAGGTTCAGGTCTTGGCCGAAACCCATGACGGTACTAAGAACAGAGGTCTTCTGCGGCTGGCCACCCTGGCAGCCGTTCTGATAGTCGCAGAGGTAGCCGGGCGCCGCACCAATCCAATCATCTTCGTACCTCCGTCCGCCATGCTCAAGGCTTTCCTGAGACTGCTCACAGATGGGGAACTCCCGGCGGCTCTCTGGTTCAGCTTCCGCACCCTGGTCCTAGGCTTCATCTTGGGAGCCATCCCAGGAACCGGTCTGGGCATGGCCATGGGCCGTTACCGCATCATGGAGCGCATTTTCGAACCATACGTCAACGCTCTCTACGCCACACCCCTAGTGGCCTTAACGCCCTTGGTCGTCGTCTGGTTTGGACCGGGACTCCTTGGAAAGGTCCTATTCGTGGCCTTATGGGTCGTCTTCCCAGTCCTGGTGAACACCTACGTCGGTACGCGCGACGCCGACCGGTCCCTTCTCGAAGTCGGGCGCGCCTTCGGAGCTTCCGAGCAACAGATACTGAAACACATCGTCTGGCCTTACGTCATTCCATACGTAGTCTCCGGGTTGCGGCTGGCCGTGGGCCGGGCTATCGTCGGCATGGTGGTGGCCGAAATGTCATTGCGCCTAAGCGGCTTGGGCGGCCTTCTGATGGTGTATGGCGCCAGCTTCTCGACAGATGTCGTGTTCGCCCTTGTCCTCATTCTTCTAGCGTTCGGTGCAGGCCTCACCGAACTGGTTAGAATGGCGGAACGCAAAGTAGCACCTTGGAAATGGGGGGGGTGAGGCATCGGACCGGTAGCATGCAAGGATCCGCAAGCAGCGATGCCCTGATGGTTAGGTGCGTAGTGATCCCAATAGCACGGAAGAGGGGTAGAGCCGGATGAAGCGTACTGTAAGGTTTCTGATCGTCGGCCTCGTCCTTGCCGCTTTGTTCCTCACCGGTGGCTGCGGTAAGCCTGCACAGACAGCCCCGAAGAAGATCACCTTTACCGTGGAAGCAGGGAACGCAACCAAGACCACGTTCTACAAGATGACGAAGATTCTGCAGACCAAGGGGTACATAGTAGATATCGCCTTCACGGGTGGTGGCAACGAGGCCAGCCAGTTCATTCTGTCGGGTAAGGCCGATGTGGCTGTAAATGATACCGACGAACTGCTTCTCATGGTAGCTCAGAATGCTGATGTGAAAGCCTTTATGAGCAATGCCGCACGTGTTGACTATGTGCTAGTTGGAAAGCCCGAATACAAGACCGTGGCAGACCTGAAAGGTAAAACCATCGGAATGTCGGGGCCCGCCGGGTTCGACGCCATGATGGGCCGGATCGCATTCCAGAAGGCTGGCCTGGATCCCAAGTCGGGCAACTGGGTGGTCATCGGTGGGAGCCCCGACCGTATGAAAGCCCTCGAAGCAGGCAAGATCGATGCGGCGGTTATCTTCCTGAGTCATTACCTCCAGATGGTTGACAAGGGCTCGAAGAACCACAAGATCGCCGACATGGCGAAAGTGGCTCCCGATGTTTTGAAGAACGTCTACTATGCTAAGTCTGATTGGCTGAAGAAGAACCCGCAGATCGCCAAGGATATCGTTGCCGCCCAGTTGGAGGCGAACAAATGGTTCGCCGACAATAAGGCCTCCTGGGTCGAACTGGCTCTGGAATGGGTCAAGGGTGGCACTCGCCCGGCCATGGAAGCCCTTTATGACGCCCTGAAGGCTCAGGATATGTTCCCGGCCGACGGTGCGTTCACAAAGAAAGGCGGCGAGACCATGGTGAGCATGATGGTCGATTCTGGCGACCTGAAGTCCGCCATCTCCGCCGACAAGTTCATGGATTTCACTGCCTATGACGCGGTGACCAAGAAGTAATCCCGCTGCACGCCTC
The DNA here is from genome assembly GCA_021791495.1 of Bacillota bacterium. Lineage (GTDB taxonomy): Bacteria > Bacillota > Sulfobacillia > JAJYWN01 > JAJYWN01 > JAJYWN01. The sequence continues at coordinate 32,082 of JAJYWN010000014.1, forward strand.
CCGGACCACCCCACACCGCCGCAGGTCCCTCTCCCCGGCGGTGTGGGGTGGTCCTACGGGCCGGCGGAGTAGCACTCAGTGACGGTCTTGATGGAGGTAGGAGAGTGACGACACGGGTGACACAGAAATCCTCACCTTGGTGGGCGGCTCCAAACGGCATAGAGATCGCTTCCATCGTGGTCTTCCTGGCCGCCTGGGAGCTGCTGGGAAAGATGTTCAACCCTGTTCTGTTCGCCCCGCCTTCGAGGGTGCTTCTTTCCTATCCAGACCTGGTGGCCTCGGGCGAACTGGGCAGCGCCATTCGTACTACCTTGGTGGCCATGTTCGTGGGATACGTAGGCGCAGCGGTGGTGGGCATCCTTTTCGGTCTGCTGTGGGGGCGATCTCCTTTCATCCAGGACGTCATTGAACCTTTCATCAACGCGCTCTATGCCATTCCCAGAGTGGCCTTGGTGCCCTTGGTGATCGTGTGGTTCGGAATTGGCTTCGCCGGCAGGGTTTTCATCGTGTTCTATGGCACGGTGTTTGACGTGATGATCAACACCTGCACGGGCGTGCGCTACACCGAGAAAGCCCTCCTGGAGGTTGGGCGGTCCTTCGGAGCCACCGAACGACAGCTGTTCCGGCATATCATCCTGCCCTACTCCGTTCCCTACGTCATGGCAGGGTTACGGCTGGGTATCGGGCGGGCGTTGGTCGGCGTGATCGTGGCGGAGATGTTCCTGCAGATGACCGGTATGGGCGGTCTCATCCTGACTTTCGGTGAGACCTACCGTATCGCGTCGATGCTGTCCGTAGTCGTGCTACTATCAGGCCTGGGGGTCCTGCTGACTTGGGTGGTTAAGAAGGCCGAAAGAATGGCCGCTCCTTGGAAGACTTTCAACACTCAGAGCTAGCGTGCGCGGCCGCAGGTCAGAGACGTAGGATGGGCGAATAGAGCCGTCAATCCACGGGGGAAGTGGTGGTCGAAATGAGCTTCCAGCTGATCCAATCTGATAAGATTTACCGCAAGATTGTTGCCCAGATAGAGCACTCCCTTAAGAACGGCCAGCTTTCCCCAGGTGACCGTCTCCCGTCCGAACGAGAGCTCGCCAGCGTTTTCGGCGTCAGCCGTGCCTCGGTCCGGCAAGCCATGGCGGTGCTGGAGGCCAACCGTGTCGTGGAGACCAAGCATGGACAGGGTACCTTCATCCGGGAGGGGTCGGGTAACAGCCTCATGGAAGCGCTGGCCAAGATGCTCTACCGGGATGAAGGCGACCCTCTCGAAATCGTGGAGGCGCGCAAGGTGACCGAGGGCGCCTTGGCCGCCTTTGCCGCGGAGAGAGCCACTCCTCAGGACATTGAGGATATGCGGCGCATCGTAGACATGATCCCAGCCCGCATTCAGGCTGGCCAGGAACACAGCGACCTCACGGTTCATTTCCATCAGTTGATCGCCAAGGCGGCACGGAACTCGGCCCTAGCCTCCCTCCTCGACCAGATGCTCGCCATGATGAATAGCCAGTTATGGCGGAAGGTCAAGTACGCGAACATCATCTCTTCGGGCAGAGCTCAGAGGTACCATGAGGCGCACATCCGTATCCTCAACGCCATCGCTTCAAAGGACGGCGAAGGGGCCCGGAAGGCCATGTTGGATCACCTTGACGAGATCGAGCGGGATTTGGTGAGCTGACCTCATGGCCCGCTCGCCATCATCTTTCTCAGTTGATCTCAGTGTTTTTGTACCTTACGTTCCAAACCTCCAAGGGAGCACCATGACCCTGGAGTTGCCCGGCGGATCCACCATCGGGCAATTGGTCCAAGAACTTGCCCGGGCATATTCCTTGCCGGCCTCATCGCCACTACTCCGGGAATCCATCCCTGGCCAGTGGAGGCCTTACCGGTTCACCCTTAACGGCAGACTGCTAACCTACGACGAAGACTTGGGCACCCCTCTGGCCGAAGGAGATGCAGTGACCATTTTCATGCCCATGGTGGGCGGATAGAAGCGGAGGTCAAAGTATGGTTGGCGGCTTCACGGGACAGATACTCAATGTCGACCTATCCACCGGAAAACACAAGGTCGAAGCGCTCGACTTCCAACTGGCCCGCAAGTATCTAGGAGGCCGGGGCTACGCGGCCTACCTGCTATATCGTAACGGTGCGCACGTCGAACCCTTCTCTCCGGAGAGTGTCATCGTCCTTTCCACCGGCCCCCTGACCGGACTGCCGGGGACCGGCTCGAAATTCGTGATGGTCACTCGCTCGCCCCAGACCGGTCTGTTCCTGGACAGCTACTCGGGCGGGCACATGTCGGCAGAGATCAAGTACGCCGGTTATGACCACATCGTTATCGGCGGCAGATGCGACCGGCCCAGCTATCTCTGGATCGACGATGGCCGAATAGAAATCCGGAGCGCGGCCCATCTGTGGGGCAAGAGCTCCTACGACACCGAAACAACCATCAAGAAAGAGTTGGGCGACCCGGCCGTCCGGGTCATGTCCATCGGCCCCGGCGGTGAGAACGGAGTCCTTTACGCCTGCGTTTCTACGGATTACTACCACCAAGCCGGCCGTGGAGGCATGGGCGCGGTCATGGGGTCCAAGAATCTGAAAGCTATCGCCATCAGGGGTAGCCAGGGTGTGAAAGTGGCCGACGGCCAGGCGCTGCTGAACCTGATGCGCAATGAAATGGAAGAGGCTTTCGAGCAGTCTGAGTTCGGCGCCAACCGCATTCGCTACGGGACCACGTACACCACGGTCTCCACTCCCGTGCTGGGCATCATGCCGACCCGGAACTTCCAGTCCGGAGTGCCCGAAAACATCGAAGGCCTCAACTGCTTCACCATGCGTGAGAAGCTTGTGGTGAAGGATAAAGCCTGCTTCGGATGCCAGATTCCTTGCCTCAAGTATAGTGTCGTAACCTACGGCGACGGCGCGGGCACCAAGCTAGTCGGACCGGAATATGAGACCATCGCCCTGCTGGGTTCGAACGTGGGAGTCTACGATATCGGCCTGGTGGCCAAGGCCAACCTCCTGTGCGACCTGAACGGTCTTGATACCATCAGCACAGGCAACACCATCGGCTTCGCCATGGAGTGCTATGAAAAAGGCCTGCTGACGAAGGAAGACACCGGCGGTCTGGAACTGAAATTCGGAGACCACAACATGGTCTTCACCCTGATCGATAAGATCGCCCACCGCGACGGCATCGGTGACCTTCTGGCCGACGGCGTGATGCGGGCGGCCGAGAAGATCGGAAAGAACAGCTCGAACTACGCTGTTCACGTCAAAGGGATGGAGATTCCGGCCTACGACCCACGCGGCGCTTACGCCATGGGTCTGGCCTATGCCACCGCTTCGCGCGGAGGCTGCCACCGCCGCGCCAAGCCGGTCGAAGTACCAAGGCTCAGCGCGGACCAGTACAGCCAGTTCGGCAGCAGAGGAAACGCCACTTTGGTCAAGAGGCTGCAGGATTTTCGGGAAGTGGTCCACAGCGCCCTGGTGTGCGACCCGGCGCTCCGTTTCGGATTCGAAGCCACGCTGGGAACGATGAGCCGCCTATTCAAATACACGACCGGTTGGGACATGTCCGAAGATGAACTCCGGACGCTCGCCGACCGAGTCGACACCCTCATCCGGGTCTTCAATGTCCGCGAGGGGTTTGACCGGAAAGACGACCGCCTGCCTGCCCGTTTCCTGAAAGACCCGCTTCCGAGCGGGCCGGCCAAGGGCAAAGTGGTCGACGCCGAGAGCATGGAAACCATGCTGACAGAGTACTACACCTTGCGCGGGTGGGATGACCGGGGCGTACCGACCAGGGATACCTTGCACCGCCTGGGTCTGGATGAAATCGCCGGAGATATCGCGTAGAGCGTGGAGAAAGGGGCATTAAAGACAAACCATGCCAGTTCACATAATCGTTGACGAGTCCAAGTGCACGGGTTGCCGGATCTGCGAAATGACCTGCTCCCTAACGCACTCCAAGACCGTAGTCAATCCCAGGATGGCTCGCATCCACATCTCCTCCGACGCCTTGGAGGCTATGGATAGTCCCGCCGTCTGCCAGCAGTGCGAAGATCATCCCTGCATGGACGCCTGCCCGACCGGAGCCATGGTGATTGATGAGCAGCTTGGGATCGTGGTCGTGCACCCCGAGGACTGCACCGGATGCCGGGCCTGCGAGGCCGTGTGCCCGTACGCGGCCATCTTCTTCGACCCGGAGAAAGACACGGCCTTGAAGTGTGATTTGTGCGGCGGGACCCCGGAGTGCGTGAAGACCTGCCGGTTACATGCCTTGACGTTCCCGACCGCCAAGGAGGCCGTGATTGCGGCGGGCACAGGTGGCGCGGAAGACTGTGGCAATGGCGAGGACTGCGGCTGCGGCGATAGCGGAGAGGAAGGCGGGGATGACCGATGAAGCTCACTTCTCTGTCCGCTGGTGAGGTCCGCACCGACGAAACCGGTGAAAGGCGCTGGATCGTGTGGCCGGGAACGGGGTCGAAGAATGTGGCCCTGCACCGGCGGACCATCAATCCCGGCCACCGCTTGGCTCCGCACGTCCACCCGAATTCCGAGGAAGTGGTGACGGTACTTTCGGGCCGGGGGCGGGCGGTTACAGCCACCGAAGAGCACGAATTAACCCCGGGCACCGTGATGTACGTGCCCCCAGGCGAGCAGCACTCCTTGGTGAACGTGGGCGAAGAGCCCTTCGTCATCCTGGCCGTGGTCGCTCCTCCGGACCAGGCCCGCTATAAATAGGCGCAGGTCCAGCCCATGAACACGACGGAGGCTGGACGACGGAGCAGATGGTGACCGAAATGACGAAACGAGTGGGCCGAGTGTTCGAGGGGGTGCCGGTCTTCGCCCGCTCGCCCCGGCCACGCCCGGCCTTGCCGGTGGCCGCTTTGAGTCGCCGCGCGGCCGTAATGTGCCTGGGGCTGGATCCCGACGAAGCCGCCATGGGAGCCCTGGTTGGCTCGCGGCCCGACGGGCCGGTGGTGGAGGCCACGGGTGGCGGGCACATCGCCCGGAAGGCCTTGCCGTTCTTGGAGAAGGCGCGGCAACAAGGGACGGCGGTGGTCCTGTGTACGCGAGTACCGGAGGGACCACTGCTCACGCGGACCTATGGTTTCGAAGGTAGCGAGACGGACCTGCGGCACCGCGGGATCCACATGAGCAACCGGAACGCCCAGAAGACCAGGCTGAAGATGCTGGTGGCTCTGGAACAAGGAGACCGGGAACTGGCGGACAAGGTGCTCTCGGACCCGGATTGGTAAACGAAGAGACCCTTGACCGGAAACCCAACCGGACACCGGCCAGAACAGAACATCGGGCGCCTCCTCCATCAGAGAGGAGGCGCCCTTTCATCTCGCGCCAGGGGAAAACCGAGCTAAGCCCGATAGCCGGGCTTGCCACATGGTAGAATACGCGTCAGATTCGTTCAGCCCGAGCCAGAACCGGGCGCCGTCGGAGGCGAAGACCAATGGCAGATGATCAACCGGTAGCCGTGTCGAGTTTTCGAGACATGGGCGTTGACCCCTCCATCCTCAAGGCCTTGGAAGAGCTGGGGTTCGAGGAACCTTCGCCGGTGCAGGCGGCCGCCGTCCCTGTCCTGTTCGAGGGGCGCGACCTCATCGCCCAAGCCCAAACGGGTACCGGCAAGACCGCCGCCTTTGCCATCCCCATGCTCCAATACCTGACACCCGGCCAGAGCCAACGCCCGCAGGCCTTGGTGCTGGCTCCCACGCGGGAATTGGCCCTCCAGGTGGCCGATGAGATAGGGAAGATCGGGAAGTACCTTCAAGTGCGGGAGTTGGCCTTGTACGGCGGCAGCCCCATCGAGCGGCAGATCCGGGCCCTGAGGGCGGGGGTGGCCGTGGTCATCGGCACCCCGGGTCGCGTCATCGACCACATCGAACGGGGAACCTTGAAACTGGACCACATCCGGACCTTCGTCCTGGACGAGGCCGATGAAATGCTGGACATGGGGTTCATCCAGGATATCGAGACCATCATGTCGCACCTCCCCGAAGACCGCCAGACCATCTGCCTGTCCGCCACGATGCCCGAGCCCATCGTGGCCATCACGCGGCGGTACATGAGGTCGCCCGAGCGCGTCAGCATCGCCCGGCGCGAGGAGGTCTGGACGCCCTCCATCGAGCAGGCCTATTTCGAGATACGGGAGCGCGACAAGGTGGACGCGCTGACGCGCATCATCGATAACGATGCCATTTCGCGCGCCATCATCTTCTGCCGCACCAAACGCGGCTGTGACGAACTGGCCTCGGCGCTGCAGGCCCGCGGTTACCTGGCCGAAGCCATCCACGGCGACCTGAACCAAGTCCAGCGCAACCGCACTTTGAACCGTTTCAGGGAGGGCGAAGTGGAACTACTGATCGCCACCGATGTCGCGGCCCGTGGACTGGACATCGAGAACGTCACCCACGTCATCAACTACGACATCGCCCAGTCGCCCGAGTCTCACGTTCACCGCATCGGACGGACGGGGCGGGCTGGGCGCGAGGGAACGGCCTTCACCCTCATCCACCCGCGCGAGTTCCGGCACCTGAGGCTCATCGAACGCATAACCAAGACCCGCATCGAGCGGCGGAGTGTGCCGACGGCAGCCGACGTGGCGGAGCGGGCCATCGACCTCTTGGGCGAGCGCATCGGGGAAATGGTGACCGAAGGAGGCGTGCAGGAACCCCAATTCGTGGGGATGGCCCAACGCCTGTTGGAAGAGCATGAGCCGGAGCGCCTGGTGGCCGCACTGATATCCGCGGTCGTCGAGCGGCGCGGCGGCGCGACGGGGCCGGCGACTTCCGGGCGTGGAGACCGGGGAGCGCTCCGGGCCGGGGCAGACTTCCCCGATACCGGGGCCGAGCCCGGCTACGTGCGACTTTTCATTAATATCGGCTCAAGGTCCGGCGCCACGCCGGCCGACTTCGTGCGGACCATCGCCGGCCGTGCGGACATCTCCGGACGGCTCATCGGGGCCATCGACATCCACGACGATTTCACGTTCGTGGAGGTGCCGCAGGACGTCGGGCAGGCTGTCCTGGACGCCATGAAACATGCCTCCATCCAGGGGCGGAGCGTTTTCACGGAACCGGCACGGCCGGTATAGAGACATGATGGCCGGCCGGCCACGTAGAGACCGCCCGTGACGGTCCCGCCCACGGCGGGCACGCCGGAGCTGGGGAAGAAGCTCATGGACGTGATCGTGGGCTTTATCGTCGACTTCGTGCAGGAGTTCAAGAAAATGAAGTGGAGCTAGGGGCTACGAGTTAGGGGTTACCACTTCCGGGCTACCACTTCCAGGAGCCGTCAGGATTCCAGCGGCTTTGGCGGGGCAGGATTCCGAGGACGTTTAGGAAGCGCCCCGCCAAGCTGCTCCATTGGGAGAAGCCTCCCCACATCGCAACCTGGGGCTCGGGCGTGTAACCGGCCAGGCGGGCCTCCTCGAGGGTAGTCACCCTGCCGGGGGCGGGCACCAGCTTCGCGTACCTCTCCAGAGCTGGGTAGAAATGACCATGCGCTTCATCAAGGATGACGTGGGCGTGGCGCGGCGGGTCCACGCTGACCTGGGGGCTGAGCCCGGTTCCGACCACGACGTAGAAAAGCACGAAGATGACGGGGAAGAAACGCCTGACCCACGACCTAACCTTGTTCACGGTGCGCCTCTCCCCTAGTCCCACGCCACAACGATCGCTGGTAAGTGAAGAGTCTTCCGTCTACGTTGGTCGTCGCAACCCTACGATTTCGTCCGGGGGGTGGAGTATTCTTCCACGACACCCACCAGATTCCTCTGCCGTCACAGTTGGGTTTCGATGGCCTGGCCGATCCTCTCGATGTGCTCCTTCATGGTCTGGGACGCCGCAGCCTGGTCTCGCGCCTTGATGGCGTTCAGGATGGCGCGGTGGCCCGCCAGGGAGACCTCGCGCCGGTCTGGGACCTGCAGCCAGGATGCCCGCACCTCCCCGAGCAGGCTCATGACCAAGTCGATGAGATGCACCACCATCTGGTTCCCCGTGGCCTCTGCGATGGCGTAGTGGAAGCGCGTGTCTTCCTCGGCCGTTTCCAGACCCTCGCCGGCCTTTTTCGCCTGGACCGCAAGAATGCTCTCGAGTTCCTCGATGTCTTCAGGGCGGGCTTTTAGCGCAGCTCTCTCTGCGATGGGAGGCTCGATGATCTGTCGCAGCTCAAGAATATCTTTCACCAGGAAAGCGCGGGTGGATAGCACCGCCGCCAGGGGGGCGACCAGTTGTTCGAAATTGGCCTGGGATACGTAGGTGCCGTCGCCCTGCCGGGATTCGATCATCCGCAGCCCCTCCAGAACCCGGAGGGCGTTGCGCAAGGTGGGCCGGCTGACCCCCAAGGTCTCGGCCAATTCCCGTTCCGGAGGCAGCTTGTCGCCGGGCCGCAGCTTGCCGTCTTTGATGAGCTGGGTCATTTGCTGGACGATATCCTCGTGGACGCGGCTCCGCTTCACGCGTACGAAATCGCTCTCGGTCATCTGAACGCCTCCACCAAGGGTTTGGGTAAAAGGTAAACACAGTGTGCCACTGTATCAATTCACGACCCAATGTTCTCTACCTTTCCATGCCACCCATCCGACTCCTCCGCTAGATCAGTCGAAAGGCCACTCATACCCGTTTTTTTACACCTGTGGGCAAGCCGGGAAGGAGTCTGGGCCTTCCGGTGGAATGGTGTAGTGGTTAAACCAATTGGTATCTGAAATATGTTTACCATGGTGTGCCTACCGATGAAGCGGCGGCTACGGCGCCGACTCGGCCCTGGCTGGAGGTTGGAATGGCGTGCCCGGCGGACCATGGGGTTTCATCGTGGAGCAAGCCTGTCAAGAGGATGTGGGCCAGTGGCTGGCGCGCGTCAACCCGGCCGACATGACCCAGTTGGGGCTGGATGAGACGGGAAGTCAGATCGTCATGCTGACCGGCGGGCGTTCGACCCCGATCAAGGTGTGCGCCGGGGATTCATGCCCCGCCGGCCACATCGCCTTGGATGGTCTGACCAGGGCCAACGCCCGAGTTCTTTTGGGCGAAGTCGTTTCGGTGTCCCCCTGCCCCAGCCCCTGCCGCCCCGCCGTTTCCGTGCTTCTGGGTTCGAGGGGCGGTCCGCTTTCCCCGACCACCGCGGCGGTGGAGGGCTTCGTCCTCAGTGCGGATGACATCGTGCCGGTCCGTCCGGGCGGAGCGCGGGTCGTGGAGTGCCGGGTCTTGGGCACGTCTCCGGAGGGGCCGGTCCTGGTCACCGGTGAGACAAGAGTGGAGATCACGGAAGACCAGGGCGCTAACGCGGGCGGTCGATGGGCCTACGAAGACATCGGTGGCCTGGGAGAGCAGGTGGGCCGGGTTCGGGAAATGGTGGAGCTGCCGCTCCGTTACCCTTGGGTATATGAGCGACTCGGTATCCGGCCGCCGAAGGGTATCCTCCTGTGCGGGCCGCCCGGGTCGGGAAAGACGCTGATCGCGCGCGTGCTGTCCTACGAGGTCCGGGCCCACTTCGTCCACGTCGACGGCCCGGAAGTCATGCACAAGTACTATGGGGAGAGCGAGGCTCGTCTCCGCGAAGTTTTCGAGGAGGCGGCCAAACGAGCGCCCAGCATCGTCTTCCTGGATGAGTTGGACGCCCTGGCGCCCAAGCGGTCGGCGGTGGCGGGAGAAGTTGAGAAACGAGTGGTCGGGCAGCTCCTGGCCTTGATGGACGGTCTGGCGTCCCATCCACGGGTGATCGTCATCGGAGCGACCAACATGCCCGAGGTGCTGGACCCGGCGCTGCGACGGCCGGGGCGCTTCGACGCCGAGATTCACCTGGGTACTCCTGATGCGGGTGGGCGCCTGGAGATTCTGAAGATCCACAGCCGGGCAATGGCTTTGTCGCCCGACGTCAGCCTGCCGGCGCTGGCACAGACCACCAGCGGGTTCGTGGGGGCAGACCTGGAGGCGCTGTGCCGGGAGGCGGCGTTAGCGGCACTGCGCCGGGCCATCGGCGCCGCGCGGGCCGAGGGGCGCGGGTTCGACCCCCGGGAGGAGTTCGCCGCCTCCATCGTCATCGGGCCAGCGGACTTCGCTGAGGCCTTGCGGCGGGCGTCCCCCGCCGCGTCGCGGACCACCACGGTGGAGAAGGTCGAGGCACGTCTGGACAGTGTGGTGGGGTTTGAGGTCACGCGGGAACTGCTCCTGGCGGCGGTCCGAAGCGGCACGGGTGGCGGAACCGGCGGTGGCCGGGCCGGCCGCGGCGACAGTCTGGGCACGGGCGCCGAGGGAGTCCGCACAAGCGTCGGCACACGTCGGAACATCCTGCTATATGGGCCTCCCGGTGCGGGCAAGACCTTCCTCGTGCGCCATGCCGCCGGTGAGGTGGGGGTCAACCTTATCGAGGTCGCCCCCGCCGGCCTGTTCTCGCGGTGGGTGGGCGAGTCCGAGCGCGCGCTGTCCGACCTCTTCCGGACGGCCCGCCAGAGCACCCCCTGTTTCCTGTTCCTCGACCACCTGGAGGTGCTGGCGCCGGCCGGTGAGACCGGCCAGGATACCCATCTGACCAGGCGGCTGGTGAGTCAGTTGACGCACGAGATGGAGGGAGCGTCGCGCATTGACGGGCTTCACGTCTTGGCGGCCACGAGCCGTCCGGACTTGGTGGATAAAGGAGTGTGGTCACGCTTCGAGGTCAGGTTGCAGGTACCCCTGCCTACCCTTGGCGAGCGGCGGCTCCTCCTGGAGCACTTCATACGGGACATGTCTTTGGAGGTGAGAGCGGACCTAGACTCGATGGCTGAGAGGACGGCCGGGATGACGCCCGGTGGAATCCGGGCGCTGTGCGGCAGCGCTCATCTTTTCGCCCAAGCGGTCCAGTCAGGTTCGGCGACCGGTCCCCCGACCATTGAAAAGGCCCATTTCGAGCAAGCACTGGCAGCAAGCGGCCCCAGCTAGTCATTTCATGAAGGAGGCGAAACCGTCTTGGCGCTTCAACCGAACCTCATCGAAGTCACCGTCTGGTACCGGGGGGTGGTGGAAGGCCGTCTGGCCAGGCAGGTGACCAACTCCCTGGCCGACGCGGCGCAGACCGAAGGCTCTTACGTGCAGGCCTTCGATAACTACACCGACCTGCCGGACCGCGTGTACGTCCCCTGCCGGTCGTACGCGCGCATCTGCCCCGAGCCCATCGCCGAGCCCTACACCTATGTAAACAGTAACCCGTCGTTGGTGGTGTGTACCGACGCCGCGCTGGTCAAGGGGTGCAACGTGCTCAAGGGGATCGACCCCGGCGGCACGCTCATCGTCAACACGCGGCGAGACCCGGAGTTTGTCCTTGGCCTAGTGAAAGACCTGCCTCAGAAGGCGCGTCTGAAGAAGGTGGCCACCTTGGACGCGGGGACCGCCCATCAGCCCAATACGCCGCAGGGCGGCATCGAGGGCTCCACGGAAAAGGCCGGCACCATGCGGACGGCGGCGGCGCTCCTCGGCGCTATCGCAAAGGTGACGGGCATGGTCAGCCTTGAGACCCTCACGAAGAAGGCGCCGGCGGCGGCGGAGATGATGGCTCACGGCTACGCCTTCGTCCGCGAACTGGCCAACCCCGACTACGACCCGAACGACACCGCCTCGGAGGCGGCCGAGTTCGGGCGGCGCGGGAAAGTCGACCTCATCGTCCCTGCTCCGCTGCCGAATGGAAGCCAGGAGGGGCACATCACCGGCAACTACCGGCTCCAGCGCCCGGTGGTGGATCAGAAGATCTGCACGGCCTGCAAGATCTGCTGGGTTAGCTGCCCCGATGCCTGCATCACGATGGTGAAGGACGACGAAGCGGCGGCGGCGGCCGCGGCCGCGGGAGAGGCCGACGGAGGCTTGGATGGCGGGGCCGACGGGGCTGTGCCGGCGGCGGCGGATGGCGGCGGCAGCGCCGCGACGGGCGAGAAAGTCAAGGTCAACCTGAAATACTGCAAGGGCTGCGGCATCTGCTGGAACGTCTGCCCCTTGAAGTGCATCAAGCCCGTGGACGAACTGGACTTCGCCGGCGGCGTCGTCCGCATCACGTACAGCATCTAGGTCTGGGAGGTGAGAGAACATGGGTAAACAGGTCAGAGTCAGTGGATGCAAGGCCGTGGCCGAAGCGGTCAAGGCCGCCAACGTCGATGTCATCGCCTCCTACCCCATCCGCCCGTACACAGGGACTATGGTGGAACTGGCCCGGATGGTGGCCGAGGGTGAGCTGGACGCGGAATTCGTCCACGCCGAGGGCGAGCACGCCCAGCTCAGCGTGGTCTTGGGCGCGTCGGCGGCCGGGGCGCGTGTCTTCACGGGCAGCGCCGGCGTGGGCGTCACCTACGCTTTTGAGGTCTACTCGCCGACGTCGGGCGAGTTTCACCCCGTCCAATGCATGATCGCCAACCGGACGCTGGACCCCCCGGGCGACTTTGGGTCTGAGCATACCGAGGCCATGGCCACGCGCGACCAGGGGTGGATCATGGGGTGGGCGGCGTCACCGCAGGAAGCCTACGATAACACTCTCATCTACTATCGCCTGGGCGAGGACCCGCGGGTGATGCTTCCCCAGTTCCCCTGCCAGGACGGGTACTTCGTGAGCCACATCTCGGGGCCGGTTGAACTGGCCGATCCGGGGCAGGTGAAGGAGTTCCTGCCCGAGTTCCGGCCGGCGCGCGCGCTGGACCCGCGGCGACCGGTCATCATGGGCCCGCAATGCCACGCCGACCAGGGCGCCGCCATCGAACTGGGGCGCGCCGAAGCCATGCGGAACGCCCGCGAGATCATCCCCCAGGTCTACGACGAGTTCGCCCGCATCTTCGGGCGGCGGTACGACCCCTTCCTGGAGGAGTATAAGACGGATGACGCCGAGGTGGTCTTCTTCGGACAAGGCGCCCACACCGTGCCGGCACGGCTGGCGGCCGACCGGCTGCGCGCCCAAGGCCTGAAGGTAGGCGTGGTCCAACTCCGCTTCATGCGGCCCTTCCCGACGGACGCGGTGGCCGAGCGGCTGGCGCGCTTCAAGGTCGTCGGGATCATTGAAAACAGCAACTCTTTCGGGTCCGCGTTCGATGCCGGCCCGCTAACGGCGGAAGTCCACGCCTCCCTCTACTACGCCGAAAACCGGCCCCAGATCCTGACCTTCCTGGCAGGCCTCGGGGGCGAGAACATCCGGCTGGGCGCTTATGGCGAGATGGCCCGGGCCATGCACGCGGCGGCGCAGGCCGGGCGCGTGGGCGACGGGGCCGGGCACGTCGGCGAAGGGGCCGGACGCGTCGGGGGCGGCAAGCACGTGTTCTGGTTGGGGTTTGAACCCCTTGGCGATGCCGGTGTGGAGCATGTGGCAGCCAGTGAAGATGGAGACGGCGGCTCTGACGGCGAAGGAGGCGGTTGGTAATGCCTGAAACCATCAAGTGGCTGGGGTCCGAAGCCCCGACCGAAGTCCGCATCGAAGGATACCAGGAGATCAAGAACGTCAAGGACGCCCCGGACGTTGAGTATTACGTCCCCGGCCACCGGACGTGCGCCGGGTGCGGTCCGGCCCTGGCCTACCGGCTGACGGCCCTGGCTTCCGGGAAGAACACCATCTTCGCCGGCCCGACCGGCTGCATGTATGTGGCGAACACCAGCTACCTGTGCGGCCCGTGGGCGGTGCCCTGGATCCACACCCAGATCACCAACGGCGGCGCGGTCATCTCCGGCATCGAGGCCAGCTACAAGGCCATGATACGGAAGAAGAAGTACGACGGCGAGTTCCCGAACATCATCTGCTTCGCCGGCGACGGCGGGTCGGCCGACATCGGGCTCCAAGCCTTGAGCGGGTGCATGTACCGGGGCCACGACGTCCTCTTCATCTGCTACGACAACGAGTCCTACGCCAACACCGGCATCCAGACCTCGCCCATGACGCCCTACGGCGCCCACACCACCTTCACCCCGCCGGGGCCGGTGGTGCCGGAGGGGAAGAAGACTTTCCCCAAGGACCTCCTGAAGATGGTGGCGGCCGGCCACCCGGCCGTGAAATACCTGGCCACAGCCTCCATCGCCTACCCGGTCGACCTCATGAACAAGGTGCGCAAGGCGCTGGCCCACAAGGGCCCCACCTTCATGCATATCCACGCTCCGTGCCCGAAGGGCTGGGCCTTCGAGTCGTCCAAGACCCTGGACATCGGCAAACTGGCGGTGGACACCGGAATGTGGACCTTGTACGAAATCGTGAACGGTCAGGTCAAGGTGAACTACGCGCCGCGGCGGCGCAAGCCGGTGGCGGAGTACGTTCAGGCCCAAGGCCGCTTCGGCCACCTGACGCCGGAGATGACCGAGCGGCTGCAGGCCTTCGTGGATAGCAAGCTGGCGGAACTGGGGCTGCTGGTGCCGATCCCAGCGGTTTAGACTGGCTGCCCCGCAGTCTAGCCTGCCTGCCCGGCGGACAGTAGTTTCGGCGGCGGTCCGGCGCCGCGCGGGGAGAAGAGCGGGGGCATCCCAACGATGCCCCCGCTCGCCTGTCCCGCCTGTCCCGCCCGTCTCGCCCGTCTCGCCCGTCTCGCTTCCGTCGCGCCTCGGGGCCGTTTGGTCGGTTTCGCGGAATGCATTTTGTCGAATGTTACGTCTTTCCGACTGTCCCGCCCTTTTCAGCCTCACCGGACCCCATCTCGGCCGGGTTTGGAACAGCATTGGGCCAAAATCGTGGTCCTGCTGGGACCCGAGAAGACTGTAGTTTACCATAACTGTCCACTTATGTCTTTTGGAATCGCCCCGGGCCGGACTCGGAACCCGAAACGACATCGCCGAAAGCCGACGGTCGGAAAGACGGAACGTTCGACAAATGTGCATTCCTCGGATCCGACCATCGCCAGGTGGAAAAGACGGGAGACATCGCCACATTGCCGCGATGCCCCTGCCAGCACCTCCACCAGGCAGCAAGGACAGGCCCCTTCCTCTCAGACGGGGTACCCCGAGGAGGAGGCGGCGATCTTCTTCCCCAGCTCAAAGGCCTCAGCCATAGCGGCCGTGTTGGTGGCCGCCTGCCGACGCGGGCGGCCCACGGCCCATTGCGTTCCGACGAGGGGCATGTCCCTGTACGCAGCGATTTCACGAAACATGCCGAAGACATGGTCGGCGGTGTGCGGAGAGGCGTCGCCGTGCGGGGCGATTACGGCCAAGGGCTTGCCGGCCAGGGCTTCCCTCCGTTCGACCAGGGCGTACCAGCGGTCGATGAAGAGTTTGGTCTGGGCCGACACTCCCCACCAGTACACCGGCGTCCCGATGATGAAGGCATCGGCCCACCAGATCTTCTCGTAGAGGGGCCGCATGTCGTCGTCCTTCTTGCATCTGGCCGTCCGGAGGCAGGCGTCGCAGGCATCACACGGCTCGATCCTGTAGTCTGCGAGATAGACCTTTTCGACCGTCGCCCCGCCGGCCACCGCCCCCAGCGCAGCCTGCTCCGTCAGAACGTCGGTGTTACCGCCCTTGCGCGGGGAGCCGTTGAGGATGAATACGTTCATACGCGGTCCAGGAACTCCATGGCCATCTTGATGCCCTGACGGTAGTCATCCAGACGGATGTTTTCATTAGGGCCGTGGTTACCGGAAGCCCAGTACCCCACGCCGAAGGCCACCATCGGAAGATCAAGGTACTTCGTGAAAGGGTACATGGGGCCGGAACCGCCCTGCGTCGGAGCCACCGAGGCCGGCAGGCCATAGACCGCGAGGGCAGCCTCCTGCGCCGCCTTGACCACCGGGTGGTCGGCCGAGGTCTTCACCGGGTGGTCCATGGTGACCGGGCGCACCGCAATGTCGTCAAAACCCTTGGCACGCAGGTGTGCCTGCAGTTTCTGGAGGATGTCGGCCGGGTCCTGGTCGGGGACAAGACGGAAATCCATCTTCACCAGGGCTTTCGAGGGAAGGACGGTTTTCTGGCCCTCGCCGATGTAGCCGCTGCGGAAGCCGCAGACATTGGCCGTGGGACTGAAGAGCGCCCGCTTGCGGAGCTCCAGACCGCGCAGCTCAAGGAGGGGCGAATGGATGCCGATGTTACCGCCGCGCCACTGGCGCTCACGCTGGGAAGAAGCGGCCTCCCGCGCGGCCTCCTCCGCCCGGAGCAGCTCCATCTCCCGCTCCGTCGGCGGCCGCACCGCGTCGTAGAAACCGGGGATGAGAATCTCCTCAGCCTCATTCTTAATCGTGGAAAGTGCCCAGATCAGACGCCACGCCGGGTTCGGGACGTTCGCCGCCGCCGCCGAGTGCATGTCCCGCTCGGCACCGCGCGCCTCCAGCTCGACATAGAGGATGCCCTTGACGCCCAGGTACATGCCGGGCCGCCCATCGGCGCCGATGTACCCCGACTCCCACACGCCACAGTCGGCGCGGAGCAGGTCGGCGTGGTCGCGGATGAACCCCTCAAGGTGCGGGCTGCCGATCTCCTCCTCACCTTCGATGAGGAACTTCACCGTCACCGGCAGCCGCCCGCCGCGCAGGCGTAGGAGCGTACCGACGGCCTGGATGCGGGCGCAGGCGTTGCCCTTGTTATCAGAGACGCCGCGGGCGTACATCTTGCCGTCGCGTACCTCGCCGGCGAAGGGGTCCGACACCCACTCATTCAAGGGGTCGGGCGGCTGCACGTCATAGTGGTCGTAGAAGAGGACGGTGCGGTCGGAGTCACCCTTGATCTCGCCGTAGACGACGGGATAGCCGCCATCAGTGGCGATAGACCGGGCGTGAATGCCGTAGCGTTCGAGCAGCCCCGTGAAATACTCCGCCGCCTCGACCATTCCGACGTTCTGAGCGGCGATGCTGGGCTGGCGGACGGCGGCCCGCAGCTCCGACACGAACTCATCGAAATGCTCGTCTACGTACTGGAATTCCGGCTTTTGTCCCAAGACCTGTGCCTCCCGTCGTTATTCGTAACCGGCGCCTACCGGCCGCATCGCAGAACCTCGCCGGCCATAGTCCCAAGGTGCTCGCCGTTCCTGATGGTGTGTTGCCCGTTCACGAAGACGTGGACGATGCCCGTGGCGTACTGTTTCGGGTCCGTGTAAGTCGCCCGGTCGCCCACCGTCGCCGGGTCGAACACCACCACATCGGCCTTCATCCCGGAGCGCAGCAGACCGCGGTCGAAAAGGCCCAGCTTGCGGGCGGGCATCGAAGTCATCTTCCGAACCGCCTGCGCCAGGGTCACGTTCCCCACGTCGCGGACGTAATGGCCCAGAACCCGTACGAAGCTGCCGAAGGTCCTTGGGTGCGGCACCCCCCGCCCCAACGGCCCGTCGACGGCGATGCAGCTGGAGTCGGACCCGACCATGACGGCTTCGTGGGCCATGATGCGCTCCAGGTCCTCGTCGCCGATGGTGAAGAAGACGATGCTGACCCGCCCCGGATTCGATTCGAGGAGGTCGAAGGCGGCGTCGAAGGGGTCTTTCCCCTGCGTCTTGGCGATTTCCGACACCATCTTCCCCTCGTATTCCTCCTGCACCGCGCGGGTGATCATGGTGTTTTCCCAGCCCACCCCGCGCCACATGCTGGTCCCGTTCTCAATGTCGTGCCGCATCCGCGCCCGCTCCGCCGGGTCGCGCAGCCGAGCACGCAGGGCCGCCGCCCCACCCACGTGGGCCCATCCAGGCAGGTAGGCGCCCAGTCCCGTGGCCGACGCCGCAAACGGATACTGGTCGGCGGTGACCTCGATCCCCTCGGCGCGCGCGGCGTCGAGCATCGCCAGGATATCGACGCTCTTCCCCCACATGTGGCGGCCCATGGCCTTCAGGTGGGCGATTTCGACCGGCAGGTGGGCCTGGCGGCCAATGTCGATGGCCTCGGCCACCGAGTCAAGGACGGTGTTGTTCTCGGTGCGGATGTGGGTGGAGTAGATGCCGCCGTACTCGGCCGCCACGCGCGCCAGCTCGACGACCTCATCGGTGGCGGCGTAGCTGCCGGGGACGTACACCAGACCGCTGCTGAGACCCACGGCCCCATCCTCCATTGCGCCGCGAACCAGGTCTTTCATCCGCAGCAGCTCGGCGGCTGTCGGCGGCCGGTCGGCGTAACCCATGACGGCGCCGCGCACGCTGCCGTGCCCGACCAGGGCGGCCACGTTCAGGCTGATGCCCTGCTGCTCCAGGCGGTCCAGGTACTGCCCGAGGGTGCGCCACCCGTAGTCAATGTCGGGGAAGTCCTGGCCGCGCTCGGTGCGCATGGCGGCGGCCGACGCGTCGGTCAAAGGAGCGAGCGACGTGCCGCAGTTGCCGATGACGTTGGTCGTCACCCCTTGGCGGATGTGGGCGTGGCCCTCGCCGCTGACCATGAGCGGCAGGTCGGAGTGCGTGTGAATGTCGATGAAGCCGGGCGCGGCCACAAGGCCACCGGCGTCGATGGTGACCTTGGCCGCCGGCGCGGCGGTGGCTCCGTTGCCACCTTTAGCTCCGCTTAGGTCACCGATGGCCTCGATCTTGTCCCTCTTGACGCCAATGTCCCCATAGAACCAGGGGTTGCCGGTACCGTCAAGGATGCGGGCGTTCACGATCAGAACGTCGAACATGCTGATTCCCCTTTCCGCCGGGGCCGCCTCAGGGGTCGCCTCAGGTGCCGCCTCTTTTGAACTGACTACGGCGCTGCCGGGGCGAGTCCCTGCACGAGAGGTGGAACCCACGTACTGCAGATAGCGAACATATGATCGCGTTTTCCGCTGCCACCGGCAGGAGATGGATGCCAATCGTTGAACACAGGAGCAGTTCCCTTTCCACCAGTTTCACGCGGGAGGGATCGCTCTGGTAGATAGCCGCTTCTTCGATGAAACCGGGCACGGGCCCTTCGCCACAGGCTTGACACTCTGACGGGGCAAGATAGAGAGCTCGCAATCCTTGATGAGCTTTCACAGGCCCTGAAGGAGCTAGGAGGACACCACGTACTGCCCTTTCGCTTTAGAAGTGCGGCCGGACTGCGAACCAGCCACTACCTGGTTTTCGTAACCAAGCACTTCCGGGGGCTCGAGATAATGCGGGAGATCATGGCCGTGGAGAGTTCCAGGCTCGACCAAGGTGTTGCGTCCTTCGAATACTGCCCGGCTGATGAACGGTATCCGTTTCTCTTCGAGATATCCAGACCCTTGAGCGACCTGGGAAAGATGCTTGTGGCAGCCTTCGCCGGCAGGACCCTTACCATGCAGGAGATATATGAGACTCATAGCATCGGGAAGCGCTTCATCAAAAGGAACTACAAAGACATTCTTCTGCAGCTTGAGGCAGAGGGGCTGGTGTCAATAGACCCTCCGGCATCGAAAAGGCGGCTTGTGCAAGGGGCACTAACCATGGGGACGCCACAAAGGTGACCTTTCCCTCCCTCAGAAAGGACGACAAATGATGAGTAAATCAGCGATCGAGTGGACGGATTCAACTTGGAACCCCCTGACCGGATGCACGAAGGTCAGCCCTGGGTGCAGAAACTGCTACGCGGAGCGAATGGCATCCCGGCTGCAGGCCATGGGTCAGCCGAACTACGCCATTGGGTTCAGCCTTGCCCTCCATGAGCAGGTCCTGGAGCACCCGCTCAAGTGGCGTAAGCCACGGACAATCTTCGTGAATTCGATGGGGGATCTCTTCCATGAGAACGTCCCCGAGGAGTTCATCCGAAGAGTCTTCGACGTCATGGCCAAGGCACACTGGCATAAATTCCAGGTGCTAACAAAACGTTCCAAACGGTTGACTGAAGTGAGCCCACATCTCCGCTGGCCAGACAACGTTCTGATGGGAGTCAGCGTGGAAAACGCCTCCTACACTCAGCGGATAGACCATCTCAAGTCCACAGGAGCTAGAACGAAGTTCTTGTCCCTGGAACCACTACTCGGCCCACTCCCTGACTTGAGACTCACAGGGATTGACTGGGTCATTGTGGGTGGAGAGTCAGGCCCAGGGGCGAGGCCGATCGAGGCTCCGTGGGTCGCTGAAATACGGAATCAGTGTCTGGCCCAATCAGTACCTTTCTTCTTCAAACAGTGGGGTGGGGTCCGCCGCAGACTTGCCGGCAGGCTCTTGGAGGGCCGGACCTGGGATCAGTACCCGGAGGCCTTACGTCAAAGGGCACTGGGATTCACAGACTAGGAGGCCCGGTTTCCCCGCGGACTGATAAGAGGAGGCCAGCTATGAGCAAGACAGGGATCACACCGTTCCTCATGTTCGTCGGCCGAGCCGAGGAGGCCATGAACTTCTACGCTTCGCTCTTCCCCGACTCCCAGATCGTCGACATCAAGCGGTACGGGCCGGGTGAGGCCGGACCAGAGGGGTCGGTGATGCACGCCACGTTCGCTCTTGGCGGCCAGGAGTTCATGGCCAGTGACAGTTTCGTGAAGCATGCCTTCACCTTCACGCCATCCATCTCGTTCTACGTCACCTTCCAGACGGAAGTCGAGATAGACAAGGCTTTCGCGCGGCTGGCGGACGGTGGTATGGTCTTGATGCCACTGGACGCCTACCCCTTCAGCCCCAGGTTCGGCTGGGTCCAAGACAAGTTCGGTGTCTCCTGGCAGCTTAGTCTGGCTTAAGGCCTCCTGACGCGGCCGCCGGCGCTAACGTTCGGTCCAGGGTACGGATGGCGCGTCGTCCGGGGGCGGGTAGATAACGTATTTGTCTTCGACCCAGATGTCGCGGCCACCCGGAGTCACGAGCCTTGTATACCCGTTCCGCCTCTCTCCCAGCATCCCACGCTCCAGGTGGGAAGCAACTTCCATATTGGCCGGCGAGATTCGAGAGAAATCAAACCCCTCAAAGAAAGGCGATCCGGCCGCCACCGTGAGCTCACAGCGTACCTGGGAGACTTTGTCCCGAGTGTATGGAACCGTTTCTTTCTGCTGAACCCAGCCCTTGACGTTCATCGGGCCGTCGTAGACGGGGATGGTGACGTGCAGCCAAAGCTGGCCGTTCACGCCCACGACATCGTTGACCTTGACCACGGTACCGGCCGGTATGGTTCGCAGTACCGCCGATTCCTCTTGCGGGAGCAGGTGAGCGCCCAACTCGTTCTCGACGAACCGGACCTTGTAGGGGAAACTCACATACAGCATGCTTATCGGGCGTGTCGCCGGCTTCTGGGCCGCCGACCTGAGGGCCTCGTTTTCTTTCTGGACGGACAGCAGCGCCTTCTCCTTTTCGGCCAGGCGGGACTCTAGGTCGGTGACCTTGGCAACCAGTCCACGCTGGGAGCCAAAGGCTACGAGACCGGTCGCCAGAACGCAGACAAGACAGATAACCACTACAAGGGCAGTGGGCACACGTCGCAGCATACCGACATCTCCTCGTTCGAGTCACATCAGTACGATTAGCCAATTGGATAGACGCCCAGAAACTCAGCCAAGTTCTGCCAGACCTTAAGGCCATGCCCACTCTGGCCGGGAGGGTGGCAGCCCCAAGTTATGGAAATGGGACAGCAGTGGCCGCCAAGGGCACGAGTGGCCAATGGAACGAGGGGTCCCGGTCCTGGCCTTCGGGGTGGTCGGCCCGCCCAAATGCTGTATCATCTGCGGATACGATGGTGATGACGGTGTCGGCGGTGATGTCGGCGACGGAGGTGGCGACGGCGCGCTGGTAGGATGGAACTTCTTCGTCCACGTGCCACCCTGGGCCGGCGACCCCGGCGTGACCATTCTTCCGAACGGGATGTTCCGCAAGGAGAACTGGTTCCCCGAGACCCGCAGTCTGCTCATCATCGGCGAGCGGGTGGTGAGAAGATTATCGGACTAATCCGGCTTTCCCAGGCGCAGAACCGGCGGGGCACCGACCTGCTGGCCCGTCTGGCGCCTGCCTAGCGATATGTTCCAGACTGCCTCGGAGTATGCCGGCCCGAATCTCCGCGTTTCCCCAAGTGCGATGGGGAGTGGCCGGTAATACCACATCAATGATGTCGGTGCGGGTCTCGGACGCCGTACAGGTCTCGCTGAGTAGCACTTCTCCGCGCGGACTACAGGCGATGCTGGCGACAACCTCCTCTTCCCGGTGTGACTGATGTCCAAACACGGCCACCGCGTGAGCGCCAATGTCGAGGGCCCGGGCCGTGAGAAGCTTCTGAGCGATCTGACCGTTGGCCAGATCGAAGCCGTCAGTGGGACAGATGATCAGCGAACATCCGGCCAGCCCAGCTAGGATCGCCGGCTCCGGCAGGAGGAAGTCGGAACAGGCAAGGATGGCCAGACGGAACCCCCGGTAGTCTATCGCCTCGAGGTGGTCCCCCGCGTCGGCCCATCCTGGCTTGCCAGGATTCACGGGAAACAACTTGCGCTGCTTTCCAATGAATCCTGAAGGGTCACAGAAGAAGTGGGTCATGAACAGCTTGCCGGCATCTCGTTCCACCAGGCCGGCGCAAATAGCCGCACCATACTTTCGGGCCAGGTCCCGCACAGCCGAGTAGGCCTTCCCCGATGGAAGGGGCTCCGCCAGTGCCAGCAGTTCCTCCGCCGCAGTCTGTCGTCTCGGCGGTCCACCCACCAAATTCAGCTCCGGGAAAACGATGAGGTCAACGCCTTGGCCGCTGATGCGGGCCAGTTCGTCTTCCATGACCTTC
This sequence comes from Bacillota bacterium, assembly GCA_021791495.1. Taxonomy (GTDB): domain Bacteria; phylum Bacillota; class Sulfobacillia; order JAJYWN01; family JAJYWN01; genus JAJYWN01. Next base: position 54,604 of record JAJYWN010000014.1, read on the forward strand.
AAATTCGAGATGGTGTCACCGCGAGACAGTACAGTGCTGGCCAGAGCTATCCTAATAGTCGGGGACCCACGGTTCTCTGGACCAAGGTACCTGTGTTCTTCCGCCACTCCCGCACTCCTCCCACACCGGGCTTACCTGGGTGGATCCCACGGCGCATAGGGCGCCGGGTCCGCCTCCGGATAGATCACGTATCGGTCCTCGACCCAGAAATCACGGCCGCCGGCTGTCATGATCTGTGAATAGCCGGAGGACTTCTTGACCAGCCTCCCGCGCTGGTCGTGATACATCGTTGGTGAGCTCGTGACGGAGTTCAATTTTACCTCTGGGGCCCACGGTAGGACGGAGAGATGCGGGGAACATGAACCGTACCATTTCACCGACAACTCCGGTGTGCTAACAGCCCGGCCCGCCCGGCTCGACGCCGGTACGCTCCGGCTTATCCGCGCCTCAGCCCTGCCGCTTCGTGTAGATCAGCATCTCCTCGGGGTGGACAGTCTGGTAACGGAATGGCATGGCCGCCGCACCGGACGGGCCGGCCCCCGCCCCCGCATTCGCCGCCTCCACCGCCGCCTTGACCTTCGCCTCGCCGCGCGGCGTAGTAATGATGGTGCCGCCGGTCCCGTACACGACCCCGTGCGCCATGACAACCTTGCCGCCGACGATGGTCATGGCCGCCTTCCCCTCCCGCATGTCGAGGACGGTGATGTCGGCGTCGGCGCCCACGCCCAGGTGCCCCTTATCTTTCAGGCCCAGCATGCGCGCACCGGCCGTGGAGACCTTCGACACGAACTCGTTCATGGTGAGGGCACGATACTTCACAAGGGCCAGACCGTACTCCACGGCCACGTTCCGCGGGATGCCGCCGCCGTCGGTGGAGATGGCGTCGACCACGAAGCCGCCGCCCTTCCCCTTGCGCACGGCGCACAGGAAGGTGGACTGCGGCTGGTTCACCGGGAAACTCATCCCCACCTTCGTGTCGCGCTCCTTCCAGATGGCGACGCCCCGCGTGCCCGTCACCAGGACGGTCTCGCCGCCCTCCTCGATCTGGACCATGCCGTAACCGTCGGCGATGGCCGCCTCCATACCCTTCAGGTCCACGCTGTACCCGCCCATCCGTAGGTTGATGCGGGTGACGTGGCTGTGCGGCAAGCCGTCGGGGCCGAAGGAGCCACCGGTGCCGTTGATGATGGCCAGATAGGACTCGGAGACCAGATTCTTCTTCCCGTCGATGGCGGCCAGCCCCTGACGCACCTCGTCCATGGGGTCGGCGACGGTACCGCGCAGGTAGCTGTTCACATGGGCGATGTGGAGCGAATTGTCGCCGGCCAGTTCCACCGCCTCCAGGAGACCCTTCAGGTTACTCCCCGCCTCGGTGGTGCCGCAGTGGAAAGCCACGTAGACCTTGGCCCGGTTGGCCATCTCGATCATGCGCTCCGTGGCCGCCGGGGTGGACGGGAGGTGGCCGCCGATGATCTTGATGCCGATAGCACCGTCGGCGGTGGCGGCATCGATGGCCTTGGCCACCTCCGCTTCGCTGGGCACGGCGTCGGCGTCGGGCCAGGGCCCGATGACCTGGAGGCCGGCGATATTCAGGCCGCAGGCGCGCACCGGGAAGTCCCGGACGACGCCGCGCATCTCGCTCATATCAAGGGCAGTGCAGACCCCGGCCTTCGCCATCATGCGGTGCGCGGGTCCGTCGACGTGGGTGTGGGTGTCAATGACGCCGGGAATGGCGGTGTAGCCGCTGAGGTCGATGATCTCCTTAGCGTCGGCGCCGGAGAGGGATGGGCCCATCTCGGCCACCTTGCCGGCAACGATACCGATGTCAAGGACGGCGTCGGTGCCGTTAACGGGATCGATGACGTGGGCGGCGCGTAGGATGAGGTCGTACTTCATTCGGATCGGGTCAGCTCCTCTGCATTTGGACAGATCGGGTCGAGTCGGGTCGGACTGGATCCTGTACTTTCCTAAGTACTTAGACGCCGGAGCGCACCGACCCTGCCGGAGACGCACCCTTCACCCTCACCTCTGGTAAAAGCCCTGACGGTCCCATGTAGTCAGGACTACAACTGGAACCGGAAGGAAATAGAACCATCGAGGCAAACGTGCTCCCCAGATATCCTTAACCCTAAAGGTTGAAAGAATTCTCGACGGGAGAGCGCGCTTTGGATATACTTTTCCGTAGCAGGAGGCTCCAGAGAGACTGCAGTCTCCTGAAGAACGCGGTACGCCGGTGGGGAGACGAGTGTGGTCACCTGATCTTGGCACGCCTTGATGATCTCAGGGCCGCCGAGAACCTAAGTCATATGCGTATCTCTCCGTCTGGCCGCTGCCATGAGTTGACTGGCGACAGGCGTGGCCAATTGTCCATTGACGTGAAACACCCATATCGCCTCATCTTTACTCCGGTAGATAGGCCTGTTCCCCGGAAGCCAGACGGCGGCCTTGATTGGGTCCGAGTGACGCAAGTCTGCGTGCTGGGGGTGGAGGACACAGATGAGTGAGAAAGTCTATCGTTACGAGCCAGATGTGGTTTCGCCTCCGGGTGTCACGTTACTTGAGACCATTGAGGCCCTCGGGCTGTCCCAGAGTGACCTAGCCGAAAGAATGGGGCGCCCTGTCAAGACCATCAATGAGATCATCTCCGGGAAGGCCGCCATCACCTCTGACACGGCCCTGCAACTGGAGATGGTGCTGGGCGTTCCGGCTAGTTTCTGGCGTAACAGGGAAAGCCACTACCGCGAGTTTCTGGCTCGTGATAAGGAGCGGTCCCACCTGGCATCAGATGCATCCCTGCTTAAGCGGGTCCCCGAGGCCGCCATGGTCAAGGCCGGATGGATCGAGAAAGCGCGCGGCCCGGTCGAGCGGACTCGGGCTGTGCTGCGCTTTTTCGGCGTGGCCTCGGCACAAGCCTGGGAACAGGTTAGCGTGAGCCAGGCCACACTTTTCGGCATGCCGGAAGCCGGCCTGCGAGCCAACCACGGGAACCTGACGGCCTGGTTGCGTAAGGGCGAAGTGGAAGGCAACCGGATAGAGTGCAGTTCATTCGACAGCGGGTTGTTCCGCGAGACACTCCGGGCCACCCACGAGTTCACTAAGGAGAGACCGGCCACTTACACGCCCAAACTGCAAAACGCCTGTGCCGCGGCTGGTGTGGCGGTAGTTCTGGTTCCCGGACTCCCCCTCCCAGACGGCAAGCCCGGCCCTTCGAACAAGACGAAGCAAACTGCGAGGCGTGTCGTCGGGGCCACGCGGTGGCTGGGCCCCAACAAAGGGCTGATCCAGTTGAACCCCATGGGGCTCCAGACAGAGGATGATTTCTGGCTCGCTTTCCTCCATCAAGCAGGCCACCTCCTGCTGCATGGGAAACGCCGGGGGTTCCTTGAAGGCGCCAGCATCTTTGGCGGTTTGGGAGGCGGCGAAGCACCCGAAGAGGATGAAGCCAATCGGTTTGCCTTCAACCTGTTTGTACCACCCATCGAATACCGGCAACTCATCGCCGGCTTCGGCGAGGTCGGCGAAGGCGGCGCTGTCGCTGAGGAAGCAATCCTCCGGTTCGCCGAGAAGATTGGGGTGGCGCCGGGTATCGTCGTCGGAAGGCTGGAGCGCGAGGGGAGACTATCCGCCGGCGGCATGGACGGGCTCAAAAAGCGCCTGTAGCATCGTGGCTGTACTGACAGAGGCGTCCTAAGCATATCGGGAGGAATCGACGTGAAGATCTTCGGCGGCCGCGCCACCACAGAACTGACCGTGAGCATCTGCTCTTACCTGGGCATTGAACCCGGCCTGGCGGCCATCTCGAAGTTCCCGAACGACAACACCTTCGTCCGCATCAAGGAGAACGTCCGAAATCAGGATGTCTTCGTCGTTCAGACCTCGGTACCGCCCGTGGACGAGGCTTTCATGGAACTCCTCATCATGGTGGATACGCTGCGCCGCGCCTCGGCCAAGAGCATCACCGCGGTCCTCCCCTACTACCCGTACGTCCGCTCGGATAAGAAAGACCAGCCAAGGGTGCCCATCACCGCCCGCCTGGTGGCCGACCTGATGGTGACGGCCGGCGTGAACCGCGTCATCACGGTGGACCTTACCGCCGACCAGATCCAAGGGTTTTTCACCATACCGGCCGACCACCTGACGGCCCAACCGGTCTTCGTCCGCTACTTCAAGGAGAAACAGTTGGCGGGTGAACTGCCCGACCCCGTCATCGTCGCCCCGGACCCGGGGGCCGTCAAGCGGGCCCAGCGTTTCTCCGAGAAGATGGGCGCCTCGATTGCCTTCGTCGACAAGCGCCGCGTGGGAGACGAAGTCAGGGCGACCACGGTCGTGGGCGAGGTCGCCGGCAAGCAGGCCATCCTCTTCGACGAGGAGATCGACCGCGGCTCCACTTTCGTCCAGGCCGTAAAGCTCTTGACCGACCGCGGCGCCACGGAGGTGTATGGCGCGTGCACCCATGCCGTCTTGTCTGACGGCGCGCCCGAGCGCCTCTCCAAGACGGCGGTCAAGGAATTCGTGGTCACCGATACCGTACCGGTACCGGCGACAAAGCGGTGGGGAAACCTTGTGGTGTTGCCCATCGCCCCGCTATTAGGGGAGTGCATCAGGCGCATCGACGGCGGCCAGTCGGTCAGCGCGTTGTTCGAGTAGGAGTAACTATCGGCTCAGGAGCCAGCGGCCCGCCGGAGCAAGAAGCGGATGTTGTCGCGGTACCAGTAGGGCCCGAGGCCTTCCGGGACTGGGATTTGGTCGGCGACAGCTCCCGAGGCCACGGCCCGCTCGGCGACACCCAGTATCTCGTGGATATACTGCCGGGCCGCCGCGAAGGCCGGCCCCGCGGGCATCACTGGGCCGTGGCCGGGCACAATGGTGGACGCGCCCAGCGCCTCCAACCGGTCAAGCACCTTCAGCCAGCGCTCGGGGCTGCCATACCGGAGAATTAAGTTGCCTTCAGTGATAAGGTCTCCGATGAAGAGGATGCCTTCATCCGGGAGGTAAAGCACGGAGTCGCAGGCGGAATGGGCCTCGCCGCAGTCGATCAGTCTGAGCGCCGGTGCCCCGTGGAACACCATTTCACCTTGAAAGGACACCTGTGGCAGGCGGTAGTCCTCGGGCGCCGGGTACCCGGCCATATACGCTCGCCCAATCGTGAGCTCAGCCCGTAAGGCATCTACGTGCGCCGTCTGGCCACCGCCGGCGGCGTCCTCACCACCACGGCCGACCTTGGCCAAGCCTTCCTCGGCATGACGGATGGCCTGCGAAATCTGCTGGCGGAACCCTTCCATCATAGTCAGTCCGGACTCCACCATCGCCTCACGGGTTCCCGAAGCGGCGATTAGGGTGGCCGCACCTTCAAAGACGATATTCCCAAGAACGTGGTCGGGGTGGTCGTGGCTGTTGATGACGTAGGCCACGGGAGTGCCGGTCAGTGACGCCCCGGCCGCCCGCAACTCTCTGGCCGCCGTCAGCGTGGCGCCGGTGTCGAGAATCAAGTGGCTTCGGCCAAGCGCGATTATGCCCGCATTGCAGCCGGCGCCCCCTTTTCCGGTGTCGAGGGCGACGTACACCCCCTTGGCGAGGGGTTCGAAGGAGAAATGCTCGGACTTAGCGGGTTTGACGGACTTCATGGATTTGGCGGACTTGATTGTTTTGTGTGCTGTCACTATACGAAAGCCTCCAGCGAAAGGAGTGGGTCCACGGTAGCCTTAGGTAGTTCGTATCCCTGGAGGCTGTGTCCTTCTATGGCCCGGCCCGGAAAAGCTCCACGAAGTCGGGGTCGGGCGCCGGCGGGCTCGGCCCCTCGGTCAGGAAGATGTCCTCCCCTTTCCTCCAGTAATAGCCCGCGTAGTCCGGCACCTCCCAGGTGTCCCCGGTCGCCGCATCGCCGACATACTCCACCCCCAGGATGGCCTTGCTCCACTCGCGCGCCGTCTTATCCTGCACCTGCGAGCGGTACTGGTAGGTCGAATCGATGATCTGGCGGACCTGGTCCGCGCTATAGGCGATGATGCCGAGACGCTTGTTCACCTCCTCGGCCTCCTTCTTGGCCCAGTCGGGGTCGGCCTTGAAGGACCGCTCCAGCACACTTACGATCTGGCGCACCTGATCGGCCTTGTCCGCCGGCGCCCGCCAGCTTTCCACCGCCGCCGTCCAGATCCCGGTGCCGCCGGTCACCGTCAGCGAGTCCTTGATCAGGCAACCCTGAAGCACGGCCCCGCCCGGCTCCTCGAAACGGGCCTCCGCCGCCGTGATCTCGGTCACGCCCGGTCCCTTCGTCTCGCCCGCCGCCACGTCGGGCCGGTCCTTCACCCAGAGCACTCGCGTGCCTGGGTAGGCGACCTGGACCTGGGGGGCGTACAGGTCCTGGATGAACTCGACGGCGGTGCGGTAGCGCCGGACCAGCATGTCCCAGCTCTGGCCGTAGGGATTGCGGAACCGCTGCCCGCCGGGGTTATAGACCGAGCCCTCGCCCAAGCCGGCCATCTGCAGCACCCAGTTCGGAGTGGCGAAGATGGGCGGGTACGGGCTCGCCATCAAGATGGAGGAGGTGCCGTCGGTCAGTTCAAGGCGAACGGCGGCGTCGATGTAGGGCCGTTCCAACCCACCCTTCACCTGCCACCCGCGCGGCACAAGGAGGGTGAAAGCCCCCTCGTTGGGGTCGCGGTAGGTATCGAACCCGGACACGCCGGCCAGAGCGTTGGCATCAACGAAGGTGGGGTCGAAGCGGAAGCCGGCCAGCATCTTCAGGAGGATGGGGAGGCGCGCCTGGTAGACATCCTCGCGCGCGGCCAGCCCGGAGACGGTGAGGTTCGCCCCTTGAGATGCCCCAAGGTATGCGCCCAGCCAGGTGGCGCCGTCTCGTTGGAAGGTGACGCGCACGATCCAGGTGGTGGAGCCGTCGGCAGCCGCCGCCGCTCCCGGCCCCGCGGGACCCTCCGCCGTGCCCCCCGCCACCGATGCAGCCACGGCCGCCTGCCAGCACGACAGGACCTGGTGCGGACCGATCAAGGTGAGGAGGAGCGCTCTGAAGCCGGCTTCATCCAGGGCCTTCCCCGCCGCCATGACCGCGCCCCAGAACAGGGCCTCGGCGTCTCCGCCCGCCGAACTCACCTGCACGCCGCCGTTCTCCCCGGCAGTCACCCGCCACCCGTCGGGATAGTAGAAGACGAAGCCGCGCGGGTCGCGCCGCGTCACCCATCCGGCGTCCCCCAAGGTGACCGAAGCCAGCCGCCGTGCGCCGTCCCAGCTCACCACGGCGTCGAGGCTCTCACTGATGAACCGCAGCGGGACCATGGTCCGGTCGTTCACCAGCTGTGCCGGAACATCCAAAGGGACCTCCCGCCCGTTGCGGTAGGCCACCTTCGACCCCACCGTCAGGCTCAAAGTCGTCTCGCCACGCCTGGCCGTGACGGTGCGCGTGCCGCCGTCCCACGACACGTCCGTCCCCAGGGCTTCGAAGACGGCGCGGAGCGGCGCCAGGGTCCGCCCTTCAATGATCTGCGGCGGGACTTCACAAGGGAGATCGCGACCGTTGACGTTGATGGTCACCGGCGGCGGCGGCGCTCCCCCCGGGGACGCCGCCCACAGGACCGTAGGCTGAACAAGGAACAAGGTCACGGCGAGCAAGACCGCGACCGCCACCGTGACCGTGGCCGCCACCGCCGCCGTGACCGGGACCGCGACCGGGACCGCCACCGCGACCGCAGTTCTCGAGGCAGCCGGGATAGGGCGGCCCGGCGCTCTCCTTCGCATCCGCAACATTCTACTTCACCTCAAAGGGGATGTTGACCACCAGGACGTCGCCGATGTAGACCTTGTACTCATATCTGCCCACGGGGACCTGTAACGGTTCGCTCCCCATGTAGCTGCTGGCCGCCCATTTCATCGGGGAGACGTTCCTGTCACCAACGTTCCTCTTCGCGTTCACATCGTAGATTGCCGTCCCGAGGGTGCCCGCGGGGATTTCCTTCTTAGTCGTGAACACGGCACAGAACTGGTCGACGCCGGCCGTGAAGACCGAGGTCCTGGTCGGGACGTGGAGCGGGTCGGCGCCGACGCCGGCGGGCAGTTTGCCCAGGTAGAAGTCGCTGAAATACTCGTCGAGCACCTGGGTGTTCGGCTGTTCGGACAGCCGGGCGATCTCCAGGTACACGAAAGTCTTCACAGCGATGACTTTGAAGTTCCCGGCCTTGTCCTGCATGTACAGCTTGAAACGGTACGTGCCGGGCTGAATCGGAATGCTGTCGGCCGTGCTGGTGATGTTGGAAATACCGTTGTCCACGGTGATCTGGGCCCGGAGGTTACTGTCCTGAACCAGGACGGTACCGTGCTGGTCAAGAATCTCCCACTTTACTGCGTAGGTCCCTTTGGGGATGCCCCCGATGTCCACCACCGCCAGAAACCGCTCTCCGGCTGGAAGGATCGGAATGTCGGAGAAGACTCCCGCGACACTGACTCCGTCCGCCTTCAACGTCTCAAAGTAGATACTTGTCTCCGGCTTCAGCACACTGGCCGTCATCGTCGTCCCGTCCCACTCCACGATACCGTTCATGTTTTCCACGGTCGCCCGGAGCGGGAGCATGGTCCGGCTGTCGTAGATCATCGGAGGGACATCGAGGCCGGTGAGTTTGACCGCGTTTATCACCACGTTGACGATGGGGTTACCCTTGTAATCGCCGTTCATGGAGGCCGCGAAGGCTACGGACGCCCCCAAGAGTAACAGGACCAGGCCGGTCAGAACGACCTTCACACTCACTTTGCCTTTCACTTTCTTCCCTCTCCTTCCAGTGCCTGGATGGGCTCGGGGGGCCAGTTCTGCGGCCCCGCCCTGTCTCCTGCTGGGGGGGGAGACCTAGTTCATGGGCACGAGAACCAGCCATCTGGCCCATTTTGCGTCAGCATCCAGGCGCAATGTAGCAACTTTGGCACGGCGCGAGTAGACATAACCAGGACCGCGAAGGGAGGTGAGACGATGACGAATCAAATCATACCCGGTCCGTGCGCACCCGGTCGTTGCCCCCCACCTACCGAAATCGTCTGCATCAAGACCGAGAAGGTCTACGATTTCTGCTTCCAGGTGGAGCGGAGGAACAACGTCTGTTTCTCCCTACCTGAAAGCTGCCTGCCTGAAATGTGTGTCCCGAACGACGCCCATCACAAGGTGTGGTGCAAGATCAAGGAGGTCAATTGCGAGGAGATCTCGCGGGAACCTCTCTCCTCGGGTGGCGGTTTCTTCAACGTGACCTTCCTCATCACCGTCAAGGTATGGTTCAAGATCTGCAAGCACAAGTGGTTCCGCGGCGACTTCGAGGAGGATGGCGACGAGAAGGAGTATGACGGCGGGGACTACGAGGAGATGGAGGGCGAGTGGAAGGAGCGCGAGGGCCTCAAGCACAAGTGCTGCAAGTTCTGGAGGACCTTCAGCTTCACTAAGACCGTCACCCTGTGTTCGCCTGAAGGCACCGAAACACAGTGTGAGATTCCCTCCTATTCGTGTGGCCCGTGCGTCCTGACTCAGGACCACAAGGTCTGCTGCACCTTCATCTTGTGCATCCTGGTCCAGGCGAAGGCCGAGGTCAAGCTGTTGGTCCCGGCCTACGGCTTCTGCGTACCGGCGGAGTGCGTCGAGGTTTCCCCGGAATTCCCCGAATGCCCGCCGGAGAACCTCTTCCCACCGCAATGCCTTCCGCCCGTAGCAGGCACCAAGAACGAATAGTTAGCGGGCGCCGACCGTGCGGGGCCGGCGCCCCTTGTTTCTTGGCTATCGCAAGCCGCCCGCCCCGTTGCAGGCGGTCTTGCGCGTCCCCCCTTCGCCGATCGCCGTCCCAACCCTACCCCAGCCCCCTCCGCACCGTCCCACTCCTGGCCGGCAGAACCAGCCACACCTTCGAACGGTTGTTCAGCTTCACCAAGACCGTCACCTTGTGCTCACCGGAGGGCACGCGCACGGTGTGCGAGGTCCCCAGCGTAACGTGTGGCCCCTGTGTGATAACCCCGAGCGACCAGGTCTGCTGCACCTTCGTCATTTGCCTGCTGTTCCAGGCGGTGGCGACGGTGAAACTGCTGATCCCCGCCTACGGCTTCTGCGTGCCGGCGGAGTGCGTTCAGGCGTCGCCGGAGTTCCCGGAGTGCCCACCGGAGAGCTTGTTCCCGCCGCAATGCTTACCTCCGGTCGCCGGAGTCACCAGAAGGTAAGGCGCCAGCCCGCCTTCGTTTTCTATCCAACGCCACACAACGTTCACAAGCCGTCCACACTTTTCCCGCAGGATTACTGCGTGAATCCTTGAAATCGGCATAGTCATCGTCGTCTGCTTTATGTAAACTTGCTAAGTCAACCCGCAAGTTAGTCTGCAAGCTAACCTTCATGAAACCCGCGAGGAGGTCTCCTGCCCTGACTAAGTCTCCTTCTAGCTCTTCCAATAGCTCCTCCAATAGCTCCTCCCCTTCCAAGCCGCGCCTGACCGTCGCGGCCGCCGCGTTGGCTTTCGTCGTCGTCATCGCCGGCGCCGCAGCCGTCGGCGGGTTTTACCTTGGCACGCACTTCGGCGGTACCGTGGCGACCGTGAATGGCAGCCGTATCACCAGGGCCCAGCTCTACGACCGTATGGTCGCCGCTTACGGCAGCACCGCCATGGACCAGCTCATCGACGAACGAATCCTTGATCAGGAACTGGCCAAGGCCCACCTGACGGTGACCGACGCCGACGTGACCGCCGACATCAACAAGCTCGCGGCCCGCTACGGCGGTACCCAGGCCCTAGAGCAGGCCTTGGCGTCGAACGGCCTGACTATGGAGCAGCTCCGGGCGGACAGCATGATGCATCTAAAGGCGGTCAAGGTGCTCGAAAAGGGCGTGGCCACCGACGACGCCACGCTGCAGAAATACTACGACGAACACACCAACGACTTTGACAAGCGGCTGCTCCACGCCCGCCACATTGTGGCCGCCACCGAGGCCGAGGCGAAGGACATCCGGGCCCAGCTGATGGCGGGGGCCGACTTCGCCACCTTGGCGAAGTCGAAATCCACCGACGCCACGGACAAGGACAAGGGTGGTGACCTCGGCACCTTCGGCCGCGGGACCATGGAGACGGCCTTCGACGACGCCGCGTTCGCCTTGAAGGTGAACGACTTCTCTCAGCCCGTCCAGACCAGCGACGGCTGGCAGATCATCCAGGTCCTGAGCATCCAGGGCAGCCCGCCGACCTTCGCGGCGGCGAAGGAAGATGTGAAGGCCGCGGTGGTCAACGAGGCCGTGGACCAGCAGTATTCGGGCTGGATTCAGGGCCAGCGGGCGGCGGCGAAGATCACGAACAACTTGACGAAGTAGGAACCCTGACGATCTTCGTCCTTCGGCCTAGTAGAGCGATTCCTAAGTAGGTTGAGATCG
>JAJYWN010000011.1 GCA_021791495.1 Bacillota bacterium
TCTGGGCATGGTCTTCGCCAGCGCCGTCCTATGGGTGAAGGAAACCAATCTGGCCGTGAACGTCGTGCGCGGCATCATGATGGTGTTCTGCGGGATGACCTACCCGATATCGGTCCTGCCTTTGTGGATGCAGGGCGTTTCCCAGGGCATCCCTCTCACCCACGCCATCAATGCCACCAGAACCGTGATCGCCGGTGGGAATTGGCCCGCGGTGGCTTCTGACGTGACCTTCCTTACCGTGTCGGGAGCTGTCCTCTTGGCAGCGGGTTTTGCTTCTTTCGCCTTGGCCCAGCGCGTGGCCCAACGCCAGGGAAGCCTGAGCTTCTATTGAGCGAGGTGGGAACCGGAATGAGAGAGGAAAGTCGCCGGACCGTTCCCTGGGGACTCTATCTTACGGTGATCAAAGCTGTTTTCCGGCGGGATCTCCTGGTCTTCCTGAGGTACCCCGGGAACGCGATCTTCTCCATTATCGATCCCTTCGTCTGGATGCTGCCGGTCGTGTTCATGGCCCGGGCTTTCTCTACCGGTGGCCGGGCCGTCGGATTCCAGGCCTACTCCGGGACCAGCGATTTCATCGCCTTCTGGATCGTCGGTGGCCTGGTAGGTCAATACGTGGGGTCGGTAGCCTGGGGCATGGGGTTCTCCCTGAAGAACGAGATGTCCAATGGCGTCATCGAGACTAACTGGCTGGCGCCGGTCCCTCCGGTGGTCATTCTTCTGGGACGTTCGCTATGGTCCTTGACCCTGACCACGCTTTACGGTATCGTCGGGCTCTCCATAGCGTGGGCGGCGTTCCACTTCAGCTTCCAGGGGCAGGTGCTGCCGGCCGTGCTGGCCCTGATCCCGCTACTTATTGGCCTATATGGCTTCGGTTTCGGTCTGGCGGCCGTGGTCCTTCTGAGCAACAATGCCAATAACATCATCGATATGGCGAATTTCTTTATCCAAATGCTCAGCGGGCAGCAGTTTCCGGTGCAGGTCCTCCCCCGTCTGCTTTTCGGACTGTCGCTGGCGGTACCGGTGACCTACGGAATCGATGTGATCCGTGGCTTCGTGCTGGGCACTAGGACACTCTTGCCGGTGAACCTGGAAGTGACCATCCTGCTTGCTGTCATGATCGTTTTCGTGTCCGCCGGATACCTCGTCTTCCGTCGGGTCGAACGCATAGTGCGGACCGCAGGGAACCTCGGCTTCCACTAGTGCCGCTAGCGCCGCCGCCGGGTGCCTCGCGACCTTGGGGCGGATCACCGCTCACCAGGTGGCGGCGTGTTCTCCGTAGCCGTCGTTCTCCGAGCGGCGCATGCGCGTCATGAGGTCGGCCACCGCTTCGGCGGGCGCCTTGCCCTGGAAGATCACCTGATAGACCTGTTCAAGGATGGGCATCTCCACCCCACCGCGCGCCGCCAGATCGCGGGCCGCGGCAGTGGTGCGCACACCTTCCACCACCATGGGTGTGCTTCCCAAATGCCTCTCAAGGTTCTCCCCGCGGCCGATGGCCAGGCCGGCGCGCCGGTTTCGGGAGAGGTCGCCGGTGCATGTGAGAAGCAAATCCCCCACCCCGGCCAAGCCGGAGAAGGTCAGGGGATGGGCGTCCAGGGCCACTCCGAGGCGAGTCATTTCGGCCAGCCCCCGGGTGATGACCGCGGCCCGGGCGTTCAGGCCCAGCCCCAGACCGTCGGCGATGCCGGTGCAGATGGCGTAGACGTTCTTCAGGGCCCCGGCGATCTCCACCCCGACTACGTCGGGAGACGTGTACACCCGTAAAGCGGGGCTGACCAGCGCGTCCTGGACCGCTTCGGCCCACTCGCGGCGGGCGGAAGCCACGACCGTCGCTGCCGGTTGGCGCCGGGCCACTTCCGCGGCGAAATTCGGCCCAGAAATGACGGCCACGCCCGGCTCCTCGGGGCCCCCCGCCCCTTCCGCCCCGACCGACTTGCCCTGGCCCAGTAACAACTCTTCGGCCAGGACTTCGGACATACGCTTGAAGGTGTCGGTCTCCAGACCCTTGGCGGCACTGGCGAAAACGCGCGGCCCTCGCCGGTGGCACCGTACTGCCTCCCGGAGCACGGCACGCAAGCCGTGTGAAGGCACTGCCAGGATGACGACGGCGGCCCCTTCCAGGGCATCGCCCAGTTCGGAGGTGACGTGGACTTCGTCGGGAATCCGAACGCCCGCCAGATAACGGTCGTTACAGCGCGTGGCCGCCACTTCCGCCGCGAATTCGGGGCGCCGGGCCCATAGCCAGGACGGGCGGCCGTTGGTGGCCACCACAGAGGCCAGGGCCGTGCCCCAGCCTCCAGCCCCCAGGACGGCAACTTTTCCGTCAGTCACCTTGATGCCCACCTTTCGCACCCTTCGACGTCCCTGTCTCCGCTCCCGTCCCCGACCCCGGGTCCACTCGCTGTCCAAACTTTGACTCGGTGCCGGCCAAGAGGCGACGCAGGTTGGATTGGTGCCGGTACAGGATGATGGCCGCGGCGTAGACCAAGAAGAGACGGTACGGCAGCGGCAGGCCAGGCCAGAAAAGACCAAGGACCGCCGCGACAGCGGCACCCGCCATGGACCCCAGCGAGACATAGCGGGTAGCGACGACCAGGACGAGGAAGACGACCACGGCCGCCGCGCCCAGAGCCGGCATGAAGAACAAGAGCACCCCGGAACTGGCCGCCACGCTCTTCCCGCCCTTAAAACCAAGGAAGATGGACCAGCTATGCCCGGTGATGACCGCGGCGCCGCCGATGGCCACGCCCCAGAAGGGATCTCCCGTGACGTACCGTCCCAGCAAGGCCGCGACGAGTCCTTTAGATACGTCCAGCAGGGCGACGACGATGGCCAGACCGGCCCCGAAGACCCTTAACGTGTTGGTGGCGCCGATCGCGCCGCTGCCGTGTTTGCGGATGTCCACGCCGCGGGTTTTCCCGGCCAGGTAGCCGAAGGGCACTGAACCTAACAGATATCCCAGGATGGCCGCGACCGCCACGCTGGTCGCGGAAAGGCTGGCGGGCTGCATGTGGCGATTACCCCTTTCGGTCCTTGGCCCGGAAGACGAACCGCAACGGAGTGCCCGAGTAATCGTAGCGGTCGCGGATTTGGTTCTCCAGGTAACGGTGGTAGGAATAGTGGACCAGTTCCGGATCGTTCACTAGGAAAATGAAGGTGGGTGGGCGCACCGCCGCCTGGTTCACCAAGTGCACCTTCAACCGGCGCCCCTTGTCGGCGCGCGGCGGGTTAATGACCATGGCCTCTTTCACCAAGTCGGTGAGCTTGTTCGTGGGCACCTCGGCCGTTTGCGACCGGGCGATCTCGTCGATGGTCTCCATCACCCGCGGCAGGCGCTGCCCAGTCTTGGCCGAGATGAACAGGACCGGCGCGTAGGGCATGAAGGCCAGGCCTTGGCGAAGCTTCTCCTCAAAACGCGGCGCGCTCTTCTCGTCCTTCTCCACCAGGTCCCACTTGTTGACGACCAGCGCCGCGCCGCGCCCCGCTTCGTGCACGTACCCGGCGATGCGCTGGTCCTGCTCCGTCAGGCCCTCAACGGCGTCGATAAGGATGAGGCAGATGTGGGCGCGGTCCACGGCTTTCAGGGTCCGGATGACCCCGTACCGCTCGACCGGCGACGTGATACGGGCCTTACGGCGCAATCCGGCGGTATCCACCAGGACATAGCGCCGTCCGTCCTTCACCAGTTCGGTGTCGATGGCGTCGCGCGTGGTGCCCGGAATGTCGCTGACGATGACCCGATCCTGGCCCAGCAGCGCATTGACGAGGGACGACTTCCCGACGTTCGGGCGGCCCACCACGGCGACCCGCACCCCCGGGCCCTCCTCTTCTTCCCCATCCGGAGCCGGAAGCCGCTGGACGATGGCCTCCAGTAAGTCGCCGATGCCCAGTCCATGCTCGGCCGAGACCGGCAACGGATCACCCAACCCCAGGGAGTAGAACTCGCCGACCTGCTGCTCGATCTCAAGGGTATCCGCCTTGTTGGCCACCAGCAGCACCGGCTTGGAACTCCGTCTCAATACCTCAGCTACCTCGGGGTCGCTGGGCGACAACCCCTCGCGAGCGTCCACCACCATGAGGACCAAATCGGCATCGCCGATAGCCAGCTCGGCCTGGCGGATGGTCATTTCGCGGATGTTCTCTTTACTGCCGAACTCCATGCCGCCCGTGTCCACCAGGGTGAAGACGCGGCCATCCCACTCGGCATCGGCGTAAATGCGGTCGCGCGTGACTCCGGGCTCCGCTTCGACGATGGCGATGCGGCTCTGGGTCAGGCGGTTGAACAGCGACGATTTGCCCACGTTCACACGCCCCACGATGGCAACGACCGGTTTCAACCCGCCACCTCCTTGAGTTTTGAGACCAGCGACCGCCCGTCGGCCGGTACCACTTCCACGGCCAGTCCGGTGGCGACAGCCACGTCTTCCGGGGACAGGTCGTCAAGGAAGACACCGTCCCCTTCCCTCACGGTCACCGATGGAAGGAAGACGTGCTCCGGACGGCGCCCGGCACCGACTTGGGCCTCGAGGGCCCGCCGGATATCTTCGCCGGAAAGAAGACCGGCCACGGTCACCGAAGGGCCGAGGAACTGGTTCTCCACCGGTACTACCGAAACCTGGGCGCCGCTGACCTTCTCCAACCTGGGGATGAGTCCGGCCAGCACCGGCGCGAAAAGTGTGCCGGTAACGAGAGCCACTTGCGGGCGGCGGCGGGCGACCGCCCGTGGCTGGACCCCAGACCGCTCCGGGACCTTCTCCGCCGGAAGCGCGCCTGCCGCCGGACGGGCCCGGGCGACATCGTCCAGGAAGAGACGTACCAGTCCGACCCCATTCGCGAGCTGCGGGAAGTCACCGTAGAAGCGCCGCCCCGGAACGCTTTTTCCGGCTTTCAGGTAGAATTCGTCGCTGGCATAGAGGAAGTCCGCGACCCCATGGTCCCGGCCCAATTCGTCCCGTAACCCTTCCAACTGGCTCAGCACTTCGCGGGCCTTCTCCCGGTCCACCGGGGACACCGCGGGAAGATCGGAGCGGTGGCCAGTCAAGCCCACGGGCACCACTGCTAAGGAGGCGACGCCAGGCCACAGACCGCCCAGGTCCCGCACGGTCTGGTCCAGTACGGCGCCGTCGTTGATTCCGGGGCAGAGCACCACCTGACCATGAACGGTGATGCCGGCTCCGGTGAGCTGACGCAGCCGGTCCATGACCCCGGCCGCGCCCCACCCCATCATGAACGTCCGCACCTGGTCGGAGGTGGCGTGGACCGACACGTATAGCGGCGAAAGACGGTACTCTGTAATGCGCCGGAGGTCGGCCGCGGAGAGGTTGGTCATGGTGACGTACGCACCTTGGAGAAAGGAGAGGCGGAAATCGTCGTCCTTGATGTAGAGCGATGGCCGACGGCCTTTCGGCATCTGGTCGACGAAGCAAAAACGGCAGCGGTTCCGGCAGACCGCCAGCCGGTCGAAAACGGCCGACCCGAAGGACAGGCCCAGGCCGTCGTCACAGTCCTTCTCGATGTCCACGACCCACTCTTCGCCCGAAGGTTTGACCACTTTCAACTGGATCTCTTCAGCGGCGACGGCGTAGCGGTAGTCGATGAGGTCACGGAGCTTCCGGCCGTCCACGGATACCAGAACGTCACCGGGTTCGAGGCCCACCTGCGCCCCGATGCTACCCGGCTCCACGGCGGTGATCTCGCCTCCGGCCACCTTGACCGCGGTGGGAGACGAGGTATGACCGGACCCAGTGCCCATGAATTAGAACCTCGTATTAAGACCTGTTACTGTTCATTATCCGGCAGGCTCACGCGACCGTCAAGGGAAAGGCGCGGAACGACGCCTTCTACCAGCCTGATGAAGGAGTAGTAGCGCTGCAGGACCCCCGCCACCGCCAAAGGGCGCCCCCACCACGGCAGGCCCAGGCCCCGCGACACGAACCCGCCGAGTTTGGCCAGCCAATTGGCGGCTGTCAGGCTGTTGACCATCGTGAGGGAGCCATCGGGTAGTCCATAGGACTTGACCAAGTCGTTGATGGCGCGCACCAGAATGTGTTTTCCGGTGGCCAGACCGACGATGTACACCTCGCGCCCGTCCCGGTCGTCCCCGATGTAGAACACGGTGCCGAGCAGCTTGGCGCTGACACGGTCGAAATGCGGCAAGGCCAGGACTTCCTCCGGCGTCGGTTTGCGCCTGACCGGTAGTTTCCTGGTGTGGATGGCCGAGGCCACCACCGAGGAGTGAGAACTGCCGTAGCAGTGGTACAGTACTTTCGGCCCCGGACGGGTCGCCAAGGGGGCGGGCGACGGCGATACGCCACGTTCTTGGGCTACCCTTGTCAGGCGGCGCTCGACCTCGCCCCGTGTCCGGTCGACGATTCTCTTGATGTTCAAGAATCCCTTGCGGGTCCCCCAAGCCACCAGGGGGCGCCCGATGGTAACCAGGCCCAACCCGCGTGACAGGACGCCCCCGAGGCGCATGGCCAGGTTCACGCCGGGGAGGGTGTCCGTCATGACCAAGTCGTCGTGGGGAATGCCGTAAGCTAAGGCTATCCCCCGGAGGGCCCGGCGGGCGATAGTGTGGTAGCGGCGGCAGCCCAGGACGTAGACCTCGACCCCAGGCTGGGCGTCGCCGATATACGTCAACCGCCCGTGGTCGGCCGGAGTGGCCTGGTCGAAATGAGGCAGCCGCCTTATTTCCGCCGCAGTGGGACGCCGCTCACCGGACAGGGCCCCCGTGTGGAGGGAGGCGGCCAGGACCGATGAATGGGCCCCACCGTAGTCGTAATAAACGACTTTCAAGGTTACCTCACGGGCTGACGGTTGCGTTTCCGCCGCCGGAAAGGCCGGCGACCGTCACTGGTGCCCTCGCCGGTGCTTTCTCGTCTCCCCGCCAGCGCCCGGCCTCTGGCCCAGCGGAACCGGCCGAAGAAGCTGGCCATCTCCGTGGACCACAGCTGCCGGAGCTTCTGGCGGGCCTCCGGCCAGTTGCCGGCATTGATGAACAGGAAAGCCGCCCCGCCCACCAGGACGAGCCCGAGGATCCAGGCCAGGGCAGTCAGAAAGCCCGTGTTCTGCATGGCAGCTCCGCCGCCCAGGGAACTGCCGGTGCTTTGGCCCTTCAGGAAGCTGGGCAGGGTCTGCCCGACGAAGGTGGCCGCCTGTTCGGCTTCGGCTTTGGGGTTATTCTCGCCCCCAAACTCCAGCAGGAGCGCCCGCGGGTAAAGGTCCTGGTTGTACTTGCCCACGGCCATGAAAATGCCCTTGACCAGGCCGGGGAATTTCTGGTCCAGCGCTGCTTTCAAGCTCTTGGCGACGCCAAGGTTCGCGCTCTCGGTGGGGTTGCCGCGGCCCACCACGATCATGACTTTGGTGACCAAGGCGTCGGCCACGGTCGTCTCGTAGGCCGACACGGGCGCGCTATCGCGGTGGACGTCCAATAGCAGCGTGGGCCGCTTCTTCAGCAGCTGCGTGGCGGTCCGCTTGGACCGGTCGTAGGCGGCGGCGTCGTGGGGGTTGTGCAGCGCCGGGTCCTGCGTCGCATCCAACCCGCCCTTCTTAGCCGCCAAAGCCAGGGCGGTCCCCACGGCATAGATACCGCCGTGTCCGTCGATACTCGAAGTACCGTCCCCCGGGATGTAGGATTCGTCACTATGGGTGTGATAGATGGCCACCAAAGGCTTTCCGCCGCTGGTCTGGGCGGACACGGCCTCGGGTGCGGCTCCCGCATAACCGGTCCCGGTGAGGCCCGCCTCGACCGGCTCCCGTCCGACCTCACGGGCGCGGGCGCGCAGGCCGATGACCTCGAAGACCTCGAACCTCCGGTTATCACTGTCGATGAAGACATCCCCGACGTTGACGTAGAGGCCTGTCTGCAGGATCACCCGGCCGGACTCGTCCTCGACCGTGTAGTACTGTCTGGGCAGCTCTTCCTGGCCAAAAGGAGGGGCCGTGGCGGCGCCGGCGGCGGGTCCCCCGGCCAACATCAGACCCACTGTGACCGTCAGCGTCACGGACATGGCCAAACGAGCCCACACAGCCCACCGGGGGTTACTCATTCTCTTCACCGTCCTTGGGAGGCCGGTTGCGTTTGCGGTGCCGGTGTTCCCGGCCCGGCTGGGAACCGGGTTGGGCTAGCTCGTCGCGGGAAGGATCGCCGCCGCGTTTCTGCTGTGGGCCCCCTTGCAGGCGTTCGCGTGTCTCGCCGATGACTTCGGCCAGGAAGACGGCCAGCAGACCCGCGATGATAGTGGTGTCGAAGGCGCCGGCTCCACCCAGCCACGTCCGTCCAGGGGACCTGGTCACCAGGAGCTGGACGTAGTGAGCCAGGTCCGCCAGGATCACTCCCAGCACGCCTGCCACGAAGGCGCCGCGCCGGGAGCGCCCGAAGAGGTAAGCCACCAGCCCGCCGGCAATGGCGTAGACATAGGTGGGGTCGATGTAGGCCCGCTCCTCGGGTCCGGCGGGCATGAGACGCCCGGCAGCGTAGATGGCCGCACCGGTCACCACCGCCCCCAAGGTGCCGCGGACTTTCTCCCACGTCGTGTCGGCGGTGACGATCAGCCAGATCGCCAGAACAGCCGGGACGATGGCGCCACCGACGTTTACGAGTAACCGCATTGGTCCCGGCACCAGAGTCACGTCCAAGAAACTGCCGACAATGATCAGGGCGATGACACCCAGGGCGGCCCGGTCGGTGAGACGCATCCGGTCCAGGACTCTTTCGGCCAAGCCGAAATAGATCAGGACCGCGACCACGATCAAGAGGATCAACCCGATGGGCAAAGGCAAGGGACCTACCTCCCTAAAAACCGGTGTGCGCTTCCCAAAAAACGCAGGGAATCGCAGGTTTAGGTTAACCCGGTCCCAGGGTGATAATTCGGCTAGCTTTGGGTATTGCGCCGTCCGCGCGCCGCCGCCCAGTCCCGCGCCAGACCGCTCAGGACCACGGGTAGGTAGGCCGCCGGACCCACGCCGGCGGCCCCCGACAGCAGCAGGACTTCCCTGATCTGGTCCAGGAAGCCGCGAAGGTAAACTTCCGCACCCCGGGGGCCGCCGGCGTCAAGGGCCCTCAAGAGGGGCGCGGCCACGGAGACAGCCTTGGCTCCCAAGGCGAAGGCTTTCACCGCATCCAGTCCGGAACGGATCCCGCCGCCGGCCACCACGTCTAGGCCGCTGCCGGCGACCTCCAGAAGAGAGATGGCCGTCGGGAGCCCCCAACTGTAGTGCGCCGGCCGGTGTTCCGACTCCCTGCCCCCAGCCCGCCCGGCGGCTCCCCCGGTCTCCCCGCCCGGCGCCAGACGTCTGGCCGCGGCGCGGCGGCGTTCCACGTCGCGGAAATCTGTGCCGCCCGCTCCACCCACGTCGATGGCGGCCACGCCGGCTTCCTTCAAGCGGCGGGCGTGCTCCCGGGCGATGCCGGCCCCGACCTCCTTCACTATTACCGGGAAAGGCACCGCCGCGCAAACGCGCTCGATGGCCGCCAACCGTCCGCGGAAATCCCGGTCGCCTTCAGGCATGGCCAATTCCTGGGCGGCGTTCAGGTGGAGCTGCAGGGCATCGGCGTGCAGGACATCCGCCGCCCGTTTGGCGTCGTCAGGGGACGAACCGGCGGGCAGATTGGCAAAGATGATGCCGTGGGGGTTCTCATCCCGGACTACCGAGAAGGTTGCCAAGGCCTCCGGAGACTCACGGAGAATGGTCTGCGAACCAACGGCGATGGCCGCGCCGGCCAGCGCGGCGGCGCGCGATAAGGCCCGATTCGCCTCCAGGCCGCGGGCTGTGCCGCCGGTCATGGCGTTGACCACGACGGGTGTGGCCAAGCGCAGGCCGGCGACGGAAGTCGTCAAGTCAATGGAGGCCAGGTCCAATTCGGGCAGACAGTCAGGTATGAGGTGGACGTCACTGAAATGTGTCGACGGAAACGAGGACTCAGGCGCGGAAACAGCGCCAGCTTCACCCATGTCCTCAGGAGTCCTGAGTACCGCTTCGAGATGTTCGTCCTTTCTTCGGGCCCGCAGACCTAGCTGCTGGTTTGGCGGCGGGTTTGGAGCCCGGCGCCCCGGCGCCATCATAACCGGCGGCCGATTCCTTGGTGGCATTTCTCCTCACCTCCGGCCGGCGGCGCTCCGGGAACGAGAAAACCACCCGCCCATCGTCGGACAGGACCAGGCGGGCGGAGAATGGCCTGTTGTTCTTCGACCGGAAACCACGCAGCACCGACGTCTGTCTCTTCTCGATCAGCGCCTGCACATCGTTGGGCGAGATGCGGCGCCCCGCGATTACCTTGCCCACCAGAAAGGCGCATCCCTCGCCGCGACGCGTGCAGTAATAGAACCGCGGCCCCTCCGTGACACGGCTGCCGCACAAGGGGCACGGCGGCAACACGGCGGCCATGGCGGCCTCTTCAGTGTCGCCGGACATCTCTCGTATGGCGTCGGTGAGGGTCCGCGTGAATTCGGCCGTCTCGGCCATGAAGGCCTGCCGAGCCATTTTCCCGGCTTCGATCTCCCGCAGCTTGCGTTCCCATTGCCCCGTTAACGACGGGGAGGTCAGGACGGGGACGGGGATGCGTTCGATCAGGAAGATACCCTTTTCGGTCGGCACCAGGGAACGCCTTTCCCTCACGATGTAGGACAGGTCCAGCAGGCGCTCGATGATGGCGGCCCGGGTGGCCGGAGTGCCGATACCTTCGCCCTTCATCATTTCGCGCAGCTCTTCGTCGTCGATGAGCTTCCCGGCCGTTTCCATGGCCTGCAGGAGGCTGGCCTCGGTGAAGCGTGCGGGCGGCTTGGTCTGTCCGTGCTCCACTTTCGCGTCGAGGGTCCGGGCCGGGTCTCCCTCTTTCAACTCCGGAAGCACGGGCAGGTCGGCGTCGAAAGTCGGTTTCTCAATGACATGCCACCCCGGGTCCACCACTTGGCGGCCCTGGCTGAAGAAAGGTTCGCTCTCGACCACGGTGGTCACCGAGGTCAGGTCGTCCACGGCGGCCGGGAAGAAGGCGGCGATGAAACGGCGGCAGACGGCCTCGTACACCTGGCGCTTGTCGTCGCTCCACTGGTTGGGGTCCACTTCTTTCGGGGTGGGCACCAGGGCATGGTGGTCGGACACCTTTTTGGCGTCGACGAAGCGGCCCGAGATGGGTAGTTTGGGCTTGGCCAGGACGGTCTCGACGTGATTGCCCAGACCGGTGGCCGTTCCGGCGGCCCGCAGCATGGACGGGAAGCGCGGGATCAGGTCCGGCGGCAGGTGGCGGCTGTCGGTGCGTGGGTAGGTCAGGGCCTTGTCGCGCTCGTAGAGTTCCTGGGCCAGAGAGAGCGTCTTCGCGGCGGAGAACCCCCGGCGGCGGTTCATCTCGCGCTGGAGTTCGTTCAGATCGTAGAGCAGCGGCGGTGGGAAATGCCGGCGTTTGGTCTCGACTTCCGCCACCGTACCGTGGCGGCCGGCCACCCGCTGGGCGATGCTCTTGGCTTCTTCCTCGCTCCAGAGGCGTTGCCGGTCTTCGGCGCTGCCGGTGCGGTTGCCCTTGGCGTCCCTGCTGCCGCCGTCCCAGATTCCGCGCCACTCCCCCGCCTCGCCCCGGAAAGTGGCGAACACCTGCCAGAAATCGCGCGGCTGAAAGGCGCGGATTTCCTTTTCCCGCTGGACGATCATGGCCAGCGTCGGAGTCTGGACTCGGCCCACGGCCAGGAGGAGTCCCGCTTTCTTCGTCAGCCCGCGCGAGCCGTTAATGCCCACCAGCCAGTCGGCTTCGTTCCGGCAGCGGGCGGCGGCGAAGAGATTATCGTACTCGGCGGCGGGCCGAAGCGAGGCAAACCCTTCGCTGATGGCTTCTTCGGTGAGGGACGAGACCCACAGGCGCTCCACCGGCTTGGCGCATCCCGCCGTTTCATAGATGTAGCGGAAGATAAGCTCTCCTTCGCGGCCGGCGTCGCAGGCGTTGATGACCTTGACCACGTCGGGACGCTCCAGGAGAGAGACAAGGACATCGAACTGTGGCTTGGTCTTCGGTATGGGACGTAGACGGAACTCCGGCGGCAGGATGGGCAGGGTCTCCATGCTCCATCGCTTCCAGCGGGGCTCGTAGTCCTCGGGCTCAGCCAGCTCCAGGAGATGGCCCACGGCCCACGACACGATCATCTCCGGTGACTCCAGGCAGCCGTCGCCCTTACTGAAACGCCCCATGGCCCGGGCGATATCCCGGGCCACGGAGGGTTTCTCAGCTATTACCAGGATACGCCCTTGGGGGGCCATTCCCTATTCGCCCTTGTCTTCGTCTTTTTTCTCTTCAGTCTGTGCCGGTTCGTTCTCCCCTTCGGCCTGGGGCTTCTCCCCGGCGGCCTCGGCGGTCTTGGCTTCCTTCGCTTCCTTGGCCTCTTTCGCCTCCGCCTTATGGCGGCCGTTCTGCTTCTCGGCCTCCACGGCGGCTTTCTTCGATTCGGCCAGGATGGAACCGAAAACGTCTCCCAAGGTGACGCGGGACTCTTCGGTCTCGGTCGCCGCCATCACGGGCTCCTTCTCGCGCGGTTCACGACGGCGCCGGCCACCGCCGGCCGCCGGTGCGGGCCGTTCTTCGCGCGGTGTTTCGCTGGCCTCGCGGATCGACAGGCTGATGCGGTGGTCTTTCGAGTTCACGGAGAGGACCCGCGCCTTCACTGTCTCTCCCACGGTGACCACATCGGCCGGCTTCTCCACCCTCCGGTCGGCCAACTGCGAGATATGGACCAAGCCGTCGATTCCCGGCTCCAACTCCACGAAAGCTCCGAAGGGGGCCAGGCGGACCACTTTTCCCTCGACCACGGTGCCTTCACGGTAACTCTCGGCGGCCTTGGACCACGGGTCCGGCTGGATCTGCTTGTAACCAAGGGAGATGCGGTCTTTTTCCTTATCAAGGCGCAGGACGATGACGTCAATCTCCTGGCCTTCCTTCAGGACCTCCGACGGGTGATTCACTCTGCCCCAGGACAGCTCGGAGACATGAAGGAGCCCGTCCACGCCGCCCAGGTCGACGAAGGCGCCGAAATCAGTGAGGCGCTTGACCACGCCGTGGCGGACTTGGTTTTCGGCCAGTTCGGCCCAGGTGCTATCCCGCTTGGACTTGGCCTCTTCCTCCAGGGCAATCTTCCTGGAAAGGATCACCTGGTTCTTCGCCCGGTCCAGCTCGATGATCTTGACCCGAACTTCCTGGCCCACGAACTTGGCCAAGTCTTTCACAAAACCGCGATCCACGTGAGAGGCTGGGAGGAAACCGCGAAGGCCCACGTTCACGATGAGCCCGCCCTTGACCTCGCTGACCACAGGAGCGGTCAGAACTTCGCCCTTCTCGAAGGACTCCTTGACGCGCTTCCAACCCACTTCCTCGTCGGCGCGCCTCTTAGATAGGATGAGGTTGCCTTCCTGGGTATCGATGCGCTTCACATAGACGTCTATCTCATCGCCGACCTGGACCAGTTGCCTCAGGTCCGCGCTGTCGCGACCGAAATCCGACGCCGGGATGACGCCCTCGGACTTATATCCCACATCGACGAGGACTTGGTTGTCGTCCACCGACACGACCTTGCCGCGCACAATCTCGCCGGGCTTCAGGTCTTTCATGGCCGAGGCCATGTCCTCTTCTTCCCCTGTCGCCTGGCTTTCCTGCGGTTCCGCGTCAGCGGGGGCCGCTTCCTGTGCCGCAGGCGCTTTCTCCTGCTCTTGCTCTGTGGTGCTTTCGGGCTGCTGGTCTTTCTCTTCCTTTTCGTCGATGGCCGACATCTTCACTCGAACCTCCTCGATACTGCTGGCGGGCGTTGACGCGCCCGCCAGAAGGCCAACCCGGGCCTTTCCGGTAAACCAAGCTGGATCCAATTCGGTTGTGTTTTCTATGTGATAAGTAGGAATACCTTCTTCCCTGGCGATGGATGCCAATTGGCGGGTGTTCGCGCTGTTTTTTCCGCCCAGGACTAGAATGACGTCGCATCTCCTAGCCAATTCGCGTGCTTCTTGCTGGCGCTGGGAGGTCACGGCGCAAAGGGTGTTCACCTGCTCTACCTTGGCTCCGCCCTGGGCGAGGACCCGAGCCACCTCGCGGACGGTCTCTGGTCTCTGGGTCGTTTGGGCCACCAAAGTGACGGGCCCCGATAGCCCCAGATCCTTCGCCTCACCCGCATTCCGGACCACGAAGACACAGCCGCGGGAGGCCGACGCCACCTCCGACGCGTGTCCCAGCACCCCTTTGATCTCGGTGTGCCCGGGGTCCCCCACGATGACCGTGTCCCGGCCCTGGGCCACGCTCTCACTGGATTTCTCCTGTAGCCGCCGCACCAATGGGCATGTGGCGTCGACGATTTCGTAACCCAGCGCGGCGGCGCGGCGGTAGACCTCGGGAGTGGCGCCGTGCGAAGGGATGACGAGGATGGCTCCGGGAGACGGCGGCAACTGGTCGAGGTCCGTGACGGTGCGGGCTCCCGAAGCGGCCAGCTCCCGTTCGACCTCCGGGTTATGGACCAGGGGGCCAAAGACAAAGACCGGCCCTCCCCGGCCCAGTGTCTGACGGGCCTTTTCCACCGCGTCCCGCACACCCGTACAGAAGCCCGCGTGGCGGGCGACTTCCACGTCAATCATGCGGTCCCTCATCCTCAGCAGCGGTAGTAGCGGTAGCGGCAGTAGCGGCGGCCGCCGCCGGCGCCGGTCTCGACCAACGGCCTTCTGATAAGTCGATGATGCGGTCCATGATGGACTCAGACAGCCGGGCCAACTCCTCGTTACGGGCTTTTCCTCCCTCGACCGAGAGGTAGACGGGCTCTCCGAAATTCACCTGGATGCGACCCCGAAAGCGGTACTGCCCGATGATGGCCACCGGCACTACCGGGGACCCGGTCTTGACGGCCACCAGGGCCGCGCCGGGCTCAGCCTTACCTATATAGCCGGTCCGGGTCCGGGTCCCTTCGGGGAACATGCCAATGGCGTGGCCTTTTTCCAGAAGATCGTAGGTGCGCCGCAAGGCGGTGCGGTCGGGCAGCCCTCGCCGCACGGGGTAGGCGCCGATCCGCTTCAGGATGGGGCCGAAAACAGGGATCGCAAAAAGCTCCGCTTTCGCCATAAAATAAACGGGCCGCCGGACCATGATGGCAATGGTGACCGGATCCCACCAGGAGAAGTGGTTGCCGCAGACGACCACGGGCCCGCGGGCGGGGACACGCTCCCGGTGGCTGGAGTCGACTCTGAACCAGAGTGTGTAAAAGACGCGGAACATCTCGCGGATGAGGACATATAGAAACATGCTTAGAGTCCCTCCTTCCGCTCCGGTGTGGCCGGATAGCCCGCGGTCTCCGGCGTGCCGGCCCGCGGGGCTTCCGCACGCTCCAGCCGCCCGGCGGCCTGGCGACAGAGCTTCATGACCTCCGCCGCGACTTCTTCGATGGTCATGCCCGTGGAGTCAAGCAGAACGGCGTCGTCCGCCTGCCGCAGGGGGTCCATCTGGCGGCTGGTGTCGATACGATCTCGTTCGGCCAGTTCATTCCTGACCTCGTCGAAAGTAACGCCGAAACCCCGGCCCAACTGCTCTTTCAAGCGGCGGCGCGCCCGTTCGTCCAGGGAAGCCGTGAGGAAAACCTTGACTTCGGCCTCGGGAAGCACGGCCGTGCCGATGTCGCGTCCATCCAGGACCGCGCCGCCCTGGCCGGCGATCTCCCGTTGGCGGCGCACCAGGGCGCGGCGCACGCCGGGGATTGCCGCCGTGAGGGAAACGTGGCGGCCCACCTCCGGACTGCGAATCTGGTCGGTCACGGGCTCGCCGTCCACCATCACGGTGGGGCCGCTGCTATTGGGGCCGGCCGGAGCGAGGTCGATGCGCAGGTTCTCCGCAAGGGTGGCGATGGAGGAGCCGTCTCCGTCAAAGGAGAGACCGCGACGCAAGGCGGCGAGAGTCACGGCGCGATACATGGCGCCGGTGTCAAGGTAAAGGTAGCCCAGCTCCCGGGCCACTATTTTCGCGATGGTGCTTTTTCCGGCCCCCGACGGTCCGTCGATGGCCACCCGCAAACGGCGACTCGACACAGATAGAAGCCTTTCCCGCGCAACCTTCCCGCATGTTCGGCGGTCGAATAACCGGGGATTTCGACGGCGCGCGCGGTTTTCCTTGCAGCACCGGCGGCGCCCCTCCGGATTATGCCCACAGTTCCCAGAGCAGAGAACTCCAGAAGGACGCGGCGCCTGTTAAGGTCCTGACGGCACCGGAAGCTCTGCTGGCGGCAGCACTCGTCCGAGGCGGGCAATTGTCCCCTGGGCCGTCAAAGACTGTCCTACGGTGGGATAGGACACACCGCGCGATTCCGCGACTTTCACGGTCACGGCGCCCCGGTACTTGCCCGGATCTATCTCCACGAGGTCGCCGGGCCTGACAGCGACGGCGGCTGACGCCGTCACGAAGGTGGCCGCTGGATCCCCGTTTACCAACACTGTCACCCATGGCGCTGTCTTGTGGCCCACCAAGGTCAGGGTGAGGGAAGCCACGGGAGCGGTGCCAGGGAGGTGTTCCGTCGCCACGGCCGGGGAGACCGACGGAACGGCCGGAGGGGTGCCGCCGAGAGAAGGCACGCTATAGGTGGCCAGGGACACCCCTTCGAGGTGATCAACGAAAGACAGCCAGCGGCGCAGGTCCGGACGGGCCAGGGCGGCCTGGGCCAGGAACACGAGGAGGGCCAGGCCGATCACCAGGCGGACCAGCACCCGCTCCAAACGGTCACCGAAGGAAAGGAAACGGCGCAACCCCCCACCCCTCACGGGTTCCTTCTCCCACTGAGGTATGCCCCAGGCCAGGTGCTTTATGCGCCTGGGAAAGGGCCTTCCGGGCGGCAACCCGTCCGGCCAGATGGCCCGTGGAGAAAGCGGCCTGCAGGTTATAGCCGCCCGTAAAACCGTCCACATCCAACACTTCGCCGGCGAAAAAGAGCCCGGGACAGAGCCTCGATTCCATGGTCCGCGGGTCCACCTGGCCCACATCCACCCCGCCGGTGGTGACCACCGCTTCCTCCCAGGACCGTGTGGCCGTGACCGTCAGGCGCATTCCCTTCAGGAGCCGCGCCAGGCGCTCCCGCTCAGAGCGGGTTATCTGGTGCACGGGTTTCTCGGGTGGAATATGGGAGAGGCCGATGATGACCGGGATTAGACTGCGGGGCAATAAGCCTCCCAGGGCGTTCTTATACTGGCGGCGCGTCTCGGCTCCGAAGTCCCTCAGGAGCCGCGCGTCCAGCTGCTCCAGCGAGAGCGCCGGTTTCAGGTCTATCGAAAGCACGGCGGGCAGCGGAATCCGGCCCGTGGCGAGCGCCCGTGAAAGGGAGAGCACCGTGGGGCCGGACACGCCGAAGTGGGTAAAGAGAAGGTCCCCGAAGAGAGAGACGCCGAGACCGGTCTTGGCGGCCTTTCCGGCACCATCGCCCGCGACTAAGGTCACTTGAACATTCTCCAAGGTCAGGCCGGCCAGTGCCGCCACAAACTCCTCCGCGCAGATCATGGGCACCAGGGACGGTCGCGGCTCCACGATGCGATGCCCAACCCCCGCGGCCAGGCGATACCCATCTCCGGTCGAACCGGTGGCCGGATAAGACGCCCCTCCCGTGGCCAAGACGACTGCGTGGCCTTGAAACCGTTCGCCGCCGGCGGTGACGACCACCCACGTTCCCCCATCACTTGCCGGAGGCAGAAGTCCCGCCACCGGCGCCACCGTCCGCACCTTGACCCCGGCGGCCGCCACCGCCCCCTTCAAGGCGCGCACAACATCCAGGGCCCGGTTCGAGACCGGAAACATCCGCCGGCCACGTTCCACCACCGTGGGCACACCCAGCTTGTCCAAAAAGGACACAAGGTCAGGGGGGCCAAAGTTGGCGAAGGCACTGTACAGGAAACGGCCGTTGCCGGGGATACCTTGCACCAGGCCTTCCACGTCCGTCCAATTGGTCAGGTTGCAGCGCCCTTTTCCGCTGATCCCCAGCTTCAGTCCGAGGCGGTCTTTCTTCTCCAAGAGGACCGTGCGGGCGCCACCGGCCGCGGCCTGGACCGCCGCCATCATCCCGGCGGGGCCGCCACCGACCACCACCACACCGGACACCGGTTCCATGGAGCCTAACGCGCCTCTCCCTCTCCTGCTACCAGGAGACGGCCCACCTTATCGACGTCGCCGGCCCCCGCCGTCAGGACCATGTCCCCGGGTGCGACTTTCGAGCGGAGGTAGGCGGCGGCTTCCTGGTGGCTGGGCATGTGGACCGCGGCCGAACCCAGGTCACGAATGTCGGCGACCAAGTCGGCCGCCTTGACCAAACCGGTGTCTTTCTCCCGGGCCGCGTAGATGTCCAGGAGCACCGCTTCATCGGCCAGGGCCAGGGCCTTCACGAACTCGTGGCGCGAGTGGAAGGTCCGGCTGAACAGGTGGGGCTGGAAGACCACATACAGCCGCCTGGGTTCGAACCGCCTGGCCGTCTCAATGGTGTAGCGGAGGGCCGTTGGATGGTGGGCGTAGTCGTCGATGACGGTCACCCCGCCCACCTGACCCAACTGCTCGAATCGCCGGTGTACCCCCTTGAAATCGCGTAAGGAACGGGCGATGTCCTTGACGTCCACTCCCAGCCAGAAACAGGCTGCCGTCGCCGCCAGGGCATTCTGCACATTGTGGACGCCGGGGGTGCCCAGCTCCATGGGGACCAGGCGCCGGTCCCCGCGCACCAAGTCAAACACCGGGTAGGCCGTCCCGGGGCGGAACCCGACGGCCGCGGCACGCCAGGTATTGTCCGGGGATAGGCCAAAGGTCTCCACCGGCACCTTGGCGGTTTCGGCCACCCGCCGGGCGTACTGGTTATCGCCGCTGGTGATGAGCACGCCCCCGGTTTTGATGCGGTCGGCGAAATCACGAAATCCCTGGACCACACCCTCGATGCTCTTAAAGAAATCCAGGTGGTCGTCGTCGATGTTCAGGATGAGGCCGACTTCGGGACGGAGGGACAAGAAAGAGTTCTCGAACTCGCAGGCCTCGGTGACCATGTACCGGGTGGTCCCGATACGGGCGTTGCCGCCCAGGGCCGGCACGTCGCCGCCCACTAAGATGGTGGGATCCAGCCCCGCATCCTTCAGAATGACGCCGATCATGGCGGTAGTGGTGGTCTTGCCGTGGGTGCCGGCGATAGCCACTCCGTGGTCAGCGCGGGCCAAAACGCGGCCCAGGAGTTCGGCCCGGGACAAGACCGGCAGGCGCCGCTCGGCCGCGCGCACGGTCTCGGGATGCAGGTCTTTCTTCACCGCGGCGGTGTAGACCACCAGATCGCAGTCGTCCACGTGATCCGCGCTGTGGTCTTTGACGAAGGAGAGCCCCTTTTCCCGCAGCCGGGCGATGACCGGAGAGTACCTGATGTCGCAGCCGGTCACCTGATGGCCCGCGGCTAAGAGCACTTCCGCCAAGCCGCTCATACCGGCACCGCCGACCCCGACGAAATGAACTCTTTTCATGTCTCCGTCCAGCGGGGATTCGAGTTTCTCCGGGACCATGGGGCACCTCCGGCCGACGCCCAGGGGGCGAGCGGCAGTCGCATTTTATGCGCCCAAAGAGGGCTGCGTCACTGCCGCCACAACATACTCCCTGCCCGAGCCGCCTATTCTGGAATAGACGTTTACATAACTATGCACCGGAAGGGTCGGCCCCCCGATGGGCGCCTCCGTTCGAAATCCTCCGTTCACAGATCGCGCGGCCACCGTGACGCGATTTCCGGCACAGCTAGTACGTGCATTCTAACTCTAGGACTATTTTCCTCTAAGCTAGAGATGGGTATGCGGCAGGCGCCTGGCCGCCACGGCCCGCCGGACCACGCGCGGCAGGTCGGCCAGGCCGGCGACATAGAGGCCCTTCGCGCGCAGACGGACGAAAAGCTCCGTGGCCAGACCACCGGTGTAGTCGCGGACGTCCAGAGGCGAGTTGCCCACGGCGATCACGGGGCGTCCCGATTCCAGGACATCTTGAAGGTTAGCCAGGTTTCCAGGGCCGAAGGGGACGTCGGCCAAGACGATCGCCGTGGCTGCCGCCATCAGCCGGCGGTTGGCGGCTGAGGCATCCGGGGATACCGGCGAGAAGGGCGGCACCTCGGCTATCTCCAGCCCCAGGGCGCGGGCTTTCTCCCAGTCCGTGTCAGAAACGTTCAGGACTCCCGTGCTTACCCGCGCGCCTTCCAGGAGGAGCAGGTCGTAGATGGACTGACCGCTGCCGCCGCCGGCTACGACATGCACACGGAGACCGCCTAACCCGGGGGAACCGTGGGTCACGCCCCCAAGGGTCACGGCGTCTCCTCCACCCTCGTCCGTCTCAGGGGGGCCGGCAACCACTTCCTCCCACCGCCGTTGCCGCGAGGTATCCGGTAATAATGTGAGCCGGGGGTAGTCGCCCCCCGGACTACGGTCCACCGCCACCTTGGCGCCGTAGACGGACCTGATGTTAGCGGGGGTCAAGACCTCGCCGGGGCTGCCCATGGCGTAGATCCGCCCTTCTTTCAGGAGGACCAGGATGTCGCAGTAGGCCGCGGCCAGGTTTAGGTCGTGGAGGACGGCGATGACCGTCAGGTGGTGCCGCCGGTTCAGGTAACGCACCAGGTCGAGGACTTCCAGCTGGTGGTTGATATCCAGGTGGGAGGTGGGCTCGTCCAACATCAGTAGCTTCGGTTCCTGGGTCAGGGCCCGCGCCAGGACAGCGCGCTGCCTCTCGCCGCCCGACAGCTCGGGAAGAGGACGTTCGGCCAACGCCGCCACCTGCGCTTGCTCCATGGCCCGCTCCACGGCCTGGCGGTCGCGGGCGCTTTCCCGGGCCATCCGGCCCATGTGTGGATAGCGGCCCATGGCCACGAACTCGCGGACGGTGAATGGAAAACCTACCGCCAGATCCTGCTCCATGACGGCCAATCGCCGGCTGAGTTCCAGGGGCCGTAGCCCGGCGATGTCCTCACCGTCGAGGCGGACCGTACCACCGTCCCAAGGGCGGACCACCCCCGACAGGACCCGCAGGAGCGTCGACTTGCCGGAGGCGTTGGGCCCGATGAGCCCCAGAAACTCACCTTTCAAGGCCGATAGGCTGACATCGTGCAGCACCGCCCGACCCCCGCCATACCCGAAGGTGACGGAATCGGCCTCCAAGTGAATGGAACTAGCTCTCTCTCCTCTCATACCCTTGACCGCCTGAGAAGATATAGGAAGAACGGCCCGCCCACGAGGGCGGTAATGATACCTACCGGGATCTCGGTCGGGGGCAGGATGCACCGGGCCAAAGTGTCGGCGCCCGTAAGCAAGACCGCTCCCCCCAGGGCCGCCGACGGCAACAGGGACCGGTGATCGGGCCCCAGGGCCGCGCGGACCATGTGCGGGACGACCAGTCCGACGAAGCCGATGATGCCCACCATGGACACCGAGGCGGCCGTCAAGAGGGAGGCGGTGACCAACACCACCCGCCGCAGTCTTTCGGGGTCGGCCCCCAGGTGCTGTGCGGGTTCATCACCGAGGAGGATGAGGTTCAGGTCCCGAGCGTAGAAAAGCAGGACGGCGGCACCGGCCAGGACGTAAGGAGCCACCGCGGCCACGTGCGGCCACCCGCGTCCGGCCAGGCTCCCCATGATCCAGAAGACGATTTCCTTGAGGTCCTGGGAGAAGAAGACTTGCAGTCCGGCCACGATGGCCGCTAGGAAGGAACTGACGGCGACGCCGGCCAAGAGCAGGTTCGTGACTGGCACCCTGCCGCGGACCCGGGCCAGGTTGAATACCAGGAAAACGGAGCCGATGGCTCCGGCGAAAGCCAGGAGCGGCACGGCTCCGAACCCCAGGAAGGCGTCCGGCAGGCGGAAGACGATGGCGATGGCGGCCCCCAGGGCCGCTCCGGCCGAGACACCGATAATGTACGGGTCGGCCATGGGGTTGGCGAAAAGCCCCTGGAAAGCGGTGCCGGCCAAAGCTAAGCCTGCCCCCACCAGCACTCCCAACAGGGCGCGCGGCAGCCGCATGTCCAGGATGATGGTGGCGTCCACGTCGGTCCAGTGCGCCGCGGGGAAAAGCCTGCTAACGGTGGCCGCCGGCACACCGATGCCGCGGAGCAGGACTCCGGCTACCGCCGGCAGAGGAATGGATACTGCCCCTACCGTCAGAGAAACCACAACTACCAGGGCCAGCAGGCCCCCCAAGATCCAGGGGGCCCGCTTCCTGGCGATCTGACGGCGCCGGGCCGAGGGGCCGGCGTCGCCGCTGCTACCGGTGGTTATCCCGCCGGTTGCGACTCTGGCCGACACTTTACTTGAACTGGTCAGGGTACAGGACTTTGGCCGCTGCTTCCAAGCCGTCCATAAGGCGCGGACCCGGCCGGGAAACAAGGTCGGGGTTCACCGTGTACACCTTGTTGTTCTTGACCGCCGTGAGCTTGGACCAACCGTTCAGCTTCTTGACCTTATCCATCGTGTCGGGGGAACTGGAACCGATGACGATGACGTCCGGGTCGTCTTTCAGAAGCGACTCCATACTGTACTGGGAGTAGGCCTGATTGGTCTTGGTCGCCACGTTGGTTGCTCCCAGCTTCACCAGGATGTCGTTGATGAAGCTCCCCGGCCCCACCGTCCAGAGCTGGTCGTCCAGCATCCAAAAGACCTTGGGTCGCTTGTCGGCGGCCACCGCGGCCACTTTCGCCAGAACGGCCTTCTCTTTGGCCTGCATCACCCCCACGACTTCCTGGGCTTTGGCCGCGGTCCCGGTGATCTTCCCCACGAGATTGATCTCGTCGTAGACCGCTGCCAGGCTGGATGCTTGCAAGACGAAGGTCGGCACCTTCAGGCCATCGAGCTTCTTTACGATCTCGCTCTGGGCTGTGCCTACCGCCAGCACCAGGTCGGGCTTGAGGCCTACGATCTTCTCGTAGTTGGGGTTGAAAGCGTCGCCCACCTTCTCTTTCTTCGTCGCTTCGGGCGGGAAGTTATCGAAATTGCTGACGCCGAAGACCTTGTCGCCCAGACCCAAGGCGAAGAGAATCTCGGTGTTACTGGGGGCCATAGATACCAGGCGCTGCGGGCGCGTGGCCAGCTTGACTTCACGCCCCGCCTCGTCTTTCAGGGTCATCGGGAAACCGGCCTTACGGTCGG
Organism: Bacillota bacterium; assembly: GCA_021791495.1. Classification (GTDB taxonomy): domain Bacteria; phylum Bacillota; class Sulfobacillia; order JAJYWN01; family JAJYWN01; genus JAJYWN01. The sequence continues at coordinate 23,115 of JAJYWN010000011.1, forward strand.
CCCGGACCTCTTTCGAGAGGAAGCAGCCAGACACCGAAACCGCGGTCAAGGAAGCCAGCAAGGCCGCCACCACGACCGCCTTCCACCTACTCGTCCGTCGAATGCTCAGTCGCACGGTTTGAAACACCTCCGGAAAATGATCGAGCCCCGGCCTGTACGGTCCGGGGCTTGCTTGCTCTGGCTGGAGCGGCCCGTTAGAAAGCCGCCCGCCGCACCCCCCTTTCCGACGAAGGTCAAGTGTGCTTCCCGAAACGGGCAGGTCTCCTGGCTTCCGTTCTTCCTCCCCGCGCCTTCCCGCCGGCTGGGCCGGCAGTGGCTAGAGCGGTTCGTCGCGGTTACAGTGGCGGGACCGCGCCGGCTTAGGACCGCGCTCTTCGCGCCAAACGGTCCTCACCGGACTTCCCTATTATCCCCGCCCCCTTCACTAGGGGCGGGGCACCCGTTTCCTTAGAATAACGCTATTCGGTTTTCACTATCCAGTATAGCGGCTATTCGCTCCTCTTCGCAAGCTGGCATTTCGCCGGGTCCAACTGGTCGCAGTCCTCGCAGGTGATGGCGCACGGTTCCAAGTGGATGACGATGGACGACCGGGGGAAGGCCTGTTTCACGTCTTGTTCGATGTGCTCGGCCACGTCGTGAGCGTCCACCAGGGACCGCGAGCGGTGGAAGACCATATGCAGGTCCACGTGGACCTCCCCTCCGGCCTTGCGCGTGCGCAGCTTATGAACCCCCACATAGCGGTCGGCGTGGTCCTTGATGATGCCTTCGATGACCTTCTCCTCGGCCTCCGGTAAGCGCGCATCCAAGAGGGGCGCGAAGGCCTCCTCGGTGAGTTCCCAGGCGGCCCGGATGATCAGGGCGGCCACGACGATGGCGGCGATGGGGTCTAGGATGGGCAGGTGCGTGAAGTGGATCAGGGCCAAGCCCACGAAGACACCCACCGAAGTCCAGACGTCGGTGCTGAGATGGATGGCGTCGGCTTTCAGGGCCACCGAGTCGAGCCGGACCGCGGTGCGCATCAGAAAGCGCGAAACGAAGATGTTCACGATGCTAGAGGTCCCCATGACCGCCATGCCCAGCACCAGGGACTCCACATGCGCGCCGTGGATCAGCTTCCGGATGGCTTCCAGCAGGATCCAGGCGGCGGCGAAGAAGATGAGGACCGCCTCGACGACGCCGGACACGTTCTCGATTTTTCCGTGGCCATATTGGTGTCGCTCATCCGCGGGACGGGAAGCCTGCCGCAAGGAAAAGAAGGCGATGGCGGCGGCCAGGAGGTCCAAGCCGGAGTGGATGGCTTCCGAAAGGACGCTGACCGATCCCATGGTGATCCCGACCACGGTCTTCATGATGACCAGGGATATGTTAGAGATAACCGAGACTCCGGCTGCTCTGACACGAGGGTCCTCTAGGAACAACAACCCGATCTCTCCTTGTGGGCGGCGTTTATGGGAAACCGCGGGCAACAAAAATGGGACGGCACGATGTGACGTCCCACGGGTTTCAGTTTTTCCCGCTGCCGGCAAGGCCCGGGCCGGGGTGTCAATCCGGCTCCTGACTACCGTCTTATTCGGTGTTTGTTCTCTATCCTAGCTGGAGGCGACGGCGGAGTTCAAGTCCTTTATCAGTCTCTCCACGTCCACCTGATGGGCCAGTGCCGCTTCCTCGACGGTCTCATCAACGGAGATGTGGCAACCAAAACAGTGCATTCCGTGACGGAGGAAAACTTGGATGGTCTTCGGGCTAACTCTGAGCACTTCGGCGATGGTCTGGTCCTTCTTGATTTCGGCCACTGTCGTTCGCCCCCTTTCCCCGATATTATAGACTATTTCCCCCGCCCCATCAACGGCGAGGAACGGCGCCGCGGCCGCGGGGAAGCAGGGGCGGCACGGGACGCCCGGCCACTTCTCGCGGTGGCACCGGGCACAGCCCGAGGGACAGCCCGAGGGACAGCCGCTCCACCCCTAGGTCCGCCGCCGGTCGCCCACCGCCTTAACGCATCGGCTTCCTCCTGCCGCAGGTAGCGCCACTGCCCGGGAGTAAGGCCTCCCAGAGCCAGGTTGCCGATGCGTGTCCGGACCAGGTTTCGTACCTCGTGCCCCACCGCCTCCATCATCCGGCGGACCTGCCGGTTCCGACCTTCATGGATGACGATTTCAAGGAGAGCGTCACCGCCCACCTGGCCCACTGTGCGCACCCGGGCCGGTGCCGTCAGGCCGTCCTCCAGCGTCACGCCGCTGGAAAGGGTGCGGAGAGCCTGCGGGCCGGGAGTGCCGGACACGTGACAGAGGTAGTACTTGGGGATCTCGTGCCTGGGATGCATCATCGTGTGGGCGAAATCCCCGTCGTTCGTCAGGAGAATCAGACCGCTGGTGAGGAAGTCCAGACGTCCCACAGGGTAGACCCGTTCCTTGACTCCTGTGACCAAGTCCATCACTGTGGGGCGTCCCTGGGGGTCGCTGACCGTGGTGACGTATCCCGCAGGTTTATGAAGGGCGACGTAAAGGCGTTCCCCGATGTGGGTCAGGGGCCGCCCGTCCACTTCAATGTGGTCTTTGTCCGGATCCGCTTTGGTGCCCAGTTCCGTTACGACCGCACCGTTAACCTTGATCCGCCCCGCCAAGAGCATTAGCTCAGCCTTGCGGCGGGAAGCCACGCCGTGTGCGGATAGGATTTTCTGCAACCGGTCCTTAGCCAAAGAAAAGTGCCCCCTTTTCGCCGCCACCAAAGCTTCGCGGTGCCGCCACGCTTTCCTGTGTAGTGTGGCATCAAAGGAGGTTTGGCTCACGTGCTTGAGAGCCAAGGGTGAAAAAGAAATAACGATAGGAGGGAGACGAGGAAATGATCAACCGCCCCGGAACTCGCCCCGCATGCGGCGCCAGTCGTCCGCGCCCAGGTCGGCCTTGCAGGTGCGTATCGGCTCGCCGTCGGAGGTGAACAGGAGACAGCTCCCGCACACACCTTCGCCGCAGCACAGGGCGCGGTTGTTGGTGAAAACCATCGGCGCGCGGAGGCCGACACGCTCCATGGTCTGGCCTACCCGGTGGTGGAGCCAGTCGGCCCCGCACGACACGACCAGTCCCGGAGCGGTCTCGCGTATCAGGTTCTCGATGTTCAGTCCCCGGTCCGCGGCGTCTCCGGGAAGCGGCGGGTCCAACCTTCCCACCAGCACCCGGGCTCCCGTCGCCCTGGTCTCGGCCAGGAAGAGTGGCGCGCCGGCTCGGGCGGGGTCGATGACCATGGTGATCTCGGCCTCGGTGGGAGCGACATATCTGGCGACATTCAAGGCCGCTCCCTGCCCCGGGCCGCGCGCCAGGATGAGGACACGGGTACCGCGGGCAATGTCCAGCGAGCGGCGTCCGAAAAGGCCGTTCCAATAGGGACCGCGGACGTCGACACGGGCGGCCTCGGCAATGGAACGGGTCTTCGGCCCCAGGGCTTCGATGAGCGCGGTCAGTGCCAGGCGGTCACCCGTGATCTCTGTCTCCAACAGACTGACCGGGGCGTAAAAGGCCTGCGGATAGCCGCTCTTCTTCAAGAAGACGAAGGTGCCTGGCGCGGACCAGCTCTCGGCGGTCAGACGGTGGGTGGCGATGGTGATGAGGACGCTGTCCGGGGCCAGTTCGCGGCGGGCCGTCACCGTGCCGGCCCTTTCCTGGCGGCCGGGCGGCGGGTCCCCGGTGGGGCGGTCCAATTGGTACACGCACACACCGCACCACTGGCAATCGCAGAAATCGCGCCCCTGGAACTGCGAGCAGAGGACACAGTCTCCCGTAGCCGCAAGGTAGCAGGGGCAATAGATCGAACCGGCATCGGCGCACGGAAAGCTTTTCTGGTGTGTGATCTGCAACTGTCCCGCCTCCCCACCCACACTATGATGGGGAGGGGGGTTGTGACACTCGTCCTGCTAGACCTGGGTCAACCGTTGGAAGAGACCGGCCGGTCCCGACCGGACGACGTCGAAGACGGGACATCCTGTCCGCCGCCCCAATTCATCGACGAGGGAGGCATATTCAGCGTCAGCCATGTGGCCGGCTAGATAGTAACGTCCGCGGTGGTCGTACGTCGGGCGGTAGGGGCTGGTGGTGATCGCGGACAGGCGGACCGCCGACGACAGGAAAACCCTCCAGCCAGCGGCTTTTAGCCGAAGGAGCGCCGCGACGGTGTCCGGGGCGGGGCCGGCGACGGCCAGTGCCGCGGCCGAAGGGAAGACCATCTCCCCCGGGGCCATGTGACTTTCCACGAGGTATGCGGCCAGGGCGCGGAGAGCTCTGGCTCCAACGAGGGACGGGAAGACCAGACGGAACGGCCGGCGGCGGGACACGGGCGGAGGCGCCGCCGTCAAGAAAGCCGCCAGGTCCGCCGCGGCCGTCTCGTCCGTTAGAACGGCCGGTCCCGGCAGTTCGGCCACAGGAAGCGGGGCGGCCCCTTCTCCCCATCCAACCCCACCTCTCCGTCCTCCATCCTCCGCTCCCGGCAAGTTGAAGAGGAAGGCCAGAGCCCGCGCTTCGTCCAGGATCACCTGGACGCTCTCATCACGGGCCGCTCCGGTCGAGAGGACCATCTGGTCCACGACCGACAAGGGCGCAAGGCGGTTGACCGCGCCATCAACCAGAGCCAGGTCGGTACCCTCGGCCCGCAATGAATCGAGGACCAGCCGCAGTTCCGCCGCGACCAGCGGCCCGGCCAGGACCGTCAGGCCGGGGTGCAGGACGCGGTAGATGGCGATGGGCCCCAAAGGGGACCGGAAAGGCGTGACCGAAAGAAGCTCGAGTGTGGCCAGGACCGCGGGAGTGGCGGTCGGTGGCGCGCCGGCCTCGAAGGGGATGGCCGTCGCCACCAGCGCTCCCGCGGGCACGTACACGCGGGGTTTGGGCAACCCGGTGACGTTGTCCTTGGCTTCCCCGTCCATGCCGATGCTGGTGAGCGCCAGACGCAGCCCCGCCCGGGTCGCTTCGCCGGCGACCGCCGTCAGGGCCGTGGTCTTGCCCGTGTTCTTGGCCGTTCCGGCGAAGCCGATGCTCTTCACAGCCGTCTCCTACCGCGAGCGGGCCTTCACCGTGCCGCGCCCGGCGCGTCCGGGGTAGACACCTTCCTCCGGAGAGCCGAGAAGCCCGGCGTAGATGGCCTCCGGCAGGACGCCGACGCGCGCCACCCGCGTCAAGACGTCTTCGACACCGGCCACCATCTCCGACGCCCATCGGGTGGCCGCGGCTGTTGGCTCGATGCGGGACTGGCCGAAGAACCGGAAAGCCTCGGCGGCCGCCGTCAAGGTGTCCAACCGCGCCGCCGCGGTGATGGCGCCGCCGCTATAGGCCTCATCGGCGGAGGCGATGGTCACCGCCTCGACTCCCAGGCAAGCCGCCAGGGCGGCATGCAGGGCGGTGGACACCGACGACTGGACGCGGTCTTCCGTCTGGGTCAGGAAACCCACCGGCGCCCCGGGCCAGATGGGGGCATCGATGATCTGCCGGAGGGCCATGACTTTGGCGGCGTTGAAGTCGACGTAGTTATCGGCCATCTGACCACCGAGCATCACTTCCGGAGAGTAACAGAACAGGGGCTGCAGGACCGGCCGCCCGCCGAGGGCGACGCCCATGGCGACGGTGGCCAACATCCCAGCCATGGCTTTGTGCGCCGGGACCCCCGACAGCTCCTCATTTGTCACGACGTCGAAAGGAAGACCGTAGCGTGCCGCGTAGGTCATGGCGGCGTACGCGTCCACCGTCAGCCTGGACGGTTCTGTGCCGGCTCCCAAGGAACCGTAGGCGATATTGATCTTGGTCAGGTCCGCCCCGGCCACGGCCGCCAAGAGCACCGTCTCGGGCGTGTTCAGACCACGGTGGGCCCTTACCTGCCAGAGGAGGTCGGGCCCGGCGGCCCGCCGCAGGGCCTGGAGGTTCTCCAAGGTCACCACCGTGCCATCATGTTCGTGAGACAAGAGACCGCTGGGCAGCCCCTCTGTCCGCGCCGCCCAGGAGGGGTCGAAGTGGACCACTCCCCCCGCTCCCCACTGGCGTACCGCCTGGATATGGGCGGCATCCATGAGCGGGCATCCAGTGCCGTACTGGACGAAAACGGTGGGCTTACCCTCTGGTCCGGACAGGGGTGACCGCTCCGGCGCGGCGTAAGCCCGCTCCGGCGAAAGAAAGCTCTCTTCGTGCGCCGTGAGGTAGCGGGTATGTTCGGGGGCGCTTTTCTCCTTGGCAGCCAAGCGGACCGGCTCATCGCAAAGCTCGAGGTACAGTTCCCGGTTCCGTCCCGCTTGGGCGGGGTCGTCCAGGATGGCCCGGCGCAGTTCCGCGCGCTCCACACCGGGGCTGGTCCGCCCCGCGGCCCAGGACAGGGTCTGAGACGCCACCGTGTGGGCCAGTTCGCCGATGGCCTCGTGCCGGAACTGGTAGCCAAACCCAGCCGTGAGGTCGCGGCGCCGCGGGGGCGCCTGCCCGGCGGCGGTACCGGACAGCGGGCGCGGGGACTTGCCATCGATATACAGGAGGACCATCTCGGGGGTGGTGCCGGGGCCGAAGCAGGCGTCAAACCCAAGTTCGGCCGCGAGTCCGTCGCGCACAGCCATGCCGCCGATCACCAGTTTCGTGGCGGGACGCAGTCCCGCGGCCTCCATCATGTCGGCCAACCGTCCCAGGAGTTCCGCGGTCCCATATCCCACGGTACGCCCGATCAAGGTGAACTCAGGACGGTATTCGGAGGCTGCCCGGACGACTTCTTCCAGGGTACGGTCGGGAGGCAAGAGCATGGTCTGATGGCCGGCGGCGTTCAGCGCCCGCCGGATGACTTTGAGACCGATATCGTGGACGGGGTCGAGCGGGACCAGCAGGACCCGGCGCGGTCTATCGGCCAGATAGGATGGGTTTACTGTGGAATAGGGCTGAGTCACCTTGCGCCCGCCTCCTCCAACCAAGGATAGGGGACGCCGGGCCGGTTGAGGTACGCACGGGCCCGCACCCTTGCCACTCCCCCGCGGTGCTCAGCGGAAACGACGTCGGCGTCGGCGAACCCAAGGCCGCGCAAAAGCTGCAGAATGAGCCTCCTTGCTTCGGCCTCGTCCCGGCAGAAAAGGCACGTTTCGACATCTATAGCATCCAACACGGCGGCCGCGGCCGCCGCGGCCCCGTCCGGCAGGCCGTCGCGCTCGACCGGGGTGGCCACCGGTGCGTCCGCCCTTGGCAAATCCCTTCTGGTGTGTCCGTCCATGGCTGACCCTCTTTCACTCATCACTGATGAGTCGCTACCGGCGAAAAAAAAGGACCGCCCTTAGAGTCTGGCCGACCCCTTCGGATCGCCGGTCCTTTTTCCGCCGCCGTCTTCGCCGTCTCCGTCTCCGCCGGCCACGTCCAACTGGTCATAGTACTTCCGAACGTCGGCAATGAGGTTCTCGATGTGCTTCACCATGGCCTGCTCCGCCGCTATTTCGTCCTGCTGGCGGATGGCCTCCATGATCTTCGCGTGGTCGGCCACGATGGTGCTGTGGAGCGTCTTTCTGATGAACTCCAGGGCCGGCGTCAGTTGGCTATCCTGCCTGATCAGTTCATTGGCTGCCAGGAGGACGCGGTTGCCGGCCGCCTGGGCGATGACGCGGTGGAACAGAGCGTCGTCTTCGGTGGCGACCTCGCCCGACTGAACGTGCACGGCCTGGCTGGCCAGGGCCTGTGCCAGGTCGGCCAGTTGGGCGTCGGTCCGGTGGTGGGCAGCCAGTCTGGCTGTTTCTCTTTCGATGGCGCGACGCGCGACCAACACCTCCAGGAGTTCCTCGCGGGTCCGGGCGCGCAGGGCGCCCAGGAACTCGGAACCCGAAGAGGCCAGACGGCGCTCGCTTTCCAGCTCCGTCAGCCGGTTCTTCCCCTGAGCCGTCAGGCGCCGACCACGGAACCCAAGGCGCTCGGTGAGGCCTTCCCGGTCCAGGTCCCGCAGTATGCGGCCGACCGTGGCCTCGCTCAACTCCAGGCCCGACGTCCGGAGGTGTTCGGCCAGCGCCCAAGACCCCAAGAGGCCGTCGCCCGAAGCATTGATCGCCCGCAAGATCTCGTAGACTCCCGTATCCCGCCCTGCCAGCATGTCCACCCCCCGGTCGGGCGAAAACCGCCCGGTACTATGGCCGCCGTTGCTCCCGCCCCAGCCAATCCAGGACGAAAAACAAAGAGATTAGGAAAAGCAGAGCCCCCAGATCGCGCAACGCTCCCTGGGAACCAGCGGAAACCGGCGACCAACCCATTCTCAGGACCTCCCCGGTCGAAACGCGTAACAATATATGCGCTCCCGACCGGAGAGGTACGATCTTGATGGGGGCCGCACCCTTCGCCGCCCGAACGCTTCGTCGGGCACAGCCCGACTGCGCTGGCGGCTGCGGGACCCCGGCCCCCATACCCCCTTCTTCTTGATGGGGGCCGCACGAGCCTGCTGAGGGCCGCACCCTTCGCCGCCCGAACGCTTCGTCGGGCACAGCCCGACTGCGCTGGCGGCTGCGGGACCCCGGCCCCCATACCCCCTTCTTCTTGATGGGGGCCGCACCCTTCGCCGCCCGAACGCTTCGTCGGGCACAGCCCGACTGCGCTGGCGGCTGCGGGACCCCGGCCCCCATACCCCCTTCCTAAATCTAGAGCAATCCAGCGTGCTTGGCGATGATGTTCATCAACGCGACCAGGCCTTTCAGCGCCAGACGCATCTTGTCTTCGTTCAGAGAACCGTCGGGCTCTGAAGTGCCCATGCCTGGTGAGATGAAGATGTTACCGTCATAGGCGATGGTCGGAACGATGCCCATCTGGGCGCACCCGGTCTGCAACAAGTGCGACCCGGCGTACATGTCCTCGATGGAGAAGATCGGGAAGCCCATCCCCGAGCCCTTCCAGGTGTTCTCGTAGTTGACTTCCACGGTGGTGGAGTTATAGGACTTGGTCACCACCAGACCATCCCGGACCACCTTCGGCAACCCCTTGAGTTCCTCCTGAACCATGTTGTAGAGCCGGTCCACGGGGTCGGTCAGGATCCGCGGGTTGTCCCGGAGTACTTTCAGGGCCACCACCTGAGTGAGGAGGGCTTCTTTCCCGGGGTCCTGAGTGACGTAGGCCGCCTTACCGTAAGAAGCCAAGGTCCCCCACCGATCACCGTGCATCCCCAAAGCGCGGCGGATGGTGACCATCACTTCCTCGCGCCCGATAATGAGGCCGCTAGTGGCCGAGCCGGTGGCCTTGTCCATACTGTAGACGATGACGTCGGCGTTGATCTTCCGCGGATCGGTCCCGACGAAGGGGAGCCCCCAGGCGTTATCGACGATGTAGGGGACGTTATAGTCGTGGGCCAGCTCGCCGATGTACGCCTGGAGGGCGGGCGCGCCGTCCTCGTTCTTTACCCCGTAACCGTAGCCCGGCGTGTCGTAACCGAGGGAGGCGAAACCGGTGACCAGGTCGGCGTGGACGTCGGCTGTAGCGGCCAGGCGCTCGATACTCTCCTCCGGGTCCACGTCCACCAGCATGGGGACGGGCCAGTATTTGATGCCGTGGTTGTCGTAACGGGCCCCGGCCAGCGGAACCACGACGACGTCCAGGTTATTCTGGCGTTTCCCGTAGAACCCCATTTCGCCCGCGGTGGCGCCGCGGTCGGCCAGGAAGTCCTTGTACTTCGGAGGGAAGGGGCGTCCGTAGCCGGCCTGATGGTGCATGTGCTTCTCGTAAGGGGCGATGTAGCGCGCCCGATAGTTATCGCCGCGTCCGGTGAACGGCGGCGTGCAAAGGGTGTCGAAAGAGACCCACAGGCCCGCCTCGCAGGTATTCAGGGGCGCGGCGTCCCACTCGTCACCGTAGACGTCCTTCACGATCTCCCGGACCTGCTCCACCAGAGTGGCGAGAGGAATCACCTCCTGGGCGCCCTTCTCGCTGGCGGCCAGGATATCGTCGCGCAACGGGGCCGGGTTGCCGGAGATGGCGCCGGTCAGGCCAAACTTGCCCTTCAGGCCCGGGGCGATGCCCAGTTCCTCCGCCGCCTTTCGGGCTTCCGCATAGATCTGCGCCGTGTTCGCCTGCAGGTGTTTATACAGTTGGTAGCGGTACTTGAAAGCCATAGCCCATTCTCCTCTCTGCCTTGGCCCGGCCCGGCTCCCTACCGACCATTCCGATCCGGGCTTGCACTCTAACTACGGACGGCCACGATCATCTCTACTTCACAAGCGGTGTCCAAGGGCAACTCGTTGGAGCCCACGGCGGCCCGGGCGTGCTTCCCCTTGTCCCCGAAAGCGGCGACGAGGAGTTCGGAGGCGCCGTTGATGACCTTGGGTTGCGCGTTGAAGCCGTCGGCACTGTTCACAAAGCCGGTAACCTTGACGACGCGTTCCACCCTATCGAGGTCGCCGATCTCCGCCTTCAGCACCGCCAGGCAGTTGAGGGCGCAGACGCGCGCCGCCTCATATCCCTGTTCCACGGTGAGATCGCTGCCGATCTTGCCTTTGTACTTCAACTCACCCGCCACCGTGGCGATCTGGCCGGCCGTAAAGACGAGGTTTCCGACGCGAACGGCCGGTACGTAGGCCGCCAAGGCTTTCGGAGCGTCCGGAACGGTCAAACCCAACTTCTCCAAGTTCTTTTCTACTTGCGACATGGTTTTCTAGGGGTCCCCTCCTGTCTTAGCTATAGCCCGCTGATGGTCACTGGATCTTCCACCCGCAGGCCCAACTCCTCGCCGGACAGGCGCTCACCGGTCCGGATCACGATGTTCAGATGGTTCGGGGCGTGAGTCTCGTCGAACCCCACCACGGTGCCGGCGGTCTTGCCACCGATGTGGACGGCGTCCCCGCACACCACCACGCCCCCCCGGACGAACTCGACGAAGCCTAAGTAGTGGATCCGATCGACCGTGCTGCCCGGAGCGGCATCATCTTCGGAAGTCGCGATGAACTCGTGTACATCCCCCGTTTTCACCGTCCGCGAGATGGTCTGGATGAGGTGCAGGCCGCGATCCTCCATGCTCCCCCGGAGTACAGCCACCAACTTGCCGTTAAGTGGTCGCTTAGCTGCGTACGGGCTCTTCGTGAAGGCGCGGCGGCCGTATGGGTCGTTGGCCGACTCCACCATGGTCTTGGTCTGTCCTCCCCTGAATCCTACTCATCAGTGATGAGCGCCATGATGGACATTCTGCCCATCCTAGGCGATTCCTTCTACCGAAAAGGCCTTCTAGCCAAAAATCCATCCGCAAACAAGAATCGCCGCGATAAACCCGACCGCATCACCGATGAGCCCGACGGGCAACGCGTATCGCGGGTCCCGCACCCCTACGGACCCGAAGTACAAGGTGAGGACGAAGAAGGTGGTGTCGGAACTCCCCTGCACCACGGCGGCGAGCCGCGAAACGAAGGCGTCGGCTCCGTGAGTCTTCATGACTTCACCTACCAGACCCAGGGTGGCAGATCCCGACAAAGGGCGGAGGAGGACGACGGGGATGACGTCGGCGGGGATGTGGAACAAGGTGGTGAAAGGCGAGATGGCGCGCGCCAGGAGGTCGAATAACCCGGAGGTGCGGAACATTCCGACGGCCATGAAGATGGCCAGGACAAAGGGGAAGATGCGCAGGGCGATGGCTAGGCCTTCCTCGGCGCCCTCGATGAAGGTTTCGTAGACTTTCACACCTTTCAGGTATCCGTACAAGGGAATGCCCGCCAGGATGACCGGGAGAAGCCATTGCGCCAATAGGTTGATGACGGCCATCGCTTGCCCCTCCCTCACTTCCTCCGCCGGGCGTGCCGGCGGGCCATGGCACTATTGGCCATCAAGGTGGCGGCCGTGCCACAGAGGCTGGCGAAAACCGAAGGGCCCACAATGTCCATGGGATTGGCGGCACCCGAAGCCAGACGCAGGGCGATCAAGGAGGCCGGCACCAAGGTGACAGACTGCGTCACCAAGGCCATGAAAGTGATCATCGACTTCGAGGCCACCGCCTTGTCCTCGGCCAGTTCAGACAGGCCGGCCATGGCCTTCAACCCGAAGGGGGTCGCGGCGTTGCCTAGACCGAGGAGGTTCGCGCTGACGTTCAGGACGATGGCCCCCAGCACCGGGTGATCGCGTGGTATCTCCGGGAAGAGCCGCGCCGTCAAAGGTGCCAGAGCGCGGGCGATGAGATGGACCAGGCCCGACTTCTCGGCGATCTTCATCAGCCCCATCCACAGGCAGAGCACGCCGGTGAGGCCCAACACCAGGTCCACGGCCGAGCGGCCCGAGGCCATGGCCGCGGCCGTCACTTCATTGACCTGGCCACGCGCGCCGCCGTAAATCACCGCCGACACGATGAGGAAAAGCCAAATCACGTTTAACAAGGCGCTCGCCTCCGCGCCGTATGTCTATGAGGCCGACCGCGCCCTATAAACCCTTCCACAATATTCCTCGGCGCTCCGCTTTCCAGCCACCTATATTCAGCGGTGCGGTGGGGACAATACGTGTCGAGGTCCACAGCAGCCGAGCGCAGACTGGCGCCGGTTCCGCGAGGGATCGGCGTTAGTCGAGCAACGGTTGCTGCAGGCCGGACCGGTAAACCCTCTCCAAGGATCCGTTCGCCTTGTTTAAGGTATCCCTGGCGCACGGTCTCCTGGTCAGGGCCCGTGAACCGGTCTGCAGTAGCCAGAGCGCAGATCGTTATGGGTTCCCACCGGGTTTGCACTAGTCTGGAGTCGACTAGTGCAGGCTCCACAAGGATCCATGACGGTCGAGCTAAGATAGCTACAGGTTCTGTAGTGGTTTGTACTGGCCGAGAGGTCAGTACAAGCTGCGAGAGACCGGTTGGATCTGTAGCTGTCGAGCAAAGGTTAGTGTAGGCGTCGCAGAGGTTATCGGCAGCCTAACGGTTGTCGTTAGCTTTCAGGATGTCTATATTAGCCGGAGCGAAGGTTGCTGTGGGCTTCAATATTTCCTCCACCGTCTCCCTGGGGGCTGAGGTTCGGGACGTTTGTCTATTGACAACACCGGTTTGCTTGGACAAGGTATAGGTGACGGCCCTAACGGGGCTGCCGAGAAAAAAGGCCTTCGGCCACACAGGGAGGATCTGAAGTGGCGGATTCCAAGACGATGGACCTGAAAGTTACCGGCATGAGTTGCATGCACTGCCGCATGGCCGTGGAACGTGCTCTGAAAGGCGTTTCCGGCGTATCCACCGCCAGCGTGGACCTGGCGTCGGGAAGGGCCAAGGTGACCTACGACCCAGGGCAGGCAGGCTTGAAGGATTTTGAGAAGGCGGTTGAGGAAGCGGGCTATAGTGTCGCCCAAGCCTAGGCAGTACCGGTTTGCCCCCCCGGCCCCGTCCAGTTTCCAGTTTACGTAACTGAAGGGCGGCCCCCGGCATACGATGAGCCAGGGGGCTGCTCTTTTGTTATTCGAAGATTCCACGGTCACCCTTTCCAGCGAAGACGCCCGACACCTGGGATTGAAGCCCGGCGACGGACTCCTGGCATGCGGAAGAAAAACCGCGCCGGTACGGTTCCGCCTCGGGGCCTCGGCGCATACCCTCGAAATCCCCTTCTCCCTTCTGTCTCTCTTCGGTCTATCTGCTGTGGAGACCGGGACCATAGGGCTATACCGGGGTCCGGACCGAATTCCGCGTCTGGGTCCGGTAGTCACGATGCTCCATAGCCTGCCAGCGCCGGAGTTACCGTTTTTCGAAGGGCTGTTCGCCCAGAACCTCGCCAGAGAATGCCGGGAAAAGGGCCTGCTCTTTTCCCTAATGCTCCCGGATCAGTTCGACTTCGTCTCCCGCCAGGGGTACGGCGCGCTGGCGGTGCCCCAGGGGGTTGGAAGGACGAAGGCCGCCTGGCAGGACCAGCCGGTCCCTCTGCCCGACCTGATCTTTAACCAGGTAGCGCTCCTGCTGCCTGGTCAGGAGGAACCCTACGGCCGTGTCTGGCGGTCCTACTCAACTCGTCCTGGTGGATTCCCGGTCCTGCTGACCCGTGGCGGCTTGAACAAGACCAAGGCCTTTCAACTCCTGGCCGCCGACGATTTGGCGTCGTCGTATTTGCCGTGTACGCGGACGGTGCACTCCGTTGCGGCGATTCAGGACCTCCTCCTTGAGTTCGGACAGGTCTTCCTGAAACCGGAGGGCGGGTCGCACGGCCTCAACATCATCCGGCTGACGGACCAAGGCTCTGCCGTTCTGGCGGAGTTCCGCCTCGGAAACGAAAACGTGCGCCGTTCTCTCGCGTCCCCCGACGAATTGGAGTCCTTCCTGAGGCCGGCTTTTTCGGCCTCGACGTACGTCTGCCAACAAGCCATCCGGCGGCCGGAGGTCGACGGCGGTGTCGTCGACTTCCGCGTGGGCCTCGCCCGAAATGACAGGGGTGAATGGGAGGTCTGCTATTACAGACTCAAACACGCTCCTCCTGGTGCGATCTGCACGAACTGGGGGTATGGGACCGCCTGGTATGACTTGGAGGATATGATGGACCGGGTCTTTCCCGGAAGAGAGTCCGTCGTGCGAGAAGCCCTGGACAGGTGCGGTTTGGCTGTCGCCAGAGCAGTGTCCGGCGCCGAAGGAGGGGACTGCTGTCAGCTGGCGGTGGACGTGGTGCTAGACCCGGACCGGCACCCGTGGGTCCTGGAAGTCAACGAGCGCCCCGAACACGGAGAAAGGGAAGGGCAACGGGTGGCTCATCGCCTGGCCGGCTACTTCGTTCTTATCGCCGGGGCCGCCGGCCGCCTTCTGGTCAGAGTCTTGCCGGTGGCCGGCTAGCCGTAAAGTGACATCCGTGTGACACAATAGTGACCTGAAGCATTTGCCCTTGTTAGCTGGGCACATATACTTGAAGCATGAGGGACACACTTGACGTCCGCGAGAAGAGAATGCTTCAGATCCTGACCTACATCCAGCGCAATCCGGACTCAACGGGGGCGAAAGAGGTCTGCCGGGTCATCCTCGGAAGGGACCATGTGGATGAGGAGGCCATCAGGTCTTTGAGGATCCGGCTGCCCCACGCCGATGAAACCGCCGTCCGGACTTGCTACGATGTGGTCTGCTGGACAGAAGACGACGGCTGAGCCGCGCCTCTAGCCTGATGGGCGGTGGACGGCGGCGCGGCCCGTCCGAAGACAGAAAGAGCTCCATCAAGCTTTTGCCGGTAGTCCAACACCGGCGCGAAAAGGTCCCCGACCCGTCTGGTGCGGTCGGGGACGTTGCTTATGGTGAATGAGGTGGGGTGGACAAAAGGTAGTTCCTCCCACGTCACGGGAGTCGACACCGTCCCCAAGGGTTGGGGCCTGGGGCTGTAGACCGAGGCGATGGTCTTCCCCATCACGTTCTGCAGGTGATCGATGTATACGCCAAGGCGCCGCGCCACCCGGCGCTCGCGGGTGGTCCGCCCGGGGAAGGTTTGGTGGATGAGGTCCGCCACATCCCCCACCCAGCCGGCAACCGTCGGATAGGGATACCGGTTTTCAATGGGCACGTAAAGGTGGAGCCCGGTGGCGCCCGACGTCTTCGGAAAGGCTTCCAGCCCCATCTCTCTCAGGACGTTCTTCACCCAGAAGGCGACTTCCACCACGTCGCGGAAGGTGGCCGGCGGTGACGGGTCCAGATCGAAGATGGCGAAGTCGGGGTACTCCGGCGTCTCGACCGACGACAGCCAGGGGTGCAGCTCGATAGCGCCCTCCTGAGCCAGCCAGGCCAGGGTGGCCGGTTCGCGGCACACCACGAACTGGATCACCCGGTCCGCATGGGGCGCGTAGTAAGGGTACGTGGTGATCCACTCCGGAGCGTGGGCGGGCAGGTTCTTTTGGTAGAAAGTAGGGCCCTCGATGCCTTCCGGATACCTTGTGACCACCAGGGGCCGTCTGGCCAGATGCGGCAGGAGAACCGGGGACACGGCCAGCAAGTAGGAAATGAGGTCGGCCTTGGTATATCCGGCCGCCGGCCAGAAGGTCTTGTCCAAATTGCTGAAGTTGACGCGGCGGCCTTCGACCTCTAGAAGCTGCCTTGTGCTGCGGCTCAACTCAAAACGCACTCCTCCGGGCCTTTGTCTGGGCGTAACCCCCTGTAGGTAGGATGCCTCAATCGCCGGTCGGCGGTGAGTTCGGTAAACTCGATTTCGCACACCAGCTCCGGCCGTACCCAGACTGTCTGGCGGCGCAACGGGGCCGGCACGTCCCGCAAGGGTGGCGAGAGGCCTTCATCTAACGGCCGCAGCAGTCCCAGGAGCCGCTGGACCTCCTGGCCCGTGAACCCCGTGCCGGCGTTTCCGATGTAGACCAACTCCCCGCCACCTGGCCCGCCGGGCTGTGTCCCTTCAGCCGGCGCCTCGCCGCCGGGTCCGGGGAACACCCCCAACACCAGCGACCCCAGGTGGGCGAAACCCGCGCCGCGGGTGTAACCGGCGATGACGCAGTCTATGGTCTTGGTATTCTTGATCTTCAGCCAGTCCTCGCTGCGGACGCCGGGCCGGTAGACGCTGACGGCCCTTTTCGCCATGATTCCTTCGAGGTCCAGTCGCTTGGCGGCCTGAAACAGGCTCACTCCCTGGCCCGGGAAGACCTCCGACCGGACGATCGGCGCGGGCCCGCTAGTGGGGGCCACCCCTCCGAACAGGCCGGCCAGGCCGTCCCGCCGCTGCGTCAAAGGAGTGCCCAAGAGGCTTGTTCCGTCGAAGTAGAGGAGGTCGAAGGCGACGTAGGTGAAGGGTCCCTGACCGCGCTGCAGCCGCCCGAAGTCGGGTCTGCCGTCCACCAGCGCCACCACTTCCCCGTCCAGGACCAGGCGACGGCCGGGCCAGAGTTCGTGAAGCCGGCAAAGCTCAGGGTAATGTGGCGAAAGGTCCAGCAGGTTGCGGCTCTGGAGGCGGGTGCGCCCGTCGCCCAGGAAAGCGATGGCACGGTACCCGTCCCACTTCACTTCGAAGAGGAAGTCCGGCGAGTCGAAGGGGTGGTGCGCCGTGGCCCCCAACATGGGGGGTATGGGACCTTCGAACAGGTCGGCCGGTAGCCGCGCCGTCACTAAGATCTTACACCAAGGGACCGCGGATCGGTGTTTCCGGAGCCGCCGCTCCCCCGCCGGCGCCGGCGGCAGCCGCGGCAGCAGCGGCAGCAGCGGGGCCGGCCGCCCGGCGTCCTCCCGGTAGATCGGCGGTCATCTGGACACTGGCGCGGAGTGCTTCCATGAGGTCAATGATCTTGTGTGGTTCGGCCTCCGGCTGAAAGTGCACCTCGTGCCCCTCCACTTTCTGGTGGATGAGGTCGAGGAGCGCCCGGCGGTACTCGTTCGTGTATTTCCCGGGCTCGAAGGTGGTCGAAAGGTTGTCAATCAGGGTTCTGGCCATCCTTACTTCGTTCTCGTGAAGCTCCGGTCCTTGGTCCAAACCTTCCAGTCCCCGCCATGAACGCACCTCATCGGGCCAGTACATGGTCTCCAGGACCAGCGCCTGACCCTCGTACACCCGGATAGTGGCCAGGGCCTCCTTGGTGCGGATGACGACCTTGGCCACGGCCACCCGGCCCGTGGACTCCATTGCCTTCCGGAGGAGCGTATAGGCCTTGATACCGCCGTCGGCCGGTTCGAGGAAGTAGGTTTTGTCGTAGTAAACGGGATCGATGTCCTCCAGGTTCACGAAGTCGATGATGTCCACCACTTTCCCGGCGGCATCGGGGAGGCGTTCCAAATCGGCTTCGTCGATAATCACATGCTGGCCCTTCTCGAACTCGTAACCGTAGACTATCTCCTCCTGCGAAACCTCGCGGTTACAGGTAGGGCACCACTTCAGGTACCGGACCGGCGTTCTGCATTCGCTATGCAGGTACCGGAACTTGACGTCTTTCTTCTCCGTGGCGGTGTAAAGCCGGACGGGTATGTAGACCAGCCCGAAGGTGATGGCGCCTTTCCAGAGTGTACGCACGGTGCTGCTCCGCCCCCCTTCTCCAAATCACCGCCGGGCGTCTCTAGCCCCGCCGGTACACGGTCAAAGTGGAAAGCATGCTGGAGAACAGCCCTCTTAACCTATCCACGAACAGTTCCAAAACGGTGGCGGCCCGGACGTCCTCCGCCGCCACCACCTCAAGGGACCCGAGGACCTCCCCATTCAGACTGGCGCTGACAGAGCCCAGAACGGCACCGGCGGACACGGGCGCCGTAACGTAGGCCGGCACCTTTTCTTCCCGTTGCAGGGCGGCCTGTTCCGCGGCATTCAGGGGCAGCACCAGGTCGCGCGCCGCCACCAACTTCACCCGGTCTTCCCCGCCGCGCTCTACGCGGACCGTCCCCACCACGTCCCCCTTATGGACCAGGGTGGTGACCTGATAACCCTGGTAGGCGGTATCCAGAAGGACCTGTGCGTCGGTGTACATCCGACTGCTGTTCAAGACGGCGGCGATGACCGACCAACCCCCCCGGGACGCAGACGCCACCAGACACTTGCCCGCCTGACCGGTGTAGCCGGTCTTCACCCCGGTTGCTCCCTCATAGCTCCAGAGAAACTTGTTGTGACTGTGCAGCGCCCTGTCTTCGGCGTGACCATTCCAGGGAACCACTTTCCGGCGCGTGGCGACGATGGCGGCGAACTCAGGGTTCGCCATGGCCGCCCGGGCGATGACCGCCAGGTCACGGGCGGTGGAGTAATGGCCATTCTCGTCCAATCCGTGGGGGTTCTTGAACTGGCTCGACGTTGCCCCGAGTTCCCGCGCCTTCTCGTTCATGAACGCGGCGAAACTTTCGACGGAGCCGCCGACTCCCTCCGCCAAGGCCACCGCCGCGTCGTTACCGGAGTTCAGCAAAAGGCCGTAAAGCAAGTCCCGCACGGTCAGCTCTTCGCCCGCCGCCAGCCACATGGACGAGCCGCGGGTGGAAGCGGCCTTCGGGCTGACCTTGATCTTTGCCTCCAAATCCGCCTTCTCCAGCACGACCAAGGCGGTCATGATCTTTGTAGTGCTGGCTGGGGCGCGGCGCTGATCGGCGTTGCGCTCTGACAAGACGCGGCCGGTCACGGTGTCAAGGACGCAATAGGCGGTGGCCGCCGCCGCCACCGGCGAAGCCTTGGCGGACGATGCCGTTTCCAAGACGGCGCCGCCTTGCTCGGTGCCTGGCGTCGATATGGGACTCGCGGCTTCGCCCGACGCCGGCCAGAAGGTTACGGCCAGAGCGCACCAGACGACCACGAAGGCGCGAAACACGGAGAGACGGGCCGCGTCTGCGCAGCCCGTCGTGGTTTTCCTAAGCGTCTTGCCGCCCTGACGGCTGAACCCTGGTCGGGTGCGGCTGCTCAAACCTTCGGCCCTTCCGCCCTGACCTGGGTGCTCTTTTCCTGCTTTCCGCCGGCTCCGAACCGGTCGAGCAGGTGCGGAGCCATGTCGAGGAGCCGGTCGAGGACCGCGGTCCGGTCTACCGGGAGCAGCCTGACGTTGTCCTTAGCGACCACCAGAAACCCCACGGGGTGGATGGTGACGCCGCCGCCGCTGCCGCCGCCGAACCCCAAGTCGTTCTCACCCGCTCCGCCGGCCTTGCCCCCGGCGCCGCTCCCGCCATTCGTCCCGTTCCCACCGCTATTGCCGCCGCCGGCACCGTTGCCGCGCCCGCCGCCGTTGCCTTGGCCTTCGGCCGTCGCATCGTACTGGGCGCCCCCCGCGGCAAAGCCGAAAGCCACGCGGGAGACGGGGATGATGACCGTACCGTCCTGGGTTTCCACGGGGTCGCCGACGATGGTGTTGACGTCCACCATTTCCTTGATGTTTTCCATGGCCGTTTTCATCAGGCCTTGAATCGGGCTGTCTTCCAAGGCTCCACGCTCCTCTCCAGTACTAACTCCGGCGAGGCGCTTTTTGCATCTTCGTCGCAGCTACACCGGCCTTAGCAATCGCAACCATAATATGACCGATTCGGATTTTGAATATGCAGTGGATGGTGACCTCGAAGGCGGCGACGGCAAAGACCGGATGGACCTCGAAATGGGGCTGTCCGGGTGCCAGGCGGAGCCGGTGGCGGAGGTAGGCCATGGCCCCCCCCACGGCCATCCAGGCGGCGCCCCCCGCAATGCCGGTTACGGCGGCGTCGTCCACCCCGAATCGCACCCTGGTTTCCAGCAAGGGGAAATAGGCCCGGTGTGACAGGTAATCGACTATGCCGGCGTAGACTAAAGCGGCGTCCCGATACCGCACCAAGCGGGTCACCGGGCTCTCCGGGGCCGTCGGTGTGGCGGGGGTGTGACCGCGCTCCAGGAGGACGCGGACGAACCGTATGCCGTCGGAGAGCAGCGAACGCCGTTTCAGGGGGACTTGGTAGGTGACCTCCCAGATGCGCCGGGGGGCCCTGAACCAGACCTGTAGCGCATCTACTTCGCCCGCGTGACGGTAGCGGCCTTCCACCTCGACGAAGGCCCGCGTTAGAAGAAGCAGCGCCGCGGCCAGCACGGCCGCCCAGAAGAAGAAAATCCAGGACATCGGCCAGAAGTCCCCCTGGCGTAGGATGCCGGGGGGCGAGTGCGGCTATGCGGGGCGCCGCCGCCTATTCGGGACGGGTGTCGGGTGTCCCCGTCCCCTCGGGTGGAGTCACGAAGAGTGGCCCCGGAGTCTGTTCCACGTCTTTCAGCGAAGGTAGTTCCGCCAGGTCGCGCAGCCCGAAATGCTCTAGGAATTGGGGGGTGGTCCCATACAGGATGGGCCGCCCCACGGCTTCCTTGCGTCCCACCTCCCGGATGAGGCGGCGTTCGACAAGGGTGGCCACGGTGCTCTCCGACCGCACGCCACGGATCGCGTCGATCTCCACCCTGGTGACGGGCTGCCGGTAAGCCACTACCGCCAAGGTCTCCAGTGCCGCCTGGGTCAGCCCCAGGTTGCGCGGCCCCATGAGTCGGGCCACGGCGTCGGCGAATTCCGGTTTGGTATAGAGCCGGTATCCCCCGGCCACCTCCTGCAGGACCAGACCACGGGTGGAGGACTTCAACACTTCCTGGAGACGGCCTAAGAGTAGCCGCACTTCGGTCTCCGGAAGACGGCTGGCCTCGGACAGGCGGTCCGGCGCCACGGGGTCGGGCGAGGCGAAAAGGAGCGCCTCGATCAGAGCTAGCTTTCCTCCCCAGGCAACATCGGTGATGTCAATGGGGCTGGTCATGTCCATCCTCCCGTAAGGTAGCGGCCGGTGCACCGGACGCACGGGCGTTCGGTCCCTTCGCGGCGTCCGCCGGTGACGCCGGCTCCGTGGTCGCGGTCGCTTCGGCGCGGCGGTAGAAGATCACCATTTCGGCGAAAGCGAAAGGCTGCTGCACCATGATACGCCGCTGCCGGACCAGTTCCAGAAGAGCCAGGAAAGTGACTACCACCATGAGGCGAGAACGCCGCGACCCCACCAGGTCGGTAAAGCTGCAGCCCGCCTTCCGCGTTGCCAGACGGCGGACGATGTCCTGCATTTTCCGACGCACGGAAACCTGCTCCCGCGATATCTCGGCCGGCTCCTGGGGCGCCGTCGCCACCAGCATCTTCTGAAAGGCCAGCGCCAGTTCGAAGAGGCTGACCTTCGGTGAAAGCAAGGCCTCCCCGGCCTCGGGCGGGGCGTCGGCCGGATGCGGGTACAGACCCGACCAGGAACTGGCCATTTCGCGCATGTCGGCGGCCACTTCCTTGAAACGGCTGTACTCGGCCAGGTGCCTCACCAGTTCTTCCCGGGGATCCAGCTCCTCCTCCCCCTCGACGGAGGTGGCGGCCTGTTTGCGCGGCAGGAGCATCCGCGCCTTGATCTCCAGCAGGGTGGCCGCCATGACCAGGAACTCACTGGCGACTTCCAGGTCCAGCACCTGCATCTCGGACAGGTAGTCCAGATATTGGCCGGTCACCCGGGCGATGGGGATATCGTAGATGTTGATCTGGTCCTTCTCACAAAGATGCAGCAGAAGGTCCAGGGGCCCCTCGAATATCTCCAGCTTGACCTGATAAGCCAAAGGGACTCCCCCGCCCGTTACTGCTGTATGCGCATGGCCCGGCGGACTTCCTCTACCGTCTCGGCCGCCCATTTCCGGGCCTTGTCGCGGCCGGCGGCCAGAATGTCATCCAGGACTTCCGGCCGGCTTTCGTAATAACGGCGCCTCTCGGCCAGGGGGCCGATACGTCCCGCCAGCCGGTCGGCCAAGTCGCGCTTGCATTGCACGCAGCCGAAAGCACCTTTCACACAGCCCTCCGCAATCTCCTGCACCCGTTCCGAGGAGAAGATCTTATGGAAGGCGTGGACCGTGCAGACATCGGGGTGGCCCGGGTCGGCTTTCCGGATGCGTGCGGGGTCGGTGATCATCATCTGGACTTTCTGCCGGACCACGGCCTCGTCGGCCGACATGGGGATGTCGTTGCCATAACTCTTGCTCATCTTCCGGCCGTCAACCCCGGGGAGTAGCTTGACTTCCGTGAGCAGGGCCTGCGGTTCGGGCAGCACGGGCCCGTAGATGGAATTGAAGCGGCGCGCCACTTCGCGGGTGAGTTCCAGGTGCGGCAGTTGGTCCTCGCCCACGGGGACGTAACCGGCCTTGAAGATGAGGATGTCGGCCGCCTGGAGCATGGGGTAACCGAGAAAACCGTAGGTGTGAATTTCCCGGCCTTCGAGCTGCTGGAGTTGCTCCTTATAGGTTGGTACCCTCTCCAGCCAGGCGATGGGCGTGATCATGGACAGGAGCAGGTGCAGCTCGGCAATCTCCTTCACGTCCGATTGAAGGTACATCGTGCACCGCTCCGGGTCCAGCCCGGCCGACAGCCAGTCCACCAAAAGCCCGCGCACGTTCGCCGTGAGGTCTTTCGTGTCCTCGTACCCGGTGGTCAGGGCGTGCCAGTCGACGATGGCGAAAAAGCAGTCGTAAGTGTCCTGCAGCCGGACCCAATTCTCCAGGGCTCCAAGATAATTGCCGAGATGCAACCGCCCCGTGGGGCGCATGCCGCTCATGATCCGTTGGCGGGCCATAGCCTTAGCTTACCTCCCAGTCAAAATGGCAGACCGAACAGGCGCGCCACGCCCTCAACGCCCACGAGGACTACACCGGTGACGGCCGAGATGAAGGGGCCGAGCACGTAGCGCACGGCTCCGGAAAAGACCAGCACGAACAGGACCAACGGACCGTAAGGGGCCAGGTTCTCCACCGCCCGCGCCTGGTTTTCCGGTAGAAGGCCGATGAGCACGTTGGCGCCGTCCAGGGGTGGTACCGGGATCAGGTTAAAGGCCGCGAGCGTGATGTTGATGGAGAGCGCGTACCGGATGATGTCGCCGACGTAATGCACGTTCGCCACGAAGGGTATCCGCAGAAAACCGGAAACCAAGAGAACGCCAAGGAAAAAGGCGGCAATGACGTTCGCCAGCGGGCCGGCGGCGGCGATGAAGGTCATGTCACGGCGTGGGTGGCGCAAGTTCCGGGGGTCGATCTGCACGGGCTTGGCCCACCCGAAACCGTAGAAAAGGAGCAAAAGCGTGCCGATGAGGTCCAGATGAGCCATGGGGTCCAGCGTCAACCGTCCCTGCAGGCGCGGAGTGGAATCGCCCAGGGACACGGCGGCGCGCGCGTGCGCATATTCGTGGACCGAAAAAGCCAGGACCAAACCGGGCAAGAGCAAAACCAGATGAGATAGGTCGAACCCCTGCAAGAAATCCACTCCTAGGTCGGCGGCGTCTCGGCGCCCGCGGCGCCGGTCCCTGCCAGGCTGTCTCCGGCAAGCTCCCCTCATTATACCATAGGAAAAGAAATGGAGCGCCACGCGGCGCTCCACCCCGTGAGCCACTCTTGAAGAGTAGGCCTATCTCCCTATCGCCAGGACGCGTCGCCTCGCCTGGCCACCACTCTTTCGGCGACCTCAAGCATCTTCTGGACTCCGGGACCCCGCTGCGTGGAACCTATCTGGTGGGCTTTCCGTCCACTGTGCTGAAATTCGTTGGAGACCTGCCGCCGCAGGTCGGCCAGATAGTCATCAGCCCCTACGACCAACGGTTTGCGCCGTTTCCGAGCCACCATGCCCAAGCCCCCCGCCCGCGTCGTTTCTTTCAAACCTGAGTTTTCCCCGGTTCGGACGGTTTAGGCCACGGACACCCCATCGGTTTCCTGGAGGCGAGCCTCAGGACGCGGCAGCTTGCGAAGGGATGGTTGAGGCGATTTTCGCTACCAATTCCACGCGGGAAGCCACCAGGGCGGGATCGGAAACCTTGCCGTTCTCATGGAGGAAAACTCCGTACTTGGTGACTTCAATTCCGCGGAAGCCGGTGGACCCCGCCTCTAAGATCCTGTTCTGGATCTCGGGCGAGAGAACGGACTTGATTTCATCGTCGACCCGGCCGAGCACCCAGAACCGGCCATCGAAGGCAGCGTTGCCCGTAGCGATGCGATGCCCTTTGGGCTCGGTTTTCACCACGCTGCGGTCTTGAATGGTGAAACCTTGCAGCTTCGAGTCGCGGTAGGCCGAGATGCGTGTGGCATCGGGGGCCGCGGTGTCAAAGTCCACCGCCAACGGCACCCGCACCATAACGAAGGAGCCGCCGTACTCGCCCGCGGCATACGGGTAGCGGCCGTCTACCTTCCACTTGAAGACATCGCGGTCCTTCGTGTAACGCAGCTGGGCAGTGACCTTCCCCGTCTTGTCATCCGCCGCCGTCCCTACATAGGTCAGCCCTAACCGGGAGGCCACCTCTTTCAAGGTGGCGGCGAAGCGACGGCTGGCGTAGATCAAGACAGCGGCCTGGAAGGCGCCGCCCACCAGAACAAGGATGACCACCGACCGGCTGCCCCATGGAGCCGGGATCAAGGCGAACACCGCGACCGCCAGGACCGCCACCACAGCCCACAGGATGATGGTAAGACGCTTTTCCAACGACACCGGGACCGCCTCCCTTTATAGATGAGGTTTCCAGTCGGACCCGGTTAGAGAATACGCCGCGCCTTAGTCCCCTGCCTTCTTTTCCGAAGCTTTGGCGGGCGTTGATGAGGACGTTGAGGAAACGGACCCCGCCTGCTCCTGCTTAGCCTTGGTCTTGTATTCAGACGAGCGGTAGTCGGTGTTGTGGAACCCGTCGCACTTATATAGTACCATCACGTTCCGGCCAACCAGCTTTTTCACCGGGCTCCCACAGGCCGGGCAAGTGGCCAGGGGTTCCGCCTTAATGCTTTGGACAAGTTCGAAGACCCCGCATTTCGGGCAGCTATATTCGTAAGTCGGCACTGCGGCTGACCCCCTTTGCAGCAGATTTCTTGCACAGTTTCTTATATAGGTCAGTCCAGCGTCGTTTGTCAACAGCTACGCCTCGCCTATGAGGCTAGATGGTCGTGTGCACCATCATATTAGTCTTGGCTTTTCTCGCTTTTTTCCTGCTCTGGGCGAGAAGCCCGGTCTTTGGACGACCCTTCCTCCTCAGCCCTGGAGCCGGCTTCAAACTGGGCCTTTGCGGCGAGGTTTAGCATCTCCAGGTCGAAACGGCCTGGAGACATCGCGTTGATTGCCGCGGGGCTGATGGAGGTTGCATCCTCGGCACCCGATCGCGTCAGCCCCTGCCACCGGGTGTCTCCGCCGGCTCCGCCCGTCAGATGCTCGGAATACTCGGAATGCCCAGAATCCTGCCGCCGGCCGCCTTTATCCTGCTTGTCGTTCATGACAAACCCTCCTTGCGGGGCTTTTCCTTTGCAGACGATCGTCGAACCATCGTCGGTTGCTCGCGGTCCTTAGGTTGCCCCACCTTTCATGGACAACGCGTTGTGGAGGCGACGCGGACTGCGGTAGAATGGTGGCAGTATGCTGTACCTGGTAGCCACGCCCATCGGAAATCTGGAAGACCTGAGCTTCCGCGCGGCGCGCATTCTTAAGGAAGCCGACGTGCTGGCGTGCGAGGACACGCGGCGCACGCGCATCCTCCTAGAGCACTACTCGATCTCCGCGCCGCGCGTACTCATGTCTTACCACGAGCACAACGAGGCCAAGGCCGGCGACACCATCCTGGATTACTTGGACCGCGGGATGAACGTGGCCCTCGTGACTGACGGAGGGTACCCCGCCATCAGCGACCCGGGCTATCGGGTGGTGAGCGAGGCGCGCCGGCGCGGGTTGCGCGTCGAAGTGATCCCGGGGGCGGGCGCGGTGGAGACGTCGCTGGTGGCCTCGGGGCTCCCCACTTCAAGTTACACCTTCAAGGGGTTCCCTCCCACCAAGCCGGGGCCGCGGCGCCGCTTCTTCGAAGCCGAACGTGATCTACCCCATACGCTGGTGGTCTTCGAATCACCACTTCGCGTAGGCAAGATGCTCGACGACGCCCTGGCGGCCCTGGGGGACCGCCAGGCGGCGGTTTGTGTAGAAATGACCAAGATGTTCGAGGAAGTCCACGGCGGCTACTTGTCGGACCTGGCCTCGAAATTTCGCGAAGCCAAGATCCGCGGCGAGGTTACGGTCGTCATCGCTGGGAACAACCCCAAGTTCGCGCGGGGCGGGGCGCCCTCGTCGACGACGGAGGTCCGAGAAGGGATGCCGCCCTCTCGCTCTTAGAAACGCCCCCGGAAAAACATCTCGTCGGCGGGCATTTTGGCCTTGCATTGCCCTTCTCCCTCATAGCGACCGACGGCCATCATCATCACCGGCCAGCCCGGCGCGGCCCCGCCGATCATGCCCGGGACTTCATCCCTGGCGAAGGTACCCAACCAGCACGTGCCGAGCCCCAGGGCCCAGGCCATGGTCTCCATTTGGGTCATCGAGATGAAGACGTCGGCGGTGGCCCCCCGGCTTTCCACGTTAGTGGACCACCCCAGGATCAGTAGACCGGCTTTCGCCGCGAAGGGGTTCATTTTCGCCGCCTGGGCGAAACGGGCCACTTCCTCGCGACCATGGATCAAGATAAACCGGCGTGCCTGCCGGTTACTGGACGAGGCCGCCCAACGGCCCGCCTCTTCGATAAAGTGCAGCTCTTCGTCGGTGAGGGGTTCACCAGTGAAGGTACGGACGCTCCTTCTCTTCTGGAACTGTTGCAGCAGCTCTTGGGGTGTCATCTTTTCCCATCCTCCTAGGACAACTCGTATGTGGTGCCGTCTTCCTCTCGGATATCGGCCGTCTACTTCCTTCCCCAAAAAACGGAATATCGCGATACACAGGCCACCGGCCCGGAGCGCAGGTCTCTTTCCAGCAGATCGACGCCACGGCGCCAGGCTTCCTCAGATATGAGGTGTAGGCTGGAAAAGGCCTTCTCACGGTAGGCCTGGCTGCTCTCGAGGCCATAGGGAAACTCCTCTAACCCTTCTCCAGCGTCCCGGAACCCGACGTCCCTCATCCATTTTAGCACCTCGGCGCTCTTCGGGTAGCGCCGCAACTCGGCCTCGACCGTTTCCGGGAAGTACCGGGAAAGGGGCACCCGAGCGCGGATGACTTCCTCCGAGTCGGTTACGGTGCAGACCCTGCCTCCCGGTCTCAGGACACGGAAGGCTTCCGCGAAGTACTGCGCCCGCCCTTGGACGTGGTGAATGACGTCCACCGAATAGACCAGGTCGAAGGCAGCGTCGGGGAAGTCCAGTCCTTCAGCCCACCCCCGACGGAAGGTGGCCGGGACCGCTTTCTCCCCGGCGCGGGCCAGCATCTCCTCAGACGGGTCGATGCCCCAGGCCCGGCATCCCGTGGCTGAAACTATGGCTGCGAGGTAGTTGGCCGTTCCGCACCCGACCTCAAGGACGTCCGAGGTCTCACCCACCTCACCCCTCTCCAGGAGATTGCGAAGGACCCCAGGATGGACCCGGCGGTGCCGGGCGTATTCCTGCGACAGCCTGTTATAATCAATCACGTGACCATCTCCTTGATAGCGGGGTCACCGATCTCCTTGGCGACACTCATATACTCCTGGGCCACCAGGGCGGGGAGACTCAAGGCCACCGCCTCCGCCAGAGGTAGCCAGGCATATCGGTCGTGCTCACGTGACAACCTCACGGTGGCATCCTTTTCCGCCTCAAGCCAGTAAACAGGCCAGTCCCGGTTGTCACCTGACGCCTGGACGCAGGTGTCAGCGCTAAGGCCCGTCTCCTCCTTCAACTCCCGCGCGGCACAGTGGTCCACTGTCTCATCCGGGAGGCGCGCGCCGGCCGCCGGTCCCCAGGCCCAATTGCTGTCGTAGCCGGGACCCTCGTGGCTCCGGTGGAGGGCAAGGTACTCAAAGCGCCCCCTTGACCTCCGAAAGACCACGACGGCGCAGCCGTAAGGTGGACCCCCGCTGACCGGGGCGCCGTCATAGGTACGTTCGTGGTACAGGCCCGACCAATGGCTCAGATCGCATTCTTCGAAGACTTGCGGCGTGATGACCTGGACTTCAGGGCGGATGTCGCTCAACAGCCGCCGAAAAACCCCTACGTCCATCCTGCGTAGGGGCGGCCAGGCGAGGGCCGGTGGGTGTAGCATGGGGCGAGGCTGTTGCCCAGCCGGGCCCAATGAGCGGAACAGGTCGTCCCAATGGATGGGGATAACGACCCGCGCGCCGGAGGTTTCGAGCAAACGGCGGTAGTAACCTGGCCGCTTATGGACCGCCACTGCCACGATGGGAGCCGGCCGCACTTCCTCCGGCTTCTCGCCCGCCAGCGATAGGAGCGGCTTCCCACCGACGAAGAACCGAAACCCCAAACAAACATCCATCCGGTAATCCCCGGCTCGCGCTGGGAAACGGAGACCGGGTGGCAATGGACCAGCGTTGTAGGGGCGGCCCAAAACGGTGCCGTGGGTGGTTTCGAAGACCTCCACGCGGAAGGCTCCCAGATCGACGCTGTCTCCAGGATGCACTTCTCTGATCGTTCGCGAGTCCACCCCGGCAGCCTGCGCCAGACGGCAAGTGTTGGCAGACCCGAGGACCATCGCCCCGGTCGCCTTGGCCAGGTCCGGTGCGTCCAGCAGATGGTCCCAGTGCGCATGGGTGACCAGGATGTGGCTGCACCGGGGCACGTGCCGAGAAGCCAGGCCGGTAATGGGGCTCACCCGCCCCAGCCACAGGCGCCAGAAGGGGAAACGGCTGAAAAAGGGGTCGACGACCACCGTGGTCCATCCGGCCCGGAGTTCCAAGCCGGCCGCACCCAGCCATCGTAGGACTACCTTGCCACTCTCCGGCATGACTCGGTTACTTCCACGCTCAGAATCCGCGGGCCTGCTTCAGCCTCCGGTCGAACTCCATGACTTCGTCCTGCTCGGCTACCCACCACTCCTGGCTGCGCTGTGCGTCCAGCTCCCGCACCGTCTTGCCGTGCTGCTCCACCCACGTGTAGTATTTCAGATTCAGCCAGCGACGCCTTTGGTGCTCGGTCCCTTCCTGGACCCAGTCCGTTTTCACACCGTGGAAGATGCTTTCAAGGTAGACGGCCGCACGGCCGCGGTCCACGGACCCGTACTCGAGTTCCATGTCGCCCATGACCGATTGGTAGCGGTCCAACGCGTCCGTGGCCACGGTGATCACGTTATCCCGGGGGCCGAGGCCGTAGAACTTGGCCGTCTTGACGGCCCCCAGGATGTTCGCCACGCCCGAGATGCCGACCAGCTGCCCCAGCTTCTCCACGAGTCCGGGGCTCACTCCAGCTTCTCCCGCCAGGTATTCGCGGCCGGCCGGAGCGCTCAGAAGTTGCAGCCCCTTCTTGCACTCCAGGTCATCCACGGCCATCACCGCGTCCATGTTCATCACGTTGTGAATCCAACTGACGTGTTTGTCACCGATCCCTTGGATGGCGTGGCTCCCATACCCGTTCTCGAACAAGGTCGGGCACTGGACCGGCTCCAGGCCCACGATACGACAGTCGCGGAACACCTGCTTACAGCGGTCGCCGGCGGCGATGGTCCCCGCCGAACCCATGGCGGAGACGAAGGCGGCGATCTGGCCATCGCCCAGCCCCTGGCGGTTCAAGTCCACGGCCGCCTCCACCGCACTGCCGCCGGTGACATGGTGGTGGAAGCGGTAGTTGGCCATCTCTTGGAACTGGTTGAGCACCCGGATACGCGCGTCCTTGGCCAGCTCCCGGCAGGCGTCGTAGATTTCTTTGACGTTACTTTCGGAACCGGGCGTACGCATCACCCGCGCCCCGTAGGAGGCGATGCCCTCAAACCTTTCGCGGCTCATGTCTTCCGGCATGACTACCACGGAGGCGTACCCCAGGCGCGGACCCAACCAAGCTCCGCCAATGCCGTAGTTCCCGGTCGACGGCCAGACCAGGGTGTGTTCACCCGGCCTGATCTCGCCGGCCAGTTGCTTCTCCATGGCCACCGCGTAGGTGGCGCCCACCTTATGGCTGCCGGTGGGAAACTCCCGGCCGTACAGGACGAGGATGTTGGCGTCTACCCCCGTGAGGGCTTTCTCCAGTACGAAATAGCGAACCCTCCCCGACGCGTCTTTCCAGGTGATATTGAAAAGGTTCACCGGGTCGAGCGGAGCCGTGTCCCTAAGCAGCAGAGCCCGGTGCCGGACCTCCGCGGGCATCCGCTCGGGGTGCAGCATTTCCTCGAAGGTGGGGCCGAAAACGGGTGCCGGTCCGGCCGAAGTGTGCGCCGTCTCCATGGATACTCTCCTTTTTCCGTCATCCGCCCTTGAGGATACCCCATTCTCCTTCTCGTTGCCATCCCTCTCTCCACCAGCATCTTCCTTCCAGTCAATGGTTTGCCTGTTTAGACCGCCGGAGGTATACTTGGCGAGAGGCGATGCGCTACGGACCATTATCTACTCATATCACTTGAGCAACTTGGCTTTTCGGTGCTGGCGGGGTTCGTCGGTTCGCTCCTCGGCCTGGGTGGCGGAATCATCATCGTCCCGGCCCTCACCCTCGTGTACGGTGTGGACATGCGTTTTGCCATCGGCGCCAGCATCATCACGGTGATCGCCACCTCCAGTGGCGCGGCCGCCGCCTACGTCCGGGATAAGATCACCAACATCCGCGTGGGGATGTTCCTCGAAATGGCTACCACTACCGGTGCCTTGACCGGCGCTTTCCTGGCGGGAATGTTCTCGAACCGCGTCCTTGAGGCCATTTTCGCGGCGATGATGGTATACTCGGCCCTGATGATGCTGCGCCGTCGCAAGGTGGAGCTTCCCGAAGGCGTAGAGCGTACCCCTCTCGCGAACAAGTTGAAACTTCATGGCGAATATTATGATCAAGCCCTGAAACGCTTGGTGCACTACAACACCACCGGCGTTGTCCCCGGCTTGGCGGTCATGTTCATCGCCGGCATTTTCTCCGGGCTTCTGGGAATCGGCAGCGGTCTCTTCAAAGTCTTGGGCATGGACGTCTTCATGAAACTGCCGATGAAGGTCTCCACCGCCACCAGCAACTTCATGATCGGCGTCACTGCCGCCGCCAGTGCCGGCGTCTACTTTGCCCGCGGGGACGTGAATCCGGCCATTGCCGCTCCGGTGGCTCTCGGGGTGCTAGTGGGAGCCACTCTGGGCACACGGGTCATGACGCGGATGAAGAACGTTACTCTACGCCTCACTTTCGTACCCATCCTCATTTACACAGCGATAGAGATGGCCGTCAAGGCCTACCGCGGATAGGAGGTGGCACCATTGGAGGAAAAGGAAAACAACAAGACAGCGAACTGGACCCACCCCTTGGCCGGCCCCGCCGCCACGGTGCTGCCGCCCCCGGAAGGCTCTCCCCCACCTTCGGGTGAGGCCGATAGCACCCGGATTTTCAACATGGAGATCTTCATCAGTAAGAGCCTGCGCTGGGGCGTCCTGATCAGCGCGGCGGTCATTATCGTCGGGTTTGGTCTTCTCCTGGCGACCGGCCGGAGCGGATACCCGGAAGGGGTCTTTCCCACCGGCCTCAGCGACGTTATCGCCGGACTGGCCGCCCTGAAGCCCTTCGCCGTCATCGCTCTAGGGCTGGCCCTGCTCATCGCCACCCCGGTCTTCCGCGTCGGCTCGTCCATCATCGCTTTCGCCTTGGAGGGCGACCGGCTCTACGTCGGCATTACGGTTTTCGTTTTTGCCGTCCTGATGCTCAGCTTTTTCCTGGGGAAGGCTGGGGGCTAGCGCCCGCGCCGCTCGCCGCCTACGGGGACGTCAGCTTGAAGGGGTGACACCATGCCTCCGATCCGGGCCCGTCTCGCGTCTTTCCGGTCTCTTCGCGGCTCCACCCTGGCTTTTGGCCGTATCTTGGCCCGCATTTTGCTGGCAACCCTAGTCTACCTGTCCATCACCACTTCACTGGTCTGGGCCGCCGGCGAGACCAGCGGCCCAGACGCAGGTCCCGCCCCCGAGACCACCGCACCTGGCGTGGCTCCGGGCGGTCTGTCTCCCGCCGTCCAGTCGCTCCTGGATTCCCTGGAGATGAGGATCCGCTATTTGGAGGAGCAGCTGTTCATCCTGAGTAGCCGGGTTGACCGCGCGGACCGCTCGGTCAAGACCGCAGCCGACAGCATCCGGCCTTCGGTGGTAGGCATTGTCGCCAGGCGCCCGGTTATCGACCAGGATGGTTATCCTTCTCTCCTCACCGTCAGCGGGTCCGGATTCGTGGCCAGGGCGGATGGAGAGATCTGGACCAACTACCACGTGATTGAGGGAGCCGCCACCATCAAGGTGATGCTGAATGACCGCCGCGTCTTCGACGCCCGCGTGCTCCACTCAGATAAGCTCTACGATCTCGCACTCCTGAAGATAGACGCTAAAGACTTACCTGTACCGCCGCTCCGGAGAATCGACGCCGGCGCGGTCGGTGAAACCATCGGCGTGATGGGCAGCCCCGATGGCTTACAGCATTTCAACAGCGTCTCCTCGGGCGTGGTGAGCGGCGTCGGCATCGCCACCTCGGGCTTTACACCCTACATCCAGACCGACGCTCCCATCAACCCGGGCAATAGCGGCGGACCCGCCTTCGACCTGGACGGGAAAGTGGTGGGCATCGCCTCCTGGAAGCTGGTTGGCCTCAGTGTCGAGGGGTCCGGCTTCCTTATCCCCAGCTCTACCCTGGAGGAAGCGGCCGCCCAGTTCGAAGCCCAGGGGTATGTAGTCCGCTCCTTCCTCGGGGTTTCGGTGGAGGAGTCTTGGGAGACCTCGGTGGGACTCTCTTCCGAGGAAGGGCTGGGCGTCGCTTCGGTGGTGGTGGCCTCCGCCGCCGAGAAAGCGGGCCTGAAGCCTGGCGATGCCATCCTCCAGGTCGGCGGGAAGAGTGTTTCCAGTATGTTCGAGTTGACCGAGGCCCTGAAGCTCCACCGCCCCGGCGAGTCCGTCACGCTGACGGTGCGCCCGGTGGCGGAGTCTCCGAGTCCGTCTCCGGCGCCGCATGGGCTTGCTCTCTCCCCGCTTCCTTCACCCACTACGAAGACCCTGAAGGTGACCTTACGCCAGCGTCCACCCGACAGCGGCCTCTCCGGCAGCATCCGAGAAGATGAAGGCTACGGCACGGGCATATGGCTGGAACCCAGCGAGACCGAGGCCGATGGGGCCGCTCATTACGGGCGCTTTGGTTACAAATACCGTGACGGCTTCGACATGCTGGAGCCTTGGGTGTTCGGAGACGGCTACGCCTCCGCCACGGTGGTGACGCCTTATCTGTCTCTAGCTCTGGATTCGTACGCGGCCGAAGCAAAGGACAATCCCCTCAGGGCCGCGGACATCGAGACCGCCAGGCGAGCCGGAGCCTATCGACTCAGCGTCTTCCTGGACATCCTTGAGGATTCCGAGATTGCGCTAAAGGGCATCACCGTGGTCCTGCAGCAGGGGGATATCACCCTAAGCCCCCTGGCCGAAGGAGCCGTGGAGATCGCCCCATCCTCCTACGCCCCGGCGCCACCCAGGGTGAAGTGGCATCGGGCTTTCACCTTCGCGGTGGACGACTTGAACCCGGATATGGGCTTCGCCGTGGTGGCAACGCTTCCTGGAGGTCGGAACATCGTCATTCCCGTGGATGTGGGGCGCATCCGCTAGGGCCTGGTAGCCTGTGGCTTAGTGCATAGCTCCGCTGGTCGCAGGTGTTGCCCCGGCCGCCAGCGAAATCCTAGCGCAGTCGTACCGTACGTTTCCCACGGTTTCCTCAGAAATGGGGGCGGGGCGGTGCCGCCCGTGGTGGTCGATAGTCTACTAATAGCTGGATTCGTGGCCGTCATCCTCTTTTGGTGCTGGGCCGAGTTCGTCTTCGACCGCGCGGTCAAACCTTTCCTCATTCAGGACCCCCTCCACCCCTCCAAGCCGTCCCTGCAGGGCTTCCGGCGCCCCACCACGATGATGGCCCGGTTATGGATGCGCTCCGCCTATGCGAAAGAAGACTTCTTCTCCTGGGAGGAGAAGATGGCCGTGGTACGCCGTCACCGCACTACCAGTCTGGTCTGCGCCGGCATCATCGTCCTCATCCTCATCCTCGGTTTTCGCCAGGCGATGCTGGAGGACAAGACGTGGTTCCCCCGCACCTCCGAAGAGGCCGCACCGGTCGCCGCCGCGGTCGACCCGGCGACCCGGGGGATCTCAATGAGGAGGGATCCGTGCCATGGTTGAGGTCCGCCTGGACGACCGGCTCCGGCTCCTTTCGGCCATGCTCCTATTCACTGCCCAGGGTTCCCATCAGACGCACTTCGCTCCCCACCCGATCCGAATCCGCACCCTCGAGTGGCTTGCGCCCCATAGCGGACACTCGTCTCTGCGTATCTTCCGCCGGCTGGCGGAGAGAGTCTTCATTTCTTTCTTCTACTCCTTGGGTGTCCAACTGGGCGCGGCGCCTGACTTCGCCCCGCCGGATGAGGCCGTCCTGGAACCAGACATAATGACTCACCTCGAACGGGTCGCCAAGGATAGCGGATGCTCTTCTACGTACCTGCTTAACGAGTTGTCCGAGTCCATGGGCGATTTCTACTCGGCCGGCCGTCTCCCGGCCTTGTGGTCCGCCACGTCCGCCGCCTGGGATAGCGTGCGCGCCGGCGCCGTCCGGGCCGTGGATTCCTGTGGTCTCGCAACCTGGCTGAAGAGCTTCTTCGGTCCCGTCAATTTCCGGCTGGTGGTGGTCCCCCTGGCTACCAGTCCCCCCAGCATGGGCTTTGGCCCGCGGAACAGCTCTGAAGGATACGCCATTATCGGTCCAAACTGTGTTTCGCGGCCTGGGAGCGAGGCGGGGCTCTGGCAAGGGCTGGTTAGGGGACGCGGCGAAGTGGTTGCCTCAAAGACCTCAAAGACCTGGGTGGAAGAACCGTTCGACTATGCGTTGTCCTTCGATGCCAGTACCCAGACCATGATGGTCCACGAGTTTTCGCACAGCCTCATCCGGGAGTTCTTCGGGCGGAACCCAGACCTTGCCCACGTGACTTCGGCCATCAATGCCAAGTTGCCACTGAGAGGATACTTCCCCAACATGTATCCCGAATGGCCGCTCCGGCTCGAAGAGATCATTGTTCGGGCAGTTCAGACCCTTTTTCAGTCCGACCACGGCGGAGAGGCGGCCGGCCGGCGCGCCCTCGAAGCTCAGGTGAGCGAGTTCGGCCTCGAGGTATTGCCCGAAGTCCACCGAGCCCTTGCTGACTATGCGCGGGCGAAGAAGGCCGGGGATTACGGTAACCTTTCGGAGTTCGGTCCGGAGCTTGAGAAGCGGTTGCTGGCCTGGGCCGAGAAGAGCTAGGACACGCTAGAGACAGGGACAAGATCAGAGTTAGCCGACCCGTAGCCAAAACGTCTTCAGGTAGGCCGGTTCCCGTCGCGACGGTGGGAAATCCGGAGACTGGCTGGCGAAGAAACTCCGCTCTATGGTGCGCCCCGCTCGGGCCGCGGCCGTCTCCATGGTGACCGCGAAACGCTCCGGGGAAATTCGCGCCGCGTTGGTGGAGGCAAAAAGCACTCCACCCTTCTTAACCAAAGGCAGGGCCGCATCTACCAGGGCGTCGTAGTCCTTCTCGGCCCGGAAGGCCCCTCCCGGTTTCGACGTCGAGAAAGTTGGCGGGTCCAGGAGGACCACATCGTACTGGCGCCCCTTGTGGGCCAGCCGACGCATCCAGTCGAAGGCGTCGCCGTAGATGAAATCGTGGTCTCTTGGATCCAGCCCGTTCAGCACGAAGTTCCGCCTCCCCCATTCGAGGTACTTCCTGGACAGGTCGAGGCTGGTGGTTTTGGCACCCGCCTTAGCTGCGCAGACTGAAAACCCGCAGGTATAAGCGAAGACGTTTAGGACTTCGGCGCCTATGGGAGTGCCGGAGAAAGGGCGGAATCCCGGTCCCACGTAGTCCACCGAAAGCCGCCGGCGGTTATCGCGTTGGTCCAGGAACAGCCCGGTCGAATAACCTTCCTCGAAACTCAAAGCATAGAGGACACCGTTCTCGCGGACCACGAATTCCGGAGGGGCGGCTTGTCCCCGGACCAGCGCCGGCGACGCTTCCGAAGGCGAAACGTTCCTCACCGCCGTGGTCAGAGTCTTGTGATAGGTCCCTTTGGCTCCGGCGGTCGACGCCAGTGTTTCCAAGTGCTTGACCCGGTCACCGGACAGCGGCTCTCCGGCTTGGGACATCAGGTACGCGCCCAACCGGTCCACCGACCATCCCGGCCAGCCGTCGGCTGCCCCGTTCAGCATGCGGTAAGCGTCGGTATCCTCCCGGTCCACCACCGCCCGCCGCAAGCCCTCCGCAGGGTCAGCCGCGAAGTCGGTCTCGGTTCGTATCTCCATGGGTTCTCCGGTAGCCGGATGGACGAAACGCAATCCTGCCGCATGCAGGCAGAGCCGGGGCGCGGCGGCACCGCCGTAGAGGGAGTCACCCAGGACCGGACACCCGCTGGCCGCCGCGTGGACGCGGATCTGGTGGGTGCGGCCGGTTTCAGGACGGGCCTGGACCAACGTAACGCGGGATCCGCCGGGTGAGCCACCGCGCGCCAGAGCAGCGTCGACCCGCTCGCCCACCTTTTGGAAACGGGTTACAGCCACCTGGGCACCTTTCGGCTGTGGCGGCACCTTTCCCTCGGGGAACTCCCGATACCGGTCGCCTTTCCTGCCGATCAAGGACCGGCGGACCCAATCGTTCTCCGGCACAGGGCGGTCGGTGAGGAACTCGTAGGTCTTCCCCACCCCTCGCTCCGCGAACTGGCGCGACAGGCTCTGGCGGGCGCGCGGCGACTTGGCGAAGAGGAGGATGCCCGAGGTCTCCTTGTCCAGACGGTGCATGATAGTGAGATCGGCCCACCTCGGCTCGCGCGCCCTCAACCATTCGTAGACACCCGCCGGCGCATAAGGGTCCGGGACATGGGTATTCCAACCCGCCGGCTTGTCGACAGCCAGTACGTCTTCGTCCTCATACAGGATCATCGTCACGGGGACAGGAACGCCTCCCCAGGTCTACACACGCTTCTCCCGACCTCTATACGGATCTCTCTATCAAGCTAACCGCGAAGCGGTAGCCGGCTCGTTCCGCCAGGCCCTGAACGGTATGGCGGACGGCTCCGAAATCGAAGGTGTAAGAGTATTCCTTCCCAAACAGGACCGATTGCTCGGCCACCGTCCCCGTGCGCTCCTTCCCCTTGATCCGGTAGCTCTCAGTCTTCACCCCGAAACCGGGACCGAAGCCATCCCCGGCGGCACTGGAGAGGCCCGCCCCACTCTCCTTCAGCACCTCGAAGAAACGGACCTCCTTCTTCTCCTCGTCCACCCGCAGCCTGGCCCGGTAGGTCAGGGTCTTCCGGGAGAGAAAGGCCTTCCGCTCGGCCACCTTGGTGTCCAGAAGCAGAGAGCCGTCCTTCTGGACCTGAAAGGGGGCGGGCGTGGACCGGAATGATTCCTGGATGGTCTCTAACAGTGGCATTGGCCGCACCTCCGCGTGTCATCAAAATTACCTGGACAGGCCCCGTCAAACCTCATTGCCAAGACCCCATAGGCAATGGTAACATGAGACAGCAATCTTGGCATTATCACCCAACCGGAATCAGCTATATGACGTTCACGTAACCCCTAAGGGTGACCCCACAAAAGGGGGGCGGCAGTGGACAAACAGGCGACCGCGCGAGGGTGTTACGCTCTTCTTCTCGGGCTCTTCTTCGGCTGGCTCCTCTCTTTTCCGATGTACGGCCCGGTCATGGGAGCCATGGCCGGAGCCCGGGACGTGGAACCAGGCTCGATAGTGACCACCTTCCTGATCACTCATGCCGCCGGTCTCTTCGGGTTCGGGTTCCTGGGTTCCAGGCTACCGCTAACGTGGCCGTGGTTCGTCTATGGTTCCCTGGCCTGTCTGGTCCTGACCCTTTCTTTCGCGGCCTTGCCCCCGTCCTGGTGGTCTCCGGCCATGGGCCTTCTGGGCCTCTTTGCCTCGCTCCCAGTTATCGTCTGGACCAGATACTTCGCGGATTCAGCCCCCTATGCTTGGAGAGGCCGGACCATCGCTGTGGCGCAGATCGGCGCCAACCTGCTCCTAATCTTGGTAGGGCTGGCCTTGGGCTACGTGCCTCCCGTGGCCATGCTGGTAATCAGCGCGGCCTTTCTCATCTTAGCCGCCGCCAGCGCAGTGTACCTCCTCCGGCGACCGGGCGGCCTGCCATCAGCCGGGCTGTCTCCTGTCCCACCGGCGGCGCATGAGGCTGAGGCGGCGCCACCTTTGCCGCTTTGGCAGCTCATCTGCCTCATCATCTTCTTCTTCTTCGGGGCCGGCCTGGTGAACCAGGTCGTCTATCCGGCCCAATCCGGGATCGCGACCTTGCCTACGGCCTTGGGCCTCCTCGCTTACATCGTCTTTGACGCCCTTAGTGGATATGCGGCCGACAGAGTCGACCGCCGCCACGTTGCGGTAGGCGGACTGGTGGTTCTGGGCCTCTCGCTCTTCATCGGAGCTTCTCTAAGTACCGCCTTCGGCTTGCACGCCGCCCAATTCCTCGTCCAAGCCGCTTACGCCCCCATGGATGTCTTTCTATGGGTGACCTTGGCAGATATCGCCCCGAGAGCCAAACCAACCGTCTACTTCGGCCTCGGCCTAGGCTTGAACGTTTTCACTATTTACGCTGGCTCCCTTGCCGTCGGGCGCCTGGCATCCATGTTCCCTGGTAGCAGTGGCGCTCTCATTGCCGGCGCGGCCCTCTTTCTTGCCGTTCCCCTGGTCGCCTTGGCTCCGGTCCGGATTTCGCCCCTGCGAGCTGTCGCGCCGGTCGCGCACGGTGAGACGTCGGTCCTGGCGTCCTTCGGCCTCACCTATCGTGAGCGGGAGATCGCCCTCCTCCTCCTCGACGGTGCCAGCAACGATGACATCGTCGCGCGGCTCTCCATCTCGCCCAACACTTTGAAGACACACCTGCGGCATATCTACCAGAAGACAGAGACCGGCAACCGCCGGGAGCTGATTCTGAAGGTCACCCGGCGGAGCGAACCCGCGGCGGCGCCGAAGAGCGTGCCGAAAGGTGCGCCCAAAAGCGGGACTAAGGCCGGTTAGTTCCAGCCTGGTTTCAGGGTCGGATCGTTATCTCGTAGTTCACTCCGTCCCAATCCACCTTCGCCTCCAGAGCGTTGGCCACGAAACGCAGGGGAACGACGGTCCGGTCATTCACGATGGTCGGGGGCACATCGAGGACAGATGACTGTCCGTTGACCAGAGCATCCTTGCGCCCCACCCATAGGACCACTACTTTCGTCCCTTTAGTGTAGGTCACACGCCGTTCGGTGCCCTCCCACTGAATGTCGGCCCCAAGGTTCTCCCCAATGAAACGCAGCGGGACCAGAGTGCGGCCATTCTCGATGAACGGCGCCAGGGGGAGACTCACTTCCTGGCCTTTCACTTTGGCGATCGGGTGGTTGATTTTCAGCCAGATGACCATTTCCCCCTGGGCTGTAGCGGAGAGGAAGACCGGCGTACCCTTGCCGCCGCCGGGGTAGGTCGGGACGACCTTGTAGTAGTAGGTCCGTCCGGCCTCGAGGCCGGTGTCCTTGTACTGGGTTCCCGTCAGCGGGAAATCGGTCAGGGGGGAGTTGTCATCGAAGACGCCCTGGATCGTGGAGCGGTAAACATAGTACCCGTAAGCCGACTGCCCCGCGGCGTCCTTGGAGGTGGAAGCGTTCCAGGTCAGGTCCACCGACCCTTCCGAGCCTCCGGTCGTCCCGCCGGTCGCGCTCCCCCCGGCAGCCCCGCCGGCGCTCCCTGTCGAGCCGGATCCCGGTGCCCCGCCCGTGGTCGCGTAGGCGACGGTGGCCAAGAAGAGGTCTTGTGCTTTTCCGTCAGGGCTGACCAGGGAGAGGAGGAGCTTCCGCCCGTCGGAGGAGCCGAAGCGGTAATCGGAATCGGAGTTGATGGACGGCACCCCGAAGTTCCAGCTGGCGGGAAGGCCCTTTTCGCCGGGCTTCAGGAGTACGGTGATCCCATCGCGGCGCGAAAGGGAGACTTCCTGAACGCCGGTGGCCCATACAGGATGTAGAAGAATACCCGGCTGGTCATCCCAAAAGGCGTTGTCAAACCAGCCGTCGGGGTCCTGAAACTCGATCTTCTCACCGCCGGCAGACGGGAAGAAGGCCGCGGAATTATAGCCTTCGCGAGCAAAGAAGTATTTTCCGCTATCCACCAACTGATAATTGCAGCCAATAAGCTCGGGGGCCATCAGGGCCGGCGTTCCGCCCCCGAGAGGGACGGTGTAGTAGGCACTGCCGACATCGGGAATGCGGTAGGCGACGAAGGCCGCGTAGGCGCCGTCGACGATGCTTCTCCCGATGGCGTACGGGTGACCGGCTACGGAGACGACTCTGGTGTTCGGGTCTTTCGCCGTATACCCCGCCAGTCTCGACGCCTGACCCGAAGCTATGTCATAGACCACCACTGCTTCGGCTCCGGAGTAATCCCCCTCTCCGGTGGCCTCGATAGTATAGACCAGTTTCGTGCCGTCTCCGGTCAGGTCCCAGCCCATGCGGTCCAGGTTCACCGTGTAGTTGCCGGCGGGGACACCCATCCCACTCGGTACTTTCAGGGGAATGAACCTGATGCTCCCACTGGCCACATCGACGATCCCAAATCCTTCGTCGTATCCACCGGAATAGTTCTCCAGCATTTGGAGGACCATGGTGGACCCGTCGGCCGAGAACCTTATCTTCTGCGCGCCCAGGGTCACCTGGTAATTGAGGTCGTCCGCCCGGTAGCGCGGCCCCCGGACGCTGGTCGCCGGACGGGACACCCCTTGGCGAAGTATCTCTTTAACCCACGAACCATCGGTAGCCGCAGCCTTCACGATGGTGTAGTTATAGCCCGGCTGTTCCGGGATGGGCGCTTCTTCGA
This sequence comes from Bacillota bacterium, assembly GCA_021791495.1. Classification (GTDB taxonomy): domain Bacteria; phylum Bacillota; class Sulfobacillia; order JAJYWN01; family JAJYWN01; genus JAJYWN01. The sequence goes on from JAJYWN010000011.1 coordinate 64,211, forward strand.
TCCAGGCTACCCGGGAGCCGTCACGGCTGATCTGTATTCCCCATTTCAGGGTCCCGGAGTTGGTGATGCGGTTCACGCTGACCGTCGGGGAAGAGGCCGGAGCCGCCTGGGATGCGGCCGGCCACAACAGACTGGTTAGTAGAACGATTGCCAGAACCAGCCCTAACGCCCTCGGAAGCGGGAGATGCGGCGCCGGACGGAAGAGCCCGCCAAGCCGCGCGCAGCCGGTAACGGAAGTTCTAGGCAACAACCATTCCCCCCAACTTGGTGGATACAGCTATTTCTACCGCATAGTCGGAGGGGGGAAAATCACCCGCAGGGGTGATTGCGAGGGGAAGGATCGGGCTCTTGCAGAGGTGAGACCGGGGTGAGGAGTCTCACCCCGCCTCCGCTGCAACTCTTCCGGGGTTTTCTCTGTGTCGCTACTTCCCTTTCCGGTAAGCGAAGACACCGCCCCTGGCCGATCTGGTGTCCAGCGCCGTCAGGAACGACCCGGGGGCCACTTCGTCCACCAGGCGGACCAAGGCGCGCTGGGCGCGGCGGTCCAGAGAGATCATAAGTACGTCGCGAGGGCCCTCCCGGCCTTCTCCGGTCAGGACCGTGACCCCGAAGCCCTGCTCCCGGGCTACACTGGTCAGGATTTCGGCATCCTGCCGGGACCCGGGGATGACCTGCATGGTCAGAATGCCAATGGCCAGCTTCTCTTCCACCACCCCGCCCACGAAAGTGCCGGTGGCGAAGCCCGCCGCATAGGCAACAATCTTAAAGGGGTCGTTCAGACTGGACATTACCCAGCCCAGAGCGGAGATGTAGATGAGCACCTCGAAAAAGCCCGCCGCCGCGGCCCAGGCCCTTTTCCCCCGTACCACCATGATCATCCGCAGAGTACCCAGCGTCACGTCGAAGATGCGGGCTAAGAACAGCGCGAAATAAGACAACAGAACATCCCAGACCATGGTCCTTCATCCTCCTGAATCCCGGTGAGCCTCCTTAGAGTCCCACCGACGTCCAATCATACCACAAATCGGCCGGAGTTTAGAGGTACCGGGGGAGCCCGAGGTGGCTGTAATCCCCCCGACTTCAGTCAGGGGATACACGGACCCCCTCGGAACCTTTCTTGGTGGAATCTACTTCTCCGAACACACGTTCGGTGTTATCATTGATACTATGAAGCACGAAGGATGGAAATCCACTGGGAACTGCGTCTACGAGACATCGCATCACATTGTATGGTCAACGAGGTGCCGTCGAAAGGTGCTAACTCCGCCCGTTGATACGGCGGCAAGAGACCTGCTGCAAGAGATCTGCACTAAGCATGGCTACGAGGTGAAAGGATTGGAGGTGATGCCCGACCACATCCACCTGTTCATCAGCGTTCGCCAGCCAGGGTGGTAGCTACCGCCGTGAAGCTCATCAAGGGTGCTTCGGCCCGGATGCTCTTCGTGTGGCAGGTCAGCAGCGAAACGATCCAGCGGTATATCGAGCGCCAAAAAGAGGCGGCGGAGGAACAGTAGCGCCCAGGAGGTGATCCGGCAGATGATGCTAACCCTGAAGGGGAAGGTCGTTGCCAGCCAAGAAGCGACAGCGATTCTGCTGGACGCCATGCTCTGCGCCACCAAAGTCTACAATGGCCTCATCTGGCACCTGCGGGACGAGTTCGAGCGCACAGGCAGGACGCAGGCGACCCGGAAAAGGCTGAACGCGGTGCTGAAGAACTTGCCGCTGGCAAAA
>JAJYWN010000063.1 GCA_021791495.1 Bacillota bacterium
GGACTAGCGGGCCGAGAACGGGTGGGTGGGGGACAGGCGGGCGGCGGGCGGATAGCAGGGTTTTGGGGAAGGGGTAGGCGGAAGCGGGCAGCCGAGGGGCTGAGTGGCGTCGGACCGCCCGGCAAGCGGGGACGGGCAAGCGGAGGATGGCCCTTGAGTCAGAAGCATTGTACTAAATTTTAGGTTTTTGTGGACTCAAAAACCGGAAATTCCGGTATCCAGCACACAAAGCACACCCCGGGTACCCCCGGGAAGGTCAAGTCAGCCCCGTAGTGAACAGAACATCGGCCATTCCGTTAACAAGAAGTTCGTGGCTGCCGGTTTTGGGGGTCGGAAACCCTTGGCGGCCGTCCGAATCGGCCTCTTTTTCTCCTCTTCGCGGCCACGTGTACTAAATTTCCGGTTTTTCCTGCCAGCGATATCGGAAATCTAGTACACCCCCGCTTCCAGTCCCGCTCCCGCCTCCAACCCCGAACCCTGCCTTCGCTTGCGTCCTCGCCCTTATCCTTGCCACGGTTCCCTTCACTGGAAGCTCTAGCCGCCTGTCCAACGCCTTCAGCTTTTCTCGGGGCGTGTTCGGTAAGACATGCCGTGTAACTACACGGTTCGGCGGGTCTGAACGGCTACCCCCGAAAAGATTCTTCCTGGAAGGCGAAGGATTTGGTGGTTGCGGTCTGAAGGGTTCCACCGAGAGAGGAGAGGGGAAGCTTCAGACTCTGACGCGCTTGGGGGCGCAGGGGAGGAACTGGGCGGTGGGACTTCCGGTGGCACTTCGGGATACTGGGCTGGGGGACAGCAGGTTCGAGGAGAGCCGGCTTGCGAGCGGTCAGGGTACGGCCAGCTGGCTCGCAGACGGCCGGCCCACGGACAATCAGCTTCGAATCATCCACGGAGGGACAGGACGCAGTCCGACGGACTTGCCGTCTTTCGCCGGGGACGAAAGCGGTGGCGAATCAACTGATTACCGGACACTGCTCGAAACGATGCCCGTTGGCCTTGAAACCTGGATGGAAGGGAATACCGGAATCTGTGCGGAAACGGTAAGCTATAGTGAAGATGCTGGGGCAGATAGTCGGACAAACACCGGTTCCGGCGCGGAGCACGAAAGGCCTGGAGGGGGCGATACGGCGATGGGTGACGAGTGGCTTAAGACGCTCCTCGAAAAGATGGACCAGGACCGCCGTGATGGCGAGGCGCGGCAGGCCGCGTCGGTCGCACGTATCGAGCACCTCGTCGAGGGGCAGGCCGCGAAGCTCGACGAGTTAGGCCGGAGAATCGACGATAGCCGAAGTGAGATCATGGGCCGAGTTGAGGGTGTTCGTGATGAGATCATCGGCCAAGTCGAGAACGTTCGGAGCGAGGTCATCGGTCGAGTCGAGGATGTCCGCAAAGAGGTCAACGATGTCCGCAGAGAGGTCACGGGCCGGATGGACCAAGCCTATGTCCATTTCCAATCGGCCACCGCGGCTGTCCGCTGGGCCTCCATTTCGACCGTTATAGGAATCGCGGCCATTGCCCTTGCCGCAGTGGTAGCTATCCTGGGGCTTCGGTAGCCCTCTTTCAATTACTTCCCCGAAGTATTTGCCCTTGGGTCCACCCGTGGTTACGGTGGATTGACGCCGCCCGCCCGGATCTCCCCGATACCAGAATCACTTTTTCCCTGGAAGATAGAGGATTTGGTGAGCGCGCTGCCAAGGGTTCGGTCGACAGGCAACGCCGAGATCGCCACCAAATAGCCTTCAGTCTTGAGGAGTGCGGGAATATGGAGAACGTGAACCTTAACCTGGTAACCAGGAACCTAACCTGCCTATTCGGCACCTTCGACAGGAACAAGGTCAAGGTCGATCCTTTGCGGGAGTTGGTACCGGGCGAGGTCCCGAAGGGCGGCATCAGCCAAGATCCAAGCAGTGTCTGGGTGTTCAACTATGCCCGCGCCGGTCTGCAGGTGTTCCTGATGGAGCGCCACTTGGCCATCATCGCCGGCGGGCCGTCGGATTCGGAGGTTTCACGCGACTTCATCCCCCTGTGCGGACAGGTGCTCAGGGCATGCGGCGAGAACGTGATGTCTGCCTTCGGGTTCAACTTTGATTTTGAGGTGGATACGGGGGACGCGGGTGAGTCGCTCGCGGTAGCGGCTGGCTTGCCTGACCGCCTTCTCCGGCCCTTGGGACATGTGCTGGCCACTGGGGTGACCTTTCGTCTCGTATACCGGGATGAAGGCGTTCTATACACCGTTGAGTTGCAGGATGGCACCGCGCCAACCGTGCACCTAAACGTCCACTTCGCCGGAGACATGAAGGTTGAGGATCTTGCCGGAGCGGTGGCCGACCGTTACTCCGAGAGCCTGGAGAAGGGAACGCGTCTGATTGGGGCGGTGCTGGGCGGTGGCAGTTCCGGCGGCACTTCTGGGCAACAGGCTGATGGAAGACAGGCTTTAGGCCAGCGGACGGATGGGACGCAGTCCGACGGACCCGCCTTCACTCGGCAAGGATGAGGGCGGGGAGACGAGCGAAACGATCGCAGACGACCCCATCGGTCCCTCCACCTGACCGATGTCGCCATCACCGGGAGTGATGGTTCATTGGTGAGTGGTCAAAACAAAGCAGGCCCCAACCAAACCTGGCTTGTATCGCCTGATGCGACGCCTTCAGCCAACTATTCCTGGCCCGGGTGGGCACGAGTCTCGCTGGCGGTTTGATTGCCGAACCTGCGATACAAGTGTACCTGAGAATCGGCTGCCTCGACAAGGCCCGTCTTGTGACAGCTCATGTAACCTTCGATGGGAACAAGGTCACCTCCCGGTGGCGCTGCGACCGCGCGCCCCTCACTGCCCTCCCGTAATGCGCACCGTCCGGCTGAAGTCGTCCCAGTTCACCTGAGCCCCGAAGGCTTCGCTGATGAAGCGCACCGGCACAAGGGTCCGGCCGTTCAGGATGATCCCCGGCACGTCCAAGGTCACCGGCGCGCCGTTCACGCTGGCCTTCGGGTTACCGATCTGTAGCTGCACCGTCGTCGCGCCACGCGTCAGCGTCACGGTCTTGGTGGCGTCTTCGAAGCCCACCGTCGCGCCCAGGGCCTCGGCGATGGCGCGCAGCGGCACCAAGGTCCGCGAGTTCTGCAGCGTGGGCAGGACGTCGTAGGAGACGGACTTGCCGCCGACCTGGACCTCCACCGACGCCATCTTCTCGGCGAACATTGGCCGCAGGACGGCGGTGGGGATGGAGGCGGCGTCGAGGCCGGAGAGCATCGAGTTCAAGGAGGCGTTGACCTTGGCCATCGTCGCGGCCAGCGACTCCTTCGCCATGCGGGTGATGGTCTCGTCCAGCGGGGTCATGATCTGCTCCTGGACCGTGTTCTGAATGGCCACCTCGACCAGGGCCGCGATCTGGGGGCGGATGGCGTCGTCGACCTTCTCCCGGATCTTCTTCTCCTGCTCCTTATCGGCAAGCTGCTTCAAGGTTTCGAGGAGCAGCGGCTTCGCCCCAAAGCCCCTCTTACCGAGGAGCAGTTCTATAGGATCGTGCGCCCCCTTCCGCGGAGCCGTTTCCTCGCGATTTGCCGAACCAAGCTCGCCTCGTTCGAGCGTGAGTTCGGTATGCCGTCCAAAGAAGCCTATCAGTTGTACCTGGAAGGGAAACTCCCCGATACTCACGAGTCTTCGGTGTGGATGGGGACTTACCAGGCCTATCTCCACGCCGCGGAAGAGAAAGGGCCTTGAGTCCCATCTCTGCCCTCCTGTCTCTGCCTGCCAGCCTACTTGTTCCGCTTGTCCTGTGTGTCTGGCTTAGCCGCCGCTTCCGACGTAGGCTGTGCTCCTGGCGCAGGTTGCCCGTCTAGCTTGGGCTGCGTTTCCGTGAGGTAGCTCTTCGGCGTCGTCCGCCGGAACCGGCTGCACTCCTGTTCAAGGAACCGGCCTACGGGGCTGTCCTCCACTCCTTCGCGCAGCGGCAGGAGGTTGCCAATCTTCACCCGTATCCCCGCCAGGCTCAGGTCGTCTCGAGTGATGATGACCAGGGAAATGCCGTTCTCCGCGCACAAGCCCCGTTTGGTCAGGTCATTCGCCCGCCTCCTCCGGAAGCCCTCGCTGCTGGGATAGAGAAGGGTAGTGCCGTAGTGCTGGTCGCCGTTGAACTCGAAGGCTACCCTCGCTTCATAGTAGAACCGGTCGAATTCCAGCCTCTCACCCGTTAGCGGGTTCGTCGACTCAGCCACGCGGGCGTTATCTTCAAACTTGTCACTGGGAATCAGGATGGACAGGTCTTCCAGCATCAACTGCTGGGCGTAGTGTTCGGCTCTCTTCAAACGCTTGATCACCTGATCGAGGAGCGTAACCCAGGATTCGGCACCTTCATGCCTCATGAGGTACTCTCCGCGCCCCAACCTCGTGACCAGCCCGGCATCGATCAGCGCCTGCATCTGCCGGATAACAGTCTCTTTCGAGAGGTGGGTCAGCCTGCATATCTCGGCCAAGGTGAACCTGCAGCGAAACTCGCTTCCCTTGCTCTGCTGGAGGAGCACGGCGTACAAATGCTTGGCCGTAACCGTAAGGCTGCTGGACAGCAGAACGACGTCGGGGATGCTGGTAGAGAACATGTCCATTAAAAACCACGCTCCGATCAAAAGTCCTTCCTCCCACCGCGGGTCCGCTCGGGACCGCTCGGGTCCGCCCGGATCCGCGCGGGTTCCCTCACGCTTCAGATCTTACCTAGCGATGCGGCTTCACGCGGGTTCCCGCAAATCCTTCCGCTGGAAATTGGCTGGAACTCTGCGGCGGCTGGAGCGAACGGGGGCGAACGAGGAACGGGGGCGACCAAGGGCGACAGGCTGAATAGGAGCGGGGTGAACGGGCCCCGAGGGGGCGGACGAAGGATGCAAACCGTGGCTACAGGAGGTGATTGAGGACGACCGGAGGAGACCGGAGGTGACCGAGGGCGACGGTCGGTTTCAAGGACCGCGCCCTTGTCGAACCTTCCGTCTTTCCGACCGGCGCCTCCTCCGAGGCCTCCGCAGGACGGTTGCGGATGTTCGGAGGACAGTTCCAGGCCGGCATTGCTGGCTGTGGTAGACATAACCGATGGACTTATGTTACCCAGAACGGTTTCTGGACACGTCCCGGACGGATTTTCTTGATCTTGACGGGCCTCGCCAGCTCTCAAGGCCCTTTGCCGAAGCCCCTCGGTCGGAAAGACGGAAACTTTCCGGGTCGCCATTCCGCCAAATCGACCGCCTGCCGCTCCGGCTGGCGGTCACGCCCGCCGGGCTCAGAACTGGAAGTAAATGAAGGGACTTGGCGCGGCCAACTGCGCCACGCAGATGACCAGGAGAAGCCCATAGGCAAGGGCGAGTGGAAAGGATCGAGGCGGGAATGCCAAACCCAATGCGTGGGGGCGCGCTTGGGCGCCGCTGACGGCGGGGTCGCTCACTGGGGAGCCGCCGCCGCCCGGCTTTTCCTTGGCCGCCCACAGTTCCCAGGTATCGACGGTGAAGCCGATGAGCAGGCCCACCGCCAGGGTGACCAGCGTGAGCGCGCCGGCGCTCGTACTGAGGCCTACACCCAGGTCCAGGCCGAAGCCCAGGCCGAGGCCAGCGTGACCCGCGGCGCCCGCCGCTGCTGCGCCGCCCGCCGGACTCAACCCCAGCCCTCGCAGGCCCAGCATCCCCTTGAACATGGACAGCGCCGCCCGCACGCTGGGTGAGCGGAAGATAACCCAGCCGACCACGGTGAACAGGAAAGTGGCGGCGACACGGATTAGCCTTGGTATCCTTGAGACCGTCGCCGTCCCGTCCAGGCGGTGGCTAAGGGCCAGCCCGGCCCCCTGGTAGGCGCCCCACAGGACGAAAGTCCAGTTCGCGCCGTGCCACAGCCCGCCCAGGAGCATGGTGACGAAGTAGTTCAGCGACGTCCGCCAGGGCGCGGCGCGGCTGCCGCCCAAGGGGATGAAGAGGTAATCGCGCAGCCAATTGGAGAGGGTAATGTGCCACCGGCGCCAGAATTCGGCCACGCCGGCCGCGGTGTATGGCAAATGGAAGTTCCGCGGGAGGCGGAAGCCAAGGAGGAGGCCCAGCCCGACGGCCATGTCGCTGTAGCCGGAGAAGTCCATGTAGATTTGCACCGTATAGCCCAGCGCCGCCAGCCACCCGGTGAAGAAGTTGAGGCTGCCGGGGCTCTTGAAGAGCGGGTCCACCAGGTGCACGGCCAGGGGGTCGGCTACCAGCATCTTCTTCGCCAGCCCAAGGGTGAAGAAGTGGATGGCTTCGGCGGCGCGGTCCCAGCCCAGCCTTGGCGGGAGGGCGCGGAGCTGGGCGACGACGTCGGTGTAGCGGGCGATGGGGCCGGCCACCAGGCGCGGGAACATGGTGACGAAATGGGCGTAGTCAAGGAACCGGCGCGCGGCCTGCACTTTCTCGCGGTAGACGTCGATGACGTAGCTCATGGATTCGAAGGTGTAGAACGAAATCCCGATGGGCAGCGCCAGCCGCAGGAGGGGGAGGAGGGGCTGGGCGGGCGGCGCCGCGGGGGACAGGCCGGCGGCGGATGGCGCCGCGGCGGCGGGCAACGCCGCGTGGGCCAGCCCGGCGAAAAGCGCATTAAGCGAGCCGGCAAAGAAATCGTAGTACTTGAAAACCGCCAGCACTCCGAGGTTTAGCCCAAGGGAAAGGACCAGCCACACCTTGCGGCGCCGCTGGCGCGCGGCGGCGGTGGCGGAGGCGGCGGCCGTGCTGCTGGCGATCAGGCGGGCGAAGAAGTAGTCGCTGCTGGTGGTCAAGAGCATCAGAGCGGCGAACTTCACGCTCCACACCCCATAGAAGGCGTAGCTGGCGGCGACGGAGATAACCTTCTTCTGGTCGGTCGTGCGGGCCGCCCAATAGAGCAGCAGGACCACGGGTAGGAAGATGAAGATGAAGCCGTAGCTATTGAAGAGCAAGGGCCCGCCTCCTATTCCCCGTATAGCGCCGCCAGGAGCCGGTCGCCGTTTTCCTTGAAGAAGTGGACGCCGTCGAAAAACTGGTCGGCGCGCCCGCCGAAGGTGGCGATGTCGGTGAAATCCACGGCGGTGAACAAGGGGTAACGCCGCTCCATTTCCTTGAGATAGCCCATGACCCGCGACCGCCGGTCGGCGAACCAATTGACCTTGTCGGTGGAGCGCAGCTTCAGCACGGACGGGTGGTAGGGGGTCAGGAAGGCGCGCACCTTGACGCCGTGTTCGGCCGCCAAGCGCAGGAAGCGGTCGAAGTAGTCTTGGCGATGGGCGTCGAAGGTGACGAGGGGGCCGCCGCCGAGGTTGGGGTCGACCTTCGGGACGAAGGTGCCGGCCTTGATCAGCGCCTCGTCGTGAACGTAGTGGGCCAGGCCGTCGGGGTCGAAGGTGATGGGGCTCGACTCCCTTTCGAGGGATAGCAGGTCGATGCCCTTCCTCACCTGGGCGTAGGAGAGCAGCATCCGCGCCCGCTCCTCCAGGCCCTGCCAGCGTACCGGCCCGGACAGGTGCCGGGTCAGCTCCGGCGTGTCCCGCAGAAATGTGCTGGGCGGGCCGGGGTCGAAGGCGATGATGTCGATACCGAGCACGATTTCCTTGGGAAGCGCCTTCGCGTCGGCCAGGTAGCGAAGGACGCCGTAGTATTCCTCGGGCAGGGCCAGACTGAAGCCGGCATTGAAGGAGCGCAGCCCCCCGGTGAGGCGCTGGAGGGTGGACGGCGCAAGGGTCATGACGCGGCTCGATCCCAGGATTAGCGCTTCGGGGGCGGGGTGTAGCGGGAGAAGGTCCAGCTTCGCCCGCCGGTCTTGGCTCAGGGCGGCGGGGCGCGGGACGACGCGGGGCGGATAGTAGCCCAAGGGGTTCACGATGAAGTTGAAGGCGGCGATGATGAGGCAGCCGAGGAGGGCCGCGGCGAAAAAGGCCAGGACGAAGCGGCGGTAGGGGGCGGCCTGTGCAGCCGCCGTCGAGGGCGCTGTAATAGCGGTCGACCGCGGGGAAATGGCTCCGGGTGAGACGGTTGTCGAGTCAGGTGCGACGCTCGCTGTGTCAGGCAATCCGCAGTCCCCCAAGGTGGAAAAAGGCGGGAATACCTTATATACCCTGTTTACTTCTCCTCGGCCTCTTTGCGGTGGTCCAAGGTGAACACCTGGGGGTCCGGATCGAAGTACTTCGTCCGGAAATGGAAGGTGAAGTGCCTCTGAGAATCGACGCTCCCGGCGTCCCAGGTGGTATCCTGGATCATCCACTTGCCGTTAATGAAGATCTCGTTCCAGGTGTGGGCGACCGAGGGCTTTCCGTCGAATCCAGGAAAGGCGACGCCCGACACCAGCTTCGCCCGGATCCCGACCGCACGGTTGAGAGCCGCGGTCAGGGCGGCGTATCCGTGGCACACCGACTCTTTGGCATGGAGAGTCTCCAGGGCCGTGGACGGGCCCGGTGTCCCGTTAAAGAACTGGTCGACGTTATAGGCGGTGTTTTTGGCCACCCAATCGTGGATGGCCCGCGTCTTGTCGTAGTCACCGGCCAGTCCCTTGGTTATCGTCTGCGCCAAGGCCACGATCTCGGGGGCGTCGCTTTCGACCAGGGCGGTCGGGGGCAGTCCGGTGAGGTCGCGGGTGTCCGTATTGGCGACGTGGAAGTGAGCATCCGACGTCCACCGGCTTGATTTCATCAGAACCTCGACAAGGTAGTCACCCGGACCGAACTTCAGGTAGATCCGATCGGACACCTTACCATCGACCATATCAATGACATCGTCGGACAGGATCTGGCCGTCCTTCTTGATGACCAGCAGTGCCTGGTCGATCTCGGGCTCCGGGGGCCCGGTCACATCGAGGGTGCTATCGTCGACCGTGGTATCCATGAAGGGGCCCGGCGCCAGGTTGGCCACCTTCAGCGTCCCGGCAAGCTTCTGCTCTCCAGGGCGCCCCGTGTCCCGCCAGACCTCCACGCGATACTCGCCGGGTCCGGACAGAAGGTGAATCTTCTGCGCCACCGCGCCGTTCCTGGGCTGCAGGCCAAACCTCTGGTAGCTCGGCGATGGGTCGTTCTCCTTCACAATCCTGAGGGAAAGGCCCAAAGTCGAACTCCCAACCGAGCTTCCATCCGGACCCCCAGCCGGACTTCCAGCCGACCCCCCAGCCGAACTTCTAGCCGGACCTCCTGCCAAGAATCCTGTGAACGTCACCACACCATTTCTGGTGGTAGCGGGGGACACGGCGTACCCTTCGGCCTGGACGATGAGGTGGGCGCCCGAATCGTCGGGGTAGACCACTGAGACCCGGTTCTGGCCGTCCAGGATGACGGACAGCGGGTCCTGCCCGAGGTCGGCCAGGGAACCGGGTGTGGTAGTGGCCCGGCCGATCAGGTAGTAGGCGCCGGTCAAGGGAAACGTCCTGGTTACGGTCTTGCCGCCTGTCCCCGCGGCACTGCCGGCCCCGGAGGGCAGGTGGAAGGTGACGGTGGCGGCGGCTGTGGAGGTGCCGGTGCTGCCGGTGGTGGCGGTGGCCGCGGTCGAGCCGGTAGCGGCGGTCGAGCCGGGGGCTGTCGCGGCGAGGGCACTCTCGACTACGGCGCCTTGTAACACCCGCCCTGCCAGCGCGGCGCTGCCGAGAATGGCCTTCCCGGTAGCGTCCAGGTGGTCGACCTTCATCTGGGCCAGGACCATTTGGGCGACATCACCCCGGGTGGCGGGCTTGTCCGGCGTCCCGCTGGTGTCGGAGGTCGGCTGGAGGACGAGCTGTGCCCCATAGTAAACGTAGTTCAAGGGCCAGGAAAGAGCGATCGCCCGCACCTGGGCATCGTGACCGGGGAGTCCCCGGATGAGCATGGTGAGGGCCTGGGCCCAGGTCAGCGAATCGGTGGGCCGAAAGGTGCCGTCCTCAAACCCGTTGATGACCTGAAGCTGCCGGGCGGCGTTGACCCAGCCCCAGGCCCAGGCCGGGATTTCGTCCTTGAAGGCGGGACGGGAGGCCGCCAGCGACGATGCTAAGGGGGGTTGGCCCATGGCGCCGACCAGGATTTTCGCGAACTCGGCGCGCCTGACGGTGGCGTCGGGGCGGACCGGGCCGCCGAGGCCCGAGTCTCCGGAGATGATGCCCAGCGCGCCCAAGGCGGTCAGGGCTGCCTGGGCCGGATGCCCCTGGATGTCAGAGAAGGCGGAACCGGCGGGCGCGGGGGCGGGAGCCGTGGCGGTGGCGGAGAGAGGGGCGGGGGCGGCAGATGCCGGAGCGCGCGGTAAGGCGACGATGGCCATGGCGGTCAGAGCAATCAGGGCAGTCCATGGTCGGAACCGCACTTGAGCCACCTCTTGGAGGGTCCGGGTTGGTCTTGTGGTCGAGGTCTCCTCGTCTGCAATTCGCCGCGGCAGGCACGGAAACCCTACCAATGCTCGTTACGTCCGACACTTGCGGGAACTTGCGGCCGGCCGCCGTCGTCTGAAGATTATCCCTGCTAAAACCAGTAGAGAACATAGGCACCTGGCACCTGACATCCTGCGCTCGGAAACCTGGTACAGGGCCCTCAACATTTTTCTCTGGAAGGCGAAGGATTTGGTGCAGGGGATGCCAAGGGTTCAGTTAGGAGGTATCTGTAAACGTGAACGTGAGGACCGTGACGATCAAGAGACTCTTCGCCACGCTTGCGGTGGTAGCGCTGTTGATCGGCGCCGTCGCCGGGCCGGCCGCGGCCGCGCCCGCCGCGCCGGGGAACGCTGTCACGCCCCCGAGCTCTGGTTCGACGGGCGGCGCCATCACCGCGGCCGCCATCACCGCGTCGACCGCCGCCATCGGTCGCTTCAGCGACCTTGCGGCGCAGCCCTGGGCCGAGTCGGCCATCATGAAGATGAACGCCCGCGGCGTCGTGAAGGGCTACGGCGATGGCACCTTCGGTTCGAACAAGCCCGTTACGCGGGCCGAGGCCGCCGCGCTGGTCATCCGGCTGCTCGGGAAGGACACCGAGGCGCAGGCTTTGGTGATGTCCATGGGCGCGGCTGCCGCCGGCGCTGGCGCTAGCTCCGGCTCAGCGTCCGGGACGACCAGCGCCACCGGCGCCACCGCCGGCCCCGTGAATTTCCTGCCCTTCAATGACGTCAAGACTATGGCCGAATGGGAGCGCCCCTATATCGCCATGGCGGTGAAGGATGGGCTCATGGGCGGCGTGATGGAGAACGGCGCGCGCGTCTTCCAAGGGCAAAAGCCTGCTACCCGCCTAGAAGTCGCCGTAATCCTCGTGCGGGCCCTGGGCCTTGAGGCTCTGGCGAAGGTCGATCAGACCAAGCTTGAGTTCGCCGATAAGGCCGACGTCCCCGTGTGGGCGGCGGGCTACGTCGCCGTCGCCTTGGAGAAAGGCCTGGTAACTGGCTATCCCGACAAGACCTTCCAGCCGAACAAGCCGGTGACCCGCGCCGAAATGGCCGTGTTGCTGGACCGTTGCGACGACAAGCTGGCGACCGATACCAAGCTTGCCCCGGTAAGCGGGCCGCTGCCTCCCGTCTATGCTAATGAAGTGCGGGGCACTATCGTAACCGTCTCGGTCGGCGAAGTCGGCGGCATCACCGGCAAGGCCGGCGACGAGATCACCGCCGAAATCACCGTCGACCTTGGCACCTCGAAGGTCACGGTCGGCATCCCGAGCAACGCCGCGGTCTACCTGAACGGCAAACCGACCCCCATCGCCGATCTGGCCGCCGGTGACAAGGTGGTCATCGTGAAGAACCAGGCCGGAGTGGGCGTCTACGTGGGCGCTACGCGGGACGGCGGCCGGGCGGCCCAAACCATTCCCGGCTTGAGCGTGACGTTCACCCGCGACAAGAAGGTGTACACCGTCGGCGACACCGTCAAGTTCACCCTGACCATGACTAACAAGAGCGCTGCGCCTATCACCCTTGAGTTCAATAGCGGCAACATCTTCGATTTCTCCGTGGTCCAGGACGGAAAGACGGTGTGGCAGTGGTCGCACGACAAGATGTTCATCATGGTCCAAGTCCCCATGACCCTTGCGCCTGGGGAAACGAAGAGCTACGACGGCGAGTGGGATCTGAAGGGTAACGACGGCAAGGCCGTGGATCCAGGCACCTATGGCGCCAAGGGCTGGATCACGGGCCACCTCCAGGGTGGAACCGCGATTCCGGAGGCGCCGCAGGGCGCGGACCTGCAGATCCTGCCCGCGGGTAGCGGGACGGCTGCAGGCGGTAGCGGCAGCGGCAGCACCGCCGGCGGCAGCACTGGCAGCACCGGCGACGGCAGCACCGGCAGTGGCGGCGTGGTCCAGCCGTCGGTCATTCAGGGGCTCACGGTCTCTCTGGCCACTGATAAGGCCAGCTACGCGCTGGGCGAGAACATCACCATGACCATGACCGTCACCAACACCACCGACGCCGACATCGCCATCTGGCAGGGCGCTCAGGCCTACGACTTCACGGTCAAGAACGGCGATAAGGATGTCTGGAACTGGTCGGCCGGCCGGATGTTCCCAATGTACATCGCGAGGAAGACTATCGCCGCCCACCAGACCCTGACCTACACCGAGGTGTGGGACCAGAAAGACCTCTCCGGCCAGGCCGTGGGTGCCTGGACTTACACCCTAGAGGGGCGGTTCACCGGCAACCTGGCCGTCGGAAACCAGACCGCTAACTCCGTCGCTGCGACGCCGGCGGCGGTGACGTTCACGATCGCGCAACCGTAGACGTCCTTGCTGGCTGTGACTGGACTCTTGCCGGCGCGAAGGTTTGATTAGAGAGATCGCTGGGAGGAGGGGTCATCGGACCCCTCCTGGCCGGCCCCGCCTGCGGGGGCCGACAACTTGATTGGCGCTTGACAAAGCCCCTCGCCTGGTTTCAATCCGAAGACGGGCCTTGTTCTCTTTATGCTCGGGAGCAAGACCAGAGTAAGGCGAGATCAGCGTCGCCCCGCTGTGAAAAAGTGGCAGGGAAATATGCCCACGCCGAGAAACTCCTTACTGCTGGGCGGGGGCCTCTCTCCGTGACCAATGAACAGGGTTCGATCGGGCGGGATAGGCCGCCGACGTCCCCACCTCGCATTCTCCCTTTCCCTTCTTTCACAAGGGTGGATGAGAATGAAGTCAGGCCTTCTAGACTGCGTCCCAGGACCTGCGCGTGCCCTAAGGTTCCTCGTCGTCTCTGTCCTTCTCATTGAGCTTCTGGCGGGGCCCTCAAGGGGAGCCCTAGCGGCGGCATCTGTTGCTGCCGCTGCAGAGGGCTCCCTTGCCATCGCCGAAACCAGCGCTGCTGAGCCGCCTGACCTCGGCCCCACTCCCTCAGAGATCGTCACCGTCTCCTACCTGGAGGCGGCGCCGTACTACGAATGGAGCTTGGCGGACCGCGCCTATCTGTCGGCCCTTTGGAAAGCCTCGCCCGCCGTGACCGCTTTGCCGGCTGATTCAGCGGAGGTGGTCGACCTGGCGGCCACCCTCTACACAGAGCTGTCGCAGTTGCAGACCGCCCTGGACCGCATCCGGTCCGCCGAAGGATACTTTGCCCCGCGCGGGTACGAGCTCTACCGCCCGCAGACCACCGGCAAGCTTCTCAGTCTCGACTGGGCTCTCCAGGCCCGCCTTCGCCTCCTCCGCTATGTGACCCGCGAGTGGAAGGACCCGCTGGAAGCCCAGTGGTACCCGCCCATCGACGAACTGGGCGGCAATGCCTTTGACCCAGCCTCTCGCAAGACCGCCCGCTATGCCGACCCGCTCCGGGTCATTGCTGCCCTCGATGCCATCCCGGTGTCGGACGCTGCCTTCGAGGGGTACCAGGTCTTCCTGCTCCCCTACGGTCTCGCCCCGGCTACCGGATACAGCACCGGGCGGGCGGGATACGTGGGGGCGCACGGGGCAGGACCGTCCTTCAAAGACGAGGCGGTCGCCACGCACGAGTTTGCGCACTACTTCGCCTGCACCCACCTCCAGCCGTTCCGAAACGATGCCTCCACCTGGAGCGGCTACGTTTCGGCGCGCGGGCTGCCAGGCTTTGAACGCGAGGCGGCCAGTCGGGCGTCCGACGCTTGGCGGCGCTCCACTTCCGAGGCTTTCGCCGAGGACTTCCGGGTGCTGATGGGCTCTCCAGCAGCGGCGGCGGATCCGCCAGAGACGGCCTTCGGTGACCCCCGAGAGATGGCGGATTTGGCACAAACCCTCCGGGCCTACTATCAGCAGTTACAGGGCGCGTACCAGCCTCAGCCGTTGGCTTCCGAAGGCGTTGGTGTCCTGGGTGCCAGGACTGTGCTGCCGCGCGGGTTGGGCGACTACGCACCGATGACGACCTACGCCCTTGCCGACGAAGAGGCGACCGCCCTGCCCTTCCTCATTGCGGCCCCGAACGGCGGTGTCCAGTACTGCCTATTCACCAAGGATGAGACAAAGCTGCAGGACTGGTACTACATGCCGCTTACCGACGGTCTCTTCACAGATGAGCTGCGCTTGACCGAGGGACCGGGAGTCTACCGACTATCAGTCACCATGGGCAAGGGCGGGAGACTGTACGGATACAACTTGTACGTCATCGTTGCCGCTTCTGGTTCGGCTAAAAGCTCGATGAGCATGGACACCGCCGACACCGCTGTTAGCGTTGGCCGACCTGTAGTCTGGACGAGCGACCCGCGGCTCGTCCTGGACCATTCCGTAGCCGGGCTGGAGCTGGGGGTTCACCGTGAGGGGGCGCCGGTGAACGACCATGACTTCTTGAGTTACGCAGCACCCGGGTGTGCGGCTGCCGCCACAAACCGGTTGACCCTGAACCGTGGTGATGGGGTTTACGTTCTGGACTTCCAGCAAGCCAACATGATACCAGGGGTCCATTACCGTGGATTTCTACCCACGCGGGTGGTCTTGGATCAGGCTGCCGACGCCTGGTCTCCGCCGGTGGTGCGGGCCGGCGATTCGTTGCCGGTGACCACCGCAGTAGCAGTATCGCTGTCGGATAAGCTGTGCCTCACTGGATCATCAGAGAAGCCAGCGGTCTCGATCGTGGCGTCCGACGCATCTAGTGGTGCCTTCATATCGGGTGCCGATGCCAAGACCCGCCCGGATGGCACTTTTTCCGCTACGATTGATCTCGCGGGTGCCACCGAGGGGACGTACCTCGTCTGGGTCGCAACGGGCCCGGAGGCGGGCGGAGAAATGATATTCCGTTGGTGGATCGTGGTGCGGGTCGATCCTGCGGCGAACGCGACGGGCAGCGGAAGTTCGGCAGCCTCCGGCGAACCCGGCGATGCCTTTCTTGAAGCGGGCGGGCAGGCTCTCGCATCCGGGGACGTGGGCTGGGCCGCGTTCAACTACGTGGCCGCCATGAGGGAGGCAGCCGAGGCGGGCGGGAGCCAGGTGAATGCGGCGGCCTTCAAGCTGCTGGACTTGCTCACTGCTTCCGCCGGTTCTAACTATGGCTTGATCGACGCGGTCGTGCGCGCCCTGCAGCCCCCTGGCGGCTGGCAAGGAAGGGACCAGATCGCCCTGGGGAAGGCCTACGCCCAGGCTTACCGGCGCCGGGAGGCGCTAAAGGCGTTCCAAGCGGCAGGGGCGGCCGCGAAGGACGCGCCTGCGACGCAGGACGTCACGGCGCGGGCAGGACCTGTCGGCGCAGCCGCAGCCAAAGGGCTCTATCTCGTGTCCGACCCCGACTACACCTGGGTCCCCATCAACGACGATCCCGGAGTCATACTGCCCCGCCTGAGTGACATCGGTATGTGGGCCCAGGCGGCCATCGAGCGCATGAACCTCAAGGGCGTGGTCAAGGGGCTGGGTGACGGCACCTTCGGCCCAGACCGCCAGGTGACGCGCGACCAAGCGGTGACGATGGTGGTGCGAGTGCTGGGTCTGGAGGCGGAGGCCTTGACCGGCGCCTCTGGGGCATTGCCCTACGCCGATTCCGCCTCCATCGCCCCGTGGGCACGCGGCTATGTCGCCACCGCCTACGCCCACGGACTCATCGATCTGCGCGAGCCCAGCTTCCGGGCGACCGACGCGGCGACACGGGCGGAGGTGGCGGTGATGCTGGTGCGTGGGCTGGGTACGGAGGCTGCGGCCGCAGCAGAGGCGAGCGCCATGCCGGGGCGGCACACGTCCCTTGTTGACGACGCCGAAATTCCCGAGTGGGCGCGCGGATACCTGGCCTACGCCGTGCAGAACGGGATCGTGGGCGGTTATGAAGACAATACCATCCGCCCCAACAACCCAGTCAAGCGTGGTGAGATGGCGGCACTCACGGCACGCATCGATGACCGGACGCAGACGGCCATCGATGCCTGCGAGATCAAGGGCGTGGTGGAGCGGGTTGAGGCGGGGCTCCCGGCACACCTGTACCTTCAGGGCGAGGCGGCTGATCATGGGCGCGCCCTGGCCCTTAACTGCCCCATCTATCAGGCATCGCGGGCCATCAGCCTGAGCGAGGTGCAGCCCGGCGCGCGGGTGAGACTGATCGGGACCGGTGATGGAGTGGTGGGGTACGTGGAGGTCTTGGATCCATCGCCGGCAAGATAGGGCGTAGGTCTGTTATCCCCGGGTTGCCTTTTCCGGTGCGGTAACCGGGGCACGCGTCCCCCAGCGATTTGCGGGTCCTTGACATCTTGCGGATGGCAGGAATAACCTGCCGGCCGTGGAATAACGGAACGGCACAAACCGGACCCTTCCCCGCGACGACGGCGCCTACTTGCCTATCCGTCCTCACGGCGCCACCCGGTCATCTCTCCGGTTCGGTCCCAGACCCTGTTTCTGCTACCGTTCTCGTTTCCGTTTCCGTTCCAGATCCGGTCCCTGTCCCGTACGCTTCGCAACCCTCGACCGCCCTGGTCTTGAGACCGACACGGTCCGGTGGGTATTAATTGGGATCCCGTGTCATTGGAACCAGGAGGTACAGAGCGGTGCGGAAGCTTGCTGTTGTCTTTGCTATTGCCGCCATCATCCTTTCTTCCTTTCCCCGTGGTCCGGTCCCCGTCCAGGCTGCCGGGGCCGGCTGGACACACACCTGGACAAAGACCGATCTTGAGGGGTGTTTTGCTTGCGGCGTAAGGTAGCGCTTCTGGTCTTGCTCCTAACCCTGCTTACCTGCCTCTCGTCCGTGGCCATCGCCGAAGTGAAGGGGAATGGGCTCTTCCAAGGGTTCCCCATCGTCAACCTCAAGGTCAATGGCGAGGCGGTCCAAAGCGATGTGCCCGCCATCAACTTCAATGGCCGCACCTTGGTACCGTTCCGGGCCATCGGGGACGCCATTAGGGCCAAGGTCGGCTGGGACGGTGAAACCCAGACGGCTAGTCTGGACACGCCGGACCTGAACGCGGAAGTGGGGGTTCTACAGGCCCTCTTTGATGCCGTCAAGCCGAGCACCACAGGCGGCGTGGTGGTGCCGTCGGCCATCAAGGCTGGCGTGAACACGGTCAAGATTGTGGGTTGGGGACTCCCGGTCAAGAACACCGAAATGGGCGTCATTCTGGTGAGGGAAGGTGCGCTCCAGAGCTCGGATGGAAAGGACCTGCAATCCGGGGTCCTAACGGTGGCGCCAAATGGCGTTCTTCTCCAGGATACCGGTTCGCCGGAACGCAGGACCACTCGCTGGGGTGAGCTCTCGAGTGGGTTTTCGGACGTGAACCACTTGTCGATTCTAGGTGACGTCCAGAGGCTAGGAAAGGTCCATGTGGATGAGTACGGAAGGTTCGCCGGCGAATTCCGATCTGAGTTCCGATATGTCGGCACTCTGCACGTGTGGTTAGTTCCGGTCTGGGACTGGGCCGGGTTCACCGGCATGCTATGGGACCAACCCAGTCCCACGAAGACGGCCTTCGCAGACTTGGCGACCTTGACCGTCGGTCCCAATCCCCACCTGGTGGTATGCGGCGGGACATCGTTCTACCGAGTTGCCCCGCCTCCTCTCGTCGTAGACGATGCTTTTACCGGCCTTGCCCTGTGGGCATATGGTCTGGCACCTGGAACGCCTGTCATTTTCCGGGTGGACGGAAAGCTCATTGGGCCGCTCGTCAGTCCCCATGGCGGACTCAACCGCTACCCTGAGACAGATCCTGAGGGACGGCTCTTCCAACTCCAGGGTGAGGATCGCCACATCTTCGGAGTGGAAGACCTGCCCGCTGAACAACTCTTCCGCTGGGCTAAGGATGGATCCTTCGATGATAAGGTCGTACCGGTCCCGCTGGGAGAGGCCTTCAATAGCAGGGCCGATGCCGGTGGGCTGGCTCACGCATCCGCGAACTTCCCGGTACACGTATTAGGCACCGTTGACAAGATGGCCCCGTTCCCAGTGGGGGACCACACCGTAGAAGCGTTTCCCTCCGGTTCAGCCGTGCCCCTTGCGTCTGCCACCTTCGAGGTCCGTCCCCAATCTCCGATAACCGCAAGCCTCGAACGTCAGGTCGAGTGGCATGCGGATGGCACGCTAACCTACAGGGGTCAGATTCACGTGTCCGGTCTCTGGCCCGACCGTGTGGCCTCGGTATCGGTAGCAGACCCCCCCGAGCGAATGCCTTTTCCCGATGGGACGCTTACCGTTGGTTTCGTCTTGAAGGACCGGGTGAAGACCTTTTTTCCCAATTTCACGACGGTGTACCAGGAAGGGAAGGGTGGGGTCCGGGTACTGATAGACCTGCCCGAAGGACCGTAGCCCGCGCTGCAGTAGCCGCACGTCGCAGCCGGACCCAAATCGTCCTGAGAGGTGTTGAACGTGAAGCGCCAGACAGTTTTCGTGGTGGTTCTCCTCTCCTTGCTGGTGGGCCTCTCGTCCGTGGCCATCGCGGAGGTAAAAGGAAACGGCCTGTTCCAAGGATTCCCCATCGTCAACCTCGAGGTCAACGGCAAGGCTGTCCAGAGCGACGTGCCCGCCATCAACTTCAACGGCCGCACCTTGGTGCCGTTTCGGGCCATCGGGGACGCCATTGGAGCCACCGTCGGTTGGGATGGTGAAACCCAGACGGCCAGCCTGGACACGCCGGACTTGAACGCGAAAGTGGAGGTTCTTGAGGCCCTCTTTGATGCCGTCAAGCCGAGCACCACAGGCGGCGTGGTGGTGCCGTCGGTCCTCAAGGCCGGCGTGAATACGGTCAAGATTGTTGGTTGGGGACTCCCGTTCAAGAACACCGAAATGGGCGTCATTCTGGTGAGGGAAGGTTCGCTTCGGAGCTCGGATGGAAAGGACCTGCCAGCTGGAGCCTTGACGGTGGCCCCAAACGGGGCTCTTCTCCAGGATAGTGGCTTGCCGGAGCAGAGGATCACTCGTTGGGGCAAGTTTGCGGGTACGGGTGGCACACCAGGAAATGCCCATGTCGATGAGTACGGAAGGTTCGTCGCGGAATTCCAATCCGAATTCCAATGCGTGGGCACACTGCACGTCTGGTTGGTTCCGGTCTGGGACTGGGCCGGGTTCACGGGCCCGCTGTGGGATCAGCCCTCTCCTGCCAAGACGGCCTACGTCGACCTGGCAACCGTGACCGTCGCCACCAGTCCCCATCTCGTGGCAAGCGGTGGGGGCTCATCGGGTCTTAAGCGTTGCGTCGTGGATGATGCCTGCACCTCCCTCAACCTATGGGCGTATGGGCTAACGCCCGGGATACCTGTCATTTTCCGGGTCGACGGAAAGCTCATTGGCGGTCTCTATTGCGATGCTGAAGCAGGTGCCAAGAGCTGGCTCTTCAAGCTCCAAGGTGAAGAACGCCGCGTCTTCGGAGTCGAAGATCTGCCCGCTGAACAGCTCTTCCGCTGGGCTAAAGAGGGATCCTACGATAAGGTCGTACCGGTCCAGCTAGACGAGGCCTTGAATAGCAGGGCCGATGCCAGTGGGCTGGCTCACGCATCCGCGAACTCCCCGGTTAACGTGATCGGCACCAACAGCATGTTTGCCCCGTTCCCGGTGGGGGTCCACACTGCAGAAGTGTTTCCTTCCGGTTCAACCGCGCCCCTTACGTCTGCCACCTTCGAGGTCCGTCCCCAGTCTCCGATAACTGCAAGCCTGGATCGCCAGGTCGAGTGGCATGCCGACGGTCGGCTAACCTACAGGGGAGTGCTGCATGTGACTGGCCTGTGGCCAGACTGTGACGCCATAGTATCGATAACATCCGGGCAAACACCTTTACCTGACGGCACGCTGACCACCAGTTTTGTTTTCGAGAACATCGAAAAGACCCGATTTCCCATATCCTGCTGGGTGTCCCAGGAAGGTCGGCGGGGCATTCAGGTCTTGCTGGATCTGCCCGAAGGACCGTAGTCCGTGCCAGAGTACCCGTTTGTATCACTTAGGCCCAGACCGTCCTGAGAGGTGTTGAACGTGAAGCGCCAGACAGTTTTCGCGGTGGTTCTCCTCTCCTTGCTTGTCGGCCTGTCGTCCGTGGCTATCGCGGAGGAAAAAGGAAACGGCCTGTTCCAAGGATTCCCCATCGTCAACCTCAAGGTCAACGGCAAGGCGGTCCAAAGCGACGTCCCCGCCATCAACTTCAACGGCCGCACCTTGGTGCCGTTCCGGGCCATCGGGGACGCCATTGGAGCCACCGTCGGTTGGGACGGCGAAACCCAGACGGCCAGCCTGGAAACCCCGGACCTCGAAGCGAAGGTCCAGGTCCTGCAGGCCCTGTTCGACGCGGTCAAACCCAGCGCCATGGGCGGCGCGGTGGTGCCGTCGACCGCCCCCGCCGGCCCGGCAACCTTGAAGGTGGTCGGCTGGGGGCTTCCGGTCAAAAACGTGAAGATGGCCGTTACGCTGGTGCGGGAAGGTCTTTTCAAGAAAGCCGACGGAAGCGATTATCCGCCTGGTCCCATAGACGTTACTCCGAATGCTTTGCTCCAGAAGGCAACCGGCTACGTCTCTCCTGTGTCACGAGTTGCCTGGCCCTGGGCGCTATTGTCCCGGGAGATCCCGGGGTTCATTAGCGAGCCTTCAGTTCTCGGGGCTGTTGACGTTGATGATCAGGGACGATTCGCCGGTGAGTTTCGAACCAGTCTGCGCGAAGTCGGCCCGGAATATGTTTGGCTGGTCCCCGTCTGGGAGCCTGGTGACGAGACTTCCGTCAAAACCGCTATCGTTGACCTGGCGGACTTGACGGTCGGTGTTAGACCGAATCTAGTTATCGGCAGCCTCGGTCGCGTCACGGCCCCACCATGCGTCATTGATGACGGATACACTACGCTAGGCTTGACCGTCTATGGTCTGGAACCCGGAACACCAATTCGTTTCACCATTGACTCCGAACCACTCATGGTCCGTGGCAGCAACGGACCGGTTCCCGCCCGCAACGACGGCACCGTTTTAGCTGGCCCCAAGGGGAAGGCATCAAATCCCTACGTGCTCAGCCCTTTCTCACCGGGCACTCACAAGGTGCAGGTATTCCAGGCCGGCGTGGCGACAGCTATCGCTGAGGGCACGTTCGAGGTCCGACCCAGGACGCCTATTACCGTCGTGGCTAGCTGCCAGGTCCAATTGCGGCCTGACGGTAAAGTGACGTTGAAAGGTGAGGTTAGGGTCTCGGGTTTGTGGCCAGATTGCGAGGTCAGCGTTTGGGGTGAACAGTGGAGGTGGCCGTCTCCCGACGGCACGCTGACTGTGGCCATCTCGTACGACTACGATAAGTCGATATTCCCCTTGACCGAATGGGTCTCTCAGGAAGGACGTCCGGGCGTCAAACAAACGATTGATCTCCCGGTAGGTCCATAGGAAGTGGCAGCCACCGAGGCCCAGAGTTGACGCCTCGGCAGCCCTGGAGGGAGTAGAGGAATGAGCCGCGGTTTCCGAAGAGGCGCCTCTGTGATAGGCGCGTTGCTGCTGTTATTGATCCCGTCGGCGGTCCTGGCCAACGTCAACGGGCTGTTCGAAGGATACCCGGTGGTCAAGGTGCGGGTGAACGGTGTCGAACTCAGCCCCGACGTCCCGGGCATTAACTTCAAGGGGCGGACTCTCGTCCCGGTCAGGGCCATCACGGACGCACTTGGGGCCACTCTTAGCTGGGACTCGGCCACGTGGACGGCGGATATCCGCAGTTCCGCGGTGGCGTCGGCTGCGGGCGGAGCGGGGGTCTCGGGCGGGGGCGCGGCCGGTGGTGCGGGTGGCAGCGTAGTTGGCGGGGCGTCCGGTGGCGGCGTGTTGGGTGGCGCAGCCGGCGGATCCTTGGAAGACAGAGTCGCTGCCCTCGAATCCAAAGTGGCCGACCTGACCACCCGCCTAGACCAGGCCATGGCCACGATCGCCCAGCTTCAAAGCGCCGGCACAAGTGGCTCCTCCTCAGGAACCACCACCAGTAGCGCGGGTTCCACCTCCGGGTCGACCTCAGCCCCCACGGGAACCGCGGGAACCGGCACCATCACCACCCCCGTTTTCCCCGGCTTCTTCAAAGACGTGAGCTACGACAATCCCGCGCTCTTCCTCCAGACCGGTCAGCAGACGAAGGCCACACCCGTCATCTTGAACGCCGCCGCCAGCATCCCGAACAAGAGCGGCATCGACGGCGTGGCGGTGGAGACTGCTTCGAAGTTTTCTTCTGGAAGTGGAAGGGTTTGGGATGGGGGATGCCAAGAGTTCAAGCAAGGGTTCAACCGTGAGGTAGCCACAGATTGGCGAGGCTGTGCTTTCCGGACATAAGATAGCTGTGGGGATACTGGGGCGGAAAGACCAGCCGTCGCAAGCCCGGTCGCCGGCGGAAAGGGGGTACGGACATGACTCAGGTAAGTTACAGCGACATCGCGGACTACTTCATAGCCTTGTCCAACACCACCGAGAACCTGATCACGAATCTCAAACTCCAGAAGCTGGTCTACTACACCCAGGCATGGCATCTGGCCATGCATGACAAGCCTGTCTTCCCCGAGTATTTTGAGGCTTGGGTACACGGTCCCGTTCTGCTCCCGCTCTATAACCAGTACAGGGGTCTCAAGTGGCATCCATTGGAACGAGATGACCTGACCGAAGGCAGTATTACGAAGCTGCGGGACAGGTTCGGACCGGAGCTTTGCTCACTAATCGATCAGGTGGTTGACCATTACTTTGGAATGACAGCCTACCAAATGGAACTCCAGGTTCATTCGGAGGAACCTTGGAGGCGGGCCCGCTTAGGTCTGAACGCGGACGAACCTTCCCACAACATCATTCAAAATGAATGGATGCGGGATTACTACCGCCGATTCTTGATAGATGAGCCGGAAGAGGATTAGCCCCCCGAATGACTTGAGAAAGGTCGGCGCCACAAAGGACCACATTGAGGTTTTTCCGGTTCTGAACGAACTGGTGAAGTTCTCATTCAAGTACCTTGATCTCGGTCGGGATTCTTCAAGGTCAACTTACTCAAATCCGAATACGGGCATGCGCTCAGGAGTCACGTGGTTAACTGGGAGGACACTACCGAGACTGGTTTTGGTATCCCAAACGAAGAGCAGCTGGTGGAGCAGCCGTGGCAGTTCCCGTTAACGTCTAACCAACACGGGCGAGTCATCGGTTTCTTCATCGGAAACGTGTTCTATGTCGTTTGGTTGGATCCGGATCACAGGCTATACCAGTCTGCGTGAGAGCATTTGATGGACCGAGTGAAAGGGGAGGGGAGAAATGGCGACCGTATTCGACGTTGCCAAGTATATTCTCCAGAAGACCGGCCCCTTGGCAACCATGAAACTGCAGAAACTTGTCTACTATGCTCAGGCATGGTCCACGGTCTGGGATGATCCACCTGACGCGCCACTTTTCGAGGAACCCGTGCAGGCGTGGGCCTTTGGTCCCGTAGTCGCTGTGCTATTCGAGGCACATAAGGGCCACTATGCCGTCAATGCTGACTTCTTCAATCAAGGGGATGTCCCACGTTTGTCGCCTGCTCAAAAGGCCACAATCGACGCCGTTCTTGAGTTCTACGGTGGTCGGACTGCCCAATGGCTGACCAACCTGACCCACAGTGAAGCCCCCTGGATTCTTGCGCGGAAGGGCGTCCCAGAGGGTGAACGCGGGAGCGCTGAAATCACTCTCGAAAGCATGTCTCTGTACTATGCTTGCCTCTGAGGAGACTAGACGTCCGTATGGTCAGGTAGGCGCTGCCAACGGTGTCTAACACGCCAAAGTGCGTTAACCCTCAGCCCTCACATTTCAGCCCGGCCCCGCCGATATAAGAGATGAGCACGAATCATCTCACGGAACAATGGGGGAGGGCGCACTCATGGTGGAAGTCGGAGTGGACCTTGGGTATGGGTTTGTCAAGGCGACGGACGGGCGCGAGGGGTTCATGTTCCCCAGCGTGGTCGGCGCCGGCACATCGGTGGGTGTGCTGCGGCTGAAGGACGTGCTGGCCGACCCCACCGACGATATGCGGGTCAGCGTTGACGGGCAGCTCTACTACGTCGGCAATTACGCCATCCGGCGGTCACCGCGCGCGTTTCGCGGCATGTCGGTGAAGAGGGGTGAGGGGAACGCCTTGAAGGTGCTCTTCCTGGCCGCCCTGAGCCAGTTCGCCAGGGAGCCGGTGACCAGTTTCTCCGTGGTGACGGGGCTGCCGCCGGGGAGGATGGGACAGAGCGAGGAGCTGGTCCGCGCCTTGAAAGGCGAGCACCGCATGGTGCGGCATTCGGCGGACGAGAACCCGGCGCTGTCGCTGAAGGTGGAAGATGTGGCCGTCGTACCGCAGCCGGTCGGGGCGTATTGGGCCGAAGTCCTTGACGGGGACGGGCAGGTACGGCAGGATTCGCCGTTGCTGCGCGGACGCGTGGGGGTCGTGGACATCGGGTATAAGACGTCCGACCTTGTGGTGATGGAAGATACGGAATATGTGCCGGAGCGCAGCACCACGGTGCCGGTGGGCGTGTCGTCGGCCTACGCCGAGATAGCGGAGAAGCTGGCGGCCAAGTACGGGGTGGAGAAGGAAACCTACGCGCTGGACGGCGCCGTGATCACGGGGAAGATGGTGGTCGCGGGGCAGGTGGCCGATATTTCGGAGGTGCGGGAGCCGGCCTTCGCGGGGCTGGCCACCAAGGTCGTGGCCGAGGTTTTGTCGACTTGGCAGATGTCGGAGTTCGCCAGTCTGCTGCTGGTGGGCGGCGGGGCCGTGGCCCTTGGGAAGTACCTGCTACCGCACCTGCCCGTCGCGACGGTGGTCGACGATCCGGTGACGGCCAATAGCCGAGGGTTCTGGGCTTGGGCGCACCGGTTGGGCGCGCGGGCGGCGACTGGGGCGGGATCGGTGGCGGCTGGGGCGGCGACGGGGCGGCGCAGCAGCGATGCGGCGTAAGGTAGCGGGAGCGACCGGGGTCGGCGCGACTGCCAGGGCCGCCAGGTCTAATGGGTCTGCCGGGCCGCTGGCCGTGGTCGACGGGGAATTGCAGGGAGATTTCGAGGGGGGCAGGGGCGGCCTGGTCATAGTCGGCCCGCACGGCAAGTGCGCGGGGACGTTGAAGGCCGCCCGCCTCCGTATCGAGGGGGAGGTCCGCGGCGCCGTCGATGTCGAGACGGTAATCGAAGTCCTGCCACAGGGCCGGCTGACTGCCCGCGTCGAGCGGGGGCGGTTGGCGACGTCGCCGGGGGCGGTGGTCGACCTTCTTGAGGCGCCCAATGTGACTGCTACGGTAGCTGCGCCTGCTGTGGCTACGGCCCCCACGTTCGCGACCAAGGCGACCTCAGCCTCCCCGCCCTCTGCCAAGATGACCGCTGCCCTGGCTACTGCGGCGCCCTCGACTGCCGTCAAGGCGGCCGCAGCCCCGGCGGCCCCCTCAACCCCAGTGACCGTCGCTGCAACCGCCACCCCCACGGAAACCAGGCGCAAAGTGGCTTTCAAGGGCGGTTATCAGGCCTGGCCCTAAGCCTTACCCTGCCCCTCCTCATTCTGCTGGCGTTGCTTCGCCCGCTCCTCCCGTTTCCGCTGGTCCCGCTCAGCCATCGAGTTGCGGTAAGCCTTGCACTCCTGTTCCAGGTATTTCACGACTGGATTCCCCTCGATGCCTGGCCGCAACGGCAGCAGGTTCCCGATCTTCTTCAATATCCCCTCGACGCTCAAGTCCTCGCGGTTCACCGTCACCAGCTTGATGCCGTTCTCGTCGCAAAGCCCGCGTTTGATGAGGTCCAAAGCCCGCCGCTTGCGAGCCTCCTCGCTGTTAGGGTACTTCGAGGTCGGGGCGTAGTGCTGCGCCCCCTGGAACTCGAAGGCCACGCCATCAAGGTAAAGACGGTCGAACTCCAATATCTGACCGGTCAACGGATTGGTCATGAAGCCCAGGCGCGCCCCGTCCTGGAACCGCTCACTATCCACGCAGGCCGAGAGCAGCTCCCGCATCAGTTGCTCGCCTCGGTAGGTCGCGGCCTCAAGGCGGAGGACGACCTGGGCGCGCAGGCTGACCCACGCCGCCGCCGACTCGTCCTTGACCCGGTAACGGGAATTGCCGAGGGGGGTGATGAGGCCGGCCTGGGTCAGGAGTTCCAGGTTCTTGCGCACTGTGTCTCTCGACAGATGAGTAAGCTTGCAGAGCTGCTGTATCGTCAAAGTGCAGACACCGCCGCTACCTTTACTTTTCTGGAGAAGGGCCAAGTAGAGGATCTTGCCTAAGGCGGGAAGGTCACCGGAGAGGAGAACTACGTCGGGAATGCTGGTGGAGAATTGGTCCACGGTTGACACCTCCATAAGTCAGGCCGATGGGCCGGGCCTGCAGGCTGTCGGGTTCAGGTGGGTATGGGTAAATCCTTCTACTGGAAACTCCCAACGCGAAATAATTTTTGCGACTGGACCTTCAAGGCGGGAGGCCGACAGTCGGGAAGGTCGCTGACGGACGGTGTTGACGGGTGTTACTGATGGCGTTGCCCGGAGCAATGCCGATATTTTCGTCTTTGAGTGATTCCAGAGACGACGAAATCGTCACGGGTCGAGGTCCATGGTCCTCAGGGCGCGGTTTTCGGGCGAAAGCGCGGTGGTTTGGCATCTGGAACCGCGTGTGGTCGGATATAAGTCGACATAACGGCGACACTCGCCCCGTCTTATGTAAATTCAGAACGTGTTTTGAGGGCTTCGAAGGCTCTCCGAAGGCGCCAAGGGGGTGCCCTGCCGAAAATATCGTCTTTGGAATCCTCCAATGACGAAAATATCGTCACTCCCCGGCCGCTGACTATTCCTACCACCAAACCCGGCACCGATTTCCTGGTTCACCTGAACGTGCAAGCCTTGCGGCCCAGCGCTTCCGCGTTCCCAATGGTTGTTCGGGAACCCTCACAAACTCACAGAAGTCCAACGAATGTATTGGCAAGTGTTTACCAAAGTTTTCTTGCGGCCCAGCACTGGCCGCCTTCATCAAATCACAAGAGACATGAAGGTGACTGACGTTGAATCGGGTAGCAGGACTTTTCCCAAGAGGCTTGTTGGTGTCCATCCTTGTCATGGCCTTGATCGTTCCGGCGGCCGTCATCGGCGCCGAAGGTGCCGAGAAAGGGCAGACCCAAGCAGGAGGCCAGACCCAAGCAGGAGGACCGGCCCAGGCAGGCGGACAGATCGGGCCGAGCGGTGAAGCTCAGGTGGGTGAGCAGGCCGAGGCCCAAGAGCAGGCCGAGGCCCAAGAGCAAGCTGAGGTCAAAGAGAAGACTGAGGCCAAAGAACAGGCCGATGACCACGAACGCAACCAGGCTCGCGAGGGCCGCGCGCCCCGTTTCAGTGACGAAGAAGAAGCTAGCTGGGCGTCGCTCTACATCGACAAGATGAACGCGCAGGGCGTCATCAAGGGTGACCCCGAAGGCACTTTCCGCCCCAACGCCCCTGTTACGCGCGCCGAGGTGGCCGTCATGCTGACCCGTATCCTTGGCCTTGAGGACGCGGCCAAGGCACTCGCCGCCGCCGGCACCGGTTCCTCGACGGGGGCCGGCAGCACGACCAGCGACACCATATCTTCTCTTCTGACCTACCGTGACGCGGATCGCATTCCAGCCTGGGCCGCCGGATACGTGGCGATGGCGGCGAAGGCCGGGCTCCTTGATACGTCCGACGAGGACTTCCAATCGAACAAACCCGCCACGAGGTCGGAGATCTGCGTCATGCTGGTGAAGGCCCTTGGCCTGGAAGCCGACGCGGAGCAGCTCCGCAACCCGGTCGTCTCATTTGCAGATAAGGCCGCAATCCCGGCCGAGCTTCGCGCCTATATCGCCATTGCCGTGGACCGCGAGTTGGCCAAGGGGATGCCCGACGGCACCTTCCAGCCCGACAAGCCGGTCACGCGCGCGCAGATGGCCACTTTCCTTGATCGCCTTGACGCGCAGCTCGTTGCGACGGCCGGCAGTGCCAGCGCCGGGAGTGGCACTGCCACCGCCCCAATTTCGGAAGGCGCGCCTAGCACAGGTATCGGGTCCGGCCCCTCGACCACGAGTCCGGTTCACGGCCCCCTGCCGCCCGTGATGACGGCGCCCGTCCGCGCCCATGAAGTGCGCGGCACCGTCGCGGCGGTTACCCTTGGCGGCAGTCCTTCCATCAGCATCACCGTGCCGCTCTATTACCGGCCGGCTACGAACCCTGTCGTGGTCCCCGTGGCGGCCGACGCCGCCATCTACGTGAACCGGGCGCCCGGCAGCTTGTCCGACATCCGCGCCGGCGACCGGATCATGGTCCACACGAATGACCAGAACGCCGCCGATATCGTCGACGTCCGCTACGACTCGGAGGTCAAGGGTGTGGTGGTGTCGGTTAACCTTGGCGGGACCGGCGGCGCCGCGAGCGGTAGCAGCGGCGGGACCGGCGGCACCACCGACGGCGCCGCTACCGCCGGACCTTCAATCACCGTCAAGACCCGCCAGGGCGCCGAGGCCACCTATGACATTGGGCCGACGGCCGCTTTCAAGGTCCAGACCGCCGACGACCAGTGGAAGGACGGCGCGACCTTGGCGGACGTCAAGGCGGGCATGAAGGTGGAACTTACGCTCCAGCGTGACGTGGTGATGAGCGTGGTCGCCGAGGTCATGGACGCCGAGGAGGAGGCGGAGAGTGAAGCCGAGCAGGCGCAGCCGCGCGAAGTCGGTGGAACGGTGGTGGCCATCGGCGCTCCGACGGCCGCCGCGGCTAACGGGACGGTTACCATCAAGGATGAGGAGAAAGGCGAACTCACCTTCTCCTTGGCGGCGACGGCGACGGTACGCATCGGCGAGGTGACGGTGGGTGTGGCGGTCGGGTCGGCGTCCGGGCCGATCGGCAGCTCGACGACCACCGGCGCGACCGGCGGCGGTGCAGGGAGCGGCACGACGACTACCGGCCCGGTTACCACGTCCAACACTGGTGTGAACGTTCTCACCGCGGCCGGCGTGAAGGTCGGCGACCGGGTTGAGATGAAGCTTGAGGGCGGTTTGGTTACTCGAATTGTGGTTGAGAAGGACTGACAAACCCCTTCCGTCAGTCCACTTTGAGGGCGCCTCTCCTGGGGGGCGCTCTCTTCATGCCCTGAGGTAGATGCGTAAAGGCAGGAGGACGCGCGGCGCCCAAGGGCGAAGTCGGGCAGCATGGTCAGCGGGGCAGCAAGTTAGTTAGGATGTTTTGACGGTATGCCGGAGACATGGGGCAAACCGAAGGTGAGGAGTATCCGGCGGCCGCCGCCGCCCGCGTGGGCGAAGGCCGTGGTGCGGCTGGCGATGGTGATCGGGATTGTGGGCTTGGCCGTCGTCATCTTCGGCGCCGCCATGGCCACCGGCTGGCTGGAGCGCTATGGGCTACGTAGCCCTGATACGGCAGGTTTGGGCGGAACCGGACGAATAGCCGCATCGGGGGGCGGGACCGCCGGCCGCTCCGGCGCAAACGCCATCACCTCCGGCGCCGCCGCCATCCTGGCGGCCCTGCGCGGCGTCGCAGCCCCCTCGCGCGCCGTCGCGCCGCCGGCCTCTCGCGAGATTGACACCCGCGGCATCCCGGAATTTCCCCTGAAGGCTGCCTGGACCTACGCCGTCACCAGCGAAGTCCAGCTCTCCCTATCTTCCGACGGCAAGTACGTGCTGGCCTCCCGCAGCTACGACCGGGACGACGGATGGCGCAACCTTGGGTTCGCCGTCCTCGATGACCGTGGGACGCTCCTCTGGCAGAAAGAGATCGTCGACGCCTTTCTGCGCTACGGCGGCTCGGCCCTGGGCTCGGACGGGCTCATCTACTTCTCCGGGGTCTACTATTCCGACCCCGGCACCCTGTACGTCTACCAACCGTCCGGGACCAGGGTCTATACCAAGGAGATTCGCAGCGAACAGCAGATCATTGCTACCGAGCGGCCCGATCGCCTGGGTGTCGTGGAACCGCGGCGCAGCCGGTTCGTCATTCTTGATGCGGCCGGCGAAGAGCTGTTCAGCCGCCCCCTGGCGGCCGGAGATAGGGTGACCTACACGCCTGGATCGGGACGGTTCGCCATCCTTGAGGGCGGGGCCGCGACTCTTCTGGACCTTGACGGAGGCGCGGTGACCCGCGTCCAGCTTACCGGCCCTCCCAAGGATATCGCTGTGACGCGTGACGGTACGACGTTCGCCGCGACGCGTGACGGCGCGGTGTTTGCCGTGACGGTCGGCGGCGGCGCGCCCGCGGTCCTGCTCTTCGACGCCAAGGGCGCCAAGGTGGCGGAGTCGCCGCTCGAAGGCAAAGGCAAGTTCGGCCTGGCCTTCGCGCCGGACGGTCAGACCTTGGTCGTCTTCGACGTGGGGCCGCGGGGCGGTGGGCTGCAGTTGCTGGACGCGGCGACAGGGAAGGAAAAGTGGCAGCTGACCTTATTGCCGCCACCGGGGCGGAAAGTGGCCATCAAGGGTGTGACGTTCCTCCCCAATCGTCAGGGGCTCTTGGTCGACTGTGTGGAGAGCTTCAGCTCGCCCGAATACGGTGAAGATCGCGCCTTGGTACTGGTGAACCTGGCCGGCACGGCGGTGAGCCGCGTCCAACTGGGGCGGAATGTGGATGCGCGCTTGGCCGCCGGCGGCATGCGTCTGGTGACGGGGACTAACAATCTCATGGCCGAGCACAGCGACGAAATAAGCAACACCATTTCCTACTACCGTTTGGACGCGTTCGTAGCTGCGGGGCAGAAGTAGGAAGGAAACATCTTTCTACCGGCGAACCTCCCCCTTTCGAGGTGCGGCAATGATTCGGAGCAGGTCATTCGCAATATTGGTCCTGATATTCGCGGTTCTCGCTACAACCGTGGCGGGCTCTGCTGTGCCCGTGTCGGCGCGCGAAATCGATGTGGGCGGCGGCAGCACGTCGGGTGGCACCGCGGGCGGCACATCTGGCGGTACGATGGGCGGAGCGGCTGGCGGCATCGCTGGTGGCATCGCGGGTGGGACGGCCGCCGGGACGGCGGGCGGGACGACCGGCGGGACGACCGGCACAACGGGTACGACCGGCTCGACCACGACGACTGGTGGCACGACGGGTGCGACTGGTGGCACGACTACCACGACCAGTGGCACGACCACCACGACGGGTGGCTCAAGCGGCGGCGCCTCAACCGGCGGTTCCTGGGCCGACGTGACCGCGCACTGGGCACGCCACGATATCGACCTCATGCGGGCCAAGGGGGCCATTGCCACTCCCTCCGACCAGGCCTTTCAGCCAGACACTCCGGTCACCCGTGGCGACTTCATCCGCATGCAAACCATCGCCGCCGGCCTCTTGTCCGAAGCCGAG
The DNA here is from genome assembly GCA_021791495.1 of Bacillota bacterium. Lineage (GTDB taxonomy): Bacteria > Bacillota > Sulfobacillia > JAJYWN01 > JAJYWN01 > JAJYWN01. The sequence continues at coordinate 31,547 of JAJYWN010000063.1, forward strand.
ACCCTGTCGGCCTCTCCGGCGCCTTCCTATTTTACAGATATCGCTCCCGCCGATCCGCTCAAGGGTTTCATCGAGGCCGCCTACGAGGCTGGGCTGACCACCGGTTTCGAGGACCGCACTTTCCGCCCCGACCTGGAGCTTAACCGGGCCCAGCTCGTGACGTTCTTGCTTCGCGGCCTCGGGATGGAGGGGCAGGCGCGGGCGCGCGCGACGCTCTATGCCGGTACCGTTGGCGGCCCTACCGCGACCGTCGGCAGGGGCGGCAGCCCTGCCGGGACCGGCGGCAGGGGCGGCAGTCCTGCCGGCACCGGCGGCACCGGCGGCTCCGGGCGGGCCGCCTGGTTGGCCGCTTTCCCCTTCGCCGACGCCGCCGACGTCCCCGAATGGGCCCGCGGTTACATGTCGTTGGCCGCCGACATTGGCCTGGTCAAGGGGTACGAGGACAAAACCATCCGCCCCGCCCGCCCCACCACCCGCGCCGAAGCCGCCGCCCTGCTGGTCCGCACGATGAACTTGGCCGGGCGCGCCTACGACCTGCGCGGTACCGTCCAATGGGCCAGCGCCGAATCCCGCGCCCTGGTGGTGGACATTGGTGACGGATCGGGCGGCGAAATCTTGGAGGTCGCCGCTTCCGCCGGCGTTTACCGGAACGGGCGCCCCGCTACCCTTGGCGATATCAAGCCCCTGGACGAGGTGTCGGTGGTCTTCGAACACGGCGGCTGGGTGTCGTTCGTCGAAGCGGGCTCGGCCGAGCGGATGGGTTACGTCAGCAGCGTGGACACCACCAAACACACGGTGACCATCCTGCCCCAGACCGGGCCGCCATGGGCCTGGGGAAGTGCCTCGGGCTCCGGTACGGGCTCGGCCATTTCCTCTGGCGACGTAACCCCGGCAACCTACCCGGTAACCTATGAGCTTGAGGCCGGCGCGCGCGTGTTCCTCTCGGGTCTCCCCGCCGATTTGGCCTTCCTGAGGCCCCCCGACCGCGTTTACCTGCTACTTTCGCCTTCCACCGGTCGCGTGAAGGTGGTGGACGCCGTCCGCGCCGCCGTCCAGGGTACGGTCCTGTCGGTCAAGGCCGACGTCAACGCCATCGACGTGCGTGCGGCCAACGGCGGCTCCGATTCGACGGTGACGGCGGCCTTGGGTGCGCGGGTCTTTCGGAACGGGCGGGCCGCCACCTTGCGCGACCTGGTCCAAGGTGACTGGGTGGCGCTGGCCGTTGACGATCAGGGGCACTTCACCTTCGCCGAGGCCTTAAGCAGGGACGCCGGGGGCTCGACCGGCTCGACCAGCTCCACCGGCTCGACCAGCTCGACCGACGTGGGCCCCGCCCGCCTCATCACCTCGCGCGAGACGGACGGCACCCCCTTACCGCTGGACGCCGTCGCCTCGGCCGCCTCGAACGAGCACGACCTGCGCCTGGACGCCTTCCACCTCCTATCGCCGGCCGACGGCTCTGGCGTCACCATCGCCATCGTGGACACCGGGGCCGACCCGTCGCACCCCGTTCTGCAGCAGGCCAGCGACTGGCGGGCCAAGATCGTTGACTACCAGGACTTTTCGGGCGAGGGCGATGTGGATACGTCGGCTTCGGCGCGGCCCTACCGGGGGACCATCGAGACCTCCTTCGGGATCGTGACTGTCGACCGCATCCCGACGGCCAGCGGCCGTTACCACTACGGCCTGCTCCGCGAGAGCCAGCTCGCCAAGGGTGGGGCCATCGCCAACGACCTCAACCATAACGGGTCTGACCGCGATACCTACCCGGTGCTGGTGACCGACGCGGTGGTGGCGGGGGCCTACGACACGGTCTACGTGGACACGAACCGCGATTTCAAGTTCACCGACGAGAAGCCGATGCAGCCTTTCGTGTCGGGGCACGCGGTGAACTTCTTCGGGGTCGACGATCCGCGCACCGGCGTGGCGGAGACCACGGCCTTCGTGGTGACGCGCGTGGCGGCGGACGGCGGCAGCGTGAACCTTGGGTTCGACGGTAACGGCCACGGTACGCAGGTGGCCGGGCTGACGGCCGGTTTCGGGCGGTACCGGGGTCTGGCGGACGGCATCGCCACGGGCGCCAAGCTCATGATCTTGAAAACCTTGAACTCGGCCGGCGACGGGTCGTGGGATTCCATCGCCCAAGCTCTGAACTACGCCGCCGATCACGGCGCCGATATCGCCACGCTGTCGGTGGCGACGGTGGGGGACCGGAGTTCGGGCAGTTCCTTGGAATCGCGCCTGCTCCGCGACCTGGCGGTGCGGCGTGGGCTGACCATCGTGGTGGCGGCCGGGAACGAGGGGCCGGCGCTGGGTTCCGCCGCCACGCCGGGGGCGCCCGAAGTTATCACGGTGGGGGCGTCGTACTCGGCTGGCATGTACCAGGCCCTTTATGGTTTTGTGGTGCCTGAGGAGGGGGTTTGGCCGTTCTCGTCGGTGGGGCCGCGGCGCGATGGGTCGCTGTCGCCGGATGTCGTGGCGCCGGGCGGGGCGGTGGCACCGTCCCCCTTGTGGGCGCAAGACGGGTCCTATGCCCTGCAAGAGGGGACCAGCACCGCCGTGCCGCACGTGGCGGGGGTCGCGGCGCTGCTCTTGGAGGACGCCAGGCTTCTGGGCTACTCTCCGGCGACGGCGGACCTGCGGGCGGCCATCGAGGACGGGGCGCGGCCGTTGCGCGGCTACAGCCTGGTGGAGCAGGGCCATGGAGTGGTGGATGCGGCGGTCAGCCTTGATTTGTTGCGGCGGATGGAGAAGGCGCGGGCCGGCGGGGTGGGCGCGGCCGGGGTGCCGGCGGCCTACCAGCTGGACGTCGAGTTGGACTCGCCCAGCGGCGGGCGCGGGGTTTACTGGCGCGACCGGCCGAACGCCGGTTACGGGGCGGCTTACGGTTTCGAGGCGGCGGATTCGGTGGGAGACGTCGGTGTGACGCTGAGCGCGGCCAGCCCTTGGGACGGCGGGGTGCTGCGCCTGACTCCCGAGGCCAATACCCGGGAGACCGGCGCGGACAAGGCCCATCTCACCTTGGCGCTGGGTGCGGGGAGCCGCTCGATGCTGGCCCATTTCGACTTGCCGCCGGAGCCTGGGCTGAGTACCACCATGTTGGCGCTGAGAGACGAGGCGGGCCGGACGGGCGGGCAGCTGTTGGGCACCTTCGCGATTCCGTGGCACTTTGAGCCGTCCCTGCCGGGCAGCGGCGCCCGCAAGATCGTCTTGGAGGGCGCGGTCGGCCCCGCCAAGCTGCAGCGGTACTACTTCCATGTTCCGGTGGGGGCAACTCAGTTGCGGCTTGGGCTGTCCGTGCCGGTTTCGACGGCCGCCGCCGGCACAGGCACCGGCACAGGCACCGGCACAGGCGCAGGCACCGAGACCGGTGGCGCCGCTGCCACCCGCAGTGCCCGCGGCGCCCAGGGTCGCGTCCGGCTGCATGTCATTCGCCCCGACGGCAAGGAACTCTACCTCACCGACTACGTCGGCGCCGGGGCCCCGGACGGGCCGACGGGCCAGCTCCTGGCGGCTGTGAACCGCACGGTGGACCGCCCCATGGCCGGTACCTGGGAAGTTATCGTCCACAGTTCCTCCGCCCTCTCGGGTTACGGCCTCTCCGAGTCCCGCTACACCTTGGAGGCCGGCCTCGACTGGCTGGACCTGTCACCCTCGTCGTGGCAGGGTCCCGTGGAAGATGGGAAAGTGCGCCGCGTCACCGTTGGCCTTGGCAATTTCACCGGGCGCACGCTGCGCCCCGAGGCGCTGGCCTTCGGCCCGTCGTCCAGTCCGTCCGGCGCGGGCGCGGGCGCCGGCAGCGTCGCCTACCCCTCCCTGGTCACCGTCCCCTACGGCGCGAACTACACCTTCGTCCTGCCCGACGTGCCGGCGACGGCGGGCCTGCTCCGCGTGGCGGTGGCGAACCCGTCCGATCCCGGCGCCGACCTTGACCTGTTCCTGTACCGTTACGACCCCGTCAGCCGGCGTTGGATCTCCTTCAAGACGTCGCAGACCGATGGCGTTTCTAATGAGGTGATCGAGGTGACCGACCCGCCGGCGGGCCAGTACGCAGCCTACGTGGAGGCGCGGCGGGCCACGGGCGATGTGAAGTGCGAGTTCGAGGCGGAGGAGTTCGACCTGCGGGGGTTGGTGCAGGTGAGCCAGACCAAGGGCGCGCGGGCGCCCGGCGAGATGTGGACGGTGGGCGTCGACCTGCCGTCGTCCCAGTCTACGGACGAGTCCTTCACGCGACTGGTCATCAGGGACGAGGAGGCGGGGCGCACTTTGGCGGTGGTGCCGCTGACCGCGGAGACGGGTAAGCCGCGCCTGCTCGCGACGGCTGTGGCGGGGGCTCCGGATGCGGATGGTAGCTTCCGCGTCGTGCTGTCGTTCCGGGAGCGGTCCAGTAAGCTGCCGGCGGCGGTGGCGGCCAAGGTCAACGGCGTCACCCATTTCGCCGCGGGTGGGCAGATAGTGCTTACCATGACCAAGGCCCGGATGGGGGCCGGAGCGGGGCGGATCACGGTGGAAGTGGTGGATCCGACGTACGAGTCCTTGTCCAGGGTTTTCGTGGTGGAGCCGGCGGGGGCGGCGGGGGCGGCTATCGTCCCTGACATGACTGGGACGGGTGGCGCGGCGGGCGGCGTGACTGTCGGCGGCGATCAGCCCGCCGGTCAGTCCGCCGCCGGCTTGGCCGAGTACCTTGACAGCGTGAGAGAACGGCTGACTACGTTGATATTCGCCCGGTAGGTCCGCGGGAGGTGGCAAATTCGTTTGTCGGCTATCCCCTCTGGCGGGGACGGTCTAGAAGAGGGAATGCCGGCATGTCGAACGTTCCGTCTTTCCGACCGGCAGGTCGGCGTAGGGCTACTTGAAGATCGGAGACACCGGTGTTTGGGTCGACTCCGTAACATAATTAGTAATTATGAGTCAACTGGGACGAAGTCCGGGAAGGATTCATCGGCTCTGGCGGACCGGAAGACCGGTCGGAAGGCGGAAAACCGGTGAGTGGTCGGAAAGACGGAGTGTTCGACACGGGAGTATTCCTTGGAACCGACCGGCGGGTCACCCGCGCGGCGTTCGTGTCTCCGAGTGATGTGACAATGATGATGATAATGAGCGAATTCTCCTGGAACCAGGAGGATATGCCGAAAAGCGGTGGAATAGGCTGAGGTAGTACAGACCGAAAGGCTTCAGGCCGCAACCCGGCAAGCGGGTACCTTCATCTCACCTCGGAGAACGTTCCCCTGCAAACATTGAATTCCGAGTTCAGTTCTAGCGGGTTTTCCACCGGGGGTGCTTCCGTGAGTTCGGGTACAGGTTCCGGTCAGGCATGGCCGCCGCCGTGGCCGGCGGGCGAGCGGGCCGAAGACAGGCTGGCGGAACACGGAAGCGCTGTGATGCTGCGTGTGCGGGTTGCCGCGGCGGAGGCGCACTACGGAGGCGGGCTGGTCGACGGGGCGCACCTTCTCGGGCTCTTCGGCGATGTCGCCACGGAGCTGCTCATTCGCCACGATGGAGACGAGGGGTTATTCGCCGCCTACGACATGGTCGAGTTCAAGGCGCCCGTTTTCGCCGGAGACTACATTGAAGTCTATGGGCGTGTTACCCAGGCGGGTAACACGTCGCGGCGCATGGAATTCATAGCCTATAAGGTGGTGCGGGCAGTGCCGGAGGCGGGGCCGTCGGCGGCTGAGGTGTTGGAGCAGCCCCTGCTGGTGGCGAGGGCTACCGGGACTTGCGTGGTGCCAAAGGACAGGCAACGGCGTTGACGGCGGCATCGACGGCGGCGCTACCTACGGCGGCATCGACGGCGCCATTCAACAAGCTAATTATTACAGCGGCCATTTGCGGCGCCGAAGTAACGAAGGACGATAATCCGGCTTTGCCGGTTACCCCTGGGGAACTGGTGGAGGCCGCCGTCGACTGTTGGCGACAAGGGGCGGCCATCGTCCACCTGCACGTTCGCGACGCGGCCGCTGGACCGACCCAGGCGCCGGAGGTATTTGGCGAGGTCATTGCGGGCATCCGCTCGCGCACGGACATGATTGTGCAGGTATCCACGGGTGGGGCCGTGGGGATGTCGGTAGAGGAGCGGGCCGGCCCCTTGACGCTGGCGCCCCCGCTCCGGCCGGACATGGCCACCTTGACCTGCGGGTCCGTGAACTTCGGTGACGGGGTTTTCCTAAACCCGCCCGAGACCATGGAATTCCTGGCCGGTCGCATGCGGGAGCAGGGGATCAAACCGGAGATCGAGGTCTTTGACGCCGGAATGATCGAGAACGCGGCCCGGCTGGTGAAGAGGGGCTTGGTCCAGCCGCCGCCGCATTTCGACTTGGTGATGGGTGTGCCGGGCGGCATCGGCGGGCGGGTGCGCGACCTGGTTTACCTTGTGGAAGGGTTGCCGGCGGGCTCCACGTGGACGGTGGCGGGGATCGGCCGGTTCGAATTACCCTTGGCGGCGGCCGCCATCGTCATGGGCGGCCACGCGCGGGTCGGTTTGGAGGATAACATATATTACTCACGCGGTGTGCTGGCGCGGAGCAACGGCCAGCTGGTGGCCAGGGTGGTGCGACTGGCGCGCGAGTTGGGGCGCGAGGTGGCCTCGCCGGAGGAGGCCAGGGGTATCTTGGGGATGAGCGTGGCAAGGGGTTGAGGGCACGCGGTTAGAGTGGAAGCTGGCGCGGTGGCGACGGACGGGATGGTAGCGGGGATGTATTATCGGGCAGAGCGAGTGACAGAATAGGAATAGCCTTCCTCTGACTTCCGACCGGCAAAACCTCTTTCCGACCGGGGGAGCGAACCCTTCCTTGCCTTTGCCATAAGACCATCTAAGGTGCAGCTCAACAAGAACATAAAGCTTTACCTTTTTCGCCTAGACTTTGCGGGGGGTGCCAGAATTTGAGGTTCTTTATCGACACGGCTAACATTGCTGAGATCAAGGAGGCCCTGGACTGGGGAGTCATCTCGGGAGTGACCACCAACCCCTCTTTGGTGGCCAAGGAAGGCCGGGATTTCCACACAGTAGTCAAGGAGATCTGCGGGCTGGTCGGCGGCCCGGTGAGCGCCGAGGTGCTCAGCTTGAAGGCCGATGAGATGGTGGAGGAGGCCAAGGTGCTGGCCAGTCTCAGCGAACACGTGGTGGTCAAGGTCCCCATGACGAAGGACGGCCTCATGGCCACGAAGCGGCTGCACGGGATGGGGATCAAGACTAACGTCACGCTGGTCTTTTCATCCGCCCAGGCGCTCATGGCGGCGCTGGCGGGGGCCACCTATGTCAGCCCCTTCGTCGGACGCCTTGACGACGTGGGGAACGAGGGCATGACGGTCATCGACGAGATAGTGGAGATCTTTGAGCTGCATGACTTCGACTGCCAGGTCATCGCGGCCAGCATCCGCCACCCCATACATGTGATAGCCGCCGCCAGGGCGGGGGCCGATGTGTGCACGGTGCCCTATAAGGTTTTGGATCAGATGATGAAGCACCCGCTCACCGACATCGGCATTGAGAGATTCCTGGCAGATTGGGCGAAGGTCAAGAAATGACGACGATGCGAAATACGCGCCGCCGCGGCGGGAAATACGATCAGGAGGCCGGCCCGGATGTTGGGGCCGGCCAGGATGTCGGCACCAGCCGGGACATGGGCGATGTTGAGGCGCGGGGGCCGGAGGCTGGGGCTGGCGCCGCGGTCGGGATTGGGGCGGAGACTGTACCCGGCGGAGGCGCCGATATCACGACGTCCGGGCCGGCCAGACGCGGACGGCGGCGCAGGGTTTCGGCCGTGGAAGAATTGGCAGGCCCGGCAGCCCCGTCAGCTCCAACGGCTCCGGCAGCCCCGTCAGCTCCAACGGCTCCGGCAGCTCCGATAGCTCCGACAGAGGCGACAGGCGCGACAGGGATGTCGGGCGCGACAAACGCGACGGGTCCGGCCGCGGTGACAGGCTTGACCGCAGAGACCCCGGTAGCAGGGGCGACAGTCGGAGCGCCCGCGCGGCGGAGAGGACGCCGGCCGAGGGGCGAGGTGGCGGCGGGAGGTACGGCGGCAGCAGCCGCCGGCGAAGTCGCCAGTGAAGTCGCCGGCCCCGTAACCGGCGGGGCGGCCACCCCTGGACCGGCGCTTCCTGCTTCTCCAGCAGGCTCCACTCCTTTAGCGGGCACGGCACCTGCCGCGGGTGCCATGACTGGGGACTTGGCGGGCCCTGCCGCGGTCGGGCCTGAAGACGGGCGTGGACGCCGCCGGCGTCGCATCACCATCACTGAGGTTCCTCAGGCCGGCGCTGCCGCGACGCTGCCGGCTGCCACAGTCCCGGACGGTGGGGCCCCGGCCTTTTCGAGGGCGGCACCCGTTCCCCTTGTTTCACCCGTTTCGCCCGGTGCCACCACTGCCGCAGCTCCGGGAACGCCCGCCGAAATGCCCAGCGGCGCCTTGCCGACCCCCTACGCCCAAGCTCCCGTGTCGGCGCCGCCCGCGCCACCCGCGCCACCCGAGTCGCCCGCCGTCGAGGGGGCGATGCCTGCTCCCGCCCCAGCCATCGGCGGAGCCGTGGGCGGACCTGCGGCGCAGAGTGGCTGGACCGGCCCGGAAAGTGGCCGGCGCCCACCATACCGTGAAGTCTCCCGCGAAGGCCGGGAGTCACGCGATCACTACCGGCCCGGCGACGGGCGCGAGGGCGGGCGCGATGGTGGCCGCGAAGCAGGCCGTGAAGGCGGGCGTGGCGATGGCCGGGAAGGCCGTTACACTCCACGTGACTACGCCGCGCCGGGCCCGCGCGATGGTCGCGATGGGCGCGCCGAGGGCGGCGTCGGTGGCCGCGACGGTTACCGCGCCGGCCCCGCCGGCCCCGCCGGCCCCGCCGGCCGCCGCGAATACCAGGGGCGCGATGGCCGTGACGCGCGTGATGGCGGCCGGGACGGGCGTGATGGCGGTCGCGATGGGCGTGACGGGCGCGGTGCCTATGGGGCCGCCCGTGACACCCGCGCAGGCGCCCGCGATGGAGTTCGCGACACGCGTGAAGGGCGGGATACCGGGCGTGATTTCACCCGTGACGCCGCGCGCGGCACACCCCGCGATACTCACGGCTGGCATGACGGCGCCCGCAATGATATCCGCGAGAGGGATCGTGGCCCAGACCGGGCCGAACGAGACTTGACCGATAGCAGCGAGTACAACCGCGAGCCCAATGGTCGTCCCTACGACCGGCGCGGCGGAGGCGGCTACGGCGAATATCAGAACGGCGACTACAGAGGCGTAAGCGACTATCGCGGCGGCGCCGCTCCAGCAGCGGCGGCCGGGGCGATAGGTGGCGCCATGAGTGGTGCCGTGGGCGCGGTGGGCGAATACGGCCCCCGCGGCGACCTGCGTGAAGGCGGCGACTACTACCCCGAGACTCCCTATGGCATGGTCGTTCCGCCGCCCGAACCGCGCCGCGAGATCCCGAAGGAAGCCCTCCGCGACCTGGAGAACGAACGCCAGGCGCGCCGGAACCGCCAGCAGCAGCAGCGCAGCGAGCCGGCGTTCAGCCTGGCCCAGCTCGAGGAAATGACCATGCCCGACCTGTATAAGGTCGCGCGTGACCTCGACATTCCCGGATACTCGACCCTGCGGAAGAAAGAGCTGCTCTTCGAGATCCTGAAGGCCCAAACCCAAAAGGACGGCCTCATCTTCGCCCAGGGCGTGCTGGAAATCATGCCGGAAGGCTTCGGCTTCCTGCGCCCCATCAACTACCTGCCCAGCCGCGAAGACATCTACGTCTCGCCCTCCCAAATCCGCCGCTTCGACCTGCGCATGGGTGACTACATCACCGGCCAGGCGCGCGCGCCGAAGGAGACGGAGCGCTACTACGGCCTGCTCCGCGTGGAGGCCATCAACAGCGTCAGCCCCGAAGCGGCCATGGACCGCATCCACTTCGATAACCTGACGCCCATCTTTCCGAACGAACGGTTCGTGCTGGAAACCGAGCGCGAAGAGATGTCGGGCCGCCTGATGGACATCATCGCTCCCATCGGGAAAGGCCAGCGCGGCCTGATCGTCTCCCCGCCGAAGGCCGGCAAGACGATCCTCCTGAAACGCATCGCCAACGCCCTGACCCACAACCACCCCGACATCGAACTGATGGTGCTCCTCGTCGATGAGCGGCCGGAAGAAGTCACGGACATGGCAAGGTCGGTGCGCGGCGAGGTCATTTCCTCCACCTTCGACGAGCTGCCGGAAAACCACCTGAAGCTCAGCGACATGGTGTTGGAGCGGGCGAAGCGCCTGGTAGAAAATAAGAAGGACGTGGTCATCCTCCTCGACAGCCTGACCAGGCTGGCGCGCGCGTCGAACCTTGTGGTGCCGCCGTCCGGTCGGACCCTGTCGGGCGGCATGGACCCGGCCGCCATCCATAAGCCCAAGCGCTTCCTGGGCGCCGCCCGGAAGATGGAGGAGGGTGGCAGTCTGACCATCCTTGCCACCGCCCTCATCGACACCGGCAGCCGCATGGACGACATGATCTACGAGGAGTTCAAGGGGACGGGCAACATGGAAGTCCACCTCGACCGCAAGCTCATGGAGCGGCGGATATTCCCTGCCATCGACATCAAGCGGTCCGGCACCCGTAAGGAAGAGCTACTGCTCACGCCCGAAGAGCTGGACATGGTCTACGCCCTGCGGCGTGTGCTGGCCCCCATGGAGTCGGAGAAGGCCACGGAGATGCTGATCGACCGCCTGAAGAAGACGAAGAGTAACGCCGAGTTCACGCGGGCGGTCATCAAGGAACTGGTAAACAAGTAGTCACCAGCTAGCCTCGGGCGGCCGGCCCGCCCGCCAGCCACCTCCGGTGTGAGGTGGACCCAAGAGAACATGGTAGTGCCCAATCAGGCACCCGAGACGAGAGTCCGTCGCGGGTGCCTCTCCTTTTCGGGTGTGGTGCCTCCGGCTGCCTGTTCTTCCGGGAAGGCCAGGGGGGAGGCGAGGAAAGGTGAGCGGGGTGGGTGAGGCGGCCACCGCCAATTCTTGGCGAAGCCTCAAGCGAAATCGCCAGGAAGTATCGAATTCAGAATTCAGGAGGCCGATTTCCGCCAGATTCTGGCGGAGGCCGCCAGCAGATGATAGTTTTTAGCGGAAAACAGGCCTCACGGGGGGGCCGCGGAGGTCCAAACCACAAAACCTAGCGTTTTGGCCCCAGCCATCTGCAAGTTTTTGGCGGTTTCCCCCGAAGTTAGTGTCGGGAAGAAGGCGGATCGCGGATCTATGAGGGAACTGGCCGGCCAACTTGTGGAGACAGTGCAGGAGCTATATGGCGCGGGGCTTATCACGCCTACCGGCGGGAACGTCAGCTTACGGCTGCCCTCAGGAGGATCGTCCGAGTTCCTGATTACCCCCAGTGGAATGCACAAAGGGTCCTTGCGACCCGAAGACATCATTCCCATCGATGGGGCGGGAAGGGCAAGGACACCCAGACCTTCGATCGAAACCCCCATGCACCTGCGCATTTACCAGCTCCGACCCACGTGCGACGCGGTCATCCATACCCACGCCCCGGCGGCTACGCTGCTTGGCCTGGCGGCGCTGCCGATACAACCCGTGACCCTCGACGCGGTACGGTTCTTGGACACCCCTCTGGTCCCGTTCAGGATTCCCGGCAGCCAAGAACTCGTCGATGCCGTGGCCGCGGCCTTGATGGGTGCGACATCGGCTTCGCCGGCGATCTTGCTCCAGAATCACGGCTTGGTGACCTTCGGTCCCAGCCTTCGTGAGGCGGCGAACTACGCTCTCGCCTTGGAAGAAGTGTGCCGCCTCCTCCTGGAGGCGCAGGCCCTGGGCCACCCCCTGAAGTTGATATCCGAGGCCGCCGTAGCCTATCTTCGGGAACATCTTCTGGCTTAGACCGGCAGCGGCTACATCCAGCAGGCCTTGTCCTCCATGCCAAGGCCGGCGCGGCGTCTTCACGGTGTCGTTGTCGCCGCCCTGGAAAACGAAATCAGCCCGCGCCTACATCGCCGCGGGCCATCGGTTCTGACGTGTCCAGCTGCGCCTCATGGCAAACTCCACCAGAAAAGGGCCCGCGCAGGGGAATAAAAGCGATACCTGGGCAAAGACTATCCACGCCATGTCAAACTACATTAGGAATTCGAAAAGTGCAGCAAGGCGACGCATCGCGCGGACGGTCGGGTTGGTGGTGGCCCTCTCCCTCCTCCTCACCTTGGCTATGGAGGTCGGGCTCGTCCCGGGTCTTGGGGTGGCCATCCGTTTGGCGACGGTGGTAGATTCGGTCTACCAGGCGGCCGGCGGCCGACCCCTCCTCCCCCGGGCCACCGAGCTGCCCCTTGGCACACTAAACATGCTCAAGCAGGCCGAAGCGGCCGCGGCGGCCAACGTCACCTTCTACACTGTCAAGTACGGTGACACCCTGAGTGGCATCGCCGCCGCCCACGGTGTTTCCTTGTCGACGGTCCTCCAGGCCAACGGCCTGGACACAAAGGACATCATCCGTCCCGGACAGAGAATCGCCATCCCCGGTACCGACGGATCGCTTTACACCGTCAAGGCCGGTGACTCGCTCTGGGAGATTGCCATTGCGTTCGGCTCGGATGTGCAGTCCATCAAACAGGCCAATAGTCTGTCGTCCAACATCATCTACCCTGGGCAGAGCCTGGTTATCCCCGGCGTACCGGGCGGCGCCGGCAGTGGCGGCGCCGGCAGTGGCGGCGGCAGCACCAGCGGGAGTGGCAACGGCACGCGCGTGACGACGGCCGCGGTCGGTAGCAACGGCACGAGCACCCAGACCGACGGCGGTAACGGCGGTGGCGGTGCCTCTCCGGCGGGCGCCGTCACTTCGGCCGCAGCCGTGGCCGGCAGCTCGCCCAATACCTACCGGTACGAGGGCCTCGACCCCGCTTCAGTCGGCGTATCCGGCGCCGGAATGATCTGGCCCGTCTACGGTGCGCTGACCAGCCTCTACCAGTGGCGCTGGGGCCGGATGCATACCGGCATCGACATAGCCGCACCCGGCGGGACGGCCATCCGCGCCGCCGCCGACGGCACCGTCATCTACTCAGGCTGGCTGGGTGGTTACGGACAGGCGGTACAGATCCGGCATGCCGACGGCAAGGTGACGCTGTACGGCCACGCGTCGACGCTCATCGCGAAGACGGGCGACCACGTCAAACAAGGGCAAGTCATCGCCCGCGTCGGCAGCACGGGGAACTCCACGGGGCCGCACCTGCACTTCGAGGTCATGGTGAACGGCGGCTACAGGGACCCGCTGGCCTATCTGGCGACCAGGGCTCTGCCCCGGTAGAGGCACGACCATCCTGTGGAGGCGGCGCCAAGCCTCCTTCGGCAGTGAGGAAACTAGCTCTTGCCGGCTATTGCGGCTGGTCCAGGGAGTTTGCTCACCAAGGATGCCCATGGTTTCCGGCGGCGTCTGCCCGTTCTGATCCCTGAAGATCCCTTCGGGCCTGTCCTCCGGGCCCGGTTCGTAGACCAGGACCTCCGGGCCGATCTGTGCGAAGTCACCCACCACCAGCTTGGGAACGGTTGAGAGGTAGGCGGGCAAGTCCCACTGGCGCGAGCTGATGAGCTTATACTGCACGCCAAGCCGGTTCAGGATCGACCGGTTGAACGCGGTGGCGTTACCGGTGTCGAGTTGGACGAACCCGCTCTTGCCTCCGACTTCGATAGGGAGCAGCAGCTCCACTCGTTCCAACGTCCCTAAATCCTTGCGGCCACTCTCCCAGTTGACCCAGGTTATGTCCACCGTTTTCACCTTGTCCAAGGTGACCGGCCGGCTGCATCCTAGCGCGAGGGTCAGCACGAGGAGCACCACGGGACCTAGGAACGTAGCAGCCTTCTTTGCCTGGGGCCCACAACGGTTGTCCATTCCGCCACCTCCAATAAGCCGGGAAGGAGCCTGGAAAGGGGGAGAAACCATTCAGTGCGGGAGCATGGGAGCACAGGATAACTGATGGCTACGACAGATCCTCGTATCGCGCGGTAAAGTGGCGCAGCACCGGCGCCTCGTACACCATCTTGAGGCCGGTGAGCGACGCTTTACGGGCGGCGATGCGCTCGAAGGTGTGGACCACGAAGTCCATGTGCCGGTCGGTGTAGACGCGGCGCGGGATGGCCAGCCGGACCAGTTCCATCCGCGGGTAGACCATCTCGCCCGTCTCGGGGTCGCGGTGGGCGAAAGCGGCCGTGCCCAGTTCCACGGCACGGACCGCGCCCTCCAGGTAGAGTTCGACCACCAGCCGCTGCCCCGGGAACTGCGGCTGCGGGATGTGCGGCAAGAAGGCCTTCGCGTCCACGTACACGCCGTGGCCTCCCGCCGGTCTGACCGTGGGGACACCTGCCGCCCACAGCCCCTGGGCCAGGTAGGCGGCCTGCCCGACGCGGTTTTCAAGGTAATCAAGGTCTTCCACCTCGCGCAGCCCGACGGCCAGCGCCGCCAGGTCGCGCCCGGCCATGCCCCCGTACGTGCGGAAGCCTTCGTAGACGATCTCCCATTGGACGGCGGTCTGGTAGAAGCCCTCATCATTCATGGCCAGGAAGCCACCGATGTTCACCAGGCCGTCCTTTTTCGCGCTCATGGTGCACCCTTCGCCATAGGAGAACATTTCTCGGGAAATATCGGCAACCGACCGCCCGCCGTACCCCGGTTCCCGCTCGCGGATGAAGTAGGCGTTCTCGGCGAAACGGGCGGCGTCGAAGTACAAGGGGACCCCGTAACGTCGGCATAGTTCTGAGGTGGCCCTGATGTTGGCCATGGACACCGGCTGGCCACCGTTGTTATTGCAGGTGACGGTGAGGAGGACGAAGGGGACGCGGCCGCCATATTCTTTGAGCGCTGCCTCCAGCTTCACCAAGTCGATGTCGCCCTTGAAGGGGGCTTCGGCCGCCGGGTCATAGCCTTCCTCGGTGAGGAGGTTGACCGGCGTGGCTTTGCGCAGCATGATGTGGCCCTCGGTGGTGTCGAAGTGGGCGTTGCCCAGCACCATGTCACCTTCCTTGACCAGCGCCGTCATGAGGATGTTCTCCGCCGCCCGCCCCTGGTGCGTCGGGACTACGAAACGGTAACCCATGACGTCGCGCACCGCCGACTCTAGTTCGAAGAAGCTGCGGCTGCCGGCGTACGCCTCGTCGCCCGTCATCAAGGCGGCCCACTGCCGGTCGCTCATGGCGCTGGTGCCGCTGTCGGTCAGGAGGTCGATGTAGACATCCTCGGAACGGAGGTTGAAGACATTGTAGCCGGCCTCCCGCATTCGCCGCCGGCGCTCCTCCGGGGCTGGCAGGCGAATGGGCTCCACCATCTTGATGCGGAACGGTTCAGCGTAGGTGTCTCTTGGTCTCACCGATCGGCCCCTTTCCGAGTAATCCATCTTCCGTAGCGTATCTTCAAGTATGCTTTTATGCCTTCGAGGTTTGTGTTACCGCCCTTAGAGCTTCCTCCGAACGGTGTGCGAAACCTCCATGCGTTGGGGAAGGCATGGTCGTTGTCTTTTCGCACCTGTGAGGGTTGGTGATATCATATGTGATAGCACCAAACCGCATAGGCGGAAAAACCAAGCCACACACCTGGCAGCCGTGAGCGTATCTGTGCCTCATCGTATGGCTGGGTCACCGAACGGCCACTAAACGGCTATTGAAGTTCGCGGCGAGACTGAGCTATAATAAGACGGTCTAACAGGGTGATAAGCGAGGTGCCTGTCGTGAAAGAGAACATTCATCCGAAATATGAAAAGACGACCATCACGTGTGCCTGCGGCGCCGTCTATGAAGTCGGCTCCACGAAGAAGAACGTGAAGGTTGAAATCTGCGCGAAGTGCCACCCGTTCTATACCGGCAGCCAGGCGCGCATCGTGGACACGGCCGGCCGCGTCGAGCGGTTTAAGAAGAAGTACGGCCTGAAGTAGCTACCTTAACTTTCGGCAATCGAGCAGAGCCGTCGGGCTCTGCTTTTGCTTTCTCTTGGCGGGCGGAGGACGAAAGGGGTGACAAGGGATGAGCGGCGAGACCAACCGCAAGGCGAAGGCTCCGTTC
Organism: Bacillota bacterium; assembly: GCA_021791495.1. Taxonomy (GTDB): domain Bacteria; phylum Bacillota; class Sulfobacillia; order JAJYWN01; family JAJYWN01; genus JAJYWN01. The sequence continues at coordinate 47,551 of JAJYWN010000063.1, forward strand.
AACTATGGCGGCCAGGCCGTCATCGAAGGTGTGATGATGCGTGGCCCGCACAAGCTGACAACGGCCGTGCGCCGGCCGGACGGCACCATCGCCATGTCTTGCCAGCCACTGGTTTCTTTGCGGGACCGCTACCCTTGGCTGAAACTGCCCGTCTTCCGTGGCGTCATCGCCTTATACGAGTCGCTGGCCTTTGGCGTGCAGGCCCTGATGTTCTCGGCCAACGAGAGCGGCGAGGAGGACGAAGAGCTTACCAGCGGTCAGATGGGGTTGACGGTGGTGATTTCCTTCGCCATCGCCATCGGGTTCTTCATGTTGCTGCCCACCTACCTCATGGGGCTGCTGAAGAGTCACTTCGGACATTCCACGGTGACCTTCAACTTGGTCGAAGGGTTGTTCCGCATGGTCATCCTGGTGGCGTATATCTGGGGTGTGTCGCGCTTCAAGGACATTCAGCGGGTGTTCGCCTACCACGGCGCGGAGCATAAGGTGATTCACGCCCACGAGGCCGGCCGTGAACTGACGCCCGCCAACTGCCGCGAGTATTCGTGCCTGCACCCGCGGTGCGGCACGGCTTTTCTGCTCTTCGTGGCGCTGGTCAGCATCGTGCTCTTCTCGCTGTTCGGCTGGCCCAGCCTGTGGAAGAGGCTGCTGACGCGGCTGCTCCTGCTGCCCGTGGTAGCTGGGCTGTCGTTTGAGGTAACGCAACTGGCGGCGAAGCACGTCCGCGCGCCTTGGGCCGTGCCGATCTTGTGGCCCGGGCTGATGTTGCAGAAGCTAACGACGCGCGAGCCGGACGAGAGCATGCTCGAAGTGGCCATCGAGGCGCTGAAGAACGCCAAGGAGGGCGACGCCGAGGCCGAGGGGGCAGACGCCAAGGTCGGTGATGCCGCTACTGCCGGCGCCGCCGCCGCTGATGCCGCCGCCGGGGTTAACGGCGACCTTCCGGGCCCCGCACCGGTCGAAATCAACTAAGGAGTGCCTGACATGTTCGAGAAACTGGAATCCCTTGAGAAGAGATATGACGAGCTATCAAACATGATGGCCGACCCGGCGGTGATCACCGACCACCAGCGTTTTCAGCAGCTGGCGAAGGAGCACCGTAAGATCGAGGCCATCGTGTTGAAGTTCCGCGAGTATAAGAAGGCCGCCAAGGAGCTGGCCGATTCCCGCGAGCTGCTGGAGGCGGGCGAGGGCGGCGGCGGCGGTAGCGACGCCGACACCGATTTCCGCGAAATGGTGAAGGCGGAGATCGAGTCCCTTGAGGCGCGCATTGCCGCGGCCGAGAACGAGATGCGGGTGATGCTGCTGCCCAAGGACCCGAACGATGAGAAGAACATCATCGTCGAGATCCGCGCTGGGACGGGCGGCGAGGAAGCGGCCCTGTTCGCCGGTGACCTCTTCCGGATGTACAGCCGTTACGCCGAGCGGCACGGGTGGCGTATTGAACCCTTGTCGACCAGTGAGACCGGTATCGGCGGCCTGAAGGAAATGGTCTTCGCCGTGGAAGGCGAGGGGGCGTACAGCCGCTTGAAGTACGAGGGCGGCGGGCACCGGGTGCAGCGCGTTCCTGACACTGAGGCCAGCGGTCGCATCCACACGTCCATGGCGACGGTGGCGGTGCTTGCGGAAGCCGAGGAAGTCGACATCCAGATCGCACCGAGCGATCTGCGGATCGATACTTATTGCGCCGGCGGGCCGGGCGGGCAGGGCGTGAACACCACTTATTCGGCGGTGCGCATCACCCACATCCCGACGGGGATCGTCGCCACGTGCCAGGACGAGCGATCTCAGATTAAGAACCGCGACAAGGCCATGCGCGTGTTGCGGTCGCGGCTGTTGGAGCGGGCCGAGGCAGAGCAGCAGGCGAAGATGGCCGACGCGCGGAACAGCCAGGTGGGGACGGGGGACCGCGGCGACCGGGTACGGACCTATAACTTCCCGCAGAACCGGGTCACCGACCACCGCATCGGGCTGTCGGTGCACCGTATCGCCGGCGTCATGGACGGGGAACTGGACGAGTTCATCGACGCCCTCATCGCCGATGAGCAGGCCGTGCGCCTGAAGGCGGCGGCGGAAGGGCAGGCGGCGGTGAGCCTGTAACGTTATGAATTCGCCAAAGGAGTGGCTGGAACGGGCCACGGAGATTCTGAGAGATGGCGGCGTCCCGTCTCCCAGGTGGGACGCGGAGATTCTATTGGGGCAGGTGCTCGGCTGTCGCCGGGGCGACCTGTCCTTCTTGCTGCGCCGGTGGAGGGCGGAGGTACGCAAGGTGGGGGACCGTCAGGTGGGGGACCGTACAGGAGGCCTGGCCACCGGTGAGGAGCGGGAGGATACAGTCTGGAACAGCCGCGTTGCCGAACGGTACTGGGCTCTGGTGCAGCGGCGGGCGGCGCGTGAACCTCTGCAGCACCTGTGCGGTAGCTGGGACTTCATGGGGCTGGAGCTGGCGGTGGACCGGCGGGCCCTCATCCCTCGGCCCGAGACGGAAGTCCTGGTCGAGACGGTGGTGAGGCGGCTGAAGGAGATGGCCGCGGAGAAGTCCGCAGACAGTGCCGGCGGGCCGCCGTTGGCCGCCGACGTGGGCACGGGGACCGGCGCGATAGCTCTGGCTTTGGCTCATTTCTGTCCGGAGTTCCGCATCCTCGGCACTGACATCTCCGCCGACGCGCTTGACCTGGCTTCGGCCAACGCCCTGCACCTTGGCTTATCCGAGCGGGTGGAGTTTGCAATGGGGGATCTTCTGAAACCAGTTGAGGCCTGGTTGGGTAGGCGGCGTCAGGCTGCGCATTCAGCCGGGCCGAGCGGCACACGGCTTCCAGGCGAAGCCGCAGGATTGGTCGCCCTGGTGTCCAATCCCCCCTACATCCCTACGGCGGACGTCGCGTCGCTGCAACCCGAGGTGGCCCTTCACGACCCCAGAGTCGCACTGGACGGGGGGGCGGACGGGTTGGATTTCTACCGGCGCCTGATTCCCAGAGCACTGGCGCTTTTGCGACAGGGAGACGGTAAGAGCCCGGCCACCGCTGAACGAGAAGGGCATAGTCGGCGCGGCGGCGATCGCCTTGGTGGGCTGTGTGCCGTCGAGGTCGGCTCTGGGCAGGCACCAGAGGTCGCGGCCCTGTTCCGCCAGGCCGGGTACAATAATATCAGCGTAACCAAGGACCTCAGTGGCGTCGACCGGGTGGTCCTTGGGCACCGGGCTTAGAAGACGCGGGAAGACTCTACACGTAATCCACGAGAATCGGAAAGCGGGGGACAACGGGTTGACATCTTCATCGTTCGCCCTGCTCGGGACCACTGTCATCAAGGTGGACCCGGAGCGCCCCGACGCCTCCGCCCTCTCCAAGGCGGCCGAGGTCATCCGTCGAGGCGGCTTGGTGGCCTTCCCCACTGAAACAGTCTACGGGCTGGGTGCCGACGGCCTGTCGAACGATGCCGTGAGCCGCATCTTCGCCGCCAAGGGCCGGCCGGCTACCAACCCGCTCATTCTTCACGTCACCGGCCTTGAGCAGGTGGAAGAGTTATCGCTAGCCGAGGGGATTCCCGAGGCCGCTTACCAACTGGCCGGGCGTTTCTGGCCGGGGCCGCTGACCCTGGTCATGCGCCGGACGGCGAAAGTGCCGGACCTAGTGGCGGCCAACCGCCCGACGTTCTCCTGCCGCGCCCCCGCCCACGCCGTGGCGCTCGCCCTTATTCGGGCCGTGGGACGGCCCCTGGCGGCGCCCAGCGCGAACCTTTCCGGCCGCCCCTCGCCGGTCACCGCTAAGCACGTGCTGGACGACCTATCGGGGCGCCTGGACCTGGTCCTGGATGCGGGGCAAACGCCGCTGGGCATCGAGTCAACCGTCCTTGACCTGACCGTGGACCCGCCCCGGATCCTGCGGCAGGGAGCAGTGACCAGGGAGGAGTTGGAGGCGGTCATTGGGCCGGTGGAGCTGGTCGGTGCGAGAGCCGGAGATGGCACTGGAGCCACCACGACCACGGATCCGGCACCCGGGGCCAGCCTTGAGCACTATCGACCCCGGGTGCCCGTTTACCTTATCGAACGCACCGCTCATGAGCTTGACCGCTCCGACCAGACCGGAGTGAGAATTGCTCGCGTTGCCAAGGCGTTGGCCGATGCAGCCGGCGCTCCTCAGCCGGCGAAGATTGGACTTCTCGTGACGACCGAAACAGCGCAGAACCTTGATCTCGGAACATCACCCGGTGCCGTCGAGGTATTGACGATGGGGTCGATGGCCGACGCGAGAGAGATCGCCGCGAACCTATATAGCCGCCTTCGAGACCTGGAACAGCGCGGAGTGACGGTGATCGCCGTTGAAAGCGTGAACTCCGAAGGTATCGGCGCTGTGATCATGGACCGCCTGCGCCAAGCGGCCGGACATAGGGTTTCCGACTAGGCTTGCTTCCGCTTGTTCCGGGTGTCAGCCTGGCGGCTCGGGATCCAAAGGGAATAAGGAACTAAGTACTCGTCCGACCCGCAAGACCAGGGCGGACCACCAGTTTGCCCCCTTGATGAGCCCCGCGTTCGGCAGTCCGGATCAGTCTGGGCGTGCCCTCTTCAACGTGTCAAGGATGACACCGACATCCCCCATGTTGTTGTACATGTGGAAGGAAAGCCGCAGGCCGCCTCGGCGCACGGAGTGGCGGATTCCCGCCGCCTTGAGCTGGTTGCTAACCTCCCTGACCGAGGGCCATTTCCCACCGGGACGGCCGTGGCCCGGCGTGAGAATGACGATGTGGGACACAGCCTCGGGAGCGTCGTCCGGGCGCGGGCTGCGCAGGACGTATCCCAGCTCCTCGACGCCGCGGCTCAAGGCGGCCGCCAGACCGACCACGTGCCGCTCGATTTCCTTGACGCCGATGGCCGCGACCTGATCAATCCCTGCCTCAAGGGCGTGGAGGGCCAGGTAGTTCCAGTTTCCCACCTCGAAGCGCCGCGCCCCGGCCGCCAGGGCGTAGCTGAAGTCGCCCAGCACTTCCTCGTGGCTGTCGCCCAGGTCCACGCTATAACGGGCCAGGTAGTTGGGATGGAGGCGGGCGGCCAGCTCCTTCCGTACGTACAAAACGCCCAGCCCATACAGGCCCAAGAGGCCCTTGCTGGTGGCGGCGGCGGCCGCCGCAACGGGGGTGCGGCGCACGCTAAAGTCGTGGATACCGAGGGACTGTACCGCGTCTACCAGGAGGAGGATGCCCTTCTCCTCACAGAAACGGCTGATAGCGCCGAGGTCGACCTTGTCACCCGTGGCGAAGGAAACCGAAGCGATGCCGATGGCCCTGGTGCGCTCGTCGCAGGCCGCGGCCAGCTGGTCGATGGTGACCACGGCTGACGTCGACGCCTCTCCGCCGGGCACCCGTGGAGCGGTCCGGCCGCCGGCGCCACCGCCCGCGGCGCCCCACCCAGCTCCAGCGTCCGCACCTCCACCCCCAACCGCCTCAGGTTGAGCCAGGCGTACACGTTATTGGGGTGCTCGAACTCCGGGGCGATGACCACATTGTCGCCCGCCCGCCACTCCAGGGCGGCGATGACGGCGTTCAGCCCGTCGGAGGTGTTCTTGACGAAGGCGACTTCGTCGGGGTCGGCCTCAATGAGCGCCGCCACCTTACTCCGCACCTGGCCCACGTGGGCCAGCCACTCGTCCTTGTGGTCGACCGTCCCCTCACTCTCGTCCATAAACCTGGCAATGGCCTCGCGCACGGGCGCCGAAAGTGGGTTTCGGGCCGCCACATCCACGTAAGTGCATTTCAGAGCCGCCGGGAACTGCTTCCGCGCTTCCGCGAACTTATCCAAGGTGTTTTTCGACCTCCCGCCGCCGCGCCCGCTACGGCAATACCACGCTGCCGACTTCTCCCTCGATCCGGACCTCCGTCCCGTAGGGCGCGGACAGGCGCCGCACGTCCTCCAGAATCTTCGTAGCCATCTCGCCCCGCGCCAGGATGGGCCGCCCCTGCTCGGGCCGGGCCGACTGCGTCCCAAGGTGGATGGGGTGGAGCTTGATCTCCGACACCTTGCCGCCCCGGTATGCCAGCCGCACCAGCACCGACTCGTAGTAGATGGGGTCGCTGCGGATGGGCGTCGACGCCAGCCGGTTATCGAAGATGTCCGCCGGCGTGCTCTGGAAGGCGTCCGCCTTGTAGCGCGTGTAAAGGTCGGCCGGCAGGCGCTGCATGGTGCTGGACTGCATCATGAAGTTGCCAAGGCTATAGAAGATGGGTTTCTCCCTATACATCTCGATGCCGCGCAGGATGTGCGGGCCGTGCCCGAAGACGGCGTCCGCCCCCGCGTCGATGAAGGCCCTCGCCGCCGCCTCCACGAACAGGGCGGGCTTCAGCTGAGTGAGGTTCGATTCATGGGCGTGCAGGCTGGCGAAGACGAAATCGGCCTGACGGCGCGCGTCGCGAATCCACTTGCAGATGTCGTCCAGGTCCTTCTTGTTCGGCTCGGTCCAGGTGCCCGGCTGCTGCTGCTGCTGCTGCTGCTGCTGCTCCTGCTGTGACTGCGGCCCCTCGCCGCTCCCCGGAGTGACGACGGCGAAACGGGCGTCAAGGAACTTGTATTCCCCTTCTTTCGGAGGGTCGCCACCGTTTCGGGCTATCCGGTCGGTGCGTGCCGCCTCTTCGCCGCTCTCGGCCGCGATCTTCGGAAGCAAGGCGAAGGTCTCCGGGGTGAGGCGATAGACCGTTTCGTGGCGGAGCGGCGAGACGCCCGGCCGCCCCTTCATGTCCTGGCGCTGCTCTCCGGCGGCATGCCCGTGCGGGACGCTGGCCGAGGTGCCGACGATGGCGATGCGTGCGGGACCCAGCTCCAGGTACCCGGGCTGGCGGGCCCGCGTCAAGGTCTCGCCGACGCCCGCGTGGGTCAGCCCGCGCGCGGCCAGCTCTCGAATGGTAGACAGCGCCCCGCCCGTTCCAAAGTCGCCCCCGTGGTTGTTGGCGGTGGAGAAGAGGTTGAAGCCCATCCACGTCAGCTCGTCTACGAGGGTCGCGGGCACGCCCAACCAGTTCCCGCCGCAGTATTCCGCCGGGTAATCGGGCGCCTCGCCCAACACCACTTCAAGGTTGGTGAAAGCGGCGTCGGCCCCCTTGATGAGGTCGCGGAGGGCCAGGAAATCGGGTTCGGTGTAGGGGGAGAGCTTACGGGTGATAAGGCTGTCGCCGGTGATGGCCACGTTGAGGTCCTTGCGCTCGGCCTGGTAGAACATGGTGATGGAGACCTCCTTAGAGTCCTAGGCTGATCGGCGTCTCTGCTCTTCGGTGGAAAGAGTCGGGTGTCGAAAAGTCATCATATCGAAAGTTCAATGCGGATGGCCGGTAGTCCTGTGAGTAGTCCTGTGGCTAGTCTTGAGAGGTGCGCCGTTCTTCGGCACGAGGCTATGGCCGGCCTTCGTCCGGACCTCTGCATCCGGGGCCCGCGCCAAGCGGCGGCGGAGCCGGGAGGTTGTCCAAGCACAATGAGCGAACCTACTCAGGGACCGTTCTCAGTATCTTCATCCAGAGGTCCAGAGGGGGTTAGTCTGTGCTTCACGCCGACGCGGCGTTGGCACGCCGCATCGAATCTGCTGATATCCCGGGCCAGTTAGAATACATCGCGGCCCTCAACCGTGTCTACCCCGAGTTGGGTGGCCGCTCCTTACCCTTGGGAGGCGGGGCCTATGCCTTCTACGCCGGCCCGGACTCGCCCATTAACCGAGCGCTGGGGCTGGGCATGGGCTTGGCCGGCGATGGGACGGGCGACGTGGTGGGCGACGGCTGGACTGGCACGGAGGATCTAAATACGACCTTGGAGCGGATGGAAGCCTTCTACCGCGAGTGCAGGGAGAGTCCGCAGCTCGACCTGAACCCGCTATCCGACGAAAAGCTGTGGGGCGTCCTTGGGAAGCGGGGGTATCTCATCCGGTGGTTCATCAACGTGCATTTCCAGGCCCTGACGCCGGGTCTGAGTCATACCTCTGGCCGTGCGGCGTCCGGCCACACCTCCGGCCAGGACCAAGGGGTGTTTTTGCCTCCGACGGCGCGCGGTCTCAAGGTCACGGTGGCGAAGACCCGGGAAGAGCGGGACCTTTGGGTTAAGACGGTGGACCAGGGTTTCGCGGAACAGGACGACAGGCCGTTGAACCATCCCAGCATCGCTTACGCCGTCTCCCACCGGCCGGCAGTGAGCTGTTTCCTGGCGACCATTGATGGTGAGCCGGCGGGCGGCGCAGCCCTGGAGATCAAAGACGGGGTGGCCCATTGCTTTAGCACCTCGACGCGCCCGCGCTTCCGTGGGCGGGGGGTCCAGACTGCGCTTTTGGAGGCCCGTCTGGCGGCGGCGGAGGCCGCGGTGTGCGACCTTGCGGTCGTTATGACCACGCCGGGTACCCCGTCGGAGCGTAACGTCGAGCGAGCCGGGTTTCGCACGGCCTATACGTTCGTCAGGATGGTCAAGGGAGATTAGGCCTCGACCGGCAGCCGGATAGGTCCGTGGTGGCGGCATGACGATGGAATCGTCTTTGCCGAACCGAAAAGACGAAAACTTCGTCATCCAGTCTTCTGGGGACGGTCGGAAAGGATCCGACGGAGCTGAAGTTAACGGAACACCAGCCTGCAGTTTACCCATAACGGGTTATCCCAAGGGCTCAAGGGCGAAAATGGGTGCCATTGGGACCTCAACGGTCCCACGAAGAGGCCGAAACTGCATCGATGACTAGATTTCCGTCTTTTGTCCTCCGCAAAGGCGATATTTTCGTCATCCCACCCCTCCGCCAGCCGGCTGCCCGGCTGCCCAGCCACCCGACCGCTCCCGCCGCTCCCCCCACCTCCCCCCGCGACCTCGTGGCCGTCCGCCGCTGGTTCAGCCGCCGGCGGGCTCCCACCCTACAGGGACATGGCGCCGCCGAGCGAATGTAACTAGGAAACGTCCTACAGAAAGAGGTAAAGACAGAGGTACGGAAAGAGGCACAGATAGGAGAGGGGACGCGGTAACCTTGAAAATCTATATCTCCTGTGACATGGAAGGCATCAGTGGCGTAGTGAACTGGGCGGAGACCGGTTTTGACGGCGCTAACGACTATGAACGTTTCCGCCGCGTCATGACGGCTGAGGTGAACGCCGCGGCGCTGGGCGCTTTCGAGGGTGGGGCCACCGAGGTGGTCATTAATGACTCCCACGGGAGCATGCGGAATATCGTCATCGAGGAGTTGGACCCCAGGGTCCAGCTCGTTCGCGGGTCGCCGAAGCTTTGGAGCATGATGCAGGGGCTGGACGGGAGCTTCGACGGCGCTTTCTTCGTGGGGTACCACTCGCAGGCCAGTTCGGTGGGGGTTTTGAACCACACTTACACAGGGACAGTCGTCCGTTACAAGGTCAACGGCGCGCCCGGTGGCGAGACGGCGATGAACGCCCTGATCGCGGGGGAGTACGACGTCCCCGTCCTACTGGTCACGGGAGACGACCAAGTGTGTGCCGAGGCGCGCGCCCTGCTAGGGCCGGTCTCCACGGTCGAGGTGAAGAAGGCCGCCGGGCGCTATGCGGCCCAGTGCCTGCACCCCGCCAAGGCGAGGGAGCTTATCCAGGCGGCGGCGGAGCGGGCGGTGCGGGAGAAGATCACGGCCAGTCTGGCCGCTTGGGTTCAGGGGGGAAGCGCGGGCGTCGTGGACACGCCGGGTGTGGTTGGCATGGCGGGCGTCGCGGGTGTCAAACCCTTGAAAGCGGCACGCCCCACCCTCGTCGAGCTGACTTTCCAGGTCAGTGCCATGGCTGACGGAGCTGCGCTGATGCCTGGAGTCGAACGCGTGGACAATCTAACCGTGGGCTACACGGCCCCCGACTACCTTACGGCCTACCGCGCAGTCAGGGCTATGATCAACTTGGCGGGACGGTAGGAGGAAAAGGAAGATGCGAAGACTTGGATGCTCTTAGGATAAGTGACATTCTCCAGGCCGTCCGCGACGGGTCGTTGCCGGTCCAGGAGGCCCTGGGGCGACTGCGCGACCTGCCCTACGAAGACATGGGGTTCGCCAAGCTTGACCACCACCGCGGCCTGCGCACGGGGGTCTCTGAGGTGGTCTTCTGCCAGGGCAAGCGCACCGAGCAGGTCGTTTCCATCATGGAGCGGCTGGCGGCCCGCAATGCGACGGTCATGGGGACCCGGGCAACGCCCGACGTGGCGGCGGCGGTACGGGTGCGGCTGCCACAGGCCGAGTACTTCGACCTGGCGCGGATCATTGTGGTTAGGAAGGCGCCCATGGTAAGGAAGGCCGCGGACGACGGGGCGGTCGGCCCTGGGGCGGAGCCGAAGGCCAGAGTGGCCGTCGCCGGTGCCGCCGCCATCCTCTGTGCCGGCACAGCCGACCTGCCGGTGGCTGAAGAAGCAGCCGTCACCCTTGAAGTGTTAGGTGATCCCGTCGACCGCGTCTACGATGTGGGAGTGGCCGGTCTGCACCGCCTACTCGATCACCTTGAGCGCATCCGCGCCGCTAAAGTCCTCATCGTCGTGGCCGGCATGGAAGGGGCCCTGCCCAGCGTCGTCGGGGGGCTGGTGGACCGGCCTATCATCGCCGTGCCCACCAGCACGGGCTACGGCGCCAGCTTCGGCGGGCTGGCGGCGCTCCTTGCCATGCTGAACAGCTGCGCACCGGGCGTAGGGGTGGTCAATATCGACAACGGTTTCGGCGCCGCGCGTCTGGCCCACCTCATTCTAGCTGGGATGGAACCGGCGGCAGGCGCAGGAGCCGGAGCAGGCGCTGGAGCTGGAGCAGGAGCCGGAGCAGGCGCAGGAGCGACACCATGACCAAGGTCCTTTACTTCGACCTCTTTTCCGGTGTCAGCGGCGACATGCTCCTCGGAGCCCTGGTGGACGCCGGAGTCGAGCCGCAGGTCATCTTGGGCGCCGCGGCGGCGCTGGGGATCGGCGGCTACTCCATTCAGTTCGAGCCGTGCCAGAAGGGCGCCATCCGCGCCACCCGCGCGGTGGTGCGTACGGACGAAGACGCAGCTTCGCCAAGGGATGGGGCGTCCGGCCCCCACCTGCACCATCACCACCACCATCACCAACCCTCGCGCTGCCTGCATGATGTTTTACATATTATCGGTGAATCAAACCTGAGCCAAGGCGTCAAGGACCTGGCCTCGGCGGTCTTCCGCCGCCTGGCGGAAGCCGAGGCCGCCGTCCACGGCTCGTCCCCGGAAGAAGTCCACTTCCACGAGGTCGGCGCCGTCGACGCCTTGATCGACATCGTCGGCGTCTCCGCCGGCGTGGTCGCCCTTGGCGCGTCATCCTTCTTTACCTCGCCTTTTCCCGTGAATCCAGGCACTGTGCGGACGGACCACGGGCCTGTGCCGCTGCCGGCCCCGGCCACCCTTGAACTGATCAAGGGGTACGCCGTGCGCCCCTCTCCCTCGGAACGGGAGCTGGTGACGCCGACAGGGGCGGCGCTGGTGACTACCGTGTGCGCGCCGAACGAGGTTGGAGGGGCAGGCGGGGGCGGCGGCGCCCAGTGGCGCCACCCTGCGGGGAGCTGGCCCGCCATGACCGTGAGCGCCGTCGGCTACGGGGCCGGAACGCTGGACCTACCGTGGCCCAACGTGGTCCGGCTGGTGGTGGGCGAGGTGGCGGCGTTACCGCCGCCGCCGGGTCTCGAGGCGGGCGAGATCATGGTGGCCGAAGTTAACCTGGACGACATGAATCCGCAGCTATATGGGCCGCTCTTCACCCGCCTCCTGGAGGCCGGGGCGTTGGACGTGGGCGTACAGCCAATGTACATGAAGAAAGGCCGCCCAGGCCAGCTCCTGACGGTGTTGCTGCCCCCGGAGCGCGCGGTGGCGGTCATCCCGCTTATTCTGGCGGAAACGACCAGTTTGGGCGTGCGGACGTACCTGGCCCGGCGCTGGATGCTGCAGCGCGAGCAGGTGGAGGTCAAGACCGCCTACGGGACGGTGCGTGTCAAGGTGGGGCGCGCGGTCGACGGGTCGATCTTCAACGTTGCCCCGGAGTTCGAAGACGTGGCTAAGCTGGCCACCGACAGAGGTGTACCGGTGAAGGAGGTCCAGCAGGCGGCGCAGGCCGCCGGGCGACGGGCGCTGGGGCTGCCAGAATGAGCCGGCGCCACTCCGGAGTCGATGGAAGGAGGCCCCCAAACCCCCTGTTGACTCGGCCGTCCATTGTCCTCCCTTTGCCTAAGTCGAGGAGGGGAGCAGAGGAGAACCGCCAAAACATGGCACCCCCACGCGGGGAAAACGCTAGGTTTTGTCTTTGTCAGACTATTGGAGGCCGATTTCCGCCAAATTCTAGCGGTGGCCACGAGACACCCACTAGATTTTAGCGGAAAACCGCCCCAAACCCACCGTCCTAGAGTGCCAACCGATAGATCTTAGCGATTTGCTTCTGAGACACCGCCAAATTCTGGCGATTTTCGTTCGGAGGACACTCGGCTGGGCAGCGTCAGGTTCATGCTCCCGGTGCGGTATCCCAGCAGGTCCAGGGCGCAATACGTGTATCCCAGCCGCTTGGCCTCGGCGGCGATGTCTTCGCGATGGGCCAGGGCCAGTTTCATCTCGGACGGCAGCAACTCCAGGCGGACGATGGTATCGTGATGGCGCGCCCTGACCTGCGTGAAGCCGAGATCGTGCAGATACCGCTCTAGTCCGCCCACGCGCCGCAGGGCTTCGGCGGTGATCTCCTTGCCGTAGGGGAAGCGCGAGGCCAAACAGGCCAGGGCCGGTTTGTTCCAGGTCGGCAGATTGCGGTCACGCGATAGCAGGCGGATCTCATCCTTCGTCAGACCGGCTTCCTGCAGAGGGCTGATGACACCCAGCTCGGCGCCGGCGCGGGCACCGGGACGGTAGTCGGCCAGATCGGAGGCGTTGGCGCCATCGGCCACGGTGGCCAGTCCCTCGGCCTTGGCGATGGCGGTAAGGGTGGAAAACAGCTCTTTCTTGCAGTGATAGCAGCGGTCCGGCGGGTTCACGCGGAACTCGGGCAGCTCGAACTCGTGGGACTCAATGACGGTGTGGCGCACGCCCATGGCGCGGCCGACACGCTGGGCTTCCTCGACCTCTTCCTTGAAGTAGGTCGGAGAGGCGGCGGTGACGGCGAGGACGCGGCCCGTCGGCAAGACTTCGCGGGCGACGTCAAGGAGGAAGGTGCTATCGACTCCTCCGGAGTAAGCTACGACCAGGCTGCCGAGGGCCGCCAGGCGCGCTTTCAGCTTGTCCAGTTTGGCGGCGGCTTCGCCGGCCGGGGTCGTCGCGGTGAGTGCAGGCGTAGGGACGTTCTTCGCGTTTGTCATGTTCGTCATGGCGTGGCTATTCGGTGCGTCCGCGGTCATACCTGCAGCTAGCTTAAGTTTGTTCGGAGGATGTGGATGTCGGACGTGATCGAGGTCCGCTTCTTGCCGACCACCGATTTCCCGCCCGGCACGGTCCTGGACCTGCTAGAGCGCAGCTACGATAGTCTATTGCGTGAAGAGCCGCGCTACTGGGGGCCGGAGCGGGAGTCCTTCGCCGCCTTTGACAAGGAGGTCTACGATCACCCGGCCACGGTCGGCGCCTGCGTTTTGGTCACAGCCATTCCCGCAGTTACCGCCAGTGGCGCCAACGGCATCGCGGGCACCGGAAACCGAGGTGCCAGTTCCGACGGCACCGGCGCCCGCGCCGACGCTGCAGTTGCCGCAGCCGCCGCAGCCGCTGGTGTGACTCGCTGGCGTGCCATCGGCCTTGGTACATGGGACCCCCGTCAGGGGCCGGCCGTCGGCATCGTCGGCCACAACTGCGTTATCCCCGACTATCAGGGACAAGGGATCGGCCGGCGTCAAGTCCAGGAAATTCTGCGGCGCTTCCGGCAGCGGGGGTTCGCCCGCGCCGCAGTGACCACCAGCGAACACCCTTTCTTCGTCCCGGCGCAGCGCATGTACGCCGCCTGCGGTTTCACCCTTGTCGGCCGTCGTTCCGGTGGGCCGGACCCGAGGTATGGAGTGCTCGATTTCGCGTTACCCTTCTAGCCATGAAGTCACCCTCTGCCTGGCGAAGGGCCGCACTCTCCACACGCCCGGTCCTTGCCGGAGGAGTTCGGCACCCATTTCGGCGAAATGGGTCGGCGAAGCTTGGCGCACAATAGGGACGACGACAGTAGGGAAGATGAGAATGCGCATTCTTTTCGTCTGCAGTGGAAACACGTGCCGGAGCCCCTTGGCCACCTTCCTTGCCCGGCGCATAGTGGAGGAGTACGGCGCCGAAGTGGCTGGGGGGTTTTCCTTCACGTCCGCCGGTACTGGTGCGGCCGGCGGCCAGCCGGCCTCGCAGCACGCCCAGACTGTGGCGGCCGAGCGGGCGGCGGTCGGGCGGCGAAGTACGGCCGGGGACGGGACCACACCGTCCCCCGACCTGTCCTCTCATACCAGCGCTTTTCTGACCGCGGACGCTATCCACCAGGCTGACCTGGTTTTGACCATGTCCACCTCCCACCGCCGTGCCGTGGAGAGCCTGGTACCTGCGGCGATTGAGAAGACCTTCACTCTCAAGGAGTACGCGGAGGCGGCGCGCCACGCCATCGGCGAGGGTGGCAGGGACGGTGGACCGGCTACCGGCGTCACGATCGCGGGTGGCGCGGCGGCGGGCGGCCGGGCGAACGGAAGCCTTGTCGGCGGTGGGGAGGCGGTCCACGGCCCGAGCGCATCCCACGACATTGCCGACCCCTTTGGTGGAGACTTGGAGACATACCGGCAGGTAGCCGCGGAAATCGAGACCGAACTGCGCGCGGTCCTGTCCTGGCTCGTCTCCCAACGGGAAGGAAACGCAGGAAACCGGCCCAGTTCGTGAGAAATCATTTTCGTCATCAGCCAGAGCAAGGAGGATACCCTTGAAGATCGCCATCGGCTCGGACCATGCCGGCGTGGCCCTGAAAGAGGAACTGAAAGCCCAGCTGACCCCGGAAGGTCACATCTTCGTCGACATGGGCACGGATTCCACGGCCTCGGTGGACTATCCGGATTTCGCCGCGAAGGTCGCGGCCGCCGTCGTGAGCGGCGAGGTCGATTGCGGCATCCTTGTCTGCGGGACGGGGATAGGAATGTCGATGTCGGCGAATAAGGTCCGCGGCATCCGCTGTTCCCTCTGCTTCGACCAGTTCACGGCCCGCATGTCCCGCGAGCATAACGACGCCAACGTCTTGGCCTTGGGCGCCCGCGTCACCGGCCCCGGCCTGGCCGTCGAAATCGCCCGGACCTGGCTGGCCACCGCCTTCGCGGGCGGCCGGCACCAGCGCCGGGTGGAGAAGATTATGGCGCTGGAGCAGGGCGCAGACCAGAAGACAGTGTAGAGAGCTGAGCAGAAGACGGTGCAGAGGGTAATGCAGGGGATAGAGCAGAGGATAGAGCGGTAGAAAGAAAGCACCGACCAGAAAGAGGAGGCACCATCGATCATGTCTCATACACCGGCAGGTGGTTGCGAAAACATATCCGATAAGGCGCCCCAGCGGGTGGTGGACGACGCTTTTCTACGGGAAGTCGGCTCGCGCGTCCGCGGAGCCGTGGAGGCCCTCTTCACCGTGGCTAACCTGCGCCCCGGGCAGATCCTGGTCGTCGGCGGCAGCACCAGCGAAATCGTGGGAAAGCGCATCGGCACGTCGGGCAGCCTTGAGGTGGCCCGCGCCGTCCTGGACCCACTCATGGAAGTGACCGCCGCCCATCAAGTCTACCTGGCCGTCCAAGGATGCGAGCACATCAACCGCTCGCTGGTGCTGGAGCGCGCCGCCGTTGAGAAGTATGGCTTCGAAGAGGTGACAGTGGTCCCGGTGGCCAAGGCCGGCGGCAGCCTCGCCACGGTGGCCTACGAGGCCTACGCCGACCCCGTCATGGTGCAGAGCATCAGCGCCCACGCCGGAATCGACATCGGCGACACTTTCATCGGCATGCACCTGCGGCCGGTGGTGGTTCCCGTCCGCCTGCCCTTCGACGAGATCGGTTCGGCGCACCTGACCTTGGCGCGCACGCGGCCCAGGTTGGTTGGGGGCGAACGGGCCGTCTACAGGAAACCGCAGCCGCAGGGCTAGACACCGAGAGGAGCCCCGTTTCCATGCCCGAGCGCAAGGACGGCACAAGTACCGGCGCCGGCGACGGCATCGCCACCCCGACGCCCACCCCGATGCCCACCCCCACCCCCACCACCACCTCCCGGCCGCCGTGGGACCAGTACTTCATTGAAATCGCCACGGCCGTGTCCCGCCGTTCCACCTGCCTCCGCCGCCAAGTCGGCGCCATCCTGGTGCGGGACAAGCGTATCCTGACGACCGGGTACAACGGCGCCCCAGCCGGCGTGCCCCATTGCGTGGACGTCGGCTGCCTCCGGGAGAAGCTGGGCATCCCCTCCGGCCAGCGCCACGAAATCTGCCGGGGCCTCCACGCCGAGCAGAACGCCTTGGTCCAGGCCGCCCTTCACGGCATCTCCGTCGAAGGAGCCACCCTCTACTGCACCAACGAGCCCTGCCTAATCTGCACGAAGATGCTAATAAACGCCGGTGTCAAACGTATCGTCTACAAGGACCCCTACCCCGACGAACTAGCCCGCGAGATGCGGCAACTGGTTGGGATTCCGACCGAAAACTACCATATTTAGACACGCCTGGTAATATCAATCGACTCTGGAAGGAACTCCCACAACCCTGCCGAAACTCCTTCCGATTCCCAGAGGTAACCGGTCCCCGTTACCGGTCCTAGCGGTAGCTTTGGCTTCTTTCGCAGTACCACCGTCGCCCTGCAAGTAGCCCGGTCTCGTTGTCGTCCTTGTCGGCACGGGTAAGAGAGAAGGGGGGGTGAGCCTGGGTCTTCCCACGGCGGAGACGGCGGCCGGGTGAGGCCCCGTTCCGTCCCAGTCGAGTGCCTTTTGCCAGTTCAGCTAAGTGGGCGTTTCGAGAGGTATTCGGGGGGTGAACACCATCAATAGGAATCGGCTCGTGTCTCTTTTCCTTATCGTCTGTCTCGTCCTGGTGTCCGTCCTTTCCGTCTCAGGCTGCGGGAAACCGAAAGTGATCAAGGTGGCCAGCATCAGCCCCTTGTCCGGGCCCCAGTCTTCCATGGGTGAAGCCATCAAGCTGGGCGTCCAGATGGCCTTCGACGAACGGAAGGCCGATTTCACCAAACTCGGCTTCGACCTCCAGTTCCTGCCCCAGGATGACCAGGCCGACCCGAAAGTCGGTGTCGCCGTCGGCCAGAAACTGGTGGCCGATAAGGATGTCCTGCTCTACATAGGCCACCTGAACTCCAACGTGGCTATTCCCACTTCCGACGTGACGGCCAAGGAGAACCTGGCTATGGTCTCGCCGGCCAACACTAACCCCAACGTTACCGACCGCAATCTACCGAACGTGAACCGCATCTGCGGCCGAGACGACTTCCAGGGGCCGTGGGGTGCCCGCTACGCGAAGGAGGAGCTCAAAGTCACGTCGGCCTTCGTCATTCATGATAAGACCACCTATGGCCAGGGAGTCGCCGACTTCTTCCGCAAGAAAGCCGAGGAGATCGGGATTAAGATCCTCGGTTTTGAAGGGATCAACCCCGGTGACGTGGACTTTTCGGCCGTTCTGAATCAGGTGAAGGTGCAGAATCCGGACCTCATTTACTTCGGCGGCATGTATCCTGAAGCCGGTCAGCTGGTGAAGCAGACCCGCGCCAAGGATATCAAGGCCATCTTCATGGGGGCCGACGGCATCGACGACAGTGGCATGATCAAGGTTGCCGGCAAGGATGCCGTCGGTGTGGTCTTCACCTCGGCGGCGGGCGATCCCACCCAGACTGCCGAAGGCAAGGCCTGGGCCGCCAAGTACCAGACCAAGTTCGGCAAGGCCCCCGGCGCCTACTCCGCCTACGGTTATGACTCCACGATGATTGGGCTTATGGCTCTAGGAGTCTGTCGGGCAAATCAGCCACGATGGGCTGCATAACCGGAAATCAGACGATTGGTACGGCAGTCCTCGGACGATGACCGGAAGACCAACGCTGTTGCTGTTTCCGGA
>JAJYWN010000048.1 GCA_021791495.1 Bacillota bacterium
GGCCGGTCACTATCGGCACCATCGGGGGTGGAGACATCAAGACCATCGCCAAACGCTGGCCCACAGCCACCACGGTGGCGGTGGGCATCATCGCCGGCCTTTCCAGCGGGTTCCTCGGCATCGGGGGAGGTGTCTTCCTTGTGCCGGCGCTGGTTTTCCTGATCGGCCTTCCCGAGCACGAGGCCCATGCCACTTCGGTCACCACTATCGTACCGACCACCCTGGTATCCGCCCTCATCTACGCGGGCAATAAGCTTGTCAACCTGAATCTAGCCTGGCAGCTGGCGGTCGGCGGCGTCGTAGGGGGCTACATCGGGGCCAGGCTGATGAACCGCTGTCCGCCTCTACTTTTGCGGCGTGCCTATGCGGTGTTCATCGCGGCGATAAGTTTGAAAATGCTCCTGGGCAGCTAGGGAGAGGAGGGGAGGACGCGTGCTGGTCATACTGGTCGCGGTCGTGACGGGGGTCCTGGCGGGGATGGGGGCGGGAGGAGGAAGCGTCCTCATTCCGGCCCTGGTGTTCCTTTTCGGCGTCAAACAGCACATGGCTCAAGGCGCCGTGCTGCTGGCCTTCGTGCCCACCGCCGGCATCGCTGCCTACGCCCACTGGCGGAACGGCTTGATCCGCTTTGACTACGTGGCCAAGCTGGCGACCGGCAGCGTGCTGGGCGCTTTGGGCGGCGCCGGACTGGCTGCGGTCACCTCCGCGACCGTCTTGAGAAAGGTGTTCGGAGTCTACCTGGCGGTCATCGCCGTCTACGCTTTCTTCTGCAAGGACCACCTGCACGACTGACACCGCCGTTTCCTGGTCCTCTCCCGGTGCTTCCTCGCGGCGCTTCCTCGGCGTTCTCCGGCGCTTTCGTGCCGTCTCCCAGAAGGTCTACTCTGTAGGGCGTGGAATACGCTGTAACAGGCAGTTACAAAGCGGCTTTCCAGGGACGTTTGGGCAGGGTGGGGGTGTCACTCTGAACAAGGTCGTCGTCGTCGCCGACAGTGGTTGTGACTTGCCGCCCGCATGGGCCACCGAGCTTGACGTGCCCGTGGTTTCCGTGTACACCACCTTTGACGGTGTGGCGCTCCGTGACGGCGTGGACATCACTCCCGAGGGCGTGGTGGAGAAGCTTCGCGCCGGACAGATGCCCACTCTATCCCAGCCTTCCCCGGGCGATTTCTATCAGGTCTACCGCGGTATCGCCGAACGTGCGCCGGGCGGGAAGGCGCCGCCCATCGTCTCCATCCATGTCACCGCCAAGCTGTCGGGCACGCAGAACTCGGCCGCCCTGGCCAGGCGGATGTGCCCGGACCTGGACATCACCATCGTCGACAGCGGCACTGGGTCTATGGGAGCCGGCTTCATGGTCCTGAAGGCTGCCCGCGCGGCCCAGGCGGGGATGGACCGCGACCAGGTCGTCGCCATCGCCCGCCGTGCCGCCGCGCAGGCCTGCTTCTACCTGCTGGTACCCGACCTGGCCTTCATCCACCATGCCGGAAGGCTCGGGAAAGCCGCCGTCTGGCTGGGTCAAAGCCTATCGCTGGCGCCCGTCCTGTCCGTCAGCGATGGCGTCGTCGTCCCATACCGCCTGTCGCGCAGCAAGGATCGGGCCCTTCACGCCCTGGCTACGGCGGCCGCCCGCAGGTACCGCCGCGACCAGCCCATGTGGGCCGCCGCCGTCCACGTGGATGCGGAGAATGATGCCCGGCTGGTCCTGGACGAGGTGGCCGGCCTATTCCAGTTGGAGGAAAAGCACCTCCGGCACGCCGGAGCGGCCGTCAGTGCCGTCCTCGGACCAGGGACCGTCGGCCTGTGCATGCTTCCCGCTTAGCGTGCTCATCGTCATCTGCCCGCCCAGTTTCCTCGGCCAGCAGTCGGTGGTAGACTAGAGTCTGCTGGAGATGGAGGGATCGTCACGGGGGACCTGGGCGGTTGGGATTACGCTCTTTTCAAATGGCTTAATGGCCTAGCCGGACGCAACCGCATCGCGGACAGACTTGCGGCGGCCTTTACTTCCTATTCCCCATGGGTCTTTGCGGGGCTGTTCGCGTGCTACTTCCTGGCGGCGGGGCCCCATCCGGAAACCCGCCTGCGCATGCGGCGAGCCGTCATCATGGCTGGGTTGGCCGGGACTTTGGCCGTGGTCCTGAGCGGCCTCTTGGCGATGGCCATCTACCGGCCCCGGCCTTTCGTGGCCTTGCCTCCCGGTCAGGTGACACTCCTGGTCCCCCACGACCCAAGCTCGTCTTTCCCTAGCGACCACGCCGCCGGGAGCGCGGCCTTCGCCGTGGGCATGTGGCTCCTGGCACCGCCTTCATCGTCCGCCCGATGGGTCTTCGCCGGTGTAGCCCTGCTAGTAGGATTTTCGCGCTTGATGGCCGGTGTCCACTGGCCCTCGGACGTGCTGGGGTCTTTCGTTCTCGGAGGTTTGGCAGCGGGGGTCACGCCTTGGGTGTTGCGGCCGCTTTATCCGCTGATCGAGTCTGTCCTGGCGTGGTTCGAGAGGGCGGAAGGGTGGTTCCGGCTGCGATAATCCCCGCGAAGCCACATATCCATATCCAGTAGGTAGAAACAAGGGTACCCATGGCCATCGGACGGCGGCCTCTCCGGGTGCCGTGCGCCGCCGCCGCATCCTTCCATCGTAGCAGGTGATAGAGTTGCGGAAGGTCGCCATCGTCACCGACCGGGCCTGCGACATTCCCGATGACTTGGCCGCGGAGCTGCGGATTACCAGGGTCCCGCTGTACGTCTCGTTCCCGGACCGCACCTACCGCGACGATGTGGACATCACGTCCGCGGAAATCCTGGAACGGCTGGCTGCCGGCCAGTTCCCAAAGTTATCCCAGCCATCCCCGGGCGATTTCGCCGCAGTCTACCGAAGGGCGGCGATGAGGGCGGCGACGGGCTGCAGTGGTGGTCGCGCACGCAGTACGGACCGGCCCCTGAGCCTCATGTCCATTCACGTGACGGCACGGCTGTCCGGCATCCAGAACGCCGCTCGTCTGGGAGCGGGCCTTTGCCCCGACCTGGACATCTCCATCATCGACAGCCGGACGGGCTCGATGGGTGCCGGCTGGGTGGCCATCGAGGCGGCACGGGCAGCCCTGTCGGGACTGGACCGCGATGGGGTGCTGCAAGTGGCACAAGCGGCCGTGGAGCGCACGGCCATCTACCTTGTGGTGCCCGATCTGATCTTTCTTCATCGCGCCGGCCGGCTGGGGAAGGTTTCCGCCTGGTTAGGGCGCACACTGGCAGTCACCCCAGTCGTGACGGCGGCGGAGGGTGTCGCCTTTCCCTACGCCTTGGTCCGGGGACGCCGCCGGGCGCTGGACACCCTGGTCGAGGCGGCTTTCCACCGTTTCGGCGCGGCGCGCCCCCTGCGGGTGGCTGTGGTCCACGTCGCGGCCGAGGACGACGCGCGCCGGGTCCTGGACGCTGCCCGGCGCACCTTCAACGTCGTGGAAAGCATCCTCACGCATGCGGGGGCGGCGGTCACCGGTGGACTGGGGCCAGGGGCCGTGGCCTTGTGCGTGCTGCAGGTCTGAGCCCGCGGGAAGTTCAGGACTTCAGACGCGGGTCCAGGGCGTCCCGCAGGCCGTCCCCGAAAAGGTTGAACCCCAAGACGGAGAGCATGATGGCGACCCCGGGGAAAGTACCCACCCACCAGGCTGTCCGCATGTAGACGCGCGCCCGGTTAATCATGTCGCCCCAGTCGGGTGTGGGCGGTTGGGCGCCCAATCCCAGGAAGCTGAGCCCGGCGGCCGTCAGGATAGAAGTGGCGAACTGCAGCGTGGACATGACCAAGACAGGGGCAACGACGTTCGGCAGGATGTGCACCAGGAGGATCCGCCCGTTGGTGCAGCCCACGGCACGCGACGACTCAACGAATTCCTTTTCGCGCAGGGATATGACCGAACCGCGCACCAGGCGCGTATATGTGGGCGCGGAACGCAGGCCCACGGCCAC
This sequence comes from Bacillota bacterium, assembly GCA_021791495.1. Lineage (GTDB taxonomy): Bacteria > Bacillota > Sulfobacillia > JAJYWN01 > JAJYWN01 > JAJYWN01. Next base: position 3,958 of record JAJYWN010000048.1, read on the forward strand.
CATGACGTTGTACAGACCCGGACCGAGGACAGCCACCACCGCGATAGCCAACAGAATTCCGGGAAAGGCCAGCACCACGTCGGTGAAGCCCATGATGATCTTGTCGAGGACGCCTCCGTAGTAACCGGAAATCAGTCCGGTGGAGACCCCCAGGACCAGACCGATGGCCACCGAAATGAGGCCTATCTGGAACGACACCCGTGTGCCGTAGATGATCCGCGACAGTGTGTCGCGGCCGAAGTCATCGGTGCCCAGCCAGTGCCCGCGCTGGGGAGCCAGGAGACGGAGGTCCAGGTTCTGGGCCTTATAGTCGTAGGGGGTCAGGTACGGAGCGAGCAGGGCTATCACGGTGAGGACCAGGACGATGCCAAGGCCGATCACTGCTCCCCGGTTCTTCTTGAGGCGCCGCCATACTTCGCGCAACCCCGTGGGGCTGGAGGACTTGGTCTGTTCAGGCTTGGCCATGGGCGCTCTCCTCCTACTCATACCGGACCCGCGGGTCGAACAGGGCGTAGGTCAGGTCCACCAATAGGTTTATCACCGTGAACGTGGTGGCGAAGAGCATGACCACACCTTGGACGATGGGGAAATCCCGGGACCAGATGGCGTTGACCACCAGCGTGCCCAGCCCGGGCCAGGCGAAGACCTGCTCGGTGATGACGGCCCCGCCCAGCAGGAAACCGAGGTGCAGGCCAGTCAAAGTCACCACCGGGATCATGGCGTTCTTCAGCGCGTGGGTATAGACGACCACCCGCTCGGCCAGCCCTTTGGCCCGCGCGGTCCGCACGTAGTCCTGGCGCAGGACCTCCAGCATGCTGGACCGGGTCATGCGGGCGATGGAGGCGGCCGAGGAAACGCCCAGAGAAAGGGCGGGCAGGGCGATATAGCGCCACCCCGCCAAGGTGAGCAGGCCCCCGCCGCGTCCGGACGGGGGCAACAGGTGCAAATAGTAACTGAACACCAGCATAAGCATGAGGCCTAACCAAAAACCAGGGATGGATATGCCCAAGAGGGCCACCCCCATGGACGCGGTGTCGAAGAACGAGTTCTGTTTGGTGGCGGCGATGATGCCGCTGATGAGTCCGATGACCAAAGAAACGGCGGTGGCCACCACAGCCAGTTCTACCGTAGCAGGAAAGCGGCTCTTGATCTCTGCCGACACCAGTCTCGTGGAGCGGATGGAGCGGCCGAAATCCCCGTGCACAGCGTGAGACAGGAAGATCCAGTACTGGACAGGCAGCGGCTTGTCCAGACCCAACTGGACCCGGAGCGCTTCGACGTCTTCCGGGAAAGCCTCGGGGCCGGCGATGATGCGGGCCGGGTCTCCCGGTATCAGGTGCATCATCATGAATACCAGGACGGATACCCCGAGGAGCAGGGGGATCGCCAGGAGCACCTTCTTCACGGCGTAACTGAACATGTGTGGGGGTCACCTCGATGACGAGCGGTGGGGTAGAACCCATCCGGCCCGGCCAGACCGGGCCGGACGGGTCCTACCTGTCTGAACTTGGTGGGGGCCGCTCCCTGCGCTACCTGAACGCTCCGTCTGGTCCAGCCCGGCTGCGCTGGTAGCTTCAGGACCCCGGCCCCCACACCCCCTCAGAGTCTTACTTCTTGACCCAGAGAGGCACGAAGTTGTTCATGGCCGGACTATGGACATAGCCCTGAACATTGGCGGCCATGGCCACGACTTTGTTCTCATTGTAGATGTAGATGTAGGGGATGTCCTTGTCCATGAGGGTCATGGCCTGTCCGTACAGATCCTTGCGCTTGGCTTGGTCGGTGGTGACGATGGCCTGCTTCAGCAGATCGTCAACAGCTTTGTTTCCATAGCTCGTGTAGTTCCCGCGGCCGCCGGTCATGACCAGCGCGTCGAGGAAGAGCGACGGTTCGGGGCTGGACTGGGCCCAGCCGAGGAAGGCCATCTGGTACTTCTTCCCCTGGACGTCGGCCAGGAAGGCGCCCCACTCCAGGACCTTGACGTTGACCTTCATGCCTACCTTCAGGAGTTCTTGCTGGACGACCTCGCAGATCTCCTTATCCATGATGTACCGGCCGTTGGGGGAGTGGATGGTGATTTCGAGCTTCTTGCCGTCCTTGGTCCGGATGCCGTCTGGGCCAACCTTCCAGCCGGCCGCATCCAGAAGGGCTTTGGCCTTATCCAAGCTATACTCCCATCCCTGGACCTTAGCCGGGTGAGCCCAGCTGGTATTCGGGACGATGGCGTCGCCCGGCGACACCAGGCCCTTCAGCATCTTGTCCACGATGGACTTGAAATCCAGCGCATGGGCCATGGCCTCACGCACCTTGACATCGCTGAGGATGGGGTCGCTCGTGTTGATACTCAGGTATCGGACGTTGTAGGCGCCGACATTGTAGACTTGGATCTTGGGGTTCTTGGACAGGCGCGCGATGTCTTCCTGGGTCAACTTGCTGATGTAGTTGACCCCACCTGTTTCGAGTTCCACGATCTGGGTGGCGGCTTCGGGGATGTTGCGGAACACGATGCCGTCGAGTCCAGGCTTGCCACCCCAGTACTGGTCGTTCCGGACTAGTTCGACCTTCTGGCCGGGCGTCCACTTGACGAACTTATAGGCGCCGGTGCCCACCGGCTCGAAGGCAAAGTTCTTGCCCTTCTCCTTATAGGCCTTGGGGCTGGGAATCATGCCGGCGTTGGTCATCAAGGTGTACTCGATGAAGGCGGCGTTGGGCTGAGTCAGAACGAAGTCGACAGTGTAATTGTCGATAACTTTGACTTCCTTGATGACAGCGAACTGCTTCTTGAAACGGGGGACCGAGTCCTTAGCCTGGATACGATCGATGTGCCACTTCACCACATTGGCGTTGAATGGTTCGCCGTCGGTGAACTTGACGTTCTTCCGCAGCTCGAAGCGCCAGGTCAGGCCGTCCGGGGACGGGGTCCACTTGGTGGCCAGACCAGGGATGAGGTTGCCGTCTTTGTCGCGTTTCACCAATGCATCGTAGATCTGGCTCGCCACGAAGCTGGACGGAGCGTCCCCGATATCGATCGGGTCAAGCTGAACGATGTCGGTGACGTTGGCGATAGTCAGAGTACCGCCGGAGCCACCGCTGGCCGTCTTACCACCGCCACAGCCTGAGGTGAGCAGCAGGGCGACGATGGTCAGCGCGGTCAGAAGTACAAGTGCGCCTTTCTTCGAAGCTCTCTTCATTGATTGATCCTCCTCTTTGGACACAGCCTTCCGCCGATTCCTATATGTTGGTAACTGATTGTGGCCGTTTGCTCTTGATGACGCTGCCGCCCCTACCACCCCTGCCGGTCCCTATCTCGCCAGATGGCAGGCTACGAAGTGGTCAGGCTCCACTTCGCGCCACGCCGGTTCAGCCTCCGCACAGATGGGCTGGGCCGAACCGCAACGCGTCCGGAAGCGACACCCTGAGGGCAGGTGCACCGGGCTGGGGACGTCGCCCTCGAGCACGATGCGCTCGCGCTCAAGCTTGGGGTCGGGAACGGGGATGGCGGACAGCAGGGCCTGAGTGTACGGGTGTTTGGGCGAGGAATAAAGGTCCTGCTTGCGCGTCATCTCCACGATCTTCCCCAAGTACATGACGGCGACCCGGTCCGACATGTGTTTGACCACACTGAGGTTGTGGGCGATGAAAAGGTAGGTCAGCCCAAAATGCTGTTGCAGGTCTTTCAGCAGGTTCAGGATCTGAGACTGGATGGAGACGTCCAGGGCGGAGACGGCCTCGTCGCAGACCACGATCTTCGGCTGCAGAGCTAGCGCTCGGGCTATCCCGATACGCTGGCGCTGCCCGCCGCTGAACTCGTGGGGGTACCGGTGCATGTGGTAGGCCGAAAGCCCCACCAGTTCCAGGAGTTCAATGACCCGTTTCTCGCGGACCACCCGGTCTGTAACGCCGTGGACCAGCAGCGGCTCACCCACGATATCGCCGATGGACATGCGCGGGCTGAGGGAAGCGTAGGGGTCCTGGAAAATAATCTGCATCTCGGCGCGGAGCTTTCGCATCTCCGGCTCAGACAGGGTGAGGATGTCCCGCCCCTCGAAGAACACCTGTCCTGAAGTGGGCTCGGCCAGCCGTAGGAGAGTCCGGCCCGCGGTGGTCTTCCCGCAGCCGCTTTCGCCTACCAGGCCCAGAGTCTCGCCGCGGCGGATGAAGAAGCTCACTCCGTCCACCGCCTTCACGTAGGTGCGGGGGCCGCCAAAGAGACCTTGTTTCCGCGGGAAGTACTTGACCAGGTTCACTACGTCGATGAGCTTCTCGGCAGTCGTCGCGGCCGCCGCCTCCTCCGTCGCCATCGTCAGGCCACCCCCCTGTCCGCGGCCACCAGGGGATACCAGCAACTCACCTTGTGGCCCGGCTCCACCTCGGTCAGGACCGGCTGTTCCGCGCGGCAGCGGTCCTGTGCGAACTGGCAGCGGGGGTGGAAGCGGCAACCTTTCGGGAACTGGCTGGGGTTCGGCACCCCACCGTCAATGGCGTGCAGGCGGACCTGGTCGCGGTGGAGTTGCGGGATGGAATCCAGAAGACCGCGGGTGTAGGGATGAAGCGGACGCTCGAAGATGGGTTCCACCAGGCCTTCTTCCACGTTTTTCCCAGCATACATCACGCTGACGCGGTCCGCCATTTCGGCCACCACGCCCAGGTCGTGGGTGATCAGGAGAATGGCCATCCCCAGTTCGTTCCGCAGGCGCTTCATGAGTTCCAGCACTTGGGCCTGGATAGTTACATCCAGGGCGGTGGTGGGTTCATCGGCGATGAGGAGTTTCGGGTTACAGGAAAGAGCCATGGCGATCATGACACGCTGGCGCATCCCGCCCGACAGCTCGTGGGGATATTCGTAGACGCGCTTCTCCGGGAGAGGGATGCCCACCAGACGGAGCATCTCGACGGCCTTGGCCAGCGCGTCCCTGCGGTCGAGCTTCTGATGGAGGCGGATAGCCTCGGTGATCTGAAACCCGACGGTGAAAACCGGGTTCAGGCTGGTCATCGGCTCCTGAAAGATCATGGAGATCCGGTTCCCGCGGATGGTCCGCATCTCCGCCTCGGTCTTCGCCAGCAGGTTCTGTCCCTCGAAGAGGATGTCGCCGCCCATGATCTTGCCGGGCGGGTCGGCGATGAGGCGCATGACGGAGAGGGCGGTGACGCTCTTCCCGCAACCGCTTTCTCCGACCAGGCCGAGAGTCTCTCCTTTGTTGACCGAGAGGGAAACGTGGTCGACGGCCGGCACGACCCCGTCGGGAGTGAAAAAAGTGGTTTCGAGGTTCCTCACCTGAAGAAGCGGTTCAGCCAACGGTAACAACCTCCATGGGTTTACGCCATGTTCTTCACTTCCTGGCAATCTCCTGCTCCGTTAGGCCAACAATGGTCATGGTAAAAAGTGAGGGGCACTCCCACCGCACCAGGGAGTGCCCCCAGTCAAAACCAAACGTCCGCCTCCCGTCAGGCGTCGACGATACCGCCCATCTTGATCACCTGCAGGCCACGTTGGGCCAGAGCGCTGGCGAACAGGTTGATGCCCACCGAGTCGCTGCGCATGTGCCCGGCGATCACGATGTTTCCGATGTTCTGATCTTTGACGGCCTTGAGGGAGTCCTCTGGGATGTGCATCAGCACCAGGGTCCCCGCGCCGGCCTCGAAGTAGGCCTTCATCACCGCCGGGCCGCCGTTGGTGCCACCCGCCATCCGGACATAGACCTTCCCGGCGTAATCGTCCTTGCCGCCGGCCCGGATGACAGGGGCGGCAGGCCCTTCGGCGGCGAATTCGGGCATCTCCTTCAGGGCATCCACGACGTCCGACACCCGGGACGTGGGCGACAGTCTATCGTCCAGGTGTTTCTGGACCGCGTTCTCGCTGATGATGTCCAGGGGCATGTGGATGTTCATAAGGGGCATGTTTAAGAGGCGCGCCGCCGCGCCGGTCTTGTCGTAGTTCCGGGCATGCGAGCCTCGCTCGATGGACTCCACCCGTTCGCGCAGGGCTTTCTGGGCCCTGTTGATGGATACGCCGGCCCTGACCATCATTTCGACTTGGCGCTCCATGACCTGGTAGAGGTGGACGGCCGGTCCGCCGGAGGCCGGATGGTGGGCCAGAACCAGGTCGGCGCCCAGCTCCCGCGCCAAGAGTAAGTCGGCCGTGTCGATGTCTACGCCGAAGAGCACCTTTTTGACTTGTTCGGAAGGGACGATGATGCCGGAGTCCGCCGGGGTTTCCTTCAGGCCCGCCATCTGCAGGGCCAGAGAGAGGATGTCTTGGGTGTTCACTCTGCGACAGCTCCCTTCGAGAACCGGAATGACCGGGAATGCCTTAGGCCTTGGTCATTCGGGGTTCAGGGGCTGATTACCTGGTTTCCCATAGCCAATTGGACGAAAGCGGCCATGGAAGAAATCCGGCCGACTTCGATTTTCTGCTCCAGGTCGAACCACTCCACGCAAGTGCGGCAGGAGAGCACCTCAACACCGGTTTCCTCCAGGTGCGCGAGGTGATCCAGGACCGGCGACCCCTCGGCGGCCAGCTTGACCCCGCCATTGATCAGGAAGATGGCGACAGGTTTCTCGGCGGAGTCGCCCAAGGTGCGCAGGAAGTTGGCCATGAGGATGCCGCCGAGCCGCTCGTCACCCTTTCCGACGGTTTCCGAGTTGATGTAGACCACCTTGCCGGCCAAGACCCCATCCCCCTTCAGGCAGTTCTACCTCTTTCCATATCCGCTGGGGCATCGGGCCATGCCTGATTTGCACACACGCCGCCGCCGCCCGTCACCAACCTTGGGTCGGTCGCTAGCCTTGGGCCGGCCGCTCCGGTACGGAGGTTAACGCGGGCGCCTTGTCGCTCCGGATCAGGGAGGTGAAGGCACCGGCCGCCGCCAGGATGGCCGCCACAAGGTACGCGGCGCGCAGGCCGGCCATGAACGCGGTGGTGGCGTCGGCACCGGCCCGCCCCGATATCAAGCTCTGCTGCATGGCGAAGACGGTGCTGCTAACGGCGACACCCAGGACCATTCCAACGTTCCGCACGGTGGCCAACACACCAGAGCCCACGCCCAGGCGGTTGCGGGGCACGTTCCCCATGATGGCGCTGTTGTTTGGCGACTGGAACATCCCCACGCCCAGCCCGAAGATGGCCAGGCGCCAGGCGATATCCAGACCGGTGGAGGACGCGTTCAGCGTGTGGAGCAGGAGGAAGGCTACCGTGACGATAGACTGCCCGATGAAGGCCAGCCGGCGGGTCCCCAGTCTGTCCGAAAGAGCGCCGGATAACGGAGCCACGACGAACGTGACCGCGGGTGACGCTGTCAGGATCAGGCCGGTGTGTTGGGGGGTGAACCGCAGGACGGTCTCCAGGTAAAACGGCACCAGGAAGACGGCGGCCGACTGGGCGATGAAGTTCATCAGAGCGGCGAAGTTGGCGCCCGCGAACACCTTGTTGCGGAACAGGGTCAGGTCCAGCATGGGTTGGTCGACGCGGCGTTCCCAGGAGACGAATCCCCAGGTACCGACGAAGAAAAGGACCGTCAGAATGTAGACTAGCGGCGACCGCCACCCGTATTCGCCGCCATAGCTGCCGGCCAGGAGCAACGAAGCCAGGGATACGAACCCGAGGATGGCGCCACGGGCGTCGAACTTCTGTCGCTTAAGGTCCTTCGGAAGAGGCAGGACCGACCGGGCGAAGAAGAAGGCGAAGATCCCGATGGGGATGTTGATCCAGAAAATGGCCCGCCAGCTGGAAACGGTTAATAGGAAGCCGCCAAGGCTCGGACCCAGGGCCAACCCCACGGCCACCACCATGCTGTTAGTCCCCAGGGCCCGGCCCCGTTCCTTCGTGGGGAAGACCGAGGTGACGATGGCCTGGCCCATGGCCATGAACATTCCGGCGCCCAACGCCTGGAAGGCCCGGAACAGTATCAGAATCCAGATGTTGGGGGCGGAGGCGCTGATGGCTGACGCTACCGTGAAAATCACCACGCCGGTCAGAAAGACGCGGCGGAAGCCGAACATGTCGCCCAACCGGCCGTAGGTCAGAATCAAACTTCCCAGAATAAGCAGGTACGCCATGGGCACCCAGCCCACCACGGCTACGCTCGCATTGAAGACCGTGCTGATGGTGGGTAGGGCGATATTAACGACCGTGCCGTCGATGGGGCCCATGATGCCGGCCGACATTACGGCCAACAGGATGATCCATCTTTTCGGATTCGGTGCTGCCTCGGTTTGTCCCCGTATTGCCAAAGAAGAGCCTCCCTGCCCACACCATCCATAGCTTCCTACCGACGGCGGGCATACTTGCATTTCTGGCCGGGATCGGCACAGTTCTGCGCCTCGGTGTATCCCGACTCTGTTCCAGTTGCGGCAGGCTCTTTTCGACGCGGGGCTTGCGAATCCTTTGGGTTACGAAAGAAAGCGCTTCAGGTAAGCGGTCTGGCTAACCGGCAGGCAACAAAGAGGGTAGATGGGAACGGCAGGGAGGGTGGACGGGAGCGGCCACGAGGATGGGAGCATTTCTTGCATTTGGCCTCGGGCGAAAGAGCATTTTTTCCCCTTTGTATGGTGTTGGGTTGGGGTAACTTCCTTGCCAACTCCCAGAAGTCTACCATAAGTCGGGATTATGGTAAACGAAGCCCTGTCCCGATAGCCGCCTGAAGCCATTCCTGTCCCCCGTTTCCTCCCGGCCCGCCCCAATCAGGCCGGCCGGAGCAAAAAATGCGCCTTCGGACGCGGGGTTTGGCAAGAATTACCATTCGGGTCCAGTTGCCGCGAAAGTCAGGAACAAGAGGGCGGCACGAAGATCGCGCCGCCCCCCAAGTCGCTATCGTTTTCCCTTTCCGTGAAGCAGCCATTCCACTCTCAAGCCACAGGTATCCGCCCCACGGTCCAAGAGGCCTCCGCGAAACTCTATCTCTGGTAGTACTCCGGCATCGCGAACAGCGCCGGTGAACCGCCCGTGTGGAAGAACAGCACCGCTTCGGCATCATCCATCGCGCCCCGCCGCAACTGGTCGATCATGCCGGACATCGCCTTCCCAGTGTATACCGGGTCGAGGATGAGGCCTTCGGTACGGCCCGCCAGGCGGATGGCGTCGTTCCCGGCCTCTGTGGGTACTCCGTACTTGCCTCCGTAATACTGGTCGTGGACCAGGATATCACTGGCCGTGACGGTCTTATCTATCCCAAGGAAGGCGTACGTCTCGTTCACCAGCTTGGCCACCTTCACACTCTGCGAGTCGGCGTCGCGGCTGACGGAGACGCCGTGGATGCGCATCCCCGGGTCCGCCTCCCGCGCCCCAACCTCGGCGCCGCCCTGCGTACCGGCGGAACCGGTGGCCAGGAAACCGTGCTGGAAGCGCACGCCGAGCTTCTTCCCCTGTTCCACGGCTTCCATGACGCTCTCCACATAACCAAGGGCTCCCAATGGCGTGGACGCCCCGATAGTGACGGTGTAGGGCGTGTGCCCTTTCTTCCTCAAATCGGCGGCGATGGCGGCCATCTCCGCCTCGGGATCGCGCCCGACCCCTTCGTCGCCGACGAAGTGGAGTTCAGCTCCAAGGATGGTGTAGATGAGGAGGTTACCTTGGCGGACCGCCGGTTCGTCGCCCGTGAGGATGAGGTGGCAGTCCATGCCCAGTTTCTTGGCGGCGCCCAGCGTCTGGCGGCAGTGGTTTGACTGCACGCCGGCCCAGGTGATGATCACATCGGCGCCTTGGGCCACCGCGTCGGCCATAACGAAATCGAGTTTGCGGGTCTTATTGCCCCCCAGAGCTACCGTGGTCGTGTCGTCTCTCTTCACGAACAGGCGTGGCTTGCAGCCGATGGCTTGGCGCAGGCGGGGCATTTCCTCCAGGGGCGTGGGCCGGGGGAAGAGATTCAGCCGCGGATAGCGGGAAAGGTCGATGGAGTGTGTCATAAAGTAGGACCTCCTTACCGAATTGGACTGCATTGACTGCATTGGACTGCGTGTCGAGTTCCTCAGCCGCAGCTCTCTTTCGCTCTTCGCTAGGCAGGAGGGTGTTCCTGCCCCACTTTTTTGGGCCCTCGCCGGCGGCGCGGAAGGGATTGGCAAATCTCCCCGGCGAAAGGACTTACAGAGTTACGGAGACCGAAATATCATTCAGCCCATCGCCAGTAATGTTGTTCTGACCATCGCCTGGGAGGGCATGAGCCGTGCGCATCGGCATAGCCGGGTTCACCCACGAGACCCACACCTTCTACCCGACGCCTACCACTGTGGCCGACTTCGAAGTGGAGGGAGTGGCCCGCGGAGCGGAGGTGGTCCGCCGCTTCGCCGGCACGAACAGCTACATCGCGGGGTTCCTAAAGGTGTTGGAGCAGGCCGGCGCCACGTCGGTGCCCATTTTGGCGGCCTCCGCCGGCGTGGCCAACCGCCTCACCCGCGAGACCTACGAGAAGTTCGCCGGTGAAATTGTGGAGGGTTTGCGGGCGGCACATCTGGGAGGGGGAATAGTGGCGGACGCGGGGCTAGGCGGTGGCGGCGTGCCCCCCGGCTCTGGCCCCCTTGACGGTGTCCTCCTTTCCCTCCATGGGGCGATGGCCGCCGAGGGTGTGGACAAGCCCGAGGCCGAACTGGTACGCCGCGTGCGCGCCGCGGTGGGCGCCATTCCCATCATGGTTTCCATGGACTTCCACGCTAACGAAGACCAGGAACTCACCGACGCGGCCGACGCCGTCTTCATTGGGAAACTCTACCCCCACACCGACACGGGTCTGACCGGCGAGGCCGCCGCCCGTTGCCTGCTGGACACCTTGGCGGGCCGCTTCCACCCGGTCATGGTCATCCGTAAGCCCGGCATCATCTCGCCCAGCGTCTTCCAGGGCACGGGAGTTTACCCCATGAAGGACATCCGCCAGAGGGCCGACGACTGGGAGCGCCGCGAGCCTAAGGTCCGCTACGTCTCGGTGGCCGCCGGTTTCGGCTACGCCGACGTGCCCGACGTGGGAGCGACGGTTATCGCCCTGACCGACGGCGACCGCGCGCTGGCCGAGAAGGTGGCCGACGACGTGGCCGGGTTCATGTGGGAGCACCGCGAGGGCCTGGCCAATAAGCACCTTCCCAAACCAGCCGAGGCCGTGACGCGGGCGCTGGAGCTGGTAGGCCGTGGAGTGCGTCCCGTCGTGCTGGCCGACCACAGTGACCGCACCGGAGACGCCCCCCACATCTTGGACGAACTGCTGCGCCGCGGGGCGAAAAACGTGGGCTGTTCTACTATCTGGGACCCGGCGGCGGTGGCCTCCCTGCAGGAGTCGGGCGCCAAGGTCGGCGACACCGTCACCGTTACCGCCGGCGGCCACGCGTCGCCCTACGCCGGACCGCGCCTCCGCCTGACGGGCACCTTGACCTTCCTGGGGAACGGCGACTACGTGCGGACCGGTCCGAAGGATACGGGTCGCAAGGCTGTGTGCGGCGCCACGGCCGTGCTGCGGCTTGCTGGCGGCGGCGCTACAGCCGAGGGCGGCCCGGCCACGGAAGGTAATAACTACGTCGTTCTCACTTCCCTGAAGCACCAGGCTCAGGACGGCGCGGCTTTTCGCGCCTATGGCATCGACTTCGATGCCCTGGACATCATCCTTTTGAAATCCCGGGTCCACTTCCGCGCCTACTTCGACCGGGCCGCCGGAGCCATCATCGAGGTGGACGCTCCCGGCCTGGGCCCGGCCGATCTGCGGCAATTCGAGTACCGGCACATCCCGGACGATATCTACCCCATCGGGCCGAAATGCCACGCCTGACAGCCTTCTGACGCTGCCCCAGAGCGCCTAGGCCCGATCGATCGTCCGACACGCACGATGACGAAAGGAAAGGAGAGATAGAGATGGCAAAATACCAACTCGTCCTGCACGGCGGTCGCGTGGTGGACCCCCTGAACAAGATCGACGGGGTCTACGATGTCGGCGTAGTCGACGGGAAGGTGGCGGAGGTGACTCCCGCCCTTTCCGGCGCGGAGGCCAAGGAGATCATCGACCTCCATGGCTATACCCTCATGCCCGGCGTCATCGACACCCACACTCACATCCGGGGCCCCGCCCAGCGCATGATCGCCAAGGTAGGCGTGTGCACGGCGCTGGACATGGGCGCCGGAGAGCAGGTCGTCCAGGAGTTCCCCGAGCGCGGCGTCGGCCTGAACATTGTCTATCTTAAGACGGTTGGCCCCTGGGCCGGCGAAATCCCCTCCGAAACCGAGGTGGCCAAGCACATCGACCAGGCCATGACCGGCGGCGCCATCGGCGTCAAGATCGTGGGCGGCCACAACCCCTCCACTCCGGCGGCCACCGCGCGCATCATCGAGATGGCCAACCGCACCAAGGCTTACGTCGCTTTCCACGTGGGTACCACCGAGACCGGCAGCCACCTCAAAGGCCTGCTGGAGGCGGTGGAACTGGCCGGGGAGAACAGCCTGCACATCGCCCACGTGAACAGCTACCTGCGCGGCCTGATCAAGGACCCGCTGGACGAGGTGCGCGAGGGCCTGGCGGCCATCGAGGGCAAGAAGAACCTGGTCCACGAGTCCTACCTGGCCATTATCAATGGTACCGGCGGCCGCTTCGGCCCTGACGGCTTGCCCACCAGTCACGTCACCCGCCTGAACCTGAAGATGGGTGGGTATTCCGTGGATATGAAGGGCATGGAGCAGGCCATCTTCGATGGGTGGGGCATGGTCCAGGGCCTTGAGGGCGGCGAGACCGTCATGCTGACCGGTCAGGCGGGCGTAGACCTCTGGAAGGCGCGCAATACCAACGTCTCCATGAGTTTCCCGGTGAACCAGCCGCAGGCTACCTTCCTGACGGCGGTCCGGAAGCAGAAGAACGGCAAGTTCGTGGTGGACGCCATCTCCACGGACGGTGGCAGCACGCCGCGCAACGTGGCCGTCGAACACGGGTTGGCCCTTGTACGCTACAAGGCCCTCACGCTGAACGAGTTCATCTGGAAGCTATCAACGGCTGGCGCGTCCATGCTGGATCTGAAGGATAAGGGCCACCTGGGAGTGGGCGCCGACGCCGACATCACCGTGCTCGATCTGGAGCGCGGCAAGGCGGCGATGACCATCGTCGGCGGCAAGGTCGTCATGGCCCACGGCGTCATCTACGGGAAGGGCGGCACCATCGTCACCACCCCGCGGGGCGAGGCCTATGTGAAGGCGGCGGCGGAGGCCAACGGCTTCAAGTATCAGGTCGTCCATCCCGAGGAGATGCTGATTTACACCAAGCGCCAGGGAGCCTAATCCCGGCGGTGGCGCCGAAGCTCTGAGTCTTTGGGAGGCGGGGTAGCCAGGCCGTGAGCCAGGCAGGATCCGCGGCCAAGCCGCCCCGCCGCTGTTCACGGTTGGGAGGGGTTACACATGTCTTTTCCCGGAGTGTCCACATCCGGCACGTCCAAACCTAGCCCGTGGCAGATAGACACGGCCGAGGCTCTGAGCCTGCTCACCGACCTCGTCGCCATAAACTCGGTCAACCCCGACCTCTTCCCGAGCGGGGCAGGGGAGCGGGATATCGCGGGGCATATCGCCTCGTTGATGAAGAGCTGGGGCCTGGAGGCCGAGGTGGTGCCCCTGAAAGGCGAGCAGCCCGGAGGGACCCGCGCCAACGTGGTGGGCCGGCTACGCGGCCGTAACGGCGGCACTGGTGGCGCCACCGGAGCCTCGGGCGCCACGGCACCCGCGCGTACCCTCATGCTCAACGGCCATCTGGACACCGTCGGCGCTGAAGGCATGAGCATCGACCCCTTTCGGGCACGCGTTGAAGGAGACCTGGTCTACGGACGCGGCGCGGGCGACATGAAGTGCGGGCTGACCTCCATCTTGCTGGCCCTGAAAGCGTTGAAGGCGGCGGCCGGCGCGGGGTCGCCCTTGGCCGGGGACGTCCTCTTTACCGGCGTGGCCGATGAAGAGTACAAGAGTATCGGGACCGAAGACGCGGCCCGCCGCTACAAGGCCGACGCCGCGGTCATTTGCGAGTCCACGGGCGGTCGCATCGTCCATACCCACATGGGGTTCGCCTGGATCGACGTTGAGGTGCGGGGGCGGGCGGCCCACGGCAGCGATCCCGAAACCGGGGTGGACGCCATCGTCAACGCCGGCAAGTTCCTGGTGGCCATGGACCGTTTTGAGAGGAACGAACTCTTCCGTCGCCGCCACCCCTTGATCGGTCCGGCCAGCATCCACGCGTCCCTCATCACCGGCGGGAAGGAGTTAAGCACCTATCCCGATTACTGCAAGGTCAGCCTGGAGCGGCGGACCATCCCGGGGGAGACAGAGGCAGCCGTGAAAGCCGAGATCGAGGCCATCATCGCTTCCCTGAAGGCCACTGCCCCCGGGTTCGAGGCCTCCGCCGCGGTCACTTTCTTCCGGCCTGAGTTAGAGGTGCCGGCCGACGCCCCGATCATGGAAGCTCTGCGCGGCGCGGCGCGCCGCGTCACCGGTAACGACCCGATGCTCGTGGGAGGGCGCGGCTGGACGGACTGCGCCATTCTCCAGGCCGCCGGCATCCCGGCCGTGCTCTACGGCCCGGCGGGGCATGGCGCCCATTCGGCGGTGGAGTATTGTGAGCTGGCAAGCATAACCCAGGTGGCTGAAGTCCTGTGCCGGCTGGCGACCGATTTCTGCGGCTGGGCCGAATAGAAGCTACATCCAGCCTGCCACACCCCGCCGGCCACGCCACACCTCGCCGGTCAGACCTCGCCGGCCACACCTAATCTGCCTGCACGACAGGTCGTGGAAAGCGCATAAGCTGGGTCCGAGGTGACACCATTGCCGGACCCGAGCCCCCTTCCCCTTCATGCTCAGCTACCGCCCCAGGCCAAAGCAATTCTCGGCGGCAGCTCCGCGCCACCGCACGACTATGGCCCTGCCCCTGCCAGCCAGACCGTGCCTCCTCACGATCCTGCCGCTTACGACCAGAGCATCGACCTGCGCGGGGAGGTCTGCCCTTATATTCTCATGAAGACCCTCCTTGCCTTTGACGGCATGGACGGCGGGCAAGTCCTCCGTGTCCTGGTGAACTATCTACCGGCGCTGCGAGGCGTCCCCGCGGGTCTGACCGCCTACGGCCATGCCGTCCTGCTCGTCATACCCCTGGAGGGCGGCCAGGACGAATGGCAGATATATGCTCGCAGAGCTGCCAGGCAGGTGGGCCCCGTCCGTCAAGGAGGATGACCTCACTGCGGTGTGCCAAGAAGGATAAGCCCCTCACGGCGCGGTAAAGCTTTTCCGGGGTCCGCGGTTGTCCTGGTCTGGCCGCGGTCCGGTGAACGCTTGGGAGGGGTGGGCCATGAACAAGGACGGTTCGGATGCGTCAAGACCAAGATCGGCCAAAGCGACACGGACCGGTGCGGCGGCGAAACCCGGCGCGGTAGGGCAGCCAGGCGTGGCGACGGGGCCAGACGCGCCGGCGGGGCGCCATGCGGTGGCTGGTCGACGAATGCCTAGCCCCAAGAAGTGCCGCGCCCTGCTTGAACAGTACGGACTTCCAGCCGGCATCATTGATCACTCCGAATTGGTCACAGAGATAGCTGGGTTTCTGGCGCAGAACGTGGCGGAACATGGGTCGGCCATCGACGTACCGAGGACCGTGGCCGGAGCCTTCCTGCACGACATCGGCAAGACACCCAAGGCCGAAACCGACTCCCGCCTGCAAGGGCTGAACCACGCCGAAGCCTCGGCGCGCATCGTCGTCTGGGAAGGGTACCCCGACCTGGCTCCCGTGGTTCTGCGGCATATGGCGGGGGACGTCCTGGACCCGTCCACGGCGCCGGTGACCCTTGAGGAGAAAATCGTCCACTACGCGGACAAGGTGGCTACCAGGACTTTCATTAGTCTGGACGACCGTTTCTCCGACCTGTGCCGCCGCTACCCGAAGTATTGTCCTATCTTCGAACAGGCGCTGCCCTTGGTGAAGAAGATGGAGGAGGAGGTCCTAGCCGCCGCCGGCTTGTCCTTCCAGCAGCTGCGCCAGCGATTCGGCTATGCCAGCCGCTCCACATAGGGGTTTGCCGACGGCCTTCCGGGGTCGGGCGGCGCGGCTAACCGCCGCTGACCGCCAACGCCAGCCAGATTTCCGAACCGTCCGCCACCGCCGGGTTCTGGCCGTAAGGGACGTCCGTCCGATTCACGGTAATCAGAAGGAAAGGCTGCGCGGCCCCAAGGTCGTCGGCGACTAACCGACCCACAGCCGGCCCGCGGGAAGCACGCACGGCCGAAAGCACATCGGAGAGGCTAGGCGTGTCCGGAAAACAGAACTCCTCCGATACCAGGCCCGCTTCGGCCGCCAGGGCGCCCAGGTACGTGACAGATACCTTGATCTTTCGCCGGACCGCCGGAGTATCTCCCACCATCCGGGCCTCCCCAGCCTTCCTTCAGGCCAAGCCGAGCTCTTTCAGCTTCTCGGCTCGCGGAACGCCGCGTTTATCCCAGCCCCGAAGCCGGTAGTAGTCTCCGCGCATGTAGTCAAGGTCCACCAGTGACGTGCGCTGGACTTCTCCCCGACCGCCGTCGGTGGCCACCACGGCCGGTTCTTTCGTGAACCTTTCGGGCAGCACGTCATCTTTCGCGTCCAGACCGCTCGCCACCGCGTACATTCGTTCCAGGTTGACAATTCGTTCTCCTGCTCGGAGCAGTTCCGCCTCGTCCATGGGCCAGCCCAGCGCTTTCAGTCCGGCGGCGAAATCCGACGGCATCAAGGCGAAAGTTTCGTTAGCCGTGAATTTGCAGACTCCCAGGGCATCAACCACGGCGCAGTAGTGTTCGGAAAAGACCAAGACGTTAGCCCGTAACCGCTCGTTACTGAACTCCAGGACCTCGGGGTAAAGATCGGGGAAGATGGCTTGGGCGGCGTCCTTCCAGCCGGCCAGGTCGATCGTGGGCAGACCGTAGAGGTGATCGGCCCCGCGGTTCGAGGTAGCATGGCCCAGTCCGAAAGTCTTGGCGATGCGTGGCTCTTGGCGGGGGATCTCCACCCCTTTTACCTGCATGGCGTACTTGATGGCATCGCCCCCCAGCTCGAGGGCGGCCCGTTTCACCCCCTGGGCCAGAAGGTTTCCCAGGTAGCCTTCCCGCCCGGCAATGGCTTTCGTCAGGCCGAGGATGGAGTCCACGTCACCCCACGTCAGGGCGAACTCGTCGCTTTGAAGGAGACCCCGTTGCTTAAGCTCCATCGCGAAGGCAATGGAAACGCCGGTGGAGATGGTGTCCAGACCGTACCGGTTGCACAGGAGGTTGGCGTACATGACCACGTCCAGGCGGTCGTTCCAGACCATGGGCCCGAAAGAGTCGATGGTCTCGTATTCCGGCCCCTCCAGGAGGCAGCGGTAGACGCCCTCCTGCACGCGGGTCACGCGGGAGCAGGCCATGGGGCAGGCGAAACAGGCCAGCTTCCGCAGCGTGACTCCATCCACGGCCTGGCCGTCCAGGTTCGCCGCGGCAGGGAACTGCACCAGTTGATGATTCTTGGCCGGGAGGTCGCCGGTGGCATTCTTGGGAGCGATGATCCCGGGGGTACCGTATTTGCGTAGTAAACCGGTATTGGGGTGGGCAGCGAGCCGGCCGGCGGTCTCCTTGGCCAACTGGAGGAAACCCTCCGGCAGCTCCCGGGGATTGGTGCCCACCACCACCAAAGCTTTTAGGAGCTTCGAACCCATCACCGCGCCCATGCCGCCGCGGCCGGCGGCGCGATTTAGGTCGTTAATGATACAGGCGAAGGTTACCAGGTTCTCCCCCGCCGGACCGATGGAGGCCACACTGGCGCCCGGGTGCCGCTCGATCAAGGCTGCCTCCGTGGTGTGGATCTCCTGGCCCCACAACCCATCGGCCGGCTCCAACCGGACCTTGTCGTTCTCCAGGAGCAGGTACACCGGGTGTCCCGCCCGTCCCCGCACTGCCACGGCATCGTACCCGGCCAGTTGCAGCGCCGGCCCGAAGTGTCCGCCCGAGTGGGCGTACCCGTAGGCGCCGGTGGCCGGAGACCTGGCGGTCACGCAGTATCGGGATCCCGCCGGCCAGCCCGAACCGGCCAATGGACCGGCGGAGAAAATGAGCCAGTTTTCAGGGGAAAGGGGGTCCACCTCCGGGCCTACGTTATCGGTCAG
Organism: Bacillota bacterium; assembly: GCA_021791495.1. Lineage (GTDB taxonomy): Bacteria > Bacillota > Sulfobacillia > JAJYWN01 > JAJYWN01 > JAJYWN01. Next base: position 22,045 of record JAJYWN010000048.1, read on the forward strand.
TAGTTTGGCCGCGTAGCCCCGGCCGCCCAGGTATTTGTGGAGGACTGCCGGGTCGGTCTGGCGAGCCTCAGACCGGCCGGTGGAAAGGTCCACGTATAATGTCTTTCCCATTTCCCGACACCTCCGCGAGGGGCTTGGTAGACTCCGGCCTTAAGAACCTAGACTTTCAAGGGAGGGGGGGCCGGTGTGGCACGCGCCCCAGGGCTTCCCGTGCCACCCGGGTGGCTTCGTCAATGTCTCCTTGGCTGTTTCGCCCGTCGGCCACACGGATGGCCCCAAAGGGGCAAACGGCGGCGCACTCCGGGGCTCCCTCGCAGAGGTCGCATTTCTGAGCGACCTGATCTTCAGGAAAGAGGAATATCGTTCCGTGCGGGCAGGCCTCTACACAGGCGCCACAGCCAACACATAGTTCTCCCCGGACGACCAGGGCGCCGGTGGCTTCATTCCTCTCAATGGCCTGGGTGGGGCAGGCATTGGCACAGGCGGCGTCGGGGCACTGAAAGCACGTGAAAGGGACCCGCCCATGGTCTTCAAGATTGGCATAGACCGCGATATTAGCGCGGGCCGGGTCCACCTTCGACCGGTGCTTGACTGAGCAGTAGATCACGCACAGACGGCAGCCGGTGCACTGAGAGGGGTCGATCCGAAGTAACATGCCCGCTGGACCTCCTTCCGACCTAGATAACGTTGGCCTTGGCCAGCCCCTGGGCGACCGCCCGGCGCAGACCGGCCACCCCGGCCACCCCGGCCACTCCGGCCGGTTCACCGAAAATGCCCATGGTCCGCCCCAGGGACCGCATGGCCTGGAGGTCGTCGGATCCACCTGACCTGAAGCAGGTCGAAGAAACCCTTATGGACTCCGGCGATGGTGCGGGTTGGCGGCAAGGGCGTCACGGTCAGAACTCCGGGCTATGGCCGCATAGTCGTACTCGGCTTCCAGAAGTCCTCCCGGATTGCGGGATGGGCAGGTCAATTGGCTCTCGTCGGGCCGGAAGCTCCGACCGCATTTCAGGCAACGCAAGCGGGCTACGTTCACCGATCCGTTATCTCCTGTCGTTTAGGGCTGAAAGGTTAGGGAATCCACTGGCCAAGGTCCACCGGCGGATAGACCACGCGGCGGTAGTCGGCCGCTTTCTCCTTGGCCAGAGTGGCATCGATGCCGACCTTGGTGTGCCGTCCCGAGGCATCGGTGGTGGGATCGTTTTCCATTCCCTGGGCGTACGGGACGGTGAAGACGTCCCGTGACCAATCGACCCTGGTGGAAAGGGCCCATAGGATGTCGGCCGGGTTATGGATGTCCACGTCCGGTCCCACGATGACCGCCATCTTGATGTTCACGTGGGTCATCAGTGCCGCCAGGGCCACATTCTTCGGCTCGCCCTCATTCTTCTTATCGACCTGGATCACAGCCATGAACCCGCCGGAATACGGCGTCAGGTGCACCGCTTTCACGTTCGGCGACACATGGCTTACGAACTGCCGCAGCATGGGTTCGCGCGGCACGATGTTACCAATGTACACGTGCTCGAAGGATGCCGGGATAATCGTCTGGAAGATGGGGTTCTGGCGATGGCAGATAGCCGTCACTTCGATGACTGGGGTCCGGTATCCCTCGCCGTAGTGCCCGGTGAACTCGGCCAGAGGCCCTTCGTCCACTCTCTCTCCCGGTACGACGAAGCCTTCGATGAGAATCTCGGCGAAAGCCGGCGCTTCCAGGGGCACGGTGGCGCAAGGAGCCACTTCCACGGGTTCGCCGCGCAACGCTCCGGCGATGCCGATTTCATCGTACTCCACGCGCACCCCCGCGGCGATCATGATGCGGGGGTCCAAACCAATGGCCATGCAGATCGGAAATGGCTGTCCGGCCTGCTCGGCTGCCTGGTGGAAGCGGTTGATGTGTCGCCAGGCGTTCATCATGAGAGCCAGGCGGTTGCGCCCCTGGACCTGCAGCCGGTTATAGCCGTAGTTCTGCCGTCTCGTCTGGGGGTCTTTCGAAATCATCACGCCGCCGGTGATGTACTTCCCGCCATCTCCGGCGTTATGCATGGGGATGGGCAGGCGGCCCAGGTCTACTTGCTCTCCTGTCAGCACATGGTCCATGAACGCCCCCCGAGTCACCCGCGCCGATCCGACCGGGTTCGCCACGGCCTCCTCCATCCGGTTGCTGATGTCCGGTATGGTGCATTCCATGGCCAGAGCGATGCGGGGCAGGGAACCCAGGATGCCTCCGACCAGGGGAATACCGGACGGATGGTCCGGGTTCGTGAAAATGGCCGTGGGACCACCTTTTACTAGAAGGGCCTGGACCACGGCGGGCGCTTCCAGATCCAGCTTGGCCGGGCGTTCGATCTGGATGATCTGGTTGCTGGCCTTGAGCACGTCCAAGAAACCGCGCAGGTCTCGGAAAGACAAATCTCTCACCTCGACATTAGTCACCAAGTAAGTCGCAATATGTCGCAGATCGTCGCCGGCGGGCTCTTGCAGCCGCCCTGAATTATCGAATGCAAAGTTCAACAGAGGTGAACGCCAATCCTGCTATGAAGTCCTAATGCATGATGTTCCCTGTTGCATAGAGGGCCGGCCTCCAGTCTGCCTTAACATCAAACAGGAGCGGCCCCGACTCCAAATGGGCCGTTCTCATTTATGCTGTTGCGGCGCTGGCCACCCCCAGAGTCATTCTGGGACACCATTTCTCCATTTTCCTAGAGTTCAGTGGCGGCAAAGGCCCGGGCGCCGGGGTCGGCGCCCTGCTCGCAACCAATCCGTGGCTCACCGTCGCGGTGCTCGTTTCCACATCCGCATGGTTGGCCCTCTCCCGCAAGAACCGGGGCGGTAGTCCTTTATGCACTGGTGCCTTCATTGTGGTGCACCGGCGGAGCGGCAATCTCCACTGGCTTTGGCGCCACCGGACGACCGATGCGGCCTGACCCGCTCGTCTTCCGTGGTCAAACGGCCATGGGGAAGTCCACCTGCGCCAAGAAGAGGTCCTGGTAGTTTGGCAAGGTCACCAGCTCTACGTATTCCACGGCTTGGGCCAGATCGGCCGCAGCCCGTCGCTTCTCAAGGGAAACCAGGGACAGGCAGGCGCCCACACCTGCCGCGTTGCCGACCGGCAGGTATTTCTCCCGCGCCAGTCTTGGGAACATACCAATGTCCATGGCGCTGTTGGGGTTGATGGCCACGCCAAAAGCACCGGCCATGTAGACCCGGTCGATATCTTCGGCGCGAGTGTCAGTGGTCAAGAGAAGACCTTCGATGGCGGAGCGGATGGCTGCTTTGGCCAACTGTAGCTGGCGGATGTCTCGTTGGGTAAAGGGGACGCCGCCCACGGCGAATTCCGGTCCGTCTCGCCCGCCTGCACTTGCTGTCACACCGGGATGCTCTTTCCGGAGCCGGCCGCGATAGTCCATAGCCCCGATTCTCAGAAGGACCGCCAGCAGGTCGATGAGACCAGCACCACAAAACCCCGTCGGCACCCGGCCTGGGCCGACCACGTCAAACTGCACCCGGTCGCTTCCACCGCCCTCACCACCTGCACCATCCATCTCGCCCTCCACCCAAACGCGGTCGATGGCTCCGGACAAGGCCCGCATCCCGCGTGACACGTGGCCGCCCTCGAAAGCCGGACCCGACGCGGCCGAACAGGAAGTGATGTGGCCATTCTTCACGATTGATATCTCGGTGTTGGTGCCGACGTCCAGTAAGAGGGCCGTTCCTTTGAACAACGAGAAACTAGTGGCCAACAAAGCCGCCGTGTGATCTCCGCCCACATATCCGGCGATACAAGGCGAAAGGTAAACATAGGCGCCCGGTGCGAAAACCAGTCCCAACTCGCGGGCTTTCACCTCCACCGGGCCACTGAGGCCGGGGGTGTAAGGGGCTTGGGCCAGTCCCTGCACATCAAGGCCTAGGAACAAGTGATGCATGGCGGTGTTACCCACTACCACCGCCTCTTGAACGGCATCAAGCGAGCAATTCTCCTGGTGGCATAGATCATCCGCCAGGGTGGCGATTCCTTTCACCGCCGCCTCGCGCAGTCTCACCTTTTCGGCCTCCCCAGATAAGGCGTATCCCAGCCTGGAAACCACATCCTCTCCAAATGGGATCTGGGGGTTTGGCGTCGCCCCGGAGTGTAGGATCTCCCCCGTTTCCAGGTCAACCAGGTACCCCGCCATCTTGGTCGTACCCAAGTCCACCGCCAGCCCCAGAAGCCGATCCCGGTGGGCGGACAGAGCAGTCACTTCAGGACGTCCCGTATCCCGCAAGACGGCCCACCCGTGAAACCCGTGCCTGCGCATGAAAGACGGTAACGCTCGCAATACCAGGTAGTCGAAAACGTCCGCTCCCCCATGGGCACCCGTAACGGCCTCAGCCAATCTATCCGCGTCCCCACGGTCCTCACCCAACCGCGGAGGCCTCATCTCAAAGGGTACCCACTGTACGGGCGGCCACGGTTCTACCGACTCCCACACGCCGGCGGTCTGTAGCCGGTCTCCGCCAGCCACGCGCTCCAGCACCACCTGTACGTCACCCAAGACCCGCGTCCGGCAGGCCAGGCGCCACCCTTCCTCCCGCGCCCGCCCTTTCCTAGCTATGAGTTCATACTCGCCTTCGTCGGCACCCGACACACCACCATCCAGAACCCTGACCGCACACTGACCGCAGGTGCCCCGGCTGCCGCAGACGGTGCGGATGCCCCACGCGCCCAGATCGTTGCCCAGGAGCTTGGCGGCGTCGAAGATGCTGGTCCCCTCTTCCACTTCGATCTTCAAGCCGATGGGATGAAACTTCACCGTCCGGCGCATGGGGTTACTTCACGCCCTTTCCGCGGCACGATACGCCCGCAAAAGGTTTTCGATCGGCACCTCGTCGGGCACCACGCCCACGGTAGTCCCGATGACGAGACCGCCCTCAGCCGCCACGCGCGACAGCCTCTGGGCCGCGTCCTCAATGGTTTTCGCCTTGCCGGAAGTAACTAGCGGCAGTGACAGGCCTCCAAGGAAGGCTAGCCTTCCCCGCCACTCTTCCGTCAGCCGGGCGGCGTCCATGCCGGCCTCGGGCTCAAGGGAGTGGACTCCATCGAAGCCAGCCGCCTCCAGCATGGCCAGGAGTGAGCCGATGGTGCCATCGCTATGGAAAACCGCGTAACCGCGGAGAGGCCCCACATCGGCCAATGCGGTGCCACGCCTCACAGCCTTCACCAGACCGGCCAGCCGCGTCCACAAAGGGACCAGGTCCCTCTCCAAAGACCGTGGCGATAACATCAGACCACTGGCGTGGGCCACGTCTTCTCCGAGGACCACCCCGTCCACCCCAGCCGCCAATGCCACCGCCGCCTGCTGCCCCGCCCGTTCCGCCTGAACCGCCAACAGATCGGCGGCTCTTCTAGAGTCGGCCATGACTCTCAGCGCCTCTTCCCATCCCAGATCCACGGTCAGTCCTTGAAAAGGCCCGTCGATTACGGCCCATACGAACAGGTCGCTCCCCGCCAGGCGGCGGGCTTCTTCGAGCCAGGCTGGGCCGTGGCTCCCTGGGAGGCACTCTCCTACGCCGGGGTGGACGGCAATCATGTCTGAGCCGAGGGCGAGCATGGCGGCTTGGTGCCGCTCTCCCGCCGCCGTCTGCTCTGTCGACGGGGGCATGGACTCCATAGTAAGAAGTCGGCGAATCAACCCATCGGCCAGTCGGAACTCGCCTCTGGCCGGGCGGTCCGGTCGCCCGTGCCCGTCGAGAGCCGCGCGCACACGCTGTCGGCCCGTCATGGCCGCCACGTTGCCCTGAGCCATGGAGTTGTCCGGCTGGCAGCTTCTACTCATCCTATCTGAACTGTAGGTTCCCATCATGGAATGCCCTCAGGTAACTCCGGCAGCATGTGTCTCGGCCGAGAATAGCTTCCGTCGCCCGCCACAGGGCCATCACACGTCCATCCAGCAGGTGGAGGGTGGCGGTCGCCCGCCACCCGTCCAGCGCTTTGACCGTCTACTACTTGCTTTGACCGTTTTGCTACTTGATGTAGTCGTTCGTGTAGTAGTTGCTGGCATTCTCCGGATTCTTCAGGAAACCATTGTCCTTCAGGATCTTGATGGTGCGATCCCAGTCTTCTGCGGCCTGCCAGCCATAGGGCTTGTCCTTCGTAGCGTCGGTGTGGAACAGCTTGATAGTCTGCGCCACCTGAAGCCGAGTGACATCCTTCTTCAGTTTCTCCGGGAAAAGACCCTGGATGAGGTCTGCGGCCTCCTCGGGGTTCTTGACGGTAAAATCTACGCCCTTCTGAATAGCCCGGATCATTCCCTTTACGACATTGGGATTCTTCGCCACGTAGTCCTGCGAAGCCACCAAGCCATGTGCCAGAATGTTAAAGCCGAAATCGGCTATGGAGATAGTCGGGAACTTGTTTCCGGTCTGGGCCGTCAGAAGCGGAAGGTCGTTGGTTGCATAGGCCGACAGAAAGTCGACATCGCCTTTGAGAAAAGCGTTGTACTTGGCTCCTTGATCGGTGATGACCAACTTGACGGACTTGGGATCAACTCCATTGGCTTTCAGGAAGGGTCCCAGTATTTGCCCGAGAGTCCCACCCGCGGTATCCACCATTGACTTGCCCGCCATATCCGCCGGTGAATCGAGTTTGGTGCCGGGCCGTGCCATCACTATTTGGGGCGACTTTTGCAGGAAGTCGGCCACCATGGTCAACTTCATTCCCTTATCTCGCGCGAGAACGTAGTCGTTAGCGGTAATGTAGGCAAACTGATCCTGGCCAGTGACCAATAACTGGGTGGGAATCGCCTTTTCTGACCCTTCCTCGATGTTTACGTCCAGCCCTTCGTCCTTGAAATACCCCTTCTGCTGTGCCACGAAAAGAGGCGCGTACTCTCCTTTGACGAGCCAACTGAGGCGCAGATTCACTTTGGTCAGTTCCTTGGTCGTCTTCTGGCTCTTGTTGTTGCTCGAGCAGCCCGCGATGGCAACGGAGAGAACAATCACCAACAAGCTCACGAATACCCGGTTCCGCCACTTCCTAGCGCTTCTCCTCATTGCTCTCTACCTCCCTCACAAAGCATTCTTCGATCGCCGATACCTGCTGCTCCATCATGACCCTTCCTCCTCCACCAAATCGACCTCGCCCTTAGAAGCGCCAGAGCCTGCTGCTTCTTGTAGGCCCAGTGCCTCTTGCCCTTGCTTCATCCATGAAGCCACCTGAGCTACCCTGATACCCAACTTGCGGACCGAGTCCATGCCGATGAGATCTTCCTTCACACCGTCGCCCGGTTTGTCGTGCGAAACCACGTAAGCTCCTGAATAGCAATCAAAGTCCCCGCCGCCCACCACCACCATCCCCCGGGCCATGAGGGAATGGATCATGGCCGAGCATGTCAACTCCTGGCCCCCATTCCGGGAACCCCCAACAGCTATGACACCACCCACCCGGTTGCGCAGAAGGCCCCGGTACACATGGTGAAGTGGCCGCCAGCGGTTGAGGAAGGTCTGCAACTGACCGCTGAAGCTCATCCCGTACACCGGAGAGCCAATGATATATGCGTCTGCCCAGACGATGTGTTCATACAAGCCCTGCATGTCATCCTGGGTGTGACACAGGCTGTTGTTCCTCTTGCAGTAATCACAATGGATGCAAGGCCCTATGGTTTTGCCCCGTAGAGACAGAAACCGGGTTTCGACTCCAGGTACTCCGGCTGCAGCAGCCAAAGCTTCCTTGACACTATACTCGGTGGCGCCTCGGCGAGGGCTGCCACTGATTCCCAATACCTTGACCAAACTCATCCCCCCTGGACTTTGGCAAACTGAAACTGCGTCTAGCCTGGCAAGGACGGTCACTTCTTTTCGTCCAGGAAGAGGGACGGCCACGGCTCCTCCAGGAACGTCACCAGATGCCTGATCCGGTGCCGCCACCGAGAGTGGATTTCGTCCATCAGGCCCTGCTCGTCGAAAGCAATCATCTTGCCGTTTAGGAATATGGCCTTTCCATCGACGATGACGGTTCTAACGCAACTGCTGTCAGCCGAGTACGCAACCTGTTCGACAAGATTGTTTAGCGGCATCAACGGCAAAGACGACCCGTCCAATAAGACGATATCGGCGCGAGCCCCAAGCTCAAGCCCCTTTGATTGGCCCCCTCGCGAGACGATCGCCGCGCCGCCCAGGGTCGCCATTCGGAAAGCCTCGGCAGCCGTCACCCATTTGCGGTAATCGGGGTCATTGCGGTGCAACAAGCTCGCCATTCTCAAGGGTCCAAACATGCTTTCCGAACCGCCGGTCCCCAACCCATCCGTCCCCAAGGCCACATTCACCCCGGCATCCAGCAGCCTCCTGACTGGTGCAGGCCCATTCCCCAGTCTCAAGTTGCTCACCGGGCAGTGAACGACGGATGCGCCGGCGGCGGCCACGGCATCAATTCCAGGGTCGTCGATGTGGACCGCGTGAACTAAGCTCAGGTTGAGGTCGGGGGATAGGAGTCCCGTGTCTTCCAACACCGCGACTGCCGAACGACCGTGGACCTTTCGGCACGAGTCGGAAGACCGCCGGCTTTCCACAAAATGCATGGTTATGCCCAGGGAATGCTTGTCGGCAAGTTCCTTGGTCTTTCGCAGCAGATCGGCAGAGCACCTATCCGGTGTTGACGGGCCGAGCATCATGCCGACGCGGGATGGTCTTCCCTTGAACCAACCCGCCATCTCATCAAGAGCGGACCCTATCTTGGCAGCTGAGAGGCGGCCGTCTTCCAGCTTCTCCTTGACCCAGGACGGAACATCAAAAGGCAGGGTGCTGACGTAGGGGAGGTCACGAACCAGGGGCGCCACCTTAGCTCGTATGCCTGCCCGCTGATAGGCCTCGACCACCGGGATGATACCTGCTGGTTCGGTTTGATTGGGCAGTCTCACATGGTCGACGACGGCAGTCACTCCCGACCGGATCATCTCTGCCGCGCCGGCAAGGACTACTAACTTGCTGAGTTCGGCATCATCGGGGAGTGGCAGAAGCAGGGACTGCAGCATCCAAAGCTCCAGAGGAAGGTCGGCGGGCACACCTCGCAACAGACCATGCGTCGAGTGGGTGTGGGCATTGACCAGACCAGGGATGGCTATGAGTCCGGAGGCATTGATAATCTCCATGCCGGGAGCGGGCTCGATGGAGGACTCGACCCGGGTTACCAGGCCTTCCTCCACGAGGATGTCTTTGACTGACAGGTGATTCTCCCCGGCGGCGCTCCCTCTGTGGACAATCGCTCCCTTGATCAGCATCACAGCGGCGGACAGCCTCCTTCTACGCCACGCGACCCCACTGCCGGGCCTTCCCTGGACTTCGTTTCAGGAGAGGATCCCTTGGTTGACAAAAGTGTCCCTGACATTCGCCACGAACTTCTGAAACTCGGGTGTATCCTTGACCTTGAGGCTGCGGGGGCGGGGGATATCTTTGAGATCAAGCAGGCTAAGTATCCGTCCAGGCCTCTTTGACATCACCAGGACCCGGTCAGCCAGAAAGACCGCCTCATCGATGTTGTGGGTGATGAAGAGCACGGTATTTCGAGTCTGCTGCCAGATTTGGACGAGGTCGCTATTCATCTGCTCTCTCGTCAAGGCGTCCAAGGCTCCGAAGGGCTCATCCATCAGGAGCAGGGGAGGGCTGGTCACCAGGGCGCGGCAGATGGAAACTCGTTGCCTCATGCCCCCCGATAGTTCGTAGGGGTAGCGTTGTTCGAAACCCGACAACCCAGACATCTTCAGAAGGTCCAAGGCCTTTTGCCGGTAGAGCTCGACCGGCGCGAGATGCTTTATCTCCACAGGCAGGAGGACATTCTGCAGGACTGTGCGCCAATCAAGCAGCACATCCTGTTGGAAGACAAAGCCCAGCTTAGTATAGGGCTTTTGCACCTTCTCGTCTCCGACGAAGATCTGTCCGGAAGTCGCCGGCAACAAGCCGCTCACCATCATGACCAGCGTGCTCTTCCCGCAACCACTGGGGCCCACGATGGACAGGAACTCTCCTTCCCTGACCTGGAGAGATACGTCTTCCAGCGCACGCATCGGCCCGTTGGAGGTTTCATAGGTCTTGCTGACCCCATCCAACCGGACAGGCAAACCGCTGCTCAGTTTACTCTCCACAGCACCCACGACTACCCCTCCTAATCCGACCACGGTGCATCATTACCTTGCGGCGGCCTGTCTGCGCTGCGCACGATTGGGATCTCCCTTGATAACCAGGCCCTCCAGGCCGTCGATCAGGTAGAACAGGATGATTCCCATGACCGAGAGAAGCACCAAGATACTGAACACCATGGGCGTGTCAAGATTAGATGCAGCCACGACTTGCCAATAGCCAAGACCTTGGCCCGCCGCGACGTATTCGCCAACCACGGCACCCACCACAGCCAGCGTGATCCCCACTTTGAATCCCCCGAAAATGGCGGGCAGCGCTTTTGGCAGGCGAAAACGCCAGAACTGCTGGGATCCGGTCGCTCCCAAGGAACGAGCCAGATACAGCATCTCCACGCTGACGGCCTGGAGCCCGATAACGGTGTTAATCACGATCGGGAAGAAGCACACCAAGAAGGCCACCACCAGCTTCGGGAGCAATCCGTATCCGAACCAGGCAACCAGGATGGGAGCCAGGGCCACCTTGGGTACGGCCTGCGCGGAAACGAGAAAAGCGTAGAACGCTTTCTCCAAAGGAGGAATGTAGACGACCACAACAGCCAGAGGAACAGCCACGACAACGCCAAGGAGAAACCCGATCAGAACTTCATAGAGAGTAACCCAGCTCTGAAACAGTAGCAGGTGAATCTTCTCGAGAGTGGTGCCAATGATGACAGAAGGCGCCGGCAAGAGGTAAGTGGGGGTTCTGAAAACGCGAACCAGGATTTCCCACAGCAATATGCCTATGACAGGCAGGAGTACGGTTATATAGTTGGATTTTAGCCATTTCCAGAGCCGTCCAGCTCCGTTCTCCTGGCGTTGTGACAACCTGGAACACCTCCAGTTTTCCGTCGTCCTAGGGCCTCTCTATTCCCGGCGCCTTTCTCTGACGAAGCTCAGGAATCGGCGAGTTGCACCCTTCCTGCCGGCAAGCATGTCCGACGAGCGTACAACATCCACGATACCCGCCTTCAAAGGATCGGCGATGCAAGCCGTGAGGCCGTAGGCGATGGCCATCGCCAACAAATTCATGTTCAACTGATCGCGCTCCGGCAGGCCAAAGGATACGTTGCTTATGCCGGCCACGGTCCTTACCCGCAATTTCCTGCCCAGTTCCTCCAGAGTGTCCAGGAAAGCTCGCCCAGCCATGGGGTTCGACCCAACCGTCAGGACAAGAGGATCAACCAGGACTCTGTCTGCTCCAATCCCCATCTTGGCGCAGGACTCGAGGATGCTTTCGGCGATCTCCACACGGGAACTCACATCATACTTGATGCCTCGCTGGTCGAGGCACAGGGCGACGACCATAGAGTCGTAGTCCCGGACCAGGGGTAGGATCTCGTTTCTTGACCTTTCCTCGCCGTTGACGGAGTTGACCAGCGCCCTGCCGTGCAAAACGGACAGCGCCTTTTCGATAGCCCTAGAGTTGCTGCTGTCCAGGCACAGGGGCACATCCAGTTCTGATTGTATCGCCTTCACCACGGCCGCCAGGGTCTCCACTTCATCGAGGCCGGGGAGGCCCGCGTTTACATCGATGACGTCCGCGCCTGACTCGGCCTGTTTCCGAGCCTGGGAAACTATGGTCTCGTAGTCATGACGACGCAAGGCGTCGGCGTACCGTTTATTCCCGGTGGGGTTCAACCGTTCCCCGATGACCACCATCGGGCCGCCGGGTTTGAACTCAACCTTGGCACTCTCAGTCCCTATCCAATCCATGAACTCACTCCTATCAACTGCCGGCCGATACTACATCTCGACCTTCAAACCCATTTGGGCCAACTCGCGGGTCACATTCCCCACCATGGCCTCCCACTCGGGCTTAGGCTGGAGCTTCTCCACGTCGAACAACTCCTGGAAGCTTCCCCCCAAAGGTGGGTGCGGCAAGAGCTTCTCGTACTTCGGGATTAGCTGTTCCAGAATCTCATTGCCCTGCTCTCGGGTCATGCCGGCGGCAGCCTTGAACACCGCGGCCGAATACCAGCATTCCAACGGAGTCAAGTGGTTGATCACCTTGCCGCCAGCCGACCGGGGCCCGGTGCTGGCGGACGCCCCGGAGACGGTGAGCACGATGTGTCCGGCCGCGAGTTCGTACAGAAATGCCTCAGTACCTGGACCGCAGACAGACTCCACGATCTTGGAGATAACAACGTTGGTGTTTCTGGCCAGCGCTTGAGTGGATGTTCCTAGGGCCCACAGACCTTCACGCCCGCAGTTGCCGTTGTAGCGCAAGTCCATCATGCTGCCGGCGGCAAAGGCCGCACTGTGGACCGGGAACTGGAGCAGTGTGCTGGCAATGTTGGCGACGGCAGCTCCCTCGGGAGGCCCAGCATAGCCGCCTATCATGCTGGGAGTGCCACTGCGGATAAGTCCTCCGGCGTTAAGTGCTTGCACAGCCTTGTGCAAGGCGCTGTAACTGGTCTTTAACTCAAAGGGCGAAAGCACCAGCGCCACATCGGTGAAGGTGTTGCCCACGTTGAAGGCGCCCAGTTGCGCATGATAGGTGGTACTCGACTGAATGCCCACAGTCGGCATGCCAGGTCGCGAGACCTTCCTCAGGACTTCATCTCGCTTGGCCACTTCTAGCGAGCCGACGAGAGTCTCCAGGGGCGTATTGGCGAGAACTTTCTGCCCGTAGGCGGTGATCAGAGAAGGGGTCTCTAAGACATCGATCAATCTGTTGCTGGCGATACCTTCCAGAAGTCTGCTCCAGATATCCTCGTCGGCGGCAATGGCGAGAGGTGATTGGTATAGTGGCTTGATCGAGTCCTCCGGTCTGCGGCTGTACATGGTGACCTGGTCCAGCCCGCGACCCAGGGTTATCTGAGACCGAGCGTTCATGAGGCTTTGTTGGAGCTCCTTCTCGCTCACTTGAACTATCCGTTCGGTATCCTGGCACAGCATCCCGACTTCGTGTGCCAGCTCGTACCCGGCCTGGAAATACCTGTCCAACAGGTCGTCATCGGTCGCTATGGGCTGAGCGGGATCACAGGTGCGCGTCAACCCATATTTTTTCAGTTTCTCGGCAATGGCCTTGGGCACGACCTTCGAGTCCCAATCCTTCACCTTGCAGACCGGGCCGTTGTGCGCTCGTTCAAGAATATCGAGTATACTGATCATCCGAGCCCCCCCCTTTCAAGCGAAGACCAAGGTCTGTTCCGGTTTGGACTGGGAACGCTTCAACCGCATCAGCTCTTCGCAGAGCTTCACCGCGTCCTGGGCTGTACGGCCATAGCCATCTGCCCCGATCTGTCGGGCCCATTCCGGTGTTACCGGGCCGCCCCCAACTACCACGAAATACTTCTCCCTCTGCCGGCTATCAACCAGATACTTGATGATCTCTTCCTGATAGTAGGCGGACGTAGACATCAGCGCGGACAGGGCAAGGATGTCCGCTTGGACCTTGTCCGCCTCATCCAAAAACCTGTTCGAAGGGACGTTCACTCCTACGTCCACGACCTCAAAGCCATTGGCCGCCAGCAAAGCGGACACCAAGTTCTTTCCAATGTCGTGGACGTCACCGGCAACCGTGCCGATAAGAATCCTGCCTTTCCTGGACTGGGGCGTGCCCTGTCTCTTCAGAACAGGAAGCAGAACGTTCATCATAGCCTTCATTGCATCGGCGGAAAGCATCAACTCCGGCAGGTAGATCTCGAAGTTGGCAAACCGCTCCCCCACTAGTCTGATGGCTTTGGCGCCGCCCTCGTTGAGTACCCGCATGGGATCCAAGCCCGCCTCCATGGCCGCGGTCGTGGCCTTCCCAGCGGCATCTTCCTCACCATCCAGGACTGCTTGATAGACGGCCCCAATGATGTCCTCTCCAGCCATGCTCCAACCTCCTTCTCTAAGGTGCTCTTTCTGATGTCCCAGCGCCTGGTGGATCACAACTGCTCGGCCGACCCCGTCCCGTATCCTCAAGGAAGTGGGCCCAACCCCGTCTTCCTCACCCGCATAGCTCAAGTGCCGTCAGGGCATACACCTTCGTGGCGGCCAGCATGTCTTTTTTGGGAATCGGACAGCGCCTGGTGGGTCCGTACGTCACCGACGGGATACCCATCTCGTTAAAGGGGTTGGTGTCTCGCCACATGCTCGAAAAGGGCGCCTTTGTCGGAGGCAGCTCTCTTGCCAAGACCGTACGGTGTGCTCCCTTAATGGCCTTGATCATGGCCTCAGCTCCCACGGCCTCGTAGCCCCGACGGTACAGGAACAACTCGACCCGGCCCTCCACTCCCAGACCACGCAACACGCTCTCGAGCTCAGTTCTGGGCTCTCTGGGGTCCAATCCAGGAGGCAGCCTGACGTCAAGATACAAGTGGCAGATTTCGGAACCCTTAGTTATGTAGTAAGGCTGTCCCCCCCTGACTGCTGAGATCTGGACTTTCGGTACCACCTCTCCCAAGGGGGAGTGGTACGTCCTCTGCGACTCGTACCGGGCCGCCCATCTTTCAATTTCCTGAATCAGGTATGAGGTCTTCACAAAAACGTTGGGGCTGTTGACCGACAGCTCACGTTCCAGCCATGGGGTGTAGGTGATCTTCCCATAGACGGTGATCTTGAAAAAGGCCTTTCCAGCTTCCATAGCCGCCAGAGCGAAATCAGTGCCCTCCGCCACCAGGGCGTAATCGGCTGCGATGCCTCCGTGAGTCAGAAGATATCGGGTACTGAAATCCTTGCTGTGGAAACTCGGACCCTGGAATTCGTCGACCGGCTCCAAGCCGGTTTCACCGCACGAGGCCGTCAGGCAGATGGAACCGCCAAGCCTGACCCCGCTCTCTTTGATGGCCTTTGCCGCCATCAGGAAGCAGGCCAATGGTCCCTTGTCGTTTTGCACCCCTTCACCCATGAAGCAATCCTTCTCGACCCAAGCGGAAGAGAAGAACCGCTCCTCCGGATGAACATGCATCAAGGCGTCATCAGGTGACACGGCTGTATCCAAGTGCGCGTTAAAGACCAGGTCCTTCCCGCCCCCGGTGCCTCTCAAGGCACCCACCACATTCGGCCTATCGGGCGAGAAACTCACCATACGCGGCTCAAACCCGTTTTCTTGCATCCAGGAGTAGACGAATTCGCCGGCCTGTCTTTCTTGGCGATAGTGACTAGCTATGTTCCCCAAGTCCAGGATCAGCTTGTACAGCTCGTCCGCATCGATCTTCTCAAGAACCCTCGCTGACCCGGTGCCTGAACTTGTCTGCCCCAAACGACACCCTCCCGCGAAGTTCCATTCAGATATCAGATATCAGATAACTTGAATATTTGATTGTTTCAATGTGTTTCATCGATTCCCTTTAACACCAGATAAAAAACGTAGGTCCGGAATCACACCTTTCCGGCGGCTACGGTGGCCGCCTCGCCGATGCTCTTAGCACCAAAGGGTGACCCCGCAAGCCATGCCCTTGGCTCGAATCAGCCGCCTCTTCCCCGGCCCGGACCGCGATGAGACCGTCCCTGCGGCGGCGTCGGCAAGCCGTGCCATGAGCCGGGCCACTCGTTATGCAAACAAAACGGTACTTGACCTAATGGCCCGTTTGCTTTCAAACTGGAATGAGAGCAACCATCTACATCCGATTCTGGCAGTTCAATCCCGGGAGGATACCGCCATAACTGAGAAGACACTGCGTAGGATGAAGTCCGTCAACTCTATGCCACTGCATCGGCAGGTTATCGAAGCTCTATCTGAGTATCTCGAGGCAGGTGGAGTCCCAGATGACAACCGGCTCCCATCAGAGAACGTGCTGGCGGCCCAGATCGGCGTGAGTCGATTGACCATCCGCGAGACTCTATTGGCCATGGAACGTGAGGGATACCTCACCAAGAAACACGGTGTCGGCACTTTCGTCCATCCAAGCGCCCTTCGAGCGAAAACGAGGATTGAACAGGTCGTTGGCTTTTCGGAGCTCCTTTCTCAGGGCGGCCACAACCGCGTGAAGGTAATCGGTCACAGGTATACCGGAGTTGCCAACGAGTGCGCGGCTCTCCTCGGAATCCAGCCCGACGCTATATTGTTGTGTTACCGCCGGACGTTCCTCGTCGACGAGCAGCCGGCAATTTACACGACTATCCGGATTCCGGAAACGATTATCGGTAAAGAGATGACGGTTTCCGGTGACAATGAGTCGGTTTTCAGTCTCGTCAAGAGAGCTTCAGGGGAGGAAATCACTCACCGTGTCGCCTGGCTAAAAGCCAGGAAGGTTGATGAGGAAGTCGGCGAAGCTCTTGCAATGCCTGTTGGCGAACCGGTTCTGTCATGGGATTCGGTCCTATATAATTACAGGGATCGTCCGCTGGCACAGTCGTCGGTCTTTTTCAACACCGATGTGATTCCCATCTGCACCGTCGGGATGACCGTAGTAGCTGATCGGTCCTCGACATAAGTTCTTCCCTCGTAATAAGACACGACCCGCCCAAACACGCGGGCCGTGTCTTTGTTGGCCGCCCTCATCTTGGAATGCACCCCCACTCGCTGGGCTCTAGCTGCGTCTCCTTCAGGTACTTCTTGATCGTAAGGCAACGATCCGGTTTCAAGCACATTTTCTCTGAGGCAACTCGGTATCTTGTCGGAAACAACAACGCAGTGCTAAACTCAAGTCATTAGACGTTTGATGTCTTACAACAGGTTTTTCCCTCAGCGACGATGCAGGCTACGCTCACTTCGGCGGTTGCGTGCACTCATTCTCTTGAAGGGGGAGAATCATGGAGCGGTCAAGGTCCTGGGGATCAGCGGCAGTCCGCATCGGGGGGCCACGGAGTACAGCGTTCAGCAGGCCCTGCCGCGCCCTCGTGCAGGAGCCGGGGCTCCTCCTGGTGGACGAACCTTTCGGCGCCCTCGACGCCCTCACCCGCGAGCCGATGGGTGTTGACCTCCCGCGCATGTGGTCGACGGCCGGGAACACGGTGATCTTCCAGGTCCGCGGCGTCCTTTCGGAGAACTAGGGATGCCGCTGCGGAAAGCGCCGACGCAGCCCCTCCGGCCTGCCGTACCCACCCGGCCGGATCTGGTCCTGCGGGGCGCCGCCCTCGCCGGCCGCGAGGGAGAAGGAGAAGACCGGTTCGACCTTATCATCCAAGGAGGACGCTTGGCGGGTGTCGGTCTTGGTGCCGATGGCGGTATCGGCACGGCGGCGGCAAGTGGGACTGGCGTCAGGGCCACGGCTGGAGCCGAGGCGGGGAGCGGGTTTCGGGAATACCAGTTGGAGGGGCGCTTGGTCCTGCCCGCTCTGGTGGACCTCCACCACCACCTGGACAAGGCCTACTCTCTCCCGGACGCCGGCGTAGCCGATGACTTGCCATCGGCCATCGCCGCGGCCGGCCGCTACCCGGCCCGCGTCGGCCGGGAGCGATTGGTCGAACGCGGTCTGCGCCTCTTGGGGCAGGCTGTTTCCTCAGGGGTGGGCATTCTAAGGACTCACGTCAACGTCGGTGGCCCCTATGGACTGCGCGGCCTGGAAGTTGCCCTGGAACTTCGGGAACGGGTGGGGGATCGCCTCGCGGTTCAGGTGGTGGCGATGGCCTCGGGTGGCGTGGTCCCGGGCAGCGCAGACTGGGCGTTGATGGAAGAGGCCGCCCGGCTGGGCTGTGACGCCTTAGGAGGCAGCGTTGGAGTACGGAGCGACCCCGCCCCGCTGCTGGACGGCCTGTTCGCCCTGGCCGTGCAGTACGACCTTCCCCTTGACCTGCACGTCGACGAGCACGACCAACCGCAGGCACCCGGCCTACGGGAGATTATCCCCCGCACCATCGCTTCCGGCTACCGGGGGCGGGTGACGGCCAGTCACTGCTGTGCCCTCGGGGTTGTTCCCGAGGGAGAACGGCGGAAACTGATCGGAGGCCTGGTCGAGGCGGGCATCGCTGTGGTCGTCAACCCCCTGACCAACCTCTTTCTCCAGGGGCGAGGGACCGGTGATGTCCCGGGCCCACGGGGAATCGCTCCGGTACGGGCGCTCCTGCGGGCGGGAGTTCAGGTGGCCTGCGCCTCCGATAATGTGCAGGACCCCTACCTGCCGTACGGGAACGCCGACCCGCTCCTGGCGGCCCTGGTCCTCGGTGTCGCCGGCCACTTGACCACCGCTGCCGAACGGGACGCCCTGCTCGGAATGGTCACGGACCGGGCGGCAAGGGTGGCTGGGGTGGCAGACTATGGGCTGTCGCCCGGCCGTCCCGCCGACCTGGTCGTCCTTGATGTCCAGCCGCCAGACCATCCGGTAGCGTCACTGCCTCGTCGTTGGCTGGTCGTCCACGGTGGCCGTATCCAGGTCACGGCGGTCGACCAAGCCGGCCGGGCCGGGGAGTCGGCCGACAAAGACCCGGCCCTCAAATCCTAGGAGGTGTCCCCGCCCTTGCCATCACCCTTGCCTTTGTCCAGTCAGACAGATACCGCCGATAACTACGCCGCCATCCACGAAGCGGTCAAAGCCTGCGGCGTTACCTTGGCGGCCAGTCTTCCCGACGATTGGATGGCGCCGCTCGTCAACCGTCTGGCCGCCGACCCGTCCATAACTCACGTCCGGGTAGCCCGCGAATCCGAGGCCATTGCCATTGCCAGCGGCGCCTTCTTTACCGGTGCCCGATCCATCGCCGTCATGGGCGCCACCGGCCTCTTCACCTGCACAGGGGAACTGGCGACCCTTAACCTGCGCCACCAGATCCCGGTCTTCCTCCTTGTCAGCGAACGGGGCAGCCTCGACGATCATCGGATCTACCAGGAGGTCCAGGGGCGCCGGCTCAAGCCGATCCTCGACGCCTTGGACTTCCCCTATTTCCGGATCGCGTCGCCCGGAGATGTGGCCCGACTTCCCGAAGCCTACGAGTGGTGTCGGCTTCAGAAACGGCCGGTGGTTGCCTTCCTGGCCCGGACCCTGCTTAAGGGCAAGCTCAAGGGCAAACCCGTGGCCGCGCCTGCGCCCACGCGCGCCGATGGTGGCGCCGGCGCCGAAAGGGGGTCGTCCCGCTGATGAAAGTTAGGGAATGCTTTGAGCTCCTTGCCCCGCACGCCTCAGAAGCCGTGGTCATCTCGGCCCTCGGCATGGCGGCCAACGAGTGGTGGGCCGTGACGAGGAGCGACGAGACCTTCTACATGCATGGCGCGATGGGTTTCGCCTCGTCGTTTGCCCTGGGGGTTGCCCTGACGATGCCGAATCCCAGGACTCCGGTCTGGACCCTGAACGGCGACGGCTCCATGTGCATGAACCTCGGCAGTCTCCTCACCGAGGCCAGTCGCCAGCCGGACAACCTGAAGCATTTTGTGGTCGCCAACCGTTGCTACCAGACGGTCGGCGGCTTGCCAATGGCCGGGCGGGCGGATACGGATTACGCGGCCATCGCCCGGGGGGCCGGGGTCCGGGACGCCATCACCATTCGCAGTCTGGACGAGATGCGTCAGGCCCTGCCGCGGATCCTGGCCCCAGGCTACCTCTTCACCGTTCTGGAAGTGGACTGCGAGGCCGTTCCCGTAATACCCCCACCGCAGCCTTTCGAGGGGGCGGAGATGAAATACCGCTTTGGCCGCCACATGGAACGCCGGTTCGGCGTCACGGTCTTCGGGTCCCAAGGGTACTGATTGGGCTGAGTGTGTGAAGCAAGAGAAGCCAGAAAGGAATTGTAAAGAGTCAGGGCGAGCGATCCAACATTGCACTCCCCCCTGGCCCACTTCTTGGAAGGAAAGGCCCGCAGTCCGGAAGAACTAAACACCTCAAAGACCTCCATTGAGCTTGGAGAGCCTAGACTGCACAGACTGCTGCGACTGCCTGGGCTGGGTTTGACCAGAGGCAGGCCAGCGGTTCGCCGCCATGAATGTCGCCTAAACGAACACGATCAGGAGGTAACCCCAAATGTACCTGTCCCAACGAGTCCGGCAACTCGCCCCGTCGCCCACCCTGGCCATCGATGCGAAAGCCAAGCAAATGGCTGCGCAGGGCATCGACGTGGTGAACTACGGCGTCGGCGAGCCGGACTTCGACACGCCGCAGCACATCAAGGACGCCGGCATCAAGGCCATCCAGTCCGGTTTCACCAAGTACACCGCCGCCGCCGGTATCCCCGACCTTCGCAAAGCCATCGCCGACAAGCTGAAGCGCGAGAACGGCCTGGACTATTCCCCCGACCAAATCGTAGTGTCTGTCGGCGGAAAAGGCGGCCTTTATAACGCCTTCCTGGCCGTCTGCGACGTCGGTGACGAGGTGATCCTGCAGGCCCCCTACTGGGTCAGCTACCCTGAAATCGTGAAGCTGGCGGGCGGCGTCCCGGTCATCATCGAGACCACCGAGAAAGACGGTTTCAAGATGACCCCGGAGGTCATCAAGGCCAAGCTAACGCCGCGCACCCGCATCATTAACCTCAACTCACCCTCCAACCCCACCGGCGCCGTCTACAGCCGAAAGGAACTGGAGGCCATCGCCGAGATCGCCGTGAAGCATGACCTCTACGTAGTCTCGGACGAGATCTACGAGAAGATGGTCTACGACGGAGAAGAGCACGTTTCCATCGCCTCCTTCGGCCCGGAGATCAAGAAGCTCACAGTTCTCTGCAACGGTGCTTCGAAGGCCTACGCCATGACCGGCTGGCGCCTTGGCTACGTGGCCGCCGAACCGGAGATCACGAAAGCCATCACCGGCCTCCAGGGCCACCAGACCACCAACGTCCCCTCCATGGTCCAGAAGGCCGGTGTCGCCGCCTTCAGCA
Organism: Bacillota bacterium; assembly: GCA_021791495.1. GTDB lineage: Bacteria > Bacillota > Sulfobacillia > JAJYWN01 > JAJYWN01 > JAJYWN01. The sequence goes on from JAJYWN010000048.1 coordinate 42,861, forward strand.
CCGACTCGGACGCTTCCATAAAGACCATGGTGGCCGAGTTCGACAAGCGCCGCAAGTTCATGACCAAGCGGTGCAACGACATGCCCGGCTGGTACTGCCCTGAACCCAAAGGAGCCTTCTACTGCTTCCCCAATGTTTCGGGGCTTTTCGGAAAGACCATCCGGGGCCGGAAGGTCGAAAACGCCGATACCCTGGCCGAGATCATCCTGGCGGAAGCCCACGTTGCTTTGGTCTCCGGGAGCGGCTTCGGCGCGCCGAACAACGTGCGCCTCTCTTACGCCACCTCCATGGAGCGCATCGAAACCGGCATGGACCGCATCGAAGCGCTTTTGAAGGAAGCCAAGTAAGACAGAGATTGATTGCCGCCGGCACCTAGGACATCACGATCGAGAACGAGCCCGGTGGCGAGAATGCTGGGTGGGCCCGGGCCGGCCACTGCGGCCCGGGCCCGGCATATGTTGGGCATAAATATGAGGATGGGGCGTGGCCCGAACGCGAGGATTGCATTGGAGTGAGGCTATGGACCCGGCGGAAAGTGAGGTCAACGGCAAGGCAAAGGGTGAGGCAACGGGTAAGGCAACGGTCGAGGTCACGGCCCGGGCCGGGGGTCGGAGCAATGGCCAGGGGCTCCTGGTCGGACGCGGTGCCCTGACGCCCGAGAAGCTGGTGGAAAGGCTGAGAGGGCGGCGGCTGGCCGTCGTGGGCATCGGGGTGCAGAACCTGCCCCTCATCGAGTTTCTCTGCTCCCTTGGTCTTTCGGTTACCGCTTTCGACCAGAAGAGCCAGGAACAGCTGGGGGCACGCCTGACGCGGCTGGCCGGTCTTCCAGTGGAGTATGTCACCGGGCCGTCGTACCTTGACTCCCTGCCGGGCCATGACGTCATCTTCCTCACTCCCGGTATCAAGAAGGATCTGCCGCAGTTGACCGAGGCCCGGCGGTGTGGGGCGGAGATCAGCTCAGAGGTGGGGCTATCCTTCGCCATGTGCCGCGCACCCATCTGGGGGGTCACCGGTAGCGCCGGCAAGACCACCACCACGACGCTGGTCCACACCCTGCTGTCCACCAAGTACCGGACCTACGTGGGCGGAAACATCGGCCAACCCCTAATCAAGGAAGCGGCCGCCATCCCTCCCGACTCACGGGTGGTCTTTGAACTCAGCAGCTTCCAACTGGAACTCATGGACACCAGCCCCGAGGTGGCGGGTGTTCTGAACATCAGCCCCAACCACCTGAACGTGCATAACTCCATGTACGAATACGTCGAGGCAAAGAAGAACATCTACCGTTTTCAAAACCTCGGTGGGTGGGTGGTCCTGGGTGCAAGCAGCCCGGAAACCCGACAGATGGCAGAGGAATGCCTGGCCGCGGGCTACGAGCGCGTCGCGGTCTTCGGCCTGGGTGTTAGGCCATCCGGCGGTCCGGCGGTTACCGCTCCGGCCGGGGCTGCCGTACTAGCCTGGTCACACCAGGGTTCAATCTACATAAGCGCCGACCCAGAGGCCGCCCCGAGTCTCACGAGGAACAACTCGCGGGATGCCGGTGGTATCTTCATCTGCCGCGAAGACGAACTCCAAATCCCCGGCGCGCATAACGTGGCCAACGTCTTGGGCGCCCTGTCACTGGCCGCCCCCGCGGGTCTGGACCAACGGGCCGTGCGCGACGCCATCACCTCTTTCCGGGGGGTGGAGCACCGTCTGGAGCCCGTCGCTACGGTGGATGGCGTCCTGTACATCAATGACAGCATCGCCACCGCTCCGGACCGGACCATGGCCGCGCTCGACGCCATGGCGGGACGAGGCGACCTCATTTTCATCCTTGGCGGCTATGATAAGAAGATTCCCTTCGATGAGCTGGCCGAGAAGCTGGTAGATCCGCGCTATAGAGTGAAGGCGCTCATCCTCATCGGCGTCACGGCGGAGCAGATCGCCGATGCCGTACGGCACGCCGCCGAAAAGGCCGGGCCGGACGCGAACTTGCCACCCATGTATCCGGCGAAGGACTACCGCCAAGTGGTGGAACAGGCACGCCGCCTGGCGTCGCCGGGAGACGTCGTCCTCTTGTCACCCGCCTGTGCCAGCTACGATATGTTTAACAACTTCGAGGAGCGGGGCCAGCTATTCAAGGACTTGGTGCGGAAGCTGCCGAAACAAGGCTAGCGTGGAGCTGAACGCCGAAAACCTTAGGCAGATCAATGACTTACTCCGGCGCGAATACGGTGAGCGGAAGGACCCGCCCCACGGCGACCTGGTGGGTGAACTGGTGAACACCGTCCTTTCCCAGGCCACCAACGACCACAACCGCGACCGCGCTTACGCCAGTCTGCGCCGTTCGTTCCCCGACTGGGCCCAGGTAACCGAGGCCCCCGCCGCCGACGTCGCCGCCGCCATCCGCATGGGCGGACTGGCTGACCAGAAAGCCCCCCGTATCAAAGAACTGCTGCACCGGCTGGGGTACGGGACGGCGGATGGGGATGGGGACGGGGATGGGGCGGGAGAGCGGGATCTCGTGAAACAGGCCTCCACTCTCCCGGTCGAAGAGGCCGTGTCGGCCCTGTGCGCTTTGCCGGGTGTAGGGCCGAAGACCGCCGCCTGCGCGCTTTTGTTCGCTCTCGGCCGCCCGGCTTTCCCCGTGGATACCCACATCCACCGCATCGCCCTGCGCCTTGGCCTGGTCCCCCCGAAGAGCAGCGCCGTCAAGGCGCAGCACCTGATCCAGGCCGCCATGCCTCCTGAACTGGCCCTTCAGCTCCACCTGAACCTCATTGCCCACGGCCGCGGCGTCTGCCGGCCGGCCCACCCCCGCTGTGCCGTCTGTGTCCTCGCCCCGCACTGCCAGCAGAGGAGAAATCCTTCGGACGCCGAATAATTCGCCAGTCGGTGCGTCGCCCGCCATGGCGCACGGCCGATGGCGCCGATTGCACCACCACCCGCTTCTGCCCGACCATCGCCGGCAGGCGGCGACAGGCGGGGCAAGTTCACGGCAGTTGAAGGAGGGCCCCCTTTGGCTAGAACGCGGACAACTACCACATGGATTCGCAATGGTTTGATCGTGGACGGCACCGGCCAGCCCGGCTTTCTTGGGGACGTGGTGATCAAGGACGGACGCGTGGCGGAGGTGCGCCGCCTGTCCAACGGTGGGCCGGCCGCCACCGGGACGCCTGCCGACGGCCCGGCCCCGGCCCCCGGCGACGTGGTGATCGACGCCACCGGGCGGGTCGTTTCCCCAGGCTTCGTGGACGTTCACTCTCACTCGGACCTTTCCATCCTGGCGAATCCGCGGGCCGAAAGCTCCCTCCGCCAGGGCATCACCACGGAGATCGCCGGGAACTGCGGTTGGTCCATGGCGCCGGTGACCAAGGCCACCGCGGACACCGTCGGCAACCGCCTCATCGGCTCGCTGGTCGGTAAGGAGGCCGGCACGGCCATTCCCTGGACCTGGTCTACCATGGCCGAGTTCCTGGATTTCGTAGAGGACCGTGGCGCCGGTAACAACCAAGCCACCTACGTGGGCCAGAGCATGGTGCGCGCTTACGTCTTAGGCACTGACGACCGGCTGCCATCTTCGAAGGAACTGGCGAAAATGAAATCACTGGTCCGCCAAGCGATGGAGGAAGGGGCCTTCGGCCTTTCCACGGGGCGCTCGTACTTTCCCGGCCGCCTGGCGGGCACGCCCGAAATCATCGAACTGGCCCGGGAAATCGCGCCGTTCCACGGCCTTTATACTTCGCACATCCGAAACCAGGACCTTGACATCATGGGTGCCACCCAGGAGGTCATCGACATCGGCCGCGGCGCCGGATGCGCGGTGCAGGTGGCCCACCAGAAGGTTTGCTCGAAGAAGTGCTGGGGACAGGCCCCGCGGGTTCTGGAATTGATGGAGAAAGCCCGTGACCGCGGCGTGGACGTCTACTCCGACATCTACCCCTGGAACTACACCCAGATCGGCAACATGGCCCGGATGCTCCCCGCCTTCATCACCGAAGGTACCACCGCCGAGGCTGTGGCCCGCCTCCGCGACCCGGCGAATCATCCGCGCATCCTTGAAGAAGCTACGGCCCGCGCCAGGGCTCGGGGTGGTGACGGCTCCGACCCGTTCGCCGGCATGGGCAAGACCGGCGTGGTCTACTGCCGGAAGACCAAGGAACTGGAAGGCCTAGACCTCGATGAAGTGGCCGCCCGTTACGGGTTACCGCTCTTTGAGACCGTTCTGGCGCTCCTCGCCGACAACGACCTGATGGTCAAGACCGCCGGCATCATGAGCGAGGAAGATACCAGCTACATCATCAAGCACCCGTTCAGCATGATCTCCACCGACGCTTTCGCTCTGGACCAGGAGATGGACGAGGCGGCGGCCATCCACCCGCGGCATTACGCCACCTATCCACGGATCCTCGATTTCTACGTCCGGCAGAGGAAGCTGCTCACCCTGGAAGAGGCCGTCTGGAAGATGGCCGGGTTCCCGGCCTCGCGCGTTGGGCTTCTGGACCGCGGCGTGGTTAGGAAAGGAGCTTGGGCCGACATCCTCGTCTTCGATCCCGATACCGTGGCGGAAGCATCCACCATCGAGAAGCCGGCACAGTTCTCCCCAGGCTTCGACTACGTCCTGGTGAACGGGCAGGTCGTCCTGGACCACGGGACCTATCGCGATGTCCGGGCCGGTCAGGTCTTGCGCAAAGGGTGCTAGAGCGCTAGAAACGGGGACGCTAAGTCTATCGGAAGGGACGATCGTAGGAAGTTCCGATAGGCGAAATATCGCGCCCTAGGGCGCGCGCCCGTCAAACTACCGTTTTACCCGCCTTTTCCAGGCCCAGAGCAGCTTTCACCAAACTTGAGAGACCGCTGGCGAAGGGCTAGAATACGAATGGCGTTCCAGGTATGACCAATCATACTTTTCATATCACGTTCAGATTGGTGTGATGACACATGTCCCATCTGTTCCGAGGGGGGTTCTACGGGACCACCACCTTGGGCGAGCGCGGGCAGATCGTCATTCCGGTCCAGGCCCGAAAAGAGCTGGGGCTGGGCATCGGTGACAAGGTCATGGTCTTCGGCCGGCCCCAGAAGACGGGCCTGATGCTGATTAAGGCCGAGGACGTGACCCGCATGGTCAGCGAAAGCCTGGCCGAGCTGTCCGGAATGGCGGAGATACTGCGGTCGGCCGGAGTGGTGGAAGAGGGTAACGCGGACAGCGAGATGCCGGTTCCGGCGTCATCCGCCGCTCCCCGCCGGCGGCCTAAGCCCAAAACATCATCCCGCGCTCAGGCCAAGGAATCGTAGAAGCGTCCGACGTCCTCATCGTCTGCTGGAGGGAATGAAGCTTGCGAGTTCTGCGACGGATTTTCGGTTATGCCGTACCCTACTGGTACGTCATGACGGCCGGCCTGGTGACCGTGGCCGTGGTTTCACTCCTGGGACTGGTCACTCCGCAGATCACCCGGTGGGTGATCGACTACGTCATCGGTGGCAATCACTATTCCTTGTTGTTTATCGGCGCCATCGCCGTGGTGGCCGTCTCCGTGGTGCGCGGTATCCTCACCTATGTGCAGCGGTATTCCATGGAATGGGTCTCCCAGAGAGTCATCTACGACCTGCGGAACCGCCTGTACCAGCACTTGCAACACTTGTCCTTCGGCTTCTACGACAAGGCGCAGACCGGCCAACTCATGTCGCGTCTCACCATCGATGTGCAGACCACCGACCGGTTCCTGGGGTTCGGCGTCATACAGATGACCACGGCCTCGGTCACTTTTATCTCCATCTTGGTGATCCTTTTTTCGATGGATTGGCGTCTGACGCTGGTCTCCCTGATCCTGATACCTCTCCTTACACACGCGGTGATCGTCTTTGCCCAGAAGGTCCGGCCTCTGTATCAGGAGATTCAGCAACAGATGGCCGTGCTCACCATCGTGCTTCAAGAGAACATCACGGGAATGCGCGTGGTGAAGTCCTTCGCCCGCGAGAAGTTCGAGATCGACAAATTCGCGAAAGAGAACTGGATTTATCTCGAGAAGAACATCACCGCCGTTCGCCGGTCGGCCTTCTGGATGCCCTACATGAACTTTTTGTCCGGGCTGGCCACCACCTTGGTGCTGTGGTTCGGCGGCCGCGAAGTGATGTTCGGCCGCATGTCCCTGGGCCAGTTCGTGGCCTTCAACGCCTACATGGTCCAGCTTCTCCAGCCCATCCGCATGGCCGGTTTCCTGGTAAACTTGGCCACCCGAACCATCGCCTCCGGGCAGCGCATCTTCGAAGTGCTGGATACGCAGTCGGACGTCAAAGACAAACCCGGCGCCCGCGACATGGGACGGGTGCGGGGCAAGGTCGTGTTCGAAGAGGTCACCTTCGGCTACGATCCACAGCACCCCGTGCTGGATAAGTTGAGCTTGGAGGCCGAGCCCGGCCAGGTCGTGGCCATCCTGGGCGGCACCGGTTCCGGCAAGAGCACGGTCATCAACCTGCTCCCCCGGTTCTACGACGTGACCAAGGGGCGCGTGACCATCGATGGTCAGGATGTGCGGGACGTGACCCTGGATTCCCTGCGAAAGCAGGTTGGCATCGTGTCTCAGGACATCTTCCTCTTCGCCACCACCATCCGGGAGAACATCGCCTACGGCAAGACGAACGCCACCCTTGATGAGATCATCCGCGTGGCCAAGTTGGCCCAGATCCACGATTTCATCAACAGCCTACCGGACAAGTACGATACGCTCATCGGCGAACGCGGCATCGGCCTGTCCGGCGGCCAGAAACAGCGCGTGGCCATCGCCCGGGCCCTGCTCCTTGACTCGCCCATTCTGGTGCTGGACGAATCTACTTCCAGCGTGGACGTGGAGACCGAACACCAGATCCAGCAGGCCTTCGCCGAAGTCATGAAGGGCCGTACCTGCTTCATCATCGCCCAACGCCTCTCGACGGTCCGTAACGCCGACAAGATCATCGTCCTGGAGCACGGGCACATCGCCGAGGAAGGCACCCACGAGACGCTTCTGGAACGTGGCGGGATCTACAGCCAGATTTACGAGATGCAGTTCAAGGGCCAAGAAGCCATCCTGAACGGGAATGGGCACGGGCCCTTAGCCAAAGCAGTTGGGGGTGATGCCCGATGATGGGCATGGGCGGCGGCGGTTGGGGACGCGGAGGCGGGCACCACGGCTTTGATCAGGGTGAGGTGTCTCTGAAAGACCTGGACACCAAGGTCCTGACCCGTCTTTGGAAGTACATGCGGCCTTTCCGGTGGCACGTCTTCACGGCGGCATTCTTGATGATCGTCGTTTCGGCTTCTAACCTGGCCGGACCCTATCTCCTGAAGGTGGCCATCGACGACTACATCACCAACAAGAACCTGGCCGGGCTGAATATGATCACCCTACTCTACCTGGCCATCTACGTCGTCAACTGGCTGGGCCAATACTGGCAGCAGTATATCATCTCCTGGGCCGGCCAGAACATCATCTTCAACCTGCGGCGGGACCTGTTCAGCCACCTGCAGAAGCTGGGGCTGCGCTTCTACGATAAGCTGGAGGCCGGGCGCATCATGTCCCGCGTCACCAACGACGTGGACGCCTTGAATAACCTCCTGACCTCGGGCCTGGTCGGTCTGATCAACGACTTCTTCACCATCTTCGGGATCATCTTCATCATGCTCCAGATGGACTTCCGGCTGGCGCTGGTGTCGTTCATCACCTTACCCATGCTGGTCTACGCCAGTATCTGGTTCCAGAACCGTATGCGTATGGCCTACCATAACGTGCGCCGCCGCATCGCCGACGTCAACGCGAACCTGCAGGAAAGCATCTCCGGCATCCGGGTATCACAGGCTTTTACCCGCGAAGACATCAACTCGCAGCGCTTTGACGAAACCAACCAGAGTAACCTTCAGGCGAACCTCCAGGCGGTTTCACTCCAATCCGCCTTCTTCCCGACGGTGGACATCATCGGCTCCATCGGGACGGCTGCCGTGCTGTGGTACGGGGGTCTGCAGATCGCCCGTGCCGCGGGGATCAGCGTCACGTCGTCGCCCACCGGCGCCTTGACTGTCGGTGTGCTGGTGGCGTTCCTAAACTACGTGACCCGGTTCTTCATGCCCATCCGCGACCTGACCCAGCTCTATAGCCAGTTCCTCTCAGCTACGGTCTCCACCGAGCGCATCTTCGAATTCCTGGACGAGAAGCCCGACGTGGCCGACGGGCCAAAAGCCCAGCCTCTGCCGTCCATTCAGGGCTACGTGAAGTTCGAAGACGTGACCTTCGCCTACGTGGAAGGCCAGCCGGTACTGCACGAGGTGAACATCGAAGCCACGCCGGGGCAGACCATCGCCTTGGTGGGGCCGACCGGGGCCGGCAAGAGCACGGTGATCAACCTGCTCTCCCGCTTCTATGAGGTTACCGGTGGACGCATCACCATTGACGGCCACGACATCCGCGACGTCACCCTGGAATCGCTCCGCAGTCAATTGGGTATCGTGCTGCAAGACACGTTCCTCTTCTCCGGCACCATCAAGGACAACATCCGTTACGGCCGTCTGGACGCGGCGGACGGGGATATCCAGCGTGTCGCCCGCACGGTGAATGCCGACCCCTTCATCCAGCATATGCCGCAAGGGTACGACACCCAGGTGCAGGAGCGCGGCTCCAAGATCTCCGTAGGCCAGCGCCAACTGGTCTCCTTCGCCCGTGCCCTTCTGGCGGATCCCCGCATCTTGATTCTGGACGAGGCCACGTCCAGCGTGGACGCCTATACCGAGTTGTTGATCCAGAAGGCCTTGGATAAACTCCTCGAGGGGCGGACCGCTTTCATCATCGCCCACCGGTTGTCCACCATCCGCAACGCCGACCGTATCTACGTCATTGACGGCGGGCGCGTGGTGGAGGAGGGTACCCACGATGAGCTGCTAGCTAAGGAAGGCAAGTACTACGAACTCTACGCGAAGCAGTTCGCCGGCCAGGAAGAGGCCCAGGCCAAGCTGCGCGAGACTGCGGAGCACATGCGGGCCAGGTTGGAGGCGGCCGGCGCCAGCTCAGATTAGCCCGCATCACCGCCGGATCGAGGCACGGCGGAGCGGCGAACGCCACTGCCGCGGATGATCAGGAGAGAAACGAGGACCCGCCGCCCAGTTGGGCGACGGGTCCTCAGGCTCCTCCGTGCCGTTCAGGGGCGCGGAGAAGCGACGCACTACATCTTTGTCTGGTTGCCCTGGCCCCAGTTGCTCTTCTGCTGGCTTGACTGGCCGGAGCGGCCCGCCTGTCCATACTGAGACTGTCCCGCCTGGTTCTGGAACTGGTTGCCCACCTTGTACACGTCGTCGACCTTATACTCGTCCTTGTCTTCCTCGCGGATGAAGGTCTTGCAACAGGTCTCCTGGCACTGCTGCACGGGCGTGTTTACGCTGGTGATCGCCGAGTTGTCGATCCCGTGATAGGTTTGACTCGGGATGTCGTCGCTGGTGATCATGACGGAGGACGCCTCGCAGTAGTTGCCGTTCATCCAGTAGTGGCAGTTGTTCACGCTGCAGCGGATGCGTTCTTTCTCAGTGGTCAAGAGATAACCCCCCTTTCTCGAAAACTCGCCCTTAGTCTCTCTCGCGGCGGGCCGCGTTAAGCCACGACCGCCAACAAGGCCCATCGCGCCCACCGGCCGCGTCAGCCTTGACGGCCCCGGGAGCTGTGGTAGAATGCTAGCTAGCCGCTAGCCGCTAGCCGCTAGCCGCTAGCTGCTAGATGCTGTGTCGATCGATCCGAAGGTGAGTCCATGGCGCTGAACACCGTCGCCGCGCCCGCAGTTTTCGCCGTCACACTCTACTTGGTGATCTTCAGGCCGCGCCGGTTGAACCCGGGTCTCGGCGCCATGGCCGGGGCCGGTCTGGCTCTCCTGACAGGGCTGATCACGCCCGAGAACGTTCTGGCGGTGGGGCGCATCACTTGGAACGCCACGCTGTCCCTGGTCGGGATCATCCTGGTTTCACTCGTCCTGGATGAGGTGGGGTTCTTCCGGTGGGCGGCGTTGCACATGGCCCGCGCCGCGCGTGGGGACGGGCGGCGCGTGTTCTTCCTCACCCTTCTCCTTGGTACGGCCGTGTCGATCCTCTTCACCAACGACGCCGCGGTCCTGATCCTGACGCCCATCGTCTATGAGATGCTGGAGGCTCTGGCCTTTGATCCACGCGCGTCTCTACCGTTCATAATGGGGGCCGGCTTTATCGCCGATGCCTTGTCACTGCCCTTTTCCACCAGCAACCTGACGAACATCATGACTGCCGACTTCTTCAAGGTTCCCTTCGCCTTCTACGCCGCGCGGATGGTGTGGCCGACCCTGGCCAGTCTCGTCGCCAGCCTGGCCGTGCTGTTCCTCTACTTCCGGCGGGACCTGCCGCGCCGCTACGACGCTAAGGCCCTGCCGTCGCCGGAGTCGGCCATCCGCGACCGCCCTTTGTTCCTTCTCGGGATGCTGGTCTTCGCGGTGATGCTGGCCTCTTTCTTCGGCGGGCCGCTCTCGCGCTGGCCGGTCTCCTTCATCATCCTGGCGGCGGCGGCCGTGCTACTGGAGGAGGGGGCGCGACGCCGCAAGGTGAACGCGGCGGTGGTGGTCCGGACCGCTCCCTGGCCGGTGATCGTGTTCTCCATCGGCATGTACCTGGTGGTCTACGGCCTGCAGAACGCCGGCTACGTGGCTGTCTTGACCAGGGCTCATCTGACCCTGGCGGCACGCGGGACGGTGGTGGCGGCGGTGGGGGCGGGAGTCATCGGAGCCGTCTTGTCGTCGGTGACCAACAACCTCCCGGCCCTGATGCTTGGAGCGCTGGCGCTGCGCGGGGCCGGGATCGCCACCCTGGGCGGTGCCGCGGCTGTTTCCGGTACGACAGCCGGCTCAGGTTTGTCTACGGCTGCCGGCTCAGGTGCCGTGGTCGGCGCCTTGCCCGCCCACACCCAGTCGGCCCTGGTCTTCGGGAACCTATTGGGCTGCGACATCGGTCCGAAGATGACTCCCCTGGGCAGCCTGGCGACCCTGCTCTGGATGGGCATCCTGGAGCGGAAAGGCGTGAAGATAGGCTGGGGCTACTACCTGAAAGTGGGACTGGTCATCACCCCGCCAGTCCTTCTCGCCGCCTTGACGGCGCTGGGCTTGGCCCTCAGGTGATGCCCCAGGCGCTCCGACGCCCACGGTTGTAGTCACGCCCAACGGATGGGCCCAACCGCACAAGTACCCAACCGTCACCTCTCGCAGGGAACAATCACCTTGAAGCCGAAACACTACGCTCATGACCAGACCCTTCGTCCACCTGCACACCCATTCGGAATACAGCCTGCTTGACGGGGCCGCGCGCATCGGCGGCATGGTCCAGCTGGCGAAAGAGCAGGGCGCGCCCGCTGTAGCCATCACCGACCACGGTTCTATGTACGGAGCGGTCCCGTTCTTCAAAGAAGCCAAGAAGTCCGGCGTCAAACCCATCATCGGCTGCGAGATCTACGTCGCCCAGCGCACGCTGCGCGACCGGACCCCGAAGGTCGATGACGATCCCTATCACCTGGTCCTCCTTGCCACCAATCCCGAGGGCTACCGTAATCTGGTGAAGATTGTCTCCGTGGCCAGCTTGGAAGGGTTCTACTACAAACCCCGTGCCGACCACGACCTCCTGGCGAAGTACAGCAAGGGGCTCATCGCCCTCTCCGCCTGCCTGGGCGGCGCCCTGCCGCGCCACATCCTCTCCGGCCATCCCGGCGAGGCGCTGAACACAGCCGCCCTCTACCGGGACATTTTCGGCCGGGAGAACTTCTTCATCGAGTTGCAGAACCACCACCTGGAGGACCAGCGGCGTTCCAACCCCGAGCTCATCCGCATCGCCCGCGAGCTGGGTCTGGGCTTGGTGGCGACCAATGACTCGCATTACCTGCGGCGCGAGGATGCCCGCGCTCACGACGTCCTCCTCTGCATCCAGACGGCGACGAACCTGGACGACCCTAACCGGATGCGGTTCGCGAACCAGGAGTTCTACATGAAGTCGGGCGACGAGATGGAAGCGCTTTTCCGCGACGTCCCCGAGGCCCTGGATAACACGGTGGCCATCGCCGAGCGTTGCGATTTCAAGTTCGAGACGGGCGAAGTCCACCTGCCCCATTACGAGATCCCCACGGGCGAGACGCCCGAGGACTACCTGGACCGCCTCTGCCGTGAAGGGTTCATCCGGCGCTACGGCACGGACGCCCCGCCGGGCCACCATGAGCGCCTGGACCGCGAACTGTCGCTCATCAAGAAGATGGGCTACTCCAGCTACTTCCTGGTGGTCTGGGACTTCATCCATTTCGCCCGCGGCAAGCACATCCCGGTGGGCCCCGGCCGCGGCTCGGCCGCCGGTTCCATGGTCGCCTACACCCTGGGCATCACCGACATCGATCCGATCCGGTACGGCCTGCTCTTCGACCGTTTCCTGAACCCGGAACGCATCGACATGCCCGACATCGACACGGACATCTGCGAGCGCCGCCGCGATGAGGTCATCCAGTACGTGGTCGAAAAATACGGCGCCGACAAGGTGTCGCAGATCGCCGCCTTCTCCACCATCGCCGCCCGCGGCGCCATCCGCGACGTGGCCCGTGCCCTGGGCCTGGCCTACGGAGAAGGGGACCGTATCGCCAAAATGGTCCCGTTCCAGCTGGGAATCACTTTGGACAAGGCCCTTGAACAAAACCCGGACCTCCGGGCGGCCTATGAGTCTTCGTCCCAGGTAAAGGACCTCATCGACCTGGCCCGTTCGGTCGAAGGCATGCCGCGCCACGTCTCCGTCCACGCCGCCGGCGTCGTCATTTCGCGGTCGCCCATCGCCGACGTCGTCCCCCTGCAGCGCGGGAAGGACGAGGGCGTGGTCACCCAGTTCGGCATGAAACACCTGCAGGAGCTGGGTCTTATCAAGATGGACTTCCTGGGCCTGCGCACCTTGACGGTGCTGGACGAGGCTCTGAAGATCATCAAACGCACCCGACATCTGGACGTCGACCTCATGACCGTACCGCGCGAGGACCGCAAGGTCTTCCGCATGCTCTCCGACGGCAACACCGCCGGCTGCTTCCAACTGGAAAGCGGGGGCATGACCGATCTGGTGCGCCGGCTGCACCCCGACCGCTTCGAAGACCTTGTGGCCATCCTGGCCCTGTTTAGGCCCGGCCCGCTGGGCAGCGGCATGGTGGACGACTACGTCGAGCGCCGCCACGGGAAGAAGTTCGAGTACATCCACCCGACCCTGGAGCCAATCCTGAAGGACACCTACGGCGTCATGATCTATCAGGAGCAGGTCATGCGGGTGGCCAACGTCATGGCCGGTTTCACCCTTGGTGGTGCCGACCTCCTGCGCCGTGCCATTTCTAAGAAGCAGCCCGACGTCATCGCCGCCCAGAAGGTGGCCTTCGTGGACGGTGCTAAGAAGCAGGGCATCGACCCCGCCGTGGCCGAGAAGGTCTTCCAACTCATCGAGTACTTTGCCGGCTATGGCTTTAACAAGTCGCACACCGCCCCCTACGCCTTACTGGCTTACCAGACCGCCTACTTGAAGGCGTACTACACGGTGGAGTTCATGGCGGCCGTGCTCACTTCCGAAATGGGTAACGCCGCCAAGGTCGCCACCTACGTCGAGGAATGCCGCCGGTTGGGCATCAGGGTCCTGCCGCCGGACGTCAACGAGAGCCTGGTAGGGTTCACCGTGGTGGGGCACGAGATGAGCCAGGAGATCCGCTTCGGGCTGGCCGCCGTGAAGAACGTGGGCCTGGGGGCCATCCAGGCCATCATCGAGGAACGCAAGGCCGGCGGCCCCTTCCGTTCCTTCCAGGACTTCTGCGAGCGGGTGGACAGCAAAGTCTTGAACAAACGCGTGGTGGAAAGCCTCACGAAGGCCGGGGCCTTCGACTCCCTGGGTGCCAGACGGTCGCAGATGCTGGCCGTGCTGGACCAGGTCCTGGAAGCGGCGGCCGGGGCGCGTAAGCAGCGTAGCAGTGGCCAGTTGTCCTTCTTCGACCTGGGTGGCGCCCCCGGCACCACCGGCGCGGATTTCCAGAAGGTCCAGGTGAACCTGCCGGACGTACCCGAGTACCGCCAGGAAGCGGTCCTGGCGATGGAAAAGGAGCTTCTGGGCCTGTACATCTCCGGCCACCCCTTGGGGCAATACGAGGCCGCCATCCGCCGGTACGCCACCCATTCCATCAGCCAGTTGGGGGACTTGGAGGAAGGCACCAAGGTGGTCGTGTGCGGCATGATCACCGGTGAGCGGCGCATCGCCACGAAGAAGGGCGAGCCCATGAGTTTCCTGGCCATCGAGGATCTGGCCGCCTCTCTGGAAGTGGTGGTGTTCCCGCGCGTCTTCGAGAAGTGCCGTAAGTGGCTGGCCCCCGACAAGGTGGTCATCGTCCGGGGCCGTGTGAACGTGGTGGAGCGGCGCGCCGCGACGGGGGCTGGGGCGGGCGCGCCGGGCGGCGGGGGCGGCGCGGGCGCGCCGGACGCCGACGAGGACGACAGCGAGCCCCAGGCCTTGACCGAGGACCAGGGCGATGAAGAGGGTGGGGCGGGGGCCGCTGGGGCGGCCGGGCCGGCCGGGCGCGCCGAGCGGCGCGCGACGGAAGTTAAGATCATTGCCGAGGACGTCTCGGTCATTACCGCCGAGGAGGCTCAAGCCGCGGCGCGCTTTGGGACGGCGAGTTCGTCCAGCAGCCCTGGTTACGGGAGCGGCGGCGCCAACAGCGGCAACGGCGGCAGCGGTGCCAACGGCACCGACGGCGGCAGAGGTGCCAACGGCGGCAAGACCCGGCCGTCGGCGGAGGCCGAAGTCCCGGCCGCGGTCGGCGTGTCCAATCCGGTCGGCGTGCCTAAGGCAGCTGCCTCGTCCAATGCGACTGCCCCGGCCGTTGACGGCGAACGCCGCCTCTACGTGAACCTGGCCAACATCGAGGGCAAGAGCTTCCTCCTGGATGTCCTAAAGCAGACCCTGGCCGAACACAATGGTCCAACTCCGGTCTACCTGTGCTTTTCAGACAAGCGGATGATCCGGACCAATGAGCGGTACTGGGTGGACCTTTCCGATAAGCTTCTCGGGGAAATCGAAGAAGTGGCCGGCCCGGGCTCGGCTAAGGTGCGCCAAGTCGAACTTGGTGGTGGCCGCTTGAACTTAGTGGGGGCCGCACCCTCCGCCGCCCCTAACGCTCCGCCGGGCTCTGGCCCGGCTGCGCTGGCGGCTACGGGGCCCCGGCCCCCAACCCCCGGACGCCGCCCCTAACGCTGCGCCGGGCGAGGCCCGGCTGCGCGGGCGGCTGCGGGACCCCGGCCCTTTGAACTTGGTGGGGGCCGTCCCCTCCGCCGCTTGAACGCTCCGCCGGGCTGGGCCCGGCTGCGCTGGCGGCTGCAGGACCCCGGCCCCCACACCCCCTGGAAGTCTGGTGCTTCGCTGGGCGCCGCAATAAGCCCATTCCGGAAGGAAAATGCTATGGGCTGAAGAAGATTGCGGCTAGCTCGCTCTTTCGGGCATCAATATTGGCAAAGAGCCGCGAGCGTCGCCCGTGTCCCAGAAAGGGGCGGACGGCACCTCGAGATTTTGGGGGCTTGAACTTGTGGACGGTGGTCTACATCGCTCCAAACATGGCGGTTGCCGAGATGCTGAAAGAAATGCTGACTCAAGAAGGCCTTCTGGTCATGCTCCGGTCGGCCGGCATTCCTCATTTCGGCCCCTCGGGCCCGGTGGAGATCATGGTCCCCGAAGCTGAGGCTGAGGAGGCGCATGAGCTTCTGTGTACGGCCTTGGGCGAGTGAGTGAGACCCCGCTAGGGCGCTGCCGCCCCTGTGGAGGCGTCCCGGTCCTATGAGAAGAATCGCCGTATTGACCAGCGGCGGTGACGCTCCCGGCATGAATGCCGCGGTTCGCGCCGTAGTCCGCCGTGCCCTGTTCCTGGGTCTTGAACCCTGGGGCGTCTACCGAGGCTACGAAGGCCTCATCGATGGCGACATGAAACCATTCCTCCCGTCTTCGGTGGCGGATATCATCCACCGTGGCGGAACAGTCCTCCGCACCGCCCGCAGCCGGCGTTTCATGGAACCCGAAGGTCAACGGGCCGCCTTGGCCTCAGCGCGACACGCCGGTATTGAAGGGCTGGTGGTCATCGGCGGCGACGGATCTTTCCGGGGCGTCGTCGCTCTCCATAAACAAGGGTTTCCCACCATCGGCGTGCCTGCTTCCATCGACAATGACATCTACGGGACCGACTATACGATCGGTTTTGACACCGCCGTCAACACGGCCACGGAGGCCATCAACCGTGTTCGCGACACGGCCCTGTCCCTTGAACGCATCTTCGTCATCGAAGTGATGGGTCGCCAGAGCGGTTTTATCGCCCTGGCCGCCGGCCTGGCCTGCGGCGCCGAATCTATCCTTATCCCGGAGTTCCCCGCCGACATGGACCAGGTCTGCCGGCGTCTCACCGAAAGCGCCCAGCGTGGCAAGAGACACTCCATCATCGTCACTGCCGAAGGGGCCCACAGTGGGCCCGACGTGGCCAGGGAGATCACCACCCGGACCGGGCTGGATACGAGAGTCACGGTCCTCGGCTACGCCCAGCGGGGTGGTTCGCCCACGGCTCTGGACGCCATGCTGGCCGGCCGGATGGGCGGCGCGGCGGTAGATCTGCTACTCGAGGGGCGTTCCGGCGTGATGACCGGGGTGAAAGGGGCCGAACTGGTCTTTCCTGATCTGGAGGATGTGCTGCGCCAGCGACCGGTCCCCGACCGCCGCCTGTACGAACTGGCCCTTTCGTTAGCTATTTAGACCTATCTCCAGTCTCCGGGCCGCACCGGGACTTGTCCTACATCGGAGGTCGCCGTATCATCTGAAGAAGAAGCCGGGCCGGCTGCTGCCCGGGGGAGGCCTTGCGCTTTGCGTCATACAAAAATCGTCTGCACCTTGGGACCGGCCACGGACCGGCCGGGAGTCTTGGAGAAGATGATCGCCGCCGGGATGGACGCCGCCCGGCTGAATTTCTCCCACGGCTCTACCGAAGAGCACGGGCGCCGTATCGAGCAGGCGCGGCGTGTTGCCCTGGCCGCCGGGCGGCACATCGCCATCATGGTGGATACCAAGGGCCCCGAAGTCCGGCTGGGGCTTTTTGAGGGTGGCAGGGCCCGCCTGCGCGCTGGGTCCACCTTCACCCTCACCACACGACAGGTGAAAGGAGACGCGGCCGGCGCCACGGTGGACTTCGATGGCTTCCCAGAATGCGTCCACCCTGGTTCGCGCGTCTTAATCGATGACGGTAACATCATCCTCACCGTCCGGGCCATCGCTGCCGACGAGGTGGTCTGCTGGGTGGAGTCGGGCGGCGTAGTCTCCGACCGCAAGAAGGTCAATGTCCCCGAGGCCGACCTGCCCCTTCCCGTGGTGACGGAGAAGGACCGCGAGGATATCCGCTTTGCCGTGACTTCCAGGGCCGACTTCATTGCCGCCAGCTTCATCCGCCAGGCCTCGAATGTCCTGGAAATCCGCCGGACCATCGAAGAGGCCGGTGGAGACTTGGCCATCATCGCCAAGGTGGAGAACGGGCAAGGAGTCCGCCACCTGGACGAGATCCTGAAGGTCGCCGACGGGTTGATGGTGGCCCGCGGCGATTTGGGTGTGGAGATGCCGGCCGAGGAAGTACCGCTCCTCCAGAAGATGATGATCAGCAAGTGCCTCTCCCTGGGCAAGCCGGTCATCACCGCCACCCAGATGCTGGAGTCCATGGTGGAAAGCCCCCGCCCGACGCGGGCGGAAGCCAGCGACGTGGCCAACGCTATCCTGGACGGAACCGACGCGGTGATGCTGTCCGCCGAGTCGGCCGTGGGGCACCACCCCGTGGAAGCGGTGGAGACCCTGGTGCGCATCGCCTTGCGCACTGAAAAAGCCCTAGACCATGAGGATATCCTGGCCCGCCGCCGCTCCGCGGCGCGCCGTTCGGTCACCGAAGCCATCAGCTACGCCACCTGCGCCAGCGCCCACGACCTGGGGGCGGCGGCCATCGTCACGGCCACGACCTCCGGTCACACCGCCCGCATGGTGGCGCGCTATCGCCCGCGACCGCCGGTTATCGCCGTGACCACCAGCGACAGGGTGGCGCGCAAGCTCGCTCTGGTGTGGGGGGTCATGCCGGTGACCTCGGAGACCACCACCGACGCCGACCTCTTGTTCGAGAAGGCCATCGATGCGGCCCTGCAGAGCGGCGTCGTCCGGAACGGCGATCTGGTGGCCATCACGGCCGGAGTGCCGGTGGGGGTGCCGGGTACGACGAACCTGCTGAAAGTCCAGGTGGTCGGCGACGTGGCCCTGCGCGGTACGGGTATCGGTCAGCAATCGGCCACCGGGAGGGTCTGCGTGGCCCGGACCGCCAAGGAAGCCGCCGCGAAGCTGCGGGCAGGCGATATCCTAGTCACCACCGCCACCGACCGCGACGTCGTCCCCTACCTCAGCGGGGCTGCCGGGATCGTGGCCGAAGAGGGCGGCCTCACTTCGCACGCCGCCATCATCGCCTTGAACCTGGCTATCCCGGCCATCGTGGGCGCCGGCGGGGCCACAGGAATTCTGGCCGACGGTGAGACGGTCACCATCGACGCCTCGCGCGGGCTGGTCTACCGCGGCAAGGCCCAGACCGGCAGCAGCTAGAACGCATCGGCCGGGCGGCCTCCACCCCCGATGCCGGCTGCGGCGCGCCGCTTGGAATGTCCCAGCCACCTCTGGAAAAGATATCCCCAAGGTTTCGAGACGTAGGTACTTAGACCAGGGTGCCGGCGCCTCGGTTTCGGGACGGCTCCTGGGCCCGGGCCCAAGAAATCTCTTCCAGCGAGGTGGAGTCGGTTGTCAGTGGCGGCGAAATTGGCGTGGATCATTCTGGCGTTGGTGGTCTGGGCTCTGGCGTTCGTCCTCATTCCCAGACAGAGGTTCGTCAAGCTGCTGCCCTACGGCCTGTACGGCGGTTTTCTCGTGGCGCTGGCCATCCAACTGATGGGCGTTCCCCTCCTGAAGCTTTGGGCTTTCCGCAACGTGGTGGCCCCCCTTTTCGGCATCCCGCTTTTCCTGCTTCTGGCCTACGCCGCTGAGGCCATGTTGTTCGCCAATTTCCTACCGTCCGGCCCGGTATCGGTCGCGGTGTACATCCTTGTCTTCGCCCTCATCAACATCCTGGTGAATTACGGAGTGCTGCAGACGGGCCTGCAGGTCTATGTCCGGTGGAACATGGTCTACACCACTCTGGTGGCCATTCTCTCGCACGTGGTCCTATACTCGCTGTACTTGTTGCTCTTGGAGCCGGACCTCGGACAGACCCAGCCCGCGCGGACCACGCAGCCGAGCCGTCGGGAGAGGTGACGTACTCCGCTGACTGAAAGTCAGCGGCGGCATCTCAGGCAGCAAGAGCCACCTTCGACCTGGTTTCGTGGACCGTATACCATCCGAGGCGGACCGGCAAGACCACGGGCCGCGCCACACGGCCACTACTCCGCTCGATGAGGGGAGATACCTTATAGGCATTCTGGAAGATGTTAGCGACGCCGTTCACGTCGGCGTGGACCCGCCAGCCGCAGGCGCAGGCGTACAAGCCACGGTGCCCGCGGTTGGACTTCCTGACTTCGCCGCAGGAGTGGCAGGCTTGGGAGGTGTAGGCTTCGCCGACCTCCATCACCCGGATACCGTACAGGCCGGCCTTGTAGGTGATCATCTCGATGATCTTGCGGAACGGCCAGGCGTGCAACCGCTGGTTTAGTTCGTCGGTGTAGTCGATGCGCTCCCGGATGCCCGTCAGGTCGCCGATGGCGATGGTGTCGACACCCGCCAGCCAAGAGCGATGCACAAAGTCGGCCGTCAAGATGTGGAGCAGGTGTTCCACCTGCCGGGACTCCTTCCGCTCGATCTGCCGGAAGCGGCGGCTCTTCCGCTTGTTCTCAGCGGTCGGGGGCTTCACCCTGGACCGAACCTTGTTCCAATAACGGCGGATGGACTTGATCAGCCTGCCGCTGTACAGGAGGGTGGCGCCATTGTCGAAG
>JAJYWN010000065.1 GCA_021791495.1 Bacillota bacterium
TTGGTCCCGTCGGCGGGAGAGGTCCGGGTCCGCGGGCTGGTGCCCTGGCGCGACCGGTTGGAGCACGCGCGCCGGATGGGGGTGGTGTTCGGCCAGCGCTCCCAGCTGTGGTGGGATTTGCCGACCATCGATTCCTTCGAGCTGTTGAGGCACATCTATCGCGTGCCGGAAGAGCGCTACCGGCGGAATCTGGCCCACTTCCGAGAGATCCTGGGCCTGGAGGAGTTCCTCGACACGCCGGTCCGCCAGCTTTCGCTGGGGCAGCGGATGCGGGCCGACCTGGCTGCAGCCTTCATGCACGACCCGGAGGTGGTGTTCCTGGACGAACCCACTATCGGCCTGGACCTGGTGGCGAAGGACCACATCCGGGAATTCGTCAAGGAGGTAAACGGCCAGCGTGGCGTGACGGTCATCCTCACCACCCACGACATGGCCGACGTGGAGGCGGTGTGCCGGCGGATCATGGTGATCGACCAGGGCCGAATCATCCTGGACGGGAGCATCGAGGGGATTCGGAAGAGGTTCGGGCGGCGGCGCGTGTTGGTGGTGGACTTTGAAGGCGGCGAGAGCGCCGGCACGACCTGGAGCGCGAGGGCGGGTCGGTGCGAGGAGACGGTTCAGGGGCAGCGGGCGGCCCGTGACAGTCTGGAGGGTCTGCTCCAAGGAGCGGGGGCCAAGGTCATCCGTCTCGAGACTTCCGAACGTGCGACCAGGGTGTGGTGCCAGTTCGATCGTGAGCGCACCTCGGCGGCCGACGTTATCGCCGCGGCAGGGCGGTGGTGCCCCATCCGGGACTTGAGCATCGTGGAGACCGACATTGAGGACATCATCCGCCGCATCTACCAGAACGGTGCCACGGCGGCGGCAGGGGAAGGCAACGGAGACGCATGAGAACACTGGCTGTGATCGCCGGCAAGTCTTTCCGGCGGTATGTCACTTACCGGGCCGCCACCCTGGCCGGGTTGGCGACTAACCTGTTCTTCGGCATCATCCGCGCGTACTTGCTCGTGGCGGCGACCCGGTACGCGGGCGGCACGCTGGCCGGTTACACCGCGCCCCAGTTGATGGCCTATGCCGCCTGGACCCAGGCCCTCATCGGCTTCCTCCTCATTTTCGGGACTTGGGACCTCATGCTCGCCATCAACAGCGGCGAGATCACGGCCGACTTGTGCCGGCCCATCAGCGTTTTCCGGTCCTGGCAAGCGGCCGATCTGGGCCGGGCCTTTCAGGGCCTCATTTTCCGCGGGATTCCGCTATTGGCCGGGTATTCGCTGTTCTTCCCCTTGTCGCTGCCGCGGTCGGTCCTCACCTGGGCGTTCTTCGCGGTCAGCCTCGTCCTGGCCGCACTACTCTCCTTCGCCTGGCGCTTCATCGTGAACTGTCTCGCGTTCTGGACCTTGCAGAACAGGGGCCTGATCGGCATGTTGTTCACACTGGGGATGCTCCTCATGGGGTTCATCGTTCCTCTTGACCTGTTCCCACCCTGGGCGCGGCACCTCACCGGCTGGCTGCCTTTCCCCCATATGGTCCAGATGCCTCTGCAAATCATTATGGGCCGTGTGACCGCGCTCCCCGCTCTACTGAGCCTGTTGGCCGGCCAGGCCGCCTGGCTGCTGGCGCTGTGGGTTGCGGCATGGGCCGCGTGGCGGGCGGGTATGCGGAAGTTGGTGGTTCAAGGTGGGTAGGCGGCAGCCCGTCGTGGAGACAGTCCGGGCGCAAGGTGGTGGTGGGGCACCGGCCGGCGCGGCGTGGGCAGTCCACATCTACCTCATTCTGATAGCCTCACGGATCCGGTCCCAGATGCAATACAAAGTTTCCTTCGTCGCCGACCTCTTCGGGAACATGGTCGGCACCGGGGTGGACTTCCTGGCCCTGGCCCTGGTTTTCGGGCACGTACGGGCCGTGGCCGGCTGGGACCTGGGCGAGGTGGCGGTCCTATATGGGCTCACCACCCTTTCCTTCGCCTGCGCCGAACTGGTGGGGGCGGGGTTTGACGAGTTCTCCAAGTTCATCCGCCAGGGTCGCTTCGACACCTTGATGGTGCGACCCGTCGGGATATTCCTGCAGGTGCTGGCCAACGATTTCGTCCTGAAACGGTTCGGCCGGCTGGCGCAGGGACTGGGTGTCATGGTGGTGGCCATCGAGGCCAAGGGGTTGCACTTGGCTCCCTGGCAGTGGGCGGTGATGGTGGGAGCGGTGGCTTGCGGTACGCTGTGCTATATGGCGCTCTTCATGGTCCAGGCGGCGTCATGCTTTTGGGCAGTGGAGAGCCTTGAGGCCTTCAACCTCCTGACCTACGGTGGTAATGAGATGATCACCTGGCCGGTGGACATCTACCCGGTGTGGCTGCGGCGCTTCTTCACCTTCGTGGTGCCGCTGGTCTTCATAAACTACTTGCCGGCTCGGCTGATTCTGGGCAAGGGCGCGGGCGCCGCCGCGACCGCAACCACCGCGACCGCCACCGCCGCGACCACCACCACCGGCACCCTGCCACCTTGGACCGGGTGGTTGGCGCCCATCGTCGGCGTCGTCGTGTTCCTCCTTGCACGCCGCGTGTGGGATCTCGGGGTCCGCCACTACCAGAGCACCGGCAGCTGAGGTTGTCGTAGAAATAATAACCGGCGATTATATCTCATCATAGACTATTTGGTAAGACCCCTCTTGATATTGTTCTGCCCTTCTGTACTCAACTATCTTCTGCGGTTCTCCGGTGAAGCTTACTGTTTGCATTAATATGCTTGCAACTTATAATTGTCGAAAATGGCGGATGAATGTCAAACGATCTAGCCTCCAACAAGGCGGGAAACATGGGCCGCCGCGCGAAGAGAGACGTCCAGGAACTCGATGGCTCCCATGCTCCCATGAATGAAACGATAGCTTCTCCCCGAAAGCCAGTTTGGACCCGCTTGGGAGGCAGGATGGATATGAGAAGCCGATTGGCAAGAGTCCTTATCGCCCTCTTCACGATCCTGGCCACAAGTACGACAGTGGCCGGCCCTCCAAGGTCAGCCGAGGGAGCCAACAATGGCCCGCGCGGACCCGCCGTAGCCTTTAGTCAGCTCCTGGCGCGGGACACCCCGGACACGAGAGTGAAGCGGGTCACGGACGAACAGAAGGGTGACCGGTTTGAAGCCGAATGGCTTTCCTCCGGGCGGAAAGTTGAGTTCCCGGTGGGGGCCGACGGCTGGACCACCTTGTGGGCAGAGCCCCAGAGAAGCGTGAGTTACCGCCCCGTCGGAGCGGGTCCAGCCCTGGCCACCGCCACGGGCAGTGGAGTCTCGTATCAGGGAGCCTGGGACGGGGCAGATGTCGAGGCCCAGGTGGAGGTCGGAAAGTACAAGGAAACCATTGTCCTCCCAGTCCAGCCACCCCGGAATACTTGGGCTTTCGAGGTGAAACTCACCAACCTTCTCGCCAGTCAGGACGCCGACGTGATCTCCTTTGGGTTACCCGACACGCCCCTGCTACAGATCCGGGATCTGGTCGCCCGTGACTCGGCCGGCGCCGAGACCAAGGTGAAGACCTTGCTCCGATCGGCTGGCGAGCGGACCTTCATCGACCTTGAGGTTGACCGAGAATGGCTGGCCGCGGCGGCGTACCCGGTCCGGATAGACCCTACCACCATTGCTACATGGTCTTGGCCCGGGCACTGGTCCGGGTCCATGATCGCCGGGGATCAGGCCGGGCGGCTCATGGCAGTGCTCGGTGACAGTGTTTACTACTCACTCGATAAGGGAAACACGTGGACCCTGCTAACTACCCTAGACTGTTACGTCTCCAGTTCGATCACCGCCGACAACAACGGGAACTTCTACGTCTTGTACTCCGGTACGCCGGCGTACCCCTTCCTACGCTGGCGGTTGAAGAAGATGACTTGGACCGGCTCCACCTGGACCGTAGGCTCACCTTTGGACGTGTGCACTAACGACGTGTTCATGCAGGACGGTTGCGCGGCGTACTGGGACCCGAAGTATAACAACGTCCTCCTCATGTACTCTCGGGTCTATGGGAGCTACGGACCGGCCGAATGGGACTGGCGATACTTTCGAGTAGCAACGAATACCTTTGGCCCGGTCAATCAGCTGGACTACACCTCCGGCGGCGTCAGCGGGTGGGCTACACCGGCATACGGAAGCGCGGTGGCCGACGACAACTCCGGGACAGCCTATTTTGTTTGGCAGGGCCTTAACCTAAGTGGCGCAAGACTGGTCCGTTACACGACCTCCGACGGAAACACCTACTTACAAGAATCCAGTGCTAACCTGGGTTCATGCGAGTCGGTGACCGCCGCCGTACGGGCCGACGGAAACGTCGTCGTCGGGAAGTACGAGCCACTCAGCTACCTGTCGGTGGCAACCTACTATCCCGCCACCAACACCAGCAACACCATAACCCTAGAAACCTCCGACATCGGGTTTGTCCGTCCGGCCATAACCAACGCATCCGGGGACCTGTACCTGTACTTTGCCGGGAGCGGCGGGAACATCTATTACCGGAAGTACAAGCAGTCAACTGGTGTATGGCAGGCCCGGACGACCCTGCAGACCGGCAGTTATGAGACGCCCAGCACGGATCCAAGGTACCTGGCAAGCGATGGAGCCTGGGTCGTGTGGAAAAACACCGCCACAAACGAGATAGTTTTCGGAGGGGTGGTGCTCCCGAAACCACCCAATGCGCCCTCGAACCTGAACCCCGGCGGCGGTTCCTGGGTAAACTCCACCACGCCGAGATTAGCCTGGACCTACTCAAATCCGGACCCAACTGATACTCAGGCGGCCTACCAGGTCCAAGTCAAGAATAGCCTCGGCACGGTAATCAAGGACACAGGCAAGACTACCTCCCCAAGCCAATACTATGATATTCCTCCGAGCACCCTGACCGCCGGGACGACCTATACGTGGGCTGTAACGACCTGGGACACCCGCGGGGACCTCCAGGGTCCTTGGAGCACATGGCAGGCTTTCGGCATCGACACGACAGTGCCAACAGTGAGCGCGAGCATCAACGGCGGAGCCCCGTATACAGCAAGCACCAGTGTCACCATGAACATCTCTGCTTCGGACTCCCCCAGCGGTCCCGCCCAGATGGATTTCACTTACAAGGGCGCCACCACCAGTTGGGAGCCATATGCCACTTCCAAGTCCTTTACCCTGACAACGCCGGACGGGCTCCAAACGGTAACGACCAATGTCAAAGACGCGGCCGGCAACGTGGGTTCATCGGCGGCCACGATCACGCTCGATACTACGCCTCCGACGGTCTCGGTTACAGCTCCCACCAGCGGGGCCACGGTGGGCGGTCTCGTCCCGCTTCGGGCCGATGCCGCGGATGCCATAGCCATGCAGAACGTCTCGTTCTACCGTGACGGCGCCCTGATCGGATCGGTGGCAGCCTCTCCGTGGCAAGTCACCTGGGATACGTCTCAACTGGCGGCGGGCCCGGCAGCGCTCACGGCGGTGGCCCGCGACATGGCCGGAAATACCAGGACGTCGGCCCCGGTCAACGTTACGGTGGATAACACCCCGCCCTCCGTGAGCATTACCGCACCGACCCAAGGGGAGACCGTCCGCGGTATCCGTACCCTGAACGCCACCGCTTCCTGCAATAGCGGGGTCGGCAAGGTTGAGTACTATGTGGACGGAGGGCTGGTGGGTTCGGCCACCGCCCCCCCTTACGCCGTACAGTGGAACAGCGCCGGGGTCGCCAACGGCCCACACTCCCTAGCCGCCAAAGCCTACAACAACTACGGCCTTGTCGGCGCCTCGACTTTGGTAGCCATCACCGTGGACAACTCTCCGGTGACGGGGACCCTGGCCGCCGAGACCGGCAGCACCAGCGGCCCGGGAGGCAGCCTCAACCTGCGGAGCACGAGCACCTGGGCGGTCACCTGGAGCGGCCTCGACTACAAGTTAGCCTCCGATACCACTTGGACCAATCACCAATCAGGTTCCGGGACTTTCAACGCCGGCGCCGCGACCATTCCCTGGACCGTGCCCACGGCACCCGCGCCCTGGCAGGTCCGCGTCGGCCTAGTGGACGCCCAGGGCAGCTCGGGGTACACGGATACGTTGGAACTAGTGCTGCCCGCCGCCCCGAGTCTTACCGTGGCGGCGGGTCCTCAGGGAGACATCACGGTGAACCTTCCCACCCCCGGTGCGGGAATCACCTATACGGTCAGCCGGTCTTCGTCCTCAAGCTTCGCCCCCGGCGCCACGGACGAGATAGCGGCGGGGTCGACAGCCACGAGCCTCCGCGACGGGATGAACCTTGTCCCCAATAGCGGTTTCGAGTGGGGGATCGCCGCCGACGGGACGCCCAAGAGTTGGAGCCGGCTGGGGACATCCTCCACTCTCTCGATGGATTCCGCCGTCCGCGTCGCCCCCGGCCAATACGCGGTCCGCTTGGACAAGGCCGACGCCGGGAGCGGCGACGGGATCGTGGAGACCGCCTTTTCCGGGAGGGGTTTGGCCGGCCGGCAGATGACGCTGAGCGGGTGGCTCCGGACGCAGGCCATCTCCACCGGGACGGGAAGCGGCGCCTGGCTGCAGCTTGAGTTCCTGTCGAGGGACGGCGGCGTCCTGGGAACCGCGACGACCACCGCCCTCACGGGGACCAACGACTGGCAACGGTACAGCGTGTCCACTGTCGTCCCCGACGGAACTTATGCGATTCGGGCCGCCGTCCTCTTCGGCCTTTCCACCGGTACGCTTTGGGCCGACGGGATACAGGTGGAGCCGGGGCCGCGGCTATCGGCCTACGCCCCCGGAGCGCTCTCCGACATGACCACCTATTACTACCGCGCGGCGACTTGGAGCGGCCCCTTGCACAGCGATTACAGTAACACGGCGTCGGTGATTTATCGTGGCCTGCCCGCCGAACTGGGGCGGGGGAACCTGGGTAGCCGGTGAGCGCGGCGAACGCGGTAAGCGTCGAATCACGGAAAGGGGGACCCTCCATGTTCTTCCAGAGATTCCGGAGACGGTTTTTCCGCGGACTGACGGTCTTGGTCCTAGCGGCTATCCTGCTTCAGGTGGGTGTACCTTGGGCGAATACGAGGGGCGTCCTAGCGGTGGGGTCGGCCGCCACGGAGTCGACCCAAGTGCGGTCGGCCTCAGCGGGGTTGGTCACAGACGCGGGGACCGCTGCCTACCGGCAGGCCCTGGCCCAGTTGCGGCCCGACGGACCGGGTGAGATCCCGGCCCTGCGCCGGGCCAACAGCCGGACCTACCGGACCGACAAAGGTTATCGTGTCGAGGTCCACGTCGCCCCAATATACTACGAGGCCGGCCCCGGCATTTTCGAGCGACCGGACAACACCCTCGTGCCGGCGCCCGACGGCTCGCCCTACAAGTTCCAGAACAAGGCCAGCAGTTGGCAGGTCAAGTTCACCGACCGACCGTCGAAAAACCAGATGAGGGTGGACTTCCAAGGACGCTGGTTCACCTTGGACCTCGACGAGGACACCGGGGGCGGCGCTCCGGGCAGCGCGGGCGCCCCGGGCCAAGGCGCTCCCGGCGACGCGGGCGCCACAGCCTATAGGGCGACGGCGTCCGGGAACAAGCTTACCTATGAAGCGCCGTCCGCTCCTTCGACCCTGACCTACGAGGTCCAGAACCAGTCGGTAAAGGAAAGCATCATCCTCCACCGCCCGCCAGACAAAAACACTTGGGCCTTCCGCCTGGCCGTGAACGGGTTCGTTCCTAAAGCCATGTCCGACGGCCACATCGGGCTGATGTATGACTCCTCCGTGACCGAGGAGGCCATGTCGATCGACCGGGTCTTTGCCGTAGACAGCGCGGGAGCGAGGACCGACGGCGCCTTGGCGCTCGATCCCCAACCCGACGGCAGCTACCTGGTGAAAGTCGGCGTCGACCGGAGGTGGCTGGATGACCCCGTTCGCAAGTACCCCGTTACCATAGATCCTTCGATATCCCTGGGCGCCGAAACCAACGCCGGCATGTGGACGGTGATTCAAGACGGAATCACCACACCCTACAGCGGCAACCTGCTCAGGGTCAAGGGCGACGGAAGTGTCCGGTCGTTGATGAAATTCGACTTTCGCAGCCTGGACAGGGGCCTTATCCCGGGCAACCAACTGGTCTCCGCGAGGCTCAACCTGTTTTACAATACCGACTCCACTTACTCTACTGGGACACAGAGCGGCACTTTTACGGTGCAGCCGCTGCATCAGGACTGGTTCCGGAATAGCGCGACTTGGACCCGGCCGCGTTGGAGCGGGACTTCATGGGCGGGTGGAGATTCTTGTGCCACCGCCGGCTGCACGGCTATGCCACCCGGCGCTCAGAGCTTCTCCGTGAGGATAGCCACTTCCGTGCCGCCAAGCAATCCACCGCCGGCATTTCAGATAGACCTGACGGCGGCGGTCCAGCGGTACCTGGACGGCTCACACTCCAACGATGGGTTTCTCCTCACCCTTACCGACGACCCCAATTCCTGGAGTGACGTGTACCTTTGCGCCCGGGATGCAAACGGCAACCCATATTACGACCCGTATTTCCAACTGGATTTCGCCGCCGACACCACCGCGCCCACGGTAAGCATCACCTCGCCCACCGACGGAAGCACTCTCCAGTCTCCGGTGGGCACGCCTCCCGGGACGGTCAACGTCGGCGTGTCGGCGAGCGACACCGTGAACGGTGGAGCCGCAGGAAACCTGTCGCGGGTAGAACTCCTCCTGGATAACAACGTCGTCGCTTCCGCTCCGGCGGACGCGGGTGGGACTTTCACTTTCGCTATCAACCCCTCGCAGTATGTGGCCGGCCGCCACCGGCTGGCGGCCCGGGCCTACGACCGGGCCGGGAACCGGGCGGACTCGGCCACCGTTGGCGTAACCTTCCGCGGCGGGCTATTGACCGCCCCCGATAACCTGGTGGCGACGCCGACCGGGAACGGGTCGTATAACCTCAAGTGGGCGCCGGCCAGGGCCATGCGCCCGTCGGACAGCGAGGCGCCGGCGACCGTCACCTACACCGTACAACGGGCCACGACGAGCGACT
Organism: Bacillota bacterium; assembly: GCA_021791495.1. Lineage (GTDB taxonomy): Bacteria > Bacillota > Sulfobacillia > JAJYWN01 > JAJYWN01 > JAJYWN01. The sequence continues at coordinate 9,018 of JAJYWN010000065.1, forward strand.
TTGCGACACCGGTGACAGTGGCCACCGGTGTGACCGCTACCACCGGCGCGGACACGCCGGGTGCGGGGACTTACTACTACCGTGTCCAGGCCGTCAGCCAGGTCGACGGAGGGACCAGTGGCTACTCCAACGTGGCCACCAACGGGCCTCCCGTGGCGCCATTCGGCGTCGTGATCACCAACCTGCCCGGCGGCGGCGTCGCCCTGGCGTGGCACGCCTCACCCAACGCTTTCTTCGACCCCAGGATCACCTATGACGTCTACCGGACCACTGGAGGCGTTCAGAGCCTGGTGGCTTCGGGCGTGGCCGGGACGACCTGGACGGATACTAGTACCGTCGCCGGCACGGCCTACACCTACTCCGCGAGCGCGGTGGACGCCGCGGGCCGGGAGTCGGCGCGCACGGCCGAGTGCGGGATAACGGCCGCCACTTCCACCGGCCCGGCCGCTCCCACCGGGGTCACCGCCATCCCTGGGCGGGGAAACGTTATTACCTTGCTCTGGGACGGCTCGTCCGACCCGGCGGTCACTTACCGCGTCTCCCGTTCCACGGACCGCACCGCATGGTCACAGGTCGCCGACGGTCTCACGGGATGGTTCTTCAACGACCTGGGCCTTAGCGAGGGTGTCACCTACTATTACACCGTGCGGGCCGTTTCCAACGGCACAGTCGGGCCCTTGTCGGCCGTGGCCGGGGCCCAGGCGGCCAACGTCAGGCGGTTCGGCGTGGACGTCCGCTTTCCGTTCACGTCCTTCGCCGCGGGGGACGGCACGGCGTACCTGAACCTAAACTCCGGAAACCTGGTCCTCACGGTGACGGACTCCGTGGTGGCGGCCCCGTACCTGCCAGTCACCATTCGCCGCACCTACAATAGCCAAGGCGGCGCCGGGGGCGCCCTCGGCGGGCCGTGGCGGCTAAATACCGACTGGCACATTGACGACTACGGCGGTGGCGTCATCCTGACTGCCGGGGACGGTAACGAGCGCGCCTTCACCTTCAACGGTTCGACCTACCAACCAGACAAGCTATCGTACTGGACCCTAACCAAGGATGGGAACGGCTCTTTCGTCGCCACCCGTCCCGACCGCGTCCGCTACCAGTTCGACAGTCTTGGAAGGCTCTCGTCGATCACCGAGCGGAACGGCAACCGGATCGCCTACGCCTACGACAGCCAGGGGCGGCTCTCCACGGTCACCGACCCAGTGGGGCGGGTGACGTCGCTGGCCTATGACGCCTTGGGCCGTCTCTCCGGCATCACCGACGGCGCTGGCCGCGCGACCACCTACGGGTATGACACCAAAGACCGCCTGGCTTCGGTCACCGACTCCGAGGGGATGGTCACTACCTACGGCTACGGCGGCGACGGCCGCCTGGCCTACGCGGCGGACCCCTCCGGCCGTTGGACTTCCTGGACTTACGACGACGCGGGCCGGGTCGTCTCCATCGTGGACGGGCTCGGCCACCGCACCGCCGTGGCCTACCAGACGGGCGGCGCTGGCGGCGGCACGGCGGACCTGACCGACCCGTTGGGCGGCCGGACGACTTTCGTTACCAACGCCGACGGCCTTCTGACCCAACTGACGGACGCCTTCCAAAACACCCAGGGGAGCCCGAAACGCTGGTCGTACAGTTACTCTTTCCTTCCCTCGGACCCGAACAAGCTCCAGACGGAAACCATCACCAGTCCCGACGGATTGTCCACCCAGCTCACTCACGACACCACCGGCAACGTGACGCAGGTGGTGGACACCGGGACCGACCTGACCGCGCCCGGGGTCACGACGCGGACGACTTCCATGTCCTACCTCGGTGGCTCCAGTGACCTCACCCAGGTGGTCGATGCCGAGAACCACACGACGGCCTACAACTGGAGCGCCACCGATCCCTATCGTCTTCTCTCGGCGCAAGACGCGGCGGGCGACACCGTCCAGTTCACCTACTCCACCGCCCCGGCCCAGCCGGGATGGATCACCGCGATCACCGATGCCCGCAATAACCAGCGGCAGTTCACTTACGATGCCCAGGGCAACGTCACGGCCATCTCCTACCCGATGGGCGGCGGCAAGACGCTGACCCAGAGCATGACTTACTACGCCGACGGTAGTGTCAAGGACGCCTCCGAGCTCCACGATGCCGCCACTCCGACGTACCCCGTGACCCACTATGACAACGATAAGCTGGGCCGGGTCGTGCGTGTGGAATACCCTGACGGCTCCGCGGCCGCCACTCTGTATGACTGGTCCGGCAACGTGGCGCTTCAGGTCGGCCGGGGCGGGCAACGGACCATTTACGCCTATGACGCTTCCGGCCAGCTCCTTAGCAGCGCCGACCAGGGTGGAAACACAACCACTTACGTCTACGACGCCGCCGGCAACACCACGGCCGTCACCGACCCCAGGGGCAGCACGACGTCCTACCAGTACGACCCGCTTCACCGGGTCAGGCGGGAACAGTTACCCAGCGGCCTGACCACTCTTTCCAGCTATGACGAGATGGGCCACCTGACTGCCCTGACCAAAGGGCACTCCAGCATCGTCGATACCGCCGGGTACACCGTGACCGCCACCTACTACCTGGCCGGCCCGCTCCGGCAGGTCGGCGAGCCTCTGCCCAGCGGGTCGGTGCTCCTCAGTAATGGAACGAACCCGCCGGGCGCGACCGTCAATAACACCGTCGCCTACGAGTACAACAAGGTCGGGGCTATGACCCGCCAGGTAGACAGCAACGGTCTGGCCACGACTTACGGCTACGACACCGCGGGCCGGCTCCTAACGGTGACGGACGCGGCGGGCGGCCTCACCGAATACACCTACGACCCCAACGGCAACCGGACCAGGGCAGTCAGGTGGCCCATCTCGTCATAGCTGGAAAGAGTGGTCAGGCCGCTGGGTAGCTGTTCCCGCCTGACCCGGTGAAGCGGGTCGTACTGGTAGGACGTCGTGCTGCCCCTGGGGTCGGTGATGGCCGTGGCGTTTCCGGCGGCGTCGTAGGCGTAGGCCGTGGTATTTCCGGCCCCGTCGGCGGCCTTCAACAGCCTCCCGGCGGCGTCGTAGGCGTAGGTGGTCCGCTGCCCGCCTTGGTCCACCCGCAGGGCCACGTTGCCGGATGAGTCGTAGAGCGTCGCGGCCGCCGAGCCGTCGGGGTATTCCACCCGCGTGGTCCGGCCCCGTTTGTCGTAATCGTGGTGGGTCACGGGATAGGTCGGGGCGGAGGCGTCGTGGAGCTCTGAGACATCCCTGACGCTACCATCGGCGCAGTAGGTCAAGGCTTGGGCCAGCGTCTTGCCGCCGCCCATCGGGTAGGAGATGGTTGTCACGTTGCCTTTGGCGTCGTAGGTGTACTGGCGCTGGTTATTCCGGGCGTCGGTGACCGCGGTGATCCACCCCGGCTAGGCGGGGGCGCTGGAGTAGGTGAATTGGAACGTGGCGCCAGCCGCGTCTTGCGCCGAGAGGAGACGGTAGGGTCAGGGCCGCCACACCGGAATCCATCGCTGCAAAGATCAAGTTCCCGGCCATCTTCCTGTCGAAGAAGATCTGGAATTATCAAGGTACAGGTTTGCACATCTCAACCTTCGTCCATCTCTACCTCGGAATCGAGAGAGCGACCACTTCACCAGTCCGGGCACACCGCTGCCGAAACGTCAGCCGGTAAGTAGCATGAAGCTGTCGATGGCGGACAATGGGCAGCGAGCCAAGAGGATATCAGGTTCTTTGCTTAGCTCTGTGCAGTCTCGCCAACGTATCTTCAACGACTGGCAGCCACCACACAGACGGCCAATGGAAGCTGCCCCTATGGAGTTCGTCGAGCCATTGCTCCAGTTCAGAGATGTACCGCACGATCTCAAGACGGCTAATGAGTGCCAAGGCTATGTCGGCCTTTGCAGGATCGTTCCCCTGTAGCCAGCGACCTAGTGCGGAGCACAATGCAGCATACTCTTCCCCTTTGAACAGGCGAATCCGATGTTCGATCCGATCCAGAAGAGTCTCCGCACTGCCCATGTAATCTGGCGGCTTCGAAAGCTCAAGGAGAAGCTCAGTGAGGAATTGCAGGGCTTCATCCACAGAGATGGAATGCATTACCTGATCCTCCTCAGCCACTTTGGCGGAATGCCCATAACGTCATCGGGTGGTCGAATAATGATTTCTAGAACGCCCAATGCACGCACCGTCCCATCAGGGGGATGGTCTCCCTCCCTCGCTAGGGTCAAAACCGTAGCCCTCCCCACGGTACAGCACGGATTCCTCAGATGGTGTAAGCGTCGGATTTCATGCGCTCGTATCGGTTAGCTAGTGCGGAGAGTCTCCTTCCTAAACTCGAGCGGACGTCCCACTCATCAACCACCAACCGAGCAAAAGCTACATGTCTTTCCTCCTTTCTGGGTATCTTGTTCAACTTGGCATTTCGAAGTATTGTATTCAATTCCTGGCCGATGAATTGCAGTTGCGTGACGGTCCCGTCACCTGGTATCCCTAACTTCCTCTCGGTAAGCTCGCGCTCAACCTCAACGATAAGCAAGCTGACTTCCTTGACCAGATCGTCAACACTGAAGCGCATCGAAGACTTCCTCACTTCAGTACGCTCGGATCCGGAACGTAGATTTGCGGTGCTCCGCCCGGTCGCCCGAAGTTGGGTGCAGCGGAACCTGCCAAGACGTCCGTGCCTTTGGGAATAACCCACTGAACGACCTTCCCGCCAGTGCTGCCTTCTGGCAGCGCCAGCTGATTTGTTGGATCATCTAGTTGGCCGGTGGTGACCCATCTCCCTCTTGGGCGACTGCCAGATGGGCCACCATAGTACCTGAAGACATTGAGATCCTTGTCCACTGTCACTACTTCAGCGCCTGGGTTGAACGCCTTGATCACTCTACGCCTTTCATCCATGCTCAATCCGCTCTTCTTCAGGAATTCTCCAACTCGTCTCAACTCACGAAGACTACCGGAAGAAACGGCCTTCGAGGTATCGCCACCGCAGCCCTTAGGATGAGCTGCTGCCGATTCTACGTTTAACCCACCGGCCCCAGCCCCAGAGACAGCTGCCCCTGCTTCAATACCAGCCGCTGTCAGGGCTGAACCGATGCTAAGGGTGGCCACGGCCGCCAGTTCACCCACGCCGGAGCCGGCGAGGGCCCAGGTCGCGCTTCGGGTGAGTACCTCGTCCCAGTCCACGGACCCCGTTTGCCTGTAGGTTGTGTAGGCGGCGCTGGCCGCTCCGGAGATGGCTCCGGCGACGGCCCCTATCACGGCCCAGGCTATATGCCCGGTGGGGTCGGTGTAGCTGGCCGGGTTGTTACCCACGTAGGAGTAGAGGTTCTGGGTCCAGGGGGCCCAGGGGTTGCCCAGGTAGGTGTCCTGGGTCAGGAACCGGCCCGCGTGGGGGCTGTAGAGCCGGGCCTTGAGGTTGTAGAAGCT
>JAJYWN010000018.1 GCA_021791495.1 Bacillota bacterium
CTCAACGTCCCGCTCGTGGGACGTGAGCCGACCGACAAGGGCAAACCCTTTGAAAGAGGGGGACGCAAAGCCACGGGTCTAAAGCGGCTGAACCCAGCCGCCATGACAGCCGGGTTGCCGAAGGGGTAAGGGACCGGCATATCGCTCGCGGTATATAGCTCCAGGCGCGAGGTGCCGCTTCCTTAGGAAGGAAGAGGTCCGAAAAGTGGGCCTGCTTTCTCCGGCATCCGGGGGAGCAGGCCTTATTTCTTGGCCGACCGCCCCGCCGCCACTGGGTGAAACCCCAGGAGCGGGACCCCTCCCCAAGTCGAATCGGCGACGAAGCCGCCAAGCCAAAACCGGCGGAGGAAGGAGGTGCCGCAAATGCTTATCAGCCTGTTGAAGCTGTGGAAGAACCAGGACGGTCAGGGCATGGTGGAATACGGCCTGATCATCGCCTTGGTCGCTGTCGCCGTCATCGCCACTGTCACCCTTCTGGGAGGACAACTCAACACCCTTTTCAACAACATCCTTACCACGCTGACCGCGCACTCGGCGCCCTGACATGATAGTCAGCAAGGGGAAAAGGTGAAAGCATGTTGACCGTCTGGGGGAGGGCGTTCCGGAACCGAAAAGGACAGGCCACGGTCGAAATGGCCTTACTTCTACCTGTCGTTCTACTGGTGCTCTTCGGCATCGCCGAGTTCGGAAGGGCTTTCGCGGCGTATCTGGCTCTACAGCATGCCGCCCGCGAAGGCGCCCGGCTGGGTGTGACCGGAGCCACCGACCTCGAAATCATCCAACGCGTGTACGACTCCGCGCCGGTTCTGGACCCCTCCCGCCTGTCGGTTACCATCGTCCCCGCTGAAGGTAGCCGGTCCAGCGGCGACTACCTCACCATCAGTCTGTCTTACAGCTTCGACTTCGCCGTACCGCTCATTCAGCAGATCACTGGATCGCAGATCTCTCTGCAAGCGCAGCTGTCGATGCTGGTCGAGTAGGCCTTAGGAGGCGGGGCCGGCTCTAGTTCTGGTGGGAGGAGGTGGGGGATGCCTAAGGTCACAGGAGTCCGATGGTCACAGCGGCGCAGGCAGGGACGGGGGCAGAAGCCGGGTCTGATCTCTGACCAGAGGGGTTCCGTCTTGATTCTTTTCGCCATCGCCATGGTCGCCCTCACCGGATTCGCCGCCATCAGCCTGGACGCCGGCTGGATGTACGCCACCCACGCGCGGCTATCCAACATTGCCGATGCCGCGGCGCTGGCTGGGGCAGACTACCTCCCGGACGACCCTGGAATGGCCTATGCCGTGGCTTTGGATTGTGCCGTTCAGAACGGCATCGCCGCCGCGGACGTTCAGGTAAGTATAACGGAGAACAACACTCGGATCGACGTCCACCTCCAAGGGCCCGCCGAACTCCGTTTCGCCTCCGTGGGAGGCTCCAAGAAAGTGACCCTACCCGCCGACTCCGCCGGAGCAATCTATGTGGTCACCGGCGTGGTCGGCGCCGTGCCTTTCGGGGTCGAGTCCGCACCGTTCGTATACGGCCGGGAATATGCCATCAAGCTCGGTCCCAACGGGACGTCAGACGGAGACGCCACCTCGTACTCGGGGAACTTCCACGCCATGGCTCTGGCGACCAGTGGTGCCTCACAGTATCGCTCCTTCGTGGAGACAGGCTATCCTGGGCTCTTGACCGTCGGGCAGAGTATCGATACCGAACCGGGCAACATGGCCGGGCCGACCTCAGCCGGCGTCCAGACACGGATGAACGAGACTGCTGGTGACACCTTTGGTTCGCATCCCGTGAACTCGGCCCGGGTGATGCTTCTGCCCATCGTGGACAGCTTCGACGTGAACGGACGGAAAAGCGTCACCATCCGCGGATTCGCGGCGTTCTTCCTCGAGGGTTTCGACTCGTCAGGAAGCGGGACGGTCTATGGCCGTTTCATGCGGTACCATACTTCCGGACAGGTCTCCGCCTACCGGCCCGACCTTGACTACGGGGTCCGCATGGCGAAACTCGTTCGCTAGCAGAAAACAACAGGTGGCCGCGGCCCAAGCAACTGCCGGCAGACGTAACAGGAAAGGAGCTTCGACTTTCCAACATGACCCGTAGCAGAGCCACACGGCTCCTCCTGATACCTGCACTGGTCGGCCTCATCGCCAGCCTGCTGGTGTACCGGCAGCTTTCGGTCCAGGCGACTCAGTCGAAAAAGAACATGGTGGCCGTGGTGGTCACTACGAAGGCGATTCCGGCCAAGACCCGGCTGGATCAGACCATGCTGTCCACCACTTTGATGCCCAAAGAGTTTGTCAACGCCCAGACGGTCACGAACGTGAAGGACGCTCTGGACCACCTGGCGCTTGTACCTTTGGCCCAGGGTGAGATCATCCTTCAGTCCAAGCTCTCTTCGACCGACCCACGGGTCGGGATGTCCTACCGCATTCCGGATGGGCGGCGTGCCCAGGCCATCACCGCCAGCGACGTCATCAGTGCCGGCGGCCTTATCCAACCGGGAGACTCGGTGGACGTGGTAGCCGTCTTCGACAAGTCGCTTTTGGGGACCGATAAGGGCCGGCTCATCCTGGAGAACATTCCGGTCCTAGCGGTGGGAAGAGACACGTCGGCACCTTCCACGGACGGTAAATCGGCGAGCACTGCGGCGGGCCAGGGACGGCCCGCCGCGGGCAGCACCGTGACTTTGGCGGTGACGCCTCAGGAGGGTGTGGTGCTGGCCCTGGCGGAGATGAAAGGCAGCTTGCGGTTGCTGTTGCGGCCGGCCCTTGACGACGGCACCAAGGGCGTGGTGGACTTCACCACCAGCGTCTTCACCCAGGCGCAACCCATCGATCAGACTATGGAAGCCCGAAAGCAGGTCCGATTCCGCATGTCTCTGGTGGAGGCGGATACCTCGGCCTTGGCGACCCTGGGAGCCTCGGCCCCGACCAGCGGCCCTTCGGGAGGAACCGTCAACTACCTGGTAGCGTCGCGCGCGCTGTGGGACAAGACGTATGGGCTCATCTCCTCGGGTCAGGCTAGGGAACTGGCCAAGGCCGACCTTCTGACCATGAACCGGGAACAGGCCCGGTATAAGCTTTCCGGCCAGGTACCCGGCACCAGTAAAGCCAGCGGGTTAGAGCTAACCTCGTGGTACGAGTTCGGACTTACCGCGGAGATGGTCCCGGTGGTGTACAAGGGTACCACGCTCGACGTGACCGCCCGCGTCTTCCTGCGCATGCTCGACCTGGGAAGCAAAGGGCCATTCACCACCGAACGCAGCCAGGACTTCGCGGCCCGCCTGGACCTCCAGAAAGACATGATAGCGGTGACCGGTCTTTTAGCCCCCAGCGACTTCGCGCTGCCGGCCGACGTCACTTCCCGGAACATCCTGCCCGGAGGGCTCATCAGTGACGCCGTCACCAGCGGCAAACGGCAGGTCATTCTGCTGATCCTTCCTGAAGTGGATCAGCGCTAGTGGAGGAGGCGAGACTGTCGATGAGTACAGAGAAGATCAGGGCCCTATTCGTCACATCAGGGGGGCAGTCCAAACCGCCGGACCTGCCCCCGGGCTCGCCGGAGATCGAGCTGAAGATCTTGGCCTGGCCTAACGCCACGGGCAGTGATGCCCGCGGCTTGGCCGGTTTTTCACGGGGTCTGCTGCTACGCGAAGCGTTGAGTTTCAACCCGGAATGCCTTTGCGTGGAAACTTCGAAGGTCGGCGCCGGAGTGGCCCTGGGCATGCCCTTCGCCACGGCCCTGACCCTGGCGGAGGAGTTGGCGGCGGTCCTGGGAGTAGCCTTCATCGTCCTTTCCGATGACGGTGACCCGGCCATGATGCGCGAGGCCATGCGGGCCGGGGCGGCGGACTTCATCTTCCCGCCCTATTCGCCGGCCGATTTCCGCCAGTCCCTGATCACCGCGTCCAGCCGCCGGGCGCCCGGCGAAGTGCCGCCGCTGCCGTTGGCTGAGGCACAGGCCGCCCAGGGCCCGCCGCCGAGGACGGACGCGTTTTGCGTCACTCTCTTTGGTACCAAGGGCGGGGTGGGCAAGACCACTGTGGCGGTGAACCTGGCTACGGCCCTGGCCCTGGGAACCAAGGGCGGGAAAGCCAGCGAAGCACTTTTCGGGGGCGCCGCGGCTTCGTCGCGAAAAGTGGCGGCCGAGCCGGCGGGACGCAACGAGCCGGTCAAGGATGCCCGGGCCGTCGCCCCGAGACCCACCGTGAGCCCGAATGGTACCAGCAGTGTCTTGGCCAGCGTGATTGCCGGGGTCTTCGACCCGGCGGCCGCCAGCCGTGCCGCCGCGTCCGCCCACCCGGCAGCCAAAGGGCGGGACGCGGGCAGACCATCTCCGGTTGCGCCGCCCAAAGGGCAACCCCTCGTGGCTGTCCCCGGCGGAGCCCGGACAGTCGAAGCGGCGGGCAGGTCCGGAGGTCTGGGTGGCGGTTCAAGCCCAGCCAAGGGGACCGAGGGCGGGGGCCGGGTGGTGCCCATCAGCGCGCCTTTCCTGGCCGAAGGGCGGCCCATTGCCGTGGTGGACCTGGACCTGGAGTTCGGCGCGGTGGCCTCCTTCTTCGGACTGAACCCAGTGACCACCATCCACGATCTCTGCCGGATCGACGGCCCATTGGTGCCCAGCCTAGTGCAGAAAGGCATGGTCTCGGCCATCCAAAACCGCCTGCAGGTCCTGGCGGCCCCACCCAGCCCGGAACTGGCGGCCGAGGTGGACGGCGAGGCACGCCGCGATCGTAGCCGGAACTACGTCGATGAGATTATCCGGCAGCTCCGGGCGTCCTGTTCCTTCCTCATCATGGACACGCCCTCGAACTTCCGCGAATCGACCCTGACGGCTCTGGACCTGGCGGACATGGTCGTGGTGGTGACCACACCCGACATCCCGACACTACAGAACACGGCCAAGGGGCTGGACATCCTTTTGCACCGCCTGCAGTACCCGGCGGACCGGCTGACCCTCGTACTGAACCGGGCCGATGCCGCCATCGGCCTGGCCGAGAAAGACATCTCCAACGCCCTGGGCATGCCCATCAACCACCGCGTCCCCAGTGACGGGCGCACGGCGGTGTGGGCGGCGAACACGGGCCAACCCTTGATCCTGACTCGGAAGAAACTGCCTATCGTCGAGAGCCTTTGGGAGATCACTAGCGAGGTAGCACTGAAGGCTGGGGCGCGAGTGGTAATCACTGAACCGGAGGGAATGACCGCCGATGAGCAGCCTGTACGAGCGGCTGAAGGCGCAGCCAGCAGGCGGAGCGGATAAGGCCAGCCCCCTTCATCAGGTACCTCTGACGTCACTTCCCCGGGGTGAAGGGCCACCGCCCGAGGGAGAGACGCCCGACGTGCCTTCTTCCGGTCCCGCCGGACCGGATGACTCTTCTACTACGTCACCTGTCGCCTCCGGTCAGAAGACGCCGGCATCCGGACCAAACCGCGCCGCGGATAGGGTCAGCTCCGGGCGCGGGCGGGCGGCGTCACTCCACAAGGCGCCGGCGATTCCGGTGACAGTGGTGCCCGTGGACGTCAACGTCGAACTGCGGAACCGCATCCGCGAACGGCTCATCAACGAGCTGGACACTTCCATCACCGCCAATGGAACGGTGATGTCCGACGAGGACAAGAAGAAGGTCAGGGAGCGGATCCAGGAACTAGTTAACCAAGACAAGAGCGTGTCACCGCTGGAAGTGGACGGTCTGGTCGAAGTCCTGGTGGCCGAAATCACCGGGTACGGTCCCATCCAGTCTCTTCTGGAAGACCCCGAGATCACCGAGATTATGGTGAACTCGAAAAGCCACATCTACGTTGAGCGGTCGGGCAGGATCCAGCGGACCGCCTTGTCCTTCGCCAGCGACCAGGAGATCCTACATATCATCGAAAAGATTGTCGCCCCTCTGGGGCGGCGCATCGACGAGGCCAGCCCCATGGTGGACGCCCGGCTGCCCGACGGCTCGCGCGTGAACGCCATCATTCCTCCTCTGGCGCTGAAGGGACCCAGCATCACCATCCGGAAATTCCGCCGCGACGTGCTTTCAGCGGACGACCTGGTAGACCGCGGCACCATGACGGAGGCCATGGCCGGATTCCTGGAAGCCTGCGTGCGGGCGAAACTTAACGTCCTGGTCTCCGGCGGTACCGGCAGCGGAAAGACCACGACTCTGAACATCCTTTCGTCCTTCATCCCGCCGGGCGACCGGGTGGTGACCATCGAGGATGCCGCCGAACTGCGGCTGGTGCAGGAACACGTCGTTTCCTTGGAAGCGCGCCCGGCGAACCTGGAGGGGAAGGGCGAAATCACCATACGCCAGTTGGTGAAGAACGCTCTGCGTATGCGGCCGGACCGCATCATCGTCGGCGAGGTCCGCGGGGGCGAGGCCCTGGACATGCTCCAGGCGATGAACACCGGTCACGACGGCAGTCTGACCACCGGCCACGCGAATAGTCCCCGCGACATGCTGGCCCGCCTGGAAACCATGGTCATGATGGCCGGCATGGACTTGCCGGTGCGGGCCATCCGCGAGCAGGTGGCGTCGGCCCTGGATCTCATCGTCCACCAGGCCCGCCTGTCGGACGGCGCCCGAAAGATCGTTTCTGTTACAGAAGTGCAGGGGATGGAAGGCGATGTCATAACCCTGCAAGACATCTTCACCTTCAGGCAGACCGGTATCGACGCTAAGGGCCAGGTGCTGGGAAGTTTCCAGCCCACCGGCATACGCCCCCAGTGCTCGGAGCGCCTGGCGGCCCGGGGCGAGCCTCTGCCGGCAGAATGGTTTGAGCCCGCGACCTTCAAGGGGGTGGCGGCGCTTTGAACCCCACCGGTCTGTTCTGGATCGTTCTGCTTGTTTTCGCCAGTTCCACGTTACTGACCGTCTGGATCGTGACTCTCCTCGGAGCCCGAGGGCGGCGGATGGGCCAGCGCCTGGCGCAGGTCCGCCAAGCCCGGACCGCCCAAACGGGGCGGACGGGAACCGCGCCCAGTGGGCGTTCTACTCTCTTTGGCGCCAGCGCCGGCCTGCACCGGGCCCTTCGCCGGAGGCGACCAGTCGCCACGGATGGCGGTGAGCCCGGTGAGGCCGGCGGTGACGTATCCGACCTCTCCCCGGAATCAGGCACGTCCCAGGGAGGTCCGGCCGCCGGCGAGACCGCCGGCGCCCTTTCGTCCGCTGGAGGAGGTCCGGAAAAGGCCAAGGCCGCGGCCACCCCGCCCGACAAGAGGAAGGCGTCCTTCCGGGCCAGGGTCGCGGACGCCTTGGAGAAACCGCTGCGGGGGGTGAACCTGGCCAAGGGACTGGCCCTCGACTTGAGGAAGGCCGATGTCAAGCTGAAAGTCAGCGAGTTCCTTCTCATCGGTCTGGGCGCGGGACTGCTGGCGTTCGTCATCGGCGCGGCGGTTTCGGGCTCAGTGGTCTTTGGACTGTTATCCTTGATCGGCGGCGTCTTCGCGCCGCGGTGGTGGCTGGAGGCCCGGAAGGTGGGGCGCGCCCGCCTTTTCGAACGGCAACTTCCGGATGCCCTGAACATGATCTCCAGTTCCCTCCGGTCTGGCTATTCGCTCCTTCAGGCCATCGGAGTGGTCAGCCGTGAGATGCCGGTCCCCATCAGCGAGGAGTTTTCGCGGGTCATCCGCGAGAGCCAGTTCAACATCCCAGTCGAAGAGGCCATGGCCAATCTGGCTGAACGTGTGGAAAGCGTGGACCTGGACCTGGCCATCACGGCCATGATCATACAGCGCCAGGTGGGGGGCAATCTCAGCGAGGTGCTGGACAACATCACCACGACCATCCGTGAGCGCATCCGCATCATGGGGGAGATCCGGACTCTGACAGCCCAGGGACGGGTATCGGGCTGGATCGTGGCTTTCCTGCCGGTGGGGCTGGCGGTGACGATGTTCCTGATCAACCCGGGGTACATCCAGCCCCTGTTCACCCACCCGTTGGGCCGTTTCATCCTGGGTCTGGCGGCGGGGATGCAACTGGTCGGTTTCATCCTCATCAGGCGAATTGTCAACGTTCAGGTGTGAGGATTGCGAGGACGGAGGTCTCCCTAGGTTTGGAATTGCTCTTCTACTTCCTGATCTTTCTGTCGTTTGCGGGCCTGACTTACGCCCTCATGCCCGCCGCCGCCGACCCGGCCGTCATCCGTCGGGTACGGGAGATCCGCGTCCGGCGAAAGAACCCCTACGCGGTCGAGGAAGCGGAGATGGCCAGGCCTTTCTCCGAGCGGGTGGTACTCCCGGCCTTCCGGAATCTGGTCAAGTCTCTCCTGGCCCTCACCCCGGAATCCTTCCGCCGCCGTCTGGCGGAGCGCCTGTCCCGGGCGGGCGCCCCCGTCGCGCTGGGCACTTTTTGGGCGGCCAAGCTGATCTTGGGCCTATTGGCCTTCGTCATTTTCGGAATGCTCCTCCCGTCCGCCACGACCGTCGACCGGTCGAAGACCTTGCTGCTTCTGCTGTCGCCGGTGGCAGCCATCCTGGGGTATGGGCTGCCGGAATTCTGGTTATCCTCGCTGGTCTCCGCGCGACGGCAGGCCATCGAACGGGCCCTTCCCGATGTCATGGACCTGCTCTGCATTTCGGTGGAAGCCGGGCTGGGGTTCGACGGGGCCATGCAGAAAGTGGGGGAGAAATTCCGCGACCCCATCTCCGCGGAGTTTGGACAGTACCTGCGCGAGATTCGGCTGGGCAAACCGCGGGGCGAGGCGTTGCGCGATTTGGCGAGGCGGACGGCGGTGCCCGATTTCCAGGCCGTGGCGGCGTCCATCATCCAGGCCGACGAACTGGGCGTCAGCCTGGGGCGCGTGCTCCGAGTGCAGTCGACGCAGATGCGCCAGCGGCGCCGCCAACGGGCGGAGGAGCAGGCCATGAAAACGCCTATCAAGATGCTGTTTCCCTTGGTCTTGTTCATCTTCCCCACCGTTTTCATGATCCTTCTGGGACCCGTGGCGGTCCACTACATCCTGATCTTCCGCCAATAGGGGCGGGGTACAGATAAGGGAAGGGGCGAGCGCGGTGTCGGTTTCGCTGGGAGCTGGGGGCACGAGGTCCAAGGAAGCGTGGCTGCAGAACGTCACCAGGAAGGCCCCCCTGGCCAGCCGCATGCGGGTGGCCAGGACATTCGTGGGGCGGTTGGTCGGCCTCCTGGACCAACCGGAGATCCTTCCGGGGCAAGGTCTGTTGATTGAGTCGTGTCGCTCGATCCACACTCATTTCATGCGGTTCCCCATCGACGTGCTGTACCTTGACGAAAAGGGGCGGATCCTGACCGCCCTGGAGCGCATGAAACCCTTCCGGACCGGGCCTTTCGTTAAGCGGGCCGCGGCTGTCGTGGAACTCCCCGCCGGCACCATCGCCTCCACCGGGACCCAGGTGGGCGACCTGCTGGAGGTCACCCTGTTCGGGGGGGAGGGGGTCGAAGGGTAGCGGAATTTCCTGGAATGGGAAGGATTTTCCTTGGGTGCCATGAATTTGGAGGGACGACCCGCACACAACGAAGATTCCTTTTGAGCGGAGTTGTCGGCCAAGGTGTTGCTGCCCTCCCTTCATGCCAATCTCCTCAAACGCCTGAACCGTTTGCCGGTGGCAGGCGTGCGGAACAAGCTCCTCGGTTTGATCGTGGCCGTTCTGCTGCCCCTGATGGCTATGGAAGGGGCCGGGTTGTTCAGAGGGTACGAGGTCGGCGTCAGTGAAGAGATCCAGCGCCGGCGGGAGTTTTCCTGGCAGGTCGCCGCGGCGCTGGCCAACTACTTCGAGGAACTGTGGGCCGTCGAAGCCACTTTGGGACACGCTGTCGCCGGAGAAAGCCTCTCGAGTATTGGCACTGAACGTGTGGCGGGCCTCCTCCGCACCGCCAGGGCGGCGGTCCCCAGCGCCCGCAACATCTTGTGGCTCGATTCCCGCGGCGTCGTCGTAGCCTCCACCGAGGCCGCGAGCCTCGGACGCGATATGTCCGGCAGTCCCTACGTGAAGCAGCTTCTCTCTGGCTCGGTGAAGGTGGTCTCCGACCTCATCTCCAGCTTCACCGACGAGCGGGCCATGTTCCACGTCGGGCTGGCCATCCGACACGAAGGCGCGCCGGGGGGCGCCGTCTTGGTCGAACCCGATCTGGTCAAGATGGCCACGGTCCTGCCCTTGCACTGGGGCGGGGTAGGGTCGTCCGGGCTGGTGGACCGGAACGGGCGCGTCGTGGTCCAGACGGGTGACTCCGGCGTACTCTTCAGGGACCGCGCCATCCTCTATGAAGGGCCGGTCGGCCAGGCCCTCAGCGGCGTTCCGTCCGCCTCCAAGGGTTTTCGGGGGCCTCCGGACTACCAGTCTACCCGCATCGGAGCGGCCGTACCTATTGAAGGCCTTGGATGGGTGGCCTACTCCCACGTACTGGCAAGTTCCATCTGGCGGACCACCTGGGTCGACACCTGGGCCGATCTGCACTGGTTCCTGCCCATCGCTCTTCTGGCGGTCCTGGGGACCTTCTTTGCCGGCGGCAAGCTGGCCCGGCCCCTGGTCGCCCTACGTCTGGCCGCTGAAGAGGTCTCCCGCGGCAACCTGCTGGCCCGAGTGGGCCTGGCCGGCCATGACGAGCTGGCCGCGGCGGCCCAGGCCTTCGACCGGATGGCCGAGCGCATCCAGGCGGCCGAGAGTGGTCTGCAACAGGCCAGGGGCGAGTTGGAGCGGAGGGTGGAAGAGCGCACGGCTGAATTGGCGGCCGCTTACGCCGAACTGCAGGACCAAGCACAAAGACGGCTCCGCGCGGAAGACGCCCTGCGCGAGAGTGAACGACGGTTGCGCTCGGTCTTCGACCGGGCCGTCGGATTCCTTGGACTTATGAGTCCGAATGGGCGCGTCCTGGAGGTCAACCAAACGGCCCTGGACCTTCTGGGCATGACCCGTGAACAGGCATTGGGCCGGTCCCTGTGGGAGATCCACCCGGGCATGGCAGGCGCCAGAGATGAGATACGACGGGCGGTGGCCGCCGCCGCGGGCGGCGCACTGGTGCGCCGGGAGATTGGCCTATACTCCGGCCGGATCAAACCCGCGACCATAGACATCTCTCTGAAAGCGGTGCCAGGTGAAGGCGGGGAGACAGTCTTCATCCTCGTCGCGACGCACGACATCAGTGCCATCAAGGAGGCCGAAGAAGCCGTCCGCCAACGCGACATCACGGAAGAACGCGACCGGGCGCGCGAGCACCTGTTGCACATAGCGGCGCATGAACTCCGGAACCCTATGGCAGCGGTCAAGGGGATCCTCCAACTGCTCCAACGCCGGCTCGCTTCCGGGCAGAAGCCCGAGGGTCTCACCGAAATGATGTCCATCATGGAACATGAGGTGGACCGGCTGTCCTCTATTCTGAACGAGCTTCTGGACGCCTTCCGGGTGCAGGAAGGCCGGCTTCCCTTGAATTTTGAGCCGGTGGACCTGGCCCAGGTGCTGGCGGCGGCCCTTGAGCCCTTCCGGGTGGGGGCCGAGCGGCACCGTTTCACAGTGGCGGCTCCCACACGGATGGATGGGGCTCAAGGGTCGGTCCCGGTGCGCGGAGACTACCGGCGTCTGGAGGAAGTCGTCCGGAATCTTCTCAGCAATGCCGTGAAGTATTCTCCGGACGGGGGCGACATCCGGATCACGCTTGGGGCGGAGGGTGGATGGGCTTCTCTGGCGGTGACCGACGACGGCGTCGGAATTCCCGGAGACCAGCTGGACCGGGTATTCGAGCCCTTCTTCCGGGCCAGTAACCTGGCCGGAAGGGACCCCGGCGGGTTGGGCCTGGGGTTGTATATCTGCCGCGACATCGTCCAGCGTCACGGCGGCCGCATCTGGGCCGAAAGCCACGAGGGCGGCGGCGGTACGACTTTTCACGTCGAGTTACCCCTGCTAGCAGATGTATAGATGTATAATGGGAACATGGTTTCTCAGGAACGGCCACCTTCGCGCCCAACGGCGTCGAACCGCACATACCGCTCGGCCTGCCCGCTAAACTGCTGGGATACGTGCACCTGGCTGGTGGAGGTCGAGGACGGGAAGGTTCGGCGTGTCCGTGGCGATCCCGCTCACCCGGTAACGGCCGGTGAACTATGCCCGAAAGCCGCTTACCAAGTGGCTCGGGCCAATGCCGGCGACCGCATCCTGCAACCTCTCAGGCGTAAGGACTATCAAGCCCAATACCCTGGCCAGGCCGACCACATTGTCCCCGCGGGTAGCGTCGACCGGGCCACTTGGCCAGGCGGTCCGTTGAACCCGGGCAACGGCTCCTGGCGGGAGGGGTGGGAGCCGGTCAGTTGGGAAGAAGCTCTCGGTGAAATCGCCCGGCGCCTTCTGGACATCCGGAGCCGTTACGGCAGCCTGGCGGTCCTGCATACCTGGGATTTCGGGTACATGGGGATTCTCAAAGGCCTGGCGCAGCGGGTCTTCAACTCCTTCGGCGGCGTGACCGTTCCGACTGGCAGCCTGTGCTGGGCGGCCGGACTGGCTGCCCAGAGGTACGACTTCGGGGCGAACCGCGCCCACGATCCCTCCGACCTAGCCAACGCGCGGCTCATCATCCTCTGGGGGCGCAACCCCGCCTGGACCAGCATCCATCTGATGAGGGACCTACGCCAGGCCCGCCGTCGGGGCGCGTATATCGTTACCATCGATCCGGTTCGGACGGCCACAGCTGAGGAGGCCGATGAGCATTTCGCGCCGCGGCCGGGGAGCGACGGAGCCCTAGCCTTGGGGATAGCGCGGGTCATCTTGGAGCAAGGGCTCGCGGACCTGGGCTACGTGAGGAAAAACACCATTGGTTTCGACGCGTTTGCCGAGTATGTCCAGGACTTCACTCCCGCACGGGTGTCCCAGTTGACCGGGCTGTCCCGACTGGACGTGGAGTATTTGGCGAACCTATACGCCAGCCAGAAACCGGCGTGTCTCCTGTTGGGATACGGGCTCCAGCGCCACGTCAATGGCGGGCAGACCGTTCGAGCCATCGATGCTCTGGCGGCCCTCACCGGTAATCTGGGGGTGCCTGGCGGCGGCGCCAACTACGCCAATGTGGCGGGGGGTAGCCTTTTTGACGACTTGGAGCTGCCGCCGGGACTGGAGAGGGCGCCGGCGCGGCGGGCCTTCCCGCGGGTGCGGCTGGCTCAGGAGATCCTTAGTGCGTCCGACCCGCCGGTGAAGGCCATTTTCGCTACCAGGTCCAACCCCGTCGCTCAACTGCCGGACACGTCCCGGACGCTGAGGGCTTTCTCCGTCGTGGACTTGGTGGTCACGGTGGACCTGACCCTGACGGACACCGCCCGCGTTTCGGACTTCATTTTGCCTTGCGCCTCGACCTTTGAAGAAGAGGACATCTACTGGTGCTCCTGGCACAATTACATCACCTACGGGGAGCGGGCCGTGGCGCCTCCCGGCGAAGCCAGGAGCGAAGCCGACGTCTTCCTCGACCTGGGCCGTCGCCTGGGTTTGGACGGGATGGAGGGGACGGCGACAGAATGGCTGGCGAGGGCGGCGCGTCCGTTACGCGAACGGCACGGCGTGGAGCTGGGGGAGCTGAAAGGACGCTCCTTCAAGAACCCGGAGGCCGTCGATGTTCCCTGGGCCGGCGGCCGCTTCGCCACCCCCAGTGGGAAGTACGAGTTCTACTCGGAGAAGGCGGCCCGGGACGGGCTGCCGCCGCTCCCCGTTTACCAAGACGAGTTCGACGCCGGCCTCAAGGGCGATGAAGATCGCCGTCGCGGCGCGGAAGCGGCGGGGCAGGCGAAGCTCGTCGGCCGCCTGCGGCTGCTCACACCGCAGCACCGCCTCTCCTTGCACAGCCAGTTCCACGAGAAAGTCACGCGTGGGCGCGGGTTGACCATCTACTTGCCGGGGGGCTATGCCCGGGCTCACGGCGTGGCCGAGGGAGAACGCGTGCGGGTTTTGTCCGATAACGGAACGGTGGAAGCCACCGTTTCCCTTGACGTCACTCTCCAGCCGGACACGGCCGTCATCTACTCTGGCGGTTCGGTCTGGCGGGGTGAAGGGGTGAACTTCCTCACCCCGGACACCATGACCGACATGGGCCTGGGCGCCGCCTACTACAGTTGCCTGGTGCGCGTGGAGAGGCTCGGGGAGGGGACCGAGACAGGTCGCCGACGTTGATATTGCCAATAGTAAAAATGAGCGAGCTTGCAGGGTATTGCCTTTTCGACTCAAAAACAACATTCGATTTCCTGAAGACGAAAGGACGGTAGAAATGTCGAAGAGCTTCCTGACACACTTGGAGTGCCCGAAATGCGGAAAGACGTACGATCCGTCACAAGTACAGACCGTCTGCACCTGCGGTTCGCCGCTTTTGGCCCGCTACGACCTGAAGAAACTCGGCGCTTCGGTCACCAAGAAAGACTTGGCCGGCCGGCGCACCGATATGTGGCGCTACCGTGAGTTCCTTCCTGTCGCCAGCGAAGAGAACATCGTCAGCCTTGGTGAAGGCATGACCCCCATCCTGAAGACCGAGGGTCTGGGCGCCGCGCTCGGCCTGGACAATCTATACATCAAAGATGAGGGACTGAACCCCACCGGCACCTTCAAGGCGCGCGGTGCTTCGGCCGGCGTCTCCATGGCCAAGCAGCTGGGCGTCAAGGAGGTCTCGATGCCCACCGCCGGCAACGCGGGCGGCGCCTGGTCCTCCTACGGCGCCAAGGCCGGCCTGGAAACCTACATCGTCATGCCCGAGGACGCTCCGGACCTGGCGAAGAAAGAGTGCTACCTGGCGGGGGCCCACACCTACCTGGTGAAAGGACTCATCTCCGACGCGGGCAAGATCGTCGGCCGCGCCGCCAAGAGGTACGGTTTCTTCGATGCCTCCACCTTGAAAGAACCCTATCGTATCGAGGGCAAGAAGACCATGGGCCTGGAGATCGCCGAGCAGTTCGGCTGGGAAGTGCCGGACGTGGTCCTGTACCCAACCGGCGGCGGCGTCGGTCTCATTGGCATTTGGAAGGCTCTTGAGGAACTGGAGGCCATCGGCTGGATCGGTTCCAAACGGCCGCGCATGGTCAGCGTGCAGGCCGAGGGGTGCAGCCCCATTGTGAAGGCGTTCAACGAAGGTAAGAAGGAATCGGTGTTCTTCGACGGAGCCCAAACTTTGGCGGGCGGGGTGCGCGTTCCCAAGGCCTTGGGCGACTTCCTGGTGCTGGACGGCGTCTATAAGAGCGGGGGCACGGCGGTGGCTGTGACGGACGCGGAGATTGTGGAGTGCCTCGGTATCACGGCCCGGACCGAGGGCATGTACATCTGCCCCGAGGGAGCCGCGGCCGTGGCCGCCACGCGCAAGCTCTATCGCGACGGCTGGATCAAGAAGAACGAGAAGGTCGTCATCCTGAACACCGGCACCGGCCTGAAGTACCCCGACATCGTAGCCCCGCGGCTGCCGGTGCTGGAAGTCGGCGGCGACATCATCGTTCCGGAAATGGCGGCGGGGCAGTAGAGACACTCATCCAGTTCGCATACCAGGCAGGGGCGGTCGAGAGCGGCCGCCCCTGCCGCCGTTTGGGGAGAGGTCTTCGCCTCTAGCCCTGGGCGCGAGGAAGGAGACGGCACCACTTCCACCTTGCCCAACCCTGATTGTGCCATGGAGAACTATAATGTCGTTCCGGGACACGTTTGCACAAGGATGGGTGTGTCTGGAATACCCATTTGGTTCCAAGGAGGGTGCTGAGCCGTGGTGTGAACGGCGACGGAGACCACACCAACATACTACCGGAAGTCGCTCGTTTCTCAGACAACCGTATTATCGCTGGTAGAGTACGGGGTTGTGATCTTCCACGTCAATTGACGTGGATGCGCACTGGCCTCCGGACGTCTTCCGTAGCCCCGCACTACGCTTGGTATCCCCGAAAAGCGCTTGGCCGACACCTCCATCCGGCGGTGGTCGGGTTACATGTGTATTCGTGACACCATCGATCCCCTGAAAAACGGTCTGGAATCGACAGTTTAGTCCCAACCGGCACAATCCTCCGCAGTGTCCTATTTCTTCAGGAGCAAGTAGGCCCCTATGGACAGAAAGCCCAGCCCCACCGGTCGGAGCCAGGTCAGCGGAAGGTCGTCGAGCCCGAAAAGGCCGAAATGGTCGATGAGAAAGGCCGTGATGACCTGCCCCACGATAATGGCCGTGGTGGCCGGACCGGCGCCCACTTTCGGGATCGACCGCGCCACAGCGTAGATGATGAGGACGCCCAGCACGCCGCCCCAGACGTTGGCCACGGGCGCCCGCGGAAGAGCCCCAAGCTTGCCGGCTTGGCCCGCGACGAACAGGCCCACCGTAGCCAGGACCAGGCCCGAAGCGTGCACAAAGAAGGCCATGCCCCAGAGGCCGGTGGAGGCGCTCAACCCGGCGTTCATAGCCCCCTGAAAGGCCATGGTCATCCCGGCCAGCGCCGCCACGATCAAGGCGATTATCTCCGCAGTCATTGTTCCTCCAGCATGCGCGCTATTACGACCTTCAGTATTGTCTCCAAAGCCGCCCTTGCTTTTCACCGCGGCCCGGTTCCCGCCGCCGGTCGAAATCATCTGCTAACCGTTGGCCTGCGGGCCAAACTACTCTCATGGGAGCGAAACCTAGCAAGAACCGATATGATGCCATCGTCGTCGGCGCGGGCCCCTCCGGGATCGCGGCGGCGCTCACCATCGCCCGCGGCGGCATGGAACCATTGCTCATCGAACGGGGTGTCCGCCCCGGGGCAAAGAACCTCTTCGGGGGACAACTCTATCGCCACGTCTGCGAGGAAGCCGTCCCCGGCTTCGTCACGGAGGCCCCCTTGGAGCGGCCGGTCGTCCGCATCGCCAAGCTGTTCATTACGGGCAACTCCTACGTGGGCATCGACTTCGCGTCCCTGCGCTACCGGAGCGAGCCCGACCGGTACGTGGCCATGCGTAACCGGTTCGACCCGTGGTTCGCCTCGAAAGCGGTGGATGCGGGGGCCGAACTGCTCACCGGCACCACCGTGCGCGACCTTCTGAAAGAGAATGACGGGAAAGGCAAAGAGAAGGAAAGGGTAGTGGGGGTCAAGACCGACGACGGGACCGAGATCCTCGCCGACGCGGTGATCCTCGCCGAAGGAGTATACCCGAAGCTCGGCATCAAGGCAGGGCTGGTGGAAGCACCGCTTTCCCCCCACAACTTCGGTCTTTACGCGAAAGAGACCCTGTCCCTCCCGGCCGAGTTCATTGAAGAGCGGTTTGGGCTGCACCCTGGAGAGGGGGCCATCATCTCCTACAGCGGAGCCACCACCTACGACCTGGTGGGCAGTGCCGCCATCTTCACGCTGCGCGAGGGCCTGTCCGTCGTCGTCGGAGCCTACCTGGACCAGATGGTGGCGGCCGGCGTCGGCGTGGACGAGATGATGACCAGGTTCAAAACCCACCCCTTGATCGAACCCTACCTGAAAGGGGCCGTCACCCAAGAGTTCTCGGCCCACCTGATCCCCATGGGCGGGTACAACGCCGTCCCGAAGCTCTATGGTGACGGTGTCATGATCTGCGGGGACGCGGCGCAACTGGTCAACGCCAAAGAAGGGACCAACCTCGCCCTGAAATCGGGCCTCTTAGCTGGGGAGACCTACCTCAATGCCCGCAAACGCGGTGATTTCTCCGCGCAGGGGTTGGGGGACTACGGCGATAAGCTTGCCGCCACCTTCGTTCTGAAAGACCTCCGGGCGAACGCCGGGGTGGCCGGCTTCTACAGGCGACACCCAGAAGTGGACGAGTATTGGATTTCCCTCATCAATGATCTCATGTACACCGTCATCACCGTTGGACCAGAGCTGACGGTCGACAAGAGGAGGAAAGTCCGGCAGATGCTCTTAAGGGGACAGCCTATCAGCAAGAGCATGCGGCAAGGCTTCGACGCCTTCCGGGCGAACTACTTTTGACCGAAGAAGTCCCTCTCAGCAAACGAAGAAATGGCACTCGTGTGAGGCCAAGACCGCTGGTGGCGCAACTGCTGGCACCGGGCCGGCGCCCGACGTCTCTGTCCGGGGCCGCGGCGGGCCTGGAAGATCCCGTCGTTCTGAGACAGCAGGCGGCCGAGCCAACGCACACGGAGCCGCCCACCTTGGGCCTGCCCGGCGGCGCCGCTGGCAGACCTTCTTCGCCGACGGCCATGGCCGACCCGAAACAGGGCTACATGGGCGGAGTCCGTTCGACCACCTCCGCTCGGGACCTCACGGAGAAGCGTCTGTCTACCCTGATCCTCGATTACACCGCCGACAGTCACATCCAGACGGCGGACCCCGGCGTCTGCCGGGACAAGTGCCAAAGGCACCCCTGTATTGAGTTTTGCCCCGCCCACGTCTTCGGTTGGGACGACCGGACGGGGCTGGCGATCCAGTACGAGAAGTGCGTGGAATGCGCCGCCTGCGCCATCGGCTGCCCGGAACAGAACATCTTGCTGGACTACCCGGGTGACGGGCACGGGGTGACTTTCCGCTACTAGGGAGACCACCTGAAAGGAGACAGTGACGATGACCCAGAGTTACACCGGAAGCGAGAAATCCCAGTCCTTCCACATCGAAGGCTTGAACGACTCCATCGACCGCCAAAAGGTGAGGGCCGCGCTTTCGCAGTTGGTGGGGGTGCGTGATGTGGACCTTTCCCAGGACAGCAGCGACGTTAGCGTCCGCTACGACCCGGACCGGCTGGACGAGGAGCTGATCGCCCAGGCGATCGACCTCGCCGGGTATTCGGCCACGACCCCCGCCGGCGGGGGATCTTCAGCCAGGACCGCTACTCGCACGGGAATCCCATCCAGCAGCTTGGGGTACGAGGACCCCGGGCCCTCACGCTCTGGAAAGTAAGAAAGCGACGCTAACCCATCAACACATCCCAGGCCACCTTCAAGCCGAATTCTATGGCTCTAATGGAGATCCGCTCGTTCACGCCGTGGACACCGTGGGTCTCCGCGTCCGACGGGATGGGCCAGAAACCGTAAACCACCATGCCCTTCGGGCGCAGGTAGCGGGCGTCGGTGGCGCCGGTGGCCATGTAGGGCACCACCTTGGCGCCGGGCGCGTGCCGGGCCAGCGACCTTCGTATGTCATCCGTCAGCGCCGTCTCCGGGGCCGACTCGGTCGGCAGGGAGGAGCGGGGGAATTCGATCTCCAGGCGCCCCATCCCCTGGGGGCCGAGGGCCGCCGTCAGGACCGTCTCGATCTCGTCACGCAGCGTTTCCGGGGTCTGGCCGGGCAGGATGCGGCAGTCTACCTCGGCGTTGGCGGTCGAAGGGATGACGTTCGTCTTCTCTCCCGCCCGGAGCACCGTCGGGGAAGCCGTGTTCCGGAGCATGGCCGACAGACCGTAGCGGTACTGGGGGTCAACCGGTAGTGACCACAAGACCTCGTCCGTCCGTTTCTCGTCCAGTAGGGTCAAAAGCCCGCGCCGTACTTCGTCGGGCTGTCCATCGGCTAGTCCCTTGACGTACTGGGCCGCCGTCTGGGTGAGGTGCACCGGGAGCCGCGTCCGGCCCAGGGCCCGGATGGCCTCCGCCAGCAGTACCACGGCGTTGTCGTCGATGGGGACCGAGGCGTGCCCCGCCGGCCCCTTGGCCTTCAAGCGTAGCCAGCAAACGCTCTTCTCGCTGTTTTGGTAGCTGTAGTACTCCTTGCCATTAACACGGACGCCCTTGCCGCCGCCTTCATTCAGGCAGTAGGGGACGTCGATGAGGTCGAAGCGGTTGTCCACCAGCCACCGCACGCCGTGGATGCCGCCCGCTTCCTCGTCCGCGGTGGCTGCCATGACCAGGTCACGCGGGAAAAAGACACCTGTCCGCTTGGCGTGAAGGATGAGAGCCAGCCAGAGAGCGGACAAACCTTTGCAGTCCAAAGTACCCCGTCCCCACAACGAATCGCCCACGATCTCCCCGCCGAAGGGGTCGTGCTCCCAGTCGGCGGCCACGGCCGGCACCACGTCCAGGTGGGACAGGAGCAGGACCGGCGGCTTGGCGCCTTTTCCGGCGATGCGGGCAACCACGCTGCCGCGTCCGGGGGTGGGTTCGACGATTTCGGAGGCGATGCCCTCACGGGCCAAAACGCCGGCGATGTAACGGGCGGCTCCGATTTCGTTGCCTGGAGGGTTGGTGGTGTTGATGCGGACCAGTTCGGAAAGATGGTGGGCCGTTTCCTGGGCCAGGGCAGCCCAATCGGCGGAATGAGCGGCGGCGGGCGTGACGGAAGTGGTCAAGTGGCGGTCCTCCTTGAGGTCAGGTGTTAGTGACTTCGCGGCGTCCCGGAACAGTACCTTTCGGGCCGCGAAGGATGTCGACGACCAACCGTCGATCGGCGACCGAAAGAAAAGGGAGGGCCAGCCCGCTTTCCGCGTGCCCTAGTGTCGCGGAAGTGGTGCTGGCCCTCGGGGTCTGTTACCTAAGTGAGTTTGCGGTTCATCTTGATCTTCCGGTCCTTGCGGCCCCCCAGCGGATGTCCGTGTTCATACTGCGTCACTTGGGACGTTGCCTCCCGCGGATGCGGGATGCCTTTGGGGCCGTAGGTTTCCACCTTGGAGTCGCTCGCTGAGATGTCCTCGCGTCCGTAGATCCGGCGTTTGTCGCTCACGTTGGCACCCCCCGATGCTTAATGTGCCCGGCACGGCGGGTGAAAACCGGCTGGCGCGCGGAAGAGCCTAGAAGACGCCGTCGAGAATGTAGGCCTTCCGCACTTGGATCCCGAAGTCCGCGATCTGCTGAGGCGTGGCATCGAAGAACAGGTCCACGCGGGCCCCCTTGATGGCGCTGCCTTGGTCGCAGGCGATGGCGTAGCCGTAACCTTCGATGTAGAGATGGGTCCCCATGGGGATAACATTGGGATCCACCGCTACGGTGCCTTCACGGACCGGGAGGCCGAAATAGGTGGGCCCGCCCAGCCACTGGCCGACATCCTCGAAGTATTCTCCGTAAGCCGTTGCCGTGAGGTCGATCTCGCGACGGTAATGGACGGTCCGCCCGTCCGCCTTGACGGTGGTGGCCGGTACAGGTACCGAGGTCCCCAGACGTTCGAGGAGAGCGAGAGCCTGAGCCCGGGTCAGGTCGGTCCCGGGTCGGAAGGTCCGGTCCGGGAAACCTTTGACAATGCCCAGTTTCACCGCGAAGGCCACCGCCTCATTGGCCCAGTCGGAGATGGTGGCGCCATCGGTCAGGCCCAGTCCGGCCAGTATGCTCTGGACGGACTTCAGGGCACGGGCCTCTCCCTCGCGTCCCGAGGCGCGTACCACCATAGTGGTAGCCTCTTCACGGGTGAGGGCGTTGGCCGGGCCAAAGCGGCCGTTACCGATGCCCTCGACGTAACCGAGGCGGTACGCGGCTTCGACGGCGGCAAAGTAGGGCGAAGTAGCCGGCACGTCGCTGAACGAAGGCCTGGCCGGCGGGGCGGAGTCGACCCGGCGTGACGCCACCAGCATGGCGGCGAACTCGCCGCGGGTGGCCGGGCGATCGGGATAAAACTTGCCGTCGGAGTCCGGCCGGGCTACGCCGGCGGAGATGGCGCGGCCGATGATGGCTTCCGCCCAATGGCCGGTCACATCGGGCGGTAGGCCCGTGGCAAGAATGGTTGGCGCGGTGTCTTCGCCGGCTGCCAGAGCGCCGGCCGCCATGGTCGAGGAGAGGACGATGAGAAAAACCAGGAACGTAGTGGCCAATCGAGTCGAGAGGTTCGGCCGCCGAGGTGTGGTTTTTCCGAGAATACCTATCATTCGCACCCCCATGTAGCAGTATAATTTACATAACCACACCAACAATTCGACATAATAACAGCAGCGTCCTGCCTTTTGCAGGAATTGGCAAACCGGCGCTGGGTCAATCCTAGACAGGCAAGAGCAGGCAGGCAAGAGCATCAAGGGCATTCAAACGCCGTGAGCTACGGCACAAGGGGAGGCACGGGCGTGGGCTATGTGGCAGCCTTACTGGTGTTGGCGGTGGCCGGCTACACCATGGTCTACGCCTGGGACGCCTGGCAGGCCGAGAACCGCCTGGGGGCGGTCGGTTTGACCGCGCTGACTTTGACCACCGTCATCCTGTCCATGTATCTTCTGTTTGTCAGGAAATAGGGCTTGGAAGAGGCGACAGGGCTAGGGAGCCGCCTCCGGTCTATTGGTCGGTTTCCAGCTGAGCCCCACCCGCCGGATGTGGAACTGAACATCCAGAGAGATGTCGACATCACGGTAGACGTTGTTCCAAGAGTATTTCAGCCACTCTTGTTCGGTCAGGAAGTACTTCTTGAACGACCGTCCGAAACCGATGATGTCGGCGTTCCACTCACTTTGGGTTTGGGAGATGATGGCCTTCATCTGCTCCTGTAGGTGCCGGCTGGCCGCCTCCTCCAGAGTGCGCATGCCTTCTCGAGTCATGTAGTCCCTGTCGGAAGTCACTTCCACGATGTTCCCTTCCGGCTTGATGAGGAGATTCACGAAGGGCGAGCCATCACTGAACCCTGTGTTCAGCCGGCGTGTTTCCTGCGTCAACTCGAAGGAGATGTCCTCTCCGGGTACCTCGGGGTCCGGCATGGTGATGATGCCCAGTCCATGGCGGCCTTGGAGGATGGCCACAAGGGAGTTCTGCTCACGGGTGAGGCTTCCGACCATCTTGTCTCCCTTGAACACCGCGGCTCCGTCGTACCGAAGGTGTGTATGGGAGCTGGAGGACCCTTGGTCTGGCGATCCCGTCGCCCCTCCGCCGCCATCCTGGCCGACCTGATGGGAGACAATCCTAAGTATCGGGAGCACCACTTCGACCGAAGGCACTCCGATTTCGTACAGCACCTGGCGCAGAGTGGTCGTCACCCCCAACCCCTTGGATTCGGCGCCGCGGACCACTCCCTCAATGAGATCGGCCGGATTGGACTCGAAGATGGACTGGACGCTGGCGATCTCGGCCGCCGTGCGTTCCGCCACGGCCATCAGGGTGGTTAACCGCAGTTCCCGGTAGCGCGACAGAAAATCGATCTCCGTAGCGATGCCCCGCCAGGCCATCTCCTGGCCGATAATGACGATGCCGAGGTGGATGAACCGGACACGCCTCTTGGTCAAGGTCGAATACCGTTGGAAGGCCTGGGCGATGTCGCGTGCCACCACAGTCTCCACGTGGACTGGGTTGCCCCCGCCACCTTCTCCACCGCCGCCTCCACCTCCACCTCCCAGGAGGCGGGCGATGGGCGCCACGAAGGTTACGGCGATCTGCCCTTCGGGAGCCGCGTCCAAGCCCATGGCCATCACCAGGATCTCGTCGTTCAGCTCCGTACGGTCCCAGCATCCCGTGGCCGAGACCACGATGACCGCGACCGCGAGAAGGAGCGCCACCGCGTTTCTCACTTCCGTATCACACCTGACTCGACAGCGGGCTTCGGCCTCCGGAACGGGTAAAGGGCCCAGAGCAGCACTAGAGCGAAAGCCATGAAGCCAAAGCTGAACGGCAACAGGGTTTTGACCCGGAGAGTGATGGCCTCGATAACATTCCCGGGCAGAAAGGCCAGGGCATAGAAGAGGACGACCATGATGGGCACCACCGGACGGAATCCGGGTAGGTCAAAAGCCCGGCAGAAGCAGTAGTTCGCGATGTACAGACCCCACGAGAGCTGAATGGCGGAAGCGAAGAACCAGAAGAATACGAACACTACCTCGATATGCGTGAAGAACGTGCCGAGCTGTACCAGGAGCGCCAGTTCGAACAGAGGGAAAAGGCGTCGCTGGGCCTCTCCGGGGGGAAAGACCATGACGAACTCCACCGTCACCAGGACCCCCACGATCACCGACATGATGAGACCGAGGAAACCATCCTTCATCGCCGTAGCCTGTTTCCTCAGGAGTGGGTAGAGGATCGGCAGCGCCAAGATGGCGACGAACCGGCCCGCCATCTCCACCGAACTGGTGGCGATCCCCTTCAACCCGTATCCGAACAGGGGAAAGAGACTTCCACTCACAATGTGGTTGAAGTTGAAGACCAGAAGAATGGCCAGAGAAATGAGGAAGAAGGGAAAGAGCAGCCAGGACAGGCGACCGATGGGTTCGATACCGGCGTAGGCCGCCAGCGCCCCGGCGGCGGCGAAGACGGCTAGGTGGACGGAAAGGGGAGTCCGGGGCATGATGACCGAGGCGATGCCTTCGGTGAAGACGCGGCCCGAGGACGCCGCCTGGTCGAGGAAGATGAAGGCGAAGACGAGGACCATCAGCCGTCCGAAGAAGGGACCAGCCAGTTCCAAGGTCACTTCCACCAGACCCTTGCCCGGAAATCGCCGGACCAAGTTCATGAAGAGCAAGGTCAGCGGCCAAACGACCAGTGACCCGATGAGTACGCCCATCCATGCGGCCGAGTAGGACTCCCGAACGAAGAACGATATCAGCGGGAGGAAGATCCACGAAGCAAGGAGGGTGGCGATGCAGGCCACCAGTTCGACCCGGTCGATCTTCCCATCTCTAAGCAAGAGCCGACACCTCCCTTCTTACCTAACTGGGCTCGTCTTGATCGGTCGCGGCCCCGGCGCTGGGCCGCGCCCAGGCGCGCACGTATTTGGCGGCACGGCGGCTATCCAAGGGCTGGACGAACTTCGGGCGCCAGCGCATGGACCACAGTGGGCCGCGTAGCAGCACGTCCCGGCTGGGCGGTCGGAAGGGGGCAATGGGGGACATGAACGGGACACCAAAACTCTGCAGCGAGACCAGGTGAATACCCAGGAAGAAGAGCCCCAGTCCCAGCCCGATGAACCCCAAGACAGAGGCCAGGCCAATGGCCCCAAAACGGAGGAGACGCAGGCTGAGGCCGGCGTTGGGGTTCGGTATGGCCGACGAGGACAGCGCGGTGATGGCCACCACGATCACCAAGATGGGGCTGACGATGTTTGCCTGCACCGCCGCCTGGCCGAGGATGAGGGCGCCGACGATGCCGATGGTCGGCCCGATGACGGTGGGGATGCGGGTGCCGGCTTCACGGATCAGCTCAAAGGAAACCTCCATGATGACCACCTCGACGGGGACCGGGAAGGGTACCTTCTCGCGGGAGGCGGCGATGGAGAGGGCCAGCGCCGTAGGAATCATCTCCTGATGGTAGTTAGCCAGGGCAATGTAGGTGGCCGGGAGCAGAAGTGTGGCGAAAAGAGCCAGGAAGCGCAGGATCCGGAGGAAGGAGCCGAACGGCCAACGGATGCTGTAGTCTTCCGGGCTGTGGATGAAGGCGGAGAAGGTGATGGGGACTACCAGAGCCGTTGGGGAATCGTCGACGATAATGCCGACGTGGCCCTCCGCAAGGAACGCGGCGACCCGGTCGGGGCGCTCGGTGGCCAGGGTCTGGGGGATAATCCCGAACGGGGCGTCCTCGATGTACTCCTCAATGTCCCCGGAGCCGTGGATGACGGCCACGTCCAGCGTCTCCAACCGTCGTTTGACCTCGGCGACCAGCCTCGGATTGGCCAAGCCGTCGAGGTAGAGAATGGCGATCTGCGTTCCCGACACCCTCCCGATCCGCATTCCCTCGACCATCAGATTGGGGGTCTTGAGCCGCCGCCGGACGAGGGCGGTGTTTACCCGGATGGTCTCGGTGAAGGCGTCGCGGGCGCCTCGGATCGTGACTTCCGTTTCCGGCTTCTCCACGAAGCGGTGCTCGAAACCTTTGGTCTCGATGGTCAGCGCCTTCGCCTCGCCGTCCACGAAGAGGGCGGTGTTACCGTCCAGCACTTCCAGGAGGACCTTGGCCATCTGGTCCTGGCAGACGACCTTCTCGTTAGGGACCAGCCCCTTTTGGATAACGTCGAGCACGGGGGCCTTGCCGTGCCCGGCCGCGGTCTCGCTGAGGAACATCAGGGGCTGGAGGATATCAAGGTCAATCGTCTCACGTTTGGTCATCCCGTCGATGTACAGGAGGAAAGCCTGACGGTTCAGAGCGGCGATATGTACGGGGCGGATGAGAACGTCCGTGTTCTCCGGCATCCGAAAGATATCTTTCAGCAGTCTTTGGTTTTCCTCCAGTTTCCTGGACACCGCCCTGTCGACCTTGGCGTCGGCGTCGAAGAAGTGCGGTTCCTCGCTTCCCCCGCCGCGTCTCTCCGCAGGTTTGGGGCCGGAGGGCGGAGCCGGACGGTTACCCAGGCTGAAACCTTGCGGGTGCTGGTTCTCTTTCCGGACCAGGTCCCGAAGGCGGCGTGGAAGACGCGTCAGCCCCTTGAACGGCCCCATGCCCTGTCCCCTCCTCCGAGTAGTGGCCGCCGTCCGGCGGCCCGGTCGCGGCCATTAGCTTGCCTCTTTTGGCACTTGTTCTTGCGCCAGGTCCTTGCGCCCGGTCGCGGAGGCTCCCGCGATGAAGAGCGGGAGTAAACCGACACCATGGGAGGATTGGCGCCCGTACCGGCGAAAAGAAGTTCAGAGTTCGGGGAAAGTAAAGGTGGGAGGTAACCATGATACCTTTCCTGGTGATCCTGGCCTTGGTCGTCATCGTGGCGGTGACCATCTACAACCGGATGGTCACTCTGCGGAACCGTGTAGATAACGCTTGGGCGCAGATCGACGTGCAGTTGAAGAAGAGGAACGACCTGGTGCCGAACCTGGTCGAGACGGTGAAGGGCTACGTCAAGCACGAGCGGGAGACCTTCGAGTCCATCACGAAGGCCCGGGCCCAGATGGCGTCGGCCGGGTCGGTGGGGGAGCAGGCCCAGGCGTCGAACATGCTGAGCGGCGCCTTGAAATCCCTTTTCGCCGTGGCCGAGGCCTATCCGGAGCTGAAAGCTAACCAGAACTTCCTGATGCTGCAGGAAGAGCTGTCCGGCATCGAGAGCAAGATCGCCTACGCGCGCCAGTTCTATAACGACAGCGTCCTGGCGTGGAACGCCGCCATTCAGCAGTTCCCCGGTGTGATCTTTGCCGGGATGATGGGGGCCGCCCCGAAGGAGTACTTCCACACCCCGGAGGCCGAGAAGGCCGTACCGACGGTCAAGTTCTAGGGAGCGCAGCGGATGTACGCCAGTATCGAGTCTAACGTCCGGCGTTCCTACTTCCTGATCGCCTTCTTCCTCATCCTGGTGATGGCGGTGGCCTGGATCTTCACCCAGGTGATGAACCTGGGCCAGGGCGGGGTGGCTATCGCCGTCATCATCGCGGTGGGCTCCGCCTGGGGTAGCTACTACTACAGCGACCGGATCGTCCTCAGTATGAGCCGGGCGCGGCCTGTGGAAAAGCAGGAGTATCCTTACCTCTATAACACGGTGGAGGGGCTGGCTCTGGCGGCCGGTCTCCCGACACCACGCCTCTATGTCATCGACGACACCGCGCCGAATGCCTTCGCCACGGGAAGAAACCCGAAGAACGCGGTCATTTGCGTCACCACCGGGCTCCTGCAGAAGCTGGACCGCTTGGAACTGGAGGGAGTCATCGCCCACGAGATGTCGCATATCAAGAACTACGACATCCTGGTGATGACCTTGGCGGTGACCATGGTGGGGGTCGTGGCCCTCCTCTCCGACTGGATGCTCCGGTCCATGTGGTGGGGCGGTGGCCGGCGGCGGCGGCGTGACGATCGCGAGGGCGGCAATCAGTTGGCCCTCATCCTGATGGTGGTCGGAGTGGTTCTGGCCATCCTGTCGCCCATCATCGCCCAGATGGTGCAACTGGCCATTTCGCGGCGGCGCGAGTTTCTGGCCGACGCATCGGGGGCCATGCTGACCCGCTACCCCAAAGGCCTGGCCGACGCGTTACGGAAAATCTCCTCGGATCCCGAGCCGCTGGAGGCGGCCAACAAGGCCACGGCGCACCTGTACATCACCAATCCTCTGAAGGGACAGGAGGGCTGGTTCGACCACATGTTCGACACCCACCCGCCGGTACAGGAGCGGATCAAGGCATTGGAGGCTATGATGTAGCAGTCTTGTGGTGCGGTGTTGACGCGGCGGCCAAGCGGCCGGCCGCGGGTGAGGTTCCGGCAACGGAGAAGGTCGCGCTAGGTTGGCAGGCAGCGACAAGTAGGAGACCGTCTCGGGTCGGGGCATCAAGGATAAGAGCGCAAGTCCATAGCGCGCCCATGGCGCGGGTAGATGGGTAGTACGGCCGGCCTTCGTGCCGGCTTTGTTGTTGGCCAGGTCAGGTGCGGGTCGCGGCGATGATCAGGGCCACGCCGGCGATGATCAGCGCCAGGCGGGCGGGGGCGATCTTTCCGGCCAGACCGGCCACGCCGGTCAGAGTGACCAAGAGCAAGATGGTGGGCCCGAAGAGGCCCAAGAGGGCGTTGATGCGGACGGCGGTAACCACTTTGCCGAACCGTAACATGAGTATGGCGGCGCTAACCTCGACCAATGAGGACAGCATACGCATGAGAGCCATTGCCAGGACGGTCTTGTCCTCGCCAGACAAGGGACCACCTCCGGCAAATGGTCTATTCTTAGGGGGCAGGGAACATGACCGAAGCCGCTGCTGCATTGGCTCCGCGGGTGACGGTTCTTCTATCGGGAAACGAAGCCGTGGCCAGGGGGGCCTGGGAAGCGGGAGTCCTGGTGGCCTCGGCCTATCCAGGCACACCGAGCACGGAGATTCTGGAGAACCTGGCTGCTATGGAGGGGGTCTCCGCCGAGTGGGCTCCCAATGAGAAAGTGGCCTACGAGACCGCTTTCGGCGGTTGCCTGGCGGGCGTCCGGTCGCTGGCGGCCATGAAGCATGTGGGAGTGAACGTGGCGGCCGACCCCTTGTTCACCTCTGTCTACACGGGAGTCAACGGCGGCCTGGTGCTCATTTCGGCCGATGATCCCGGAATGCACAGTTCCCAGAACGAGCAGGACAACCGCCGGTACGCGCCGTTCGCGCGGCTGCCCATGCTGGAACCGGCCGATAGCGCGGAGGCGCGGGACATGGCGACCCTGGCCTTCCAACTCAGTGAGGACCTGGGTCTTCCCGTCATGCTGCGGCTCACGACACGTGTCTCTCACTCCAAGAGCCTGGTGGAACTTGGCGAGCGCCGGGTACCGGCACCGAAGGCCTATCGGAAAGACCCAGCCAAGTACGTGATGGTGCCGGCCAACGCCCGGGTCCGGCGGGTGGACTTGGAGCGGCGTCTGGAGCGGGCGCGGGCGGCGGCGGAGGCCAGCCCCCTGAACCGGGTCGAATGGGCTTCCGGGTCAGAGCACCGGGCCGCGGGCGCCACCAGTTCCGCAGGCGCCGCGGGCGCACGACACCTCGGGGTCATCACCGCGGGCATCGCCTACCAGTACGCCAGAGAAGCTTTGGGTGATGGTGCGTCCTACTTCAAGGTCGGGATGACCTACCCCCTCCCGATCGAACGTATCAGGGAGTTCGCCGCGCAGGTCGACGATGTCCTCATCGTGGAGGAACTGGACCCCTATATGGAGGAAGCCATCGCCGCGGCTGGTGTGCGGCCTCGCTCGGGGCGGCCCGCGGTAGGGAAGGCGGTGCTACCGGCTATCGGCGAGCTTTCGCCGGCCAGGGTACGCCGGGGAGCGCAGCTCGCCGGGTTCCTGCCGGGGTTGCCGGACCCGGTCGCGGCCCGGGCAGACGCCGGGGAAACGGCTGTGGTTCCGGAAGCAGACCCGGCGCCGGCCCTGCCGGACCGGCCTCCCGTGCTGTGCCCGGGTTGCCCACACCGGGCCGCCTTCTGGGTGCTCCGCCGCCTGGGGGCGGTCATAACGGGCGATATCGGCTGCTATACCTTGGGCGCCGCGCCGCCGCTGAGCGCCATGGACTCGTGCATCTGCATGGGCGCCAGCATCACTGTGGGCCACGGTTTCGCCAAGGCGCAGGAGCGCCTCCGGGCGCTGCACGCGGTGGGCGAGGCGAACGAGGCGAACGAGGCGAACGAGGCGGACAAGGCGGACAAGGCGGACGAGGCGAACGAGGCGGACGCCACCGGCGGCGATACCCCGTCCAAACCGGTCATCGCCGTCATCGGTGACTCGACCTTCTTCCACTCCGGCATCACCGGTCTGATGAACGTGGTGTATAACCAGTCGGACGTGGTGACGGTGGTCCTTGATAACCGCACCACCGGCATGACGGGGCATCAGCCGAACCCCGGTACCGGCGTGACTCTTCAAGGTGTGGGCGCCCCCGTCCTTCAGCCGGAGGACATCGCCCGGGCGCTGCGGGTCCCCTTCGTCGAGGTGGTGGACCCAAACGACGCCGCCGCCTTCGAGGATACGCTGCGGCGCGCCCTGGGGTCGGGAGGACCGGCGGTGGTGGTGGCGCGGGCCCCTTGCGTCCTCCTGCGCAGTGTTAAGCCGAAGAAGCCCTACCGGGTGGACGCCGCGGCTTGCAACGCCTGCCGGGCGTGCACCCGCATCGGCTGCCCGGCCATCATGTTCACCGGGACACGGGTGGAGATCGACCGGTCCTTGTGCCGCGGCTGCGCGGCGTGCGTCGCGCTCTGCCGGCAGAACGCCATCAGGGAAGAGGGTGTGGACCTGTGACAGCGGTGACCAACGTGCTGCTGGCCGGGGTGGGAGGGCAGGGGACCATCCTGGCCGGGAAGATCCTGGCCGAGGTCCTGCGGCGGAAGGGCCACGATGTCAAACTCTCGGAGATCCACGGTATGTCACAGCGGGGCGGATCGGTGGTCACCTACGTCCGCTTCGGGGAGAAGGTGTTCGCCCCCGTCGTGGAGCAGGGCGAGGCCGATTTCCTCTTGGCCTTCGAGAAGTTGGAGGCCCTGCGGTGGGCCCCCTTTCTCCGGTCCCAGGGGGGTGTGGTGATCGTGAACGATGAGATCATCCAGCCGCTGGCGGTGAACCTGGGCCAGGCAGCCTATCCGCATGACGTGGTCGGCCGGCTACAGGGCCCCGGGCGCCTGGTCATCGTGGCCGATGGCGCGGCGATGGCGGCCCAGGCCGGTGATACCCGCACCCAGAACGTAGCTCTGTGCGGTGTGTTGGCGCGCCAGATGGTGGCGGCCCTCCGCGGGGATTGGCAAGCAGTTATCGCCACCATGGTACCCCCGAAAACAGTCGAGGCGAACCTGGCCGCCTTTGGGCTCGGGTGGGAGGCCGGCGGCAGGGTCGGCCAGGACCAAGCGCTACTCGTGGGACGGTCCCTGTAGGCCAAGGTCAATCGGAGCCGGACCTCCGGGACGTGTGGTGAGTTCCGGGGCACCCCGGCGCCCGAAGGCCCGCGGGAACGGCTCCCCCTCCTCGGCCGCGCGCGAAGCCACCAGGTGCGTCGCCTCTTTCACGAGTTCCGTTGCGTCGGTCAAGGCATCCACCAGGCGGTTCTTCTGGCGTTTCAGAGCCGTCCGGGCAAAGAGGATTTCGGGGCTCCCTTCGGGCAGGTCGGCCAGGTCGGCGATGCCACTCAAGCCCGGCAGGAGCGGCGCCGGCAGGGCCGCGTCCTGGACGTAGGCGCCTCCGGCCGTATACAGGACGGGGTTGACGGCCCTGGTCGCGGCCAGGACCAGGCCGTCCAGGCCGCGGAGGTACTTAGCACCATCGTTCTCGGGGGATAGCGAGAGGGCGTCCTTGAGATCGGCGGTGGCCAGCCTGAAGTCTCCGGCGGCGCGCAGGCTTTCTCCGAGGTTGAACAGGCCGCCTTGCCCCATCTCCTGGTACTGTCCGAGGACCGCCAGCACTTCCGCGGCCAGGTTCTCCAGATCGAGAGCCTGGGGCCCCAGCCGGCACAGGTCGGAGAGCGCCGCGGCGTATAGCTGCGTGTCACGTTGAAGGAGGTCGGTGTCGGCCTTGTCAAGGGTATCGGTTGGGTTGTGCCACCACCAGGGGTCGCCGCCTTCGTCACCGGTGGTCCGACCGGAGTTGGGCCGCGCCCCGCCCTTGGTCGTGCCGGCTCCTTCCCCGTCAGGTGCCTGGGCAGCCACGACCGTCACCGAGGCGGTACCCACGCCGCCGGTGACGCCCCTCAGAACAGTCTTTTTCGATGGCGACACAGAGTAGATGGCCAGGGAGGGGAGGCCCAGCCCACGGAAAGATTGGTCCGCGTTGCGGCCGGCGCGGAGAACCGCCTCACTCTTCCCTTCAAACAGGTGGACGGCCTCCAGAGCCACACCTTCCAATTCG
Organism: Bacillota bacterium; assembly: GCA_021791495.1. GTDB lineage: Bacteria > Bacillota > Sulfobacillia > JAJYWN01 > JAJYWN01 > JAJYWN01. The sequence continues at coordinate 31,971 of JAJYWN010000018.1, forward strand.
GCTGAGGCCACCGGCCGGTAGGAGGTGGCTCCTTTGGCGCCCGGGGAGTCGATATTGACGTAGGCGATAGCCCCAGCCCTCAGCTCCGCCCAGACGTTGTCGACGTACCAGGTCGAACCGGCATACTTGCCGTTCACGTGCCCCGGCCACCAGGCTAGGCGCAGGCCGTATTCGAGAAGGTCACGATGGTCCGCGAACAGGCGCGCCAATTCCAGGGCCATGGCATCGCCGGTGGCGTTATCGGTTACGCCGCCGTTCCAGGCGTCCAGGTGGGTGCCCACTAATACAAAGAAATCCCGCCTGCCGGGGATTTCGGCCACCGGGAGCCTCAGCTGGTGGATGGACCGGACGGGCTCCGCCCAAATGCGGATGGAGGCGCCCGTGCCCCTTTCTACCAAGGCCTCGCCCAACGTCCGGCCCACGGAGACCACGGGGATGGGAGGAATGTCGGCGGCCGTCTCGGGGGTCGGGGTACCCCAGACTGGGCTAACATTGACCTCGTGCAGGACGTCGTCGCCGCTAATGAAGACTGCTCCCACGGCACCCGCGGCGGAGGCGGCGTGGACAAGGAGAGAGTCGGCGGCACCGTCGAAAATGGCGATGTGCCCGCGGACGGACCCGGTCGCCGGGGCAGCCAGATTCGCGCCCAGGTAGACGGCGCGGGCCGCCAGGCCATCGGACCCGGTGGCGGCCGAAAAAGGGTGAGTGATGGCCCCGGCGCGTCCGGCGCCGGCGTCCACGCCGGCCGGTCCGGGATAGGAGAGATAGGCGGGGAAGCGGTACTCCTTGACGGAGATCCCGTCAGCGGCCAACTCCTTGACGATGTAGTCTACCGCCAAGCTTTCTCCCTCACTCCCGGAAGCGCGGTCGTCCAGGGCGGAGAGGGTTTCAACGTGGTGCCAGAGCTTGGCCCGGTTCACTTCCCGCATGATGGTACCCTTTGACACGTGCGGCCCTCCTCGGTGGTCTATCCTCGTTCGGCCATAGTTTGGCAAAGCTGGCAGGCTATCATCCTGATGCCGGGAAGGATAGGCCGGAAGGGGCGAGAAATCTGGTGAGAGGTGTGTTGATCCCGGCACGAATGCGAATGTCTACGGCGTGCCTGGCGGGAGGGACTGCCTGTTGCCCTTGATCGCAATCTGGGAATCCTCGCCGGGCTTGGGCGAGCTTCTGGCGGGTTTGATCATCAGGCGGTTCGACTTGTCGGAGCAGGTGGTGGGCGGGCAGGCGGCCGGGGAGGGCGGCGTCTTTCTATGGGGCGGCGGGCCGGGGGCGCCGGCCAGGCCGGAGCGGGCGGTGACGCTGTCCGTCGGTGTGGTCTCGGGTGAAGTGGGAACTGACCAGTGTCCGGACGGCCTGGATCTAGTGGTCAATCTCGACCGTTTTGACGTCCATGAAGCCTTCGACGTGGTCGCCGGCGCCCTGGCCGTTCGCGGGGTGCGGCGGAGAAAAGGCCGGCCACGGAGCGGAAGGTTGGAGAGGCGGGGAATGGTTTTCGCCCATCCGAGCGAAGAGGAGCTGGCCCGGCTGCTGGATTTCTACCAAATACGCTGGGAGTATGAACCGCGTACTTTCCCCGTCCGTCTGGACACCGACGGGCGCGTGATCGAGGCGTTCACACCCGATTTCTTCCTGCCGGACTTCGATCTCTACCTGGAGCTGACAACGCTAAAGCAGACTCTGGTCGCGCGGAAGAACCGGAAGGTCAGGGAGTTTCGGGAGAGGTACCCGGACATCAATCTCAAGGTCATTTACGGCCGCGACTATCGCAATCTGTTACGGCGGTTCGGCATCACCGAGAAAAAGACAAAATAGTACCCCGAGCAACCCTCGCCCGGTCGCTTCCAGCAGCCTTCCGGAGCTCCGTACCTTCCGCCGGTTTGCGGCCCGCCGTCGGCATGCACGACGTCGACCTGCCCACCAACCTCAAGTACCCTTGGAAAGGCTTGCCCTGAAGCTTCCCGGCCCGGTCCGACTGCCCGCTATTGTGCACCTGCCGCGCGCGCTCCCGGCATCCGTCGATACCGGAAACCTCGCCCGACCGGCCCACTGGGCCGTCGCCCGTTACCGGTTCCACCCGTGACCTTGTGGAGAGGGCCTTCGGCGTTCCGCCGGCTTTCTTCCCTAATTAACCTTTCGGCCAATCGGGGAGGTCAACCGACCTCGCACCTGGGGCACCTTCCGCCGGGCATCGGGCCGACCGCGTCCCCGGAGCCTCTGGAGGAACCTCGTCCGGCCGATCATCTCCGGCTTTTCCCGCCAGAGCCTTGCGGCTCAGCGGAGTCCGCCATCGAAACCAACCGTCGTCTTGCTCCCCAGCGGAACCGAGTGAGGCGTTGACTGCTCGGGGTAGTTCTTATTATGCGGGCGGAAGGCGGAAGGGTCAATGGATTTGCAGCAGAAAGTTTTATAAATGTTTCGACAAAAGGTTATGCGGTAACAAGGTTGTCCTTCTGTGGTGTAAGGCCTGTCCACTATGATAACATTTGGTTTGGGAAAGCGGTGGACCACCACTCGGACTGAATAATGCCTGCTACGGGGGGAGTTCCGTGACGGGAGAGATCGAAAGGGTCCTTTTTCCGGCCGAGGAAATCGAGCGCACCGTGGTGAACATGGGACGGGCCATCACTGCGGACTACGCCGGGCAGGATCTGGTCCTTGTGTCAGTCTTGCGGGGGTCCCTGTTTTTCCTGGCCGATTTGGCGCGAGCCATCGACCTGCCGGTCACCATCGGCGTCATGGCCATCACTTCCTACGGGTCACGGGACCAGAGCGGCGGCGTGGTCCGCATCATCAAGGACTTGGACGAGGATGTAGGAGGGCGTCACGTCCTGGTGGTCGAAGACATCGTTAACTCCGGACTGACTCTGGCGTATCTGTTGAAGACGTTGCGGGCGCGGAACCCCGCCAGCCTGGCCGTATGCACTCTCCTGGACCGGCCCGAGCAACACCTGGTGGAATTGCCCATCAGGTACAAGGGCTTCACCGTGAAAGACGAATACGTGGTGGGCTATGGGCTGGACTACAAACAGAAGCTCAGAAACCTTCCGTTCATCGGCGTACTGAAAAGCATTTAGACCGGAGCGCAAGGCAACCAGAACACAAGGCAGGCAGAACTCGCCACAGGCGACCGCGTGGCATCCCGTTTCTCGAGGGAGGGCGGCCCATGTTTCAAGTGGCCATTTCGAGCTACCTTCTGGGTTCCATCCCCACGGCCTATCTTCTCGGGCGTTGGCGGAAGAAGCTGGACATTCGTAAGTGCGGCTTCCGCAACATGGGCGCCCTCAACGCTTTCAAGATCCTGGGCCCTTTCTGGGGGGCCCTGACTTTCCTCATCGATGCAGGTAAAGGCGCCGCCGCCGTGGCTCTGGCACGGGCTGACGGCCTTGGGGAAGCGGCCGTGTTTTATTGTGGCCTTCTGGCGGTGGCGGGTCATAACTGGCCGATATTCCTGGGTTTCCACGGTGGGAAAGGTGCCGCCACGAGCCTTGGCGTGATGTTGTTTTCCCAGTGGAACGAAACTATGGTGGTGTTGGGCTTTTTGGGTAGCGGACTCCTTTTGGCGCGTAACGTCAGTTTCGCCTTGGGTCTGACCTTCGCCGGGATACCGGCGCTCAACGCGATGCTTGGGAGGGGGCGGGAACTGGCCTTTTCCGCGTCGCTACTGGGCATGATGCTGCTAAAGATGAAGCCTTCGTGGCGGAGACTGGTAGCCGCGGCCGAAGGGCGTTTTAAGGTAATGGTCAAGTATGCGGTGTTCGGCATTCCCAAGGATCTCTCGGATGAGATATCGCGGATAGAGTGAATCCCACCTACCAAGGGGGCGGCGACGCAAGGCCCGCCCTTTTTTGTTGACCCCAGTGACAAGGAGGGTTATAATCCAATTAGCGAACAAATGTTCGCTATAGAGACCGAACGTCAGTTCTCCAGAGGTCCCCTTCCGGGGGTTTATTTGTCACTGGCGACATTTCGAGGTGGTGAGCGATTTGCCGGTGGTCTTCCTTCACTTGATGGGCTTTCAAGTTCAGGCCGCCGCGGAGGAAGGACGGGAGCCATGGCCCGGTCAGCCTGTCGTGGTGGTGAAGCACCATCGGGTGGAAGACGTTTCCGAAGCCGCGGCCAGTCTGGGCGTTTGGATGGGGCAGACAGTGCGAGCGGCGCGTCACGCGACCCCGGCAGCCAGGTACACCGAAGTGGACCAGGCTCTCCTTGGGAGATTGGAACGGGACCTGGGAGACCGTTGTCTTTCTATGACACCATGGGTGGAACCGGCAGGCCCCGGCGAGGTTTATCTGGATTTGCGCTGGGCCGGGGATTGGCGGAAAGCCATTGACGACTTGCTGACCTCTTTTGTGCCCGACCTGGGTTGGCGGGTTTATGCGGGGGTTGCGGAAAACAAGGGGCTGGCCTGGTCGGCGGTGAGGTTGGCCATGGATAAACCGCCACGGACCGGTGAACTGAGTGGCGTCTATAAGACAGAGATCCCTCCCGGTTCGGAAAGGGCTTTCCTACGGAACCTGCCCCTAAGACATCTGGCCCTTATCCCAGAGGGTTTTGAAGATGACCTGGCGCGCTTGGGTGTGAGGACCGCCGGTGAACTCTTAGAGATCCCAGAGACTACGCTTTTAACACGGTTTGGTGGACGGGGGGCGCTGGCGCGGGCTGCCGCCCTTGGGTCAGACGGGCGCGTGGTTTCGGCGGCTTATCCGCCGGGGCAGATCACCGAGGAGACGAGCCTGGCGGAAGAACTGGAAGGAGAAGCAGCTCTGGCGGCCCTTCCGGCGCTGGGAGAGAGAATAGCGGCGGGTTTGGCTGCTAAACTGCGGGCCGAAGGAAAAGGTTGCCTATATCTCGAGGTTTACCTTCTTCCGGGAGGGCGACGCCTGTTCCGGCGATTTTCCGCTAAACCCTGGCACCACGAAGGTGAAGTGGCCAGGGTCATCCAGGGTTTACTCACCGAAGTGTTGTCGAAGGAGAGGAAGCCGGTCCTGGAGAGTATTCTGGCCACGGCCAGGGAACTGGTGGTCCCCCAGGCCCATCAGCTGGAACTCTTTGCGGCGGGGGCCGGCCCGGCCCGCACCACGGAGGCCGGCCGTATCAGGAGCGGGCTAGATAACGCCATCGCATCCATAAACCTTAAATTCCCAGGTCAGGCGGTCAAACTGGGAAGGGAGTTCACCGAACCGCGCCGGGAGAAGATGCTGGCTATTTACGATCCCTACCGTTCTAAAGTGGTTCTGGAAAAAGGTCCGCCGACCGCTCCTGGAGATTGAACCATGGGTCCCATCTGGCGCGACGGATCACCTGTGGAATGCCTGGCCGCTTTTGAAGGACGGGGACCGGGAGGCCGTGCTGCTTTGGCGGCGGGCGTGCCCAGGGTTTTCGGCTGGCGCGGCCGGAATTTCAGGGTGGAGAAGATATTAGACGTCTGGAAAGACACCGGAGAATGGTGGGACGGTGAAGAGGAAAAGACCTTCGTGCGCTTGTTGACGACCGGCGGCGGAACGGTCGAACTTTTCCACAGCGATCGCGGGTGGCATGTCTATAAGACCTACGATTGAGCCGGACCACGGGCCATCCTAGGAAGTGATGAACACTTGGTCTTCCATTCTACCGCCGGCCCTGACTCTGGTGGCGGTCCTGGTTACCCGAAGGGTCATCATATCGCTCGCCGCGGGAGTCCTGGCAGGGTCCTGGCTCCTGGCCGGCGGACTGGTGGCTGGTCTGGAGAAGGCCGGAGAGTTCATCCTTTCATCACTGACGGAGGCCAATAACGCCGTCATCATTCTTTTCCTTTTCCTTTTTGGATCTCTGACCGAGATGATGTCCCTTTCCGGAGGGATCAAGGGGTTCACCGGACTGATGGACCGCTACGTGCGGGGTAACAGGGCGGCACAACTCAGTGTATGGTACTTGACGCCGCTGACCTTCATTGACTGCTGCTTCCATGCCATTGCCACAGGCACCGTCGCCAAGCCCATTCTGGAGAGAGAAGGAGGGTCGAAAACCAGGCTTGCCATGACTGTAACTATCACCTCTTCCCAATTGGTGGCTTTGGTCCCCGTAGCCACCACATATGTGGGCTACGTGGTAGCCCTGGTGGCCGGCGCTCTGCAGCAAATTGGGAGCAGTGCCTCCTCGTTCGGTCTTTACTTGCACAGCCTGCCGTTCAACTTCTTCTCTATCTTGATGGTCCTGACAGCCTTGGGGCTCCTATGGCCCGGTTTCGGACCTAAGAAGGAAAAGGCCACCGGCGAGAAGATCGGTGGCAAACACCCGCATGTCGTGCCCGAAAAAGGTGTCCATGAGAAAGAGGAAGCCGAACACCAACGCAGCGAGCCGGTGCTCCGGCCCAACCCGCTGAACCTCATCGTCCCGCTGGGATTTCTTTTGGCGGCCACCGCCCTCTTCCTGGCCCGTACGGGGTCAGGTAAAGGTCCCGGACTCATGTCAATTCTCCTGAACGCCGACTTCGAAAGGTCCATCTTCCTGGCGGCCCTGTTAACCGTGGCGGTGGCGGGCCTGTTTTACCTAGCGCAGGGGATCGGGCCGGGAAATCTGGAGAAAGCCCTTCTCCACGGAGGGATGGAGCTGCTGCCGCCGATTGTCATCCTTGTCTTGGCTTGGAGCCTCTCCAGAGTCACGGAAGGCCTGGGGTTCTCCAAACTGGTGGCCGCGGGGACGGCCGGTGGCCTTCCGGCAGCCCTTCTCCCTGTTTTGGTCTTCCTTCTGGGGGCGGGTGTTTCTTACGTGATCGGTTCGTCCTGGGCCACCTGGGGCCTGCTGATGCCGGCCGCCCTCAGCCTGGGAAAGGCGGTGGCGATTGGCGGAGGTCTGGGAGAGGCTTTATTGGTGGGAGCGGTCCTGGCAGGTGGGTCGGTGGGAGATTGCGCCTCACCTCTCGGCGAAACGCCGATGCTATCGGCCTCGCTGATGGAGCTAAACCTGGCCGGCCACATCCGGTCCATCTTGCCTTACGCCATTGGGGCCGTCTCGCTGGCGGCCACCCTTTACCTCGTATTCGGCTGTGTTTGGTTGAGGTAGGTATCCATGGGAAAGGCGATGGGCAGACGACGCCGTTTCGTTCACCTGCATGCCCACAGCCCTTTTTCTTTCCTGGACGGGGCGACGGACATTGAAGGCCTGGTAAATGGGGCAGCGGAAATGGGACAGCCAGCGCTGGCCTGTACCGACCACGATAACGTCAGCGCGACGGTACGGTTTCAGAAAGCGGCGAAGAAGGCGGGCATCGCTCCCATCCAAGGGGCCGAAGTGACATTGGACGATGGATCGCACCTGGTCCTGTTAGCGGACGGACCGGAAGGCTATGCCGCTCTCTGTCGGTGCCTGACCGCCGCACATCTGGGGAGCGCCCGGCAGGAACCGCGGCTCTCCTTGGAAGTGCTGGCAAAGGAAGCGCCGGGTCGGCTCATCGGCTTGTCGGGTTGCCGCCGGGGACGCATCCCCCAGGCAATCCTCAGAGGAGATTGGTCCGGGGCTTTGAAAAGCGCGGAAGATCTGAGCCGCTGTTTTGCCCCCCGGGATTTCCTCCTGGAACTGGAGGGGACGCTTCTGCCGGGAAGTCGCGGGTTGAATGCCGCCCTGGCGGAGCTGGGCGAGCGTTTGTCGTTGCCTCTGGTGGCTACAAATAATGTGCATTTCCGGGCTAAAGAAGACTTCCCCGTCCACGATCTCCTGACGTGCGTGCGCACCCTGACCAGGGTGGACGATGTCCATCCGGAGAGGAGGTTGAACGCTGAGAACTACCTGAAAAGCGCGGAGGAAATGGCGGAAGTTTTCGCCGACTATCCCGGAGCATTGGATCACGCGGTGGAGGTGGCGGAACGCTGCCGTCCGGCCCTGGTCTTGGAGAAAAGCTTGTTTCCGTCCTTCCAGTCCCCGGATGGTCAGGACTCCGCCGGCTATCTGCGGCGATTGGTCTACGATGGTGCGGTGCGGCGCTACGCGAAACTAACGGAGAGTGTGCGCCGGCGCTTGGACCATGAACTTGACATAATCACGCGCCTGGGGTTCGAGGACTACTTCCTTCTGGTATGGGACGTGGCTGCCTTCGCGCGAAGGCAGGGAATCAGATATGCGGGCAGAGGATCGGCCGCCGACTCGGCGGTAGCCTATTGCCTCTTCATCACCGACGTGGACTCCATCCGCCGCGGATTGCTCTTCGAACGCTTTCTCAGTATGGAGAGGGCGGAGAAGCCGGATATCGATATCGACTTCGATTCCCGCCGGCGGGATGAAGCGACACGTTATGTCTACGAAAAATATGGGGCTTCCCGGGTCGCCACCGTGGCTACTTATAGCACCTTCCACGCCCGTTCGGCCATCCGGGATTTCGGAAAAGCCATGGGGCTGCCGGAAGAAGACGTGGACGCTCTGGCGAAAAGGGTGCCCTATTACTACGCCGACGATCTGGCGAAAGCCTTTGAGGCGGTGCCCGAGATCCGCGATGCGGGGCTACCCTTGCATAAGTTCCAGGCCATCTCGAAAGCGTGCGCCGCCGTGTCCGGTTTCCCCAGGTTCCTTGGCACTCATTTGGGCGGGGTGGTCATTTGTCGCGAAGAGCTAACGAACGTTACTCCGCTACAAATGTCGGCCAAAGGAGTGGTGGTCACCCAGTTTGACAAAGACGACATCGAGGATCTGGGCCTTGTTAAGTTGGACCTTTTATGTCTAAGGACCCTGGGGGCGGTGGACGACGCCATACGGTCTATCGAAAAGGGGCAAGAGAGGTCCGGGGGTAAGGGTGCGGCCCGGAGTCAGCGGTTCGACTACGACCGGATTCCACAAGGAGACCGGGACACCTACCGGATGATCAACCGGGGAGAGACCATCGGCGTCTTTCAACTAGAAAGCCCGGCCCAGCGGGCCTTACAGTCCCGATTGCACGCGGATAACTTCGAGGATATCGTGGCCAGCGTGGCCATCATCCGGCCCGGCCCCATCAAGGGGAACATGGTGGAGCCGTTCATCGCCCGGCGTCAGGGGAAGGAACCGGTGACTTACCTCCATCCGAAGCTAGAACCCATTTTAGGGAAGACCTTCGGCGTGGTCCTCTTTCAGGAGCAGGTCATCGAGATAGCTAACTCCATCGCCGGGTTTTCCCCCGGAGATGCCGACCGCCTGCGCCGGGTGATGAGCCACGGCCGCTCTTTCAAGGACATGCAGGCCATCGGCGAGGAATTCGTGGAGCGGGCCGTGGCCCTGGGCGTGGAAAAGGCGGTGGCCGACCAGATCTTCGCTTCCATGGTGGGATATGCCAGCTACGGCTTTTGCGAGGCCCATGCCGCCGCCTTCGCTAACACGGCCTACAAGACGGCCTATTTGGTTCGGCATTACCCAGCGGAGTTCTTCGCCGCGATCCTAAGCAATCAGCCTATGGGGTATTACCCGCCGCAGACGCTGGCAGTGGAAGCCCGGCGGCGGGGGGTCGGGTTCCTGCCGCTAGACATCAACCGGAGCGGTGAAAGTTTCGGGGTCGAGGAGAAGGCCATCCGCCTTTCCTTGAAGCAGTTGAAGGGGATGACCGCCGCCTCTCTGGAGGCCATCCTGCAGGCGCGCGACGAGCCCGGGGCCGGCCCTTTTCGGTCTCTGGAGGAGTTCTGCCCGCGAGTGGGGCGGTTCGGTGGGCTGGAGCGGGATGTGGTGGAGAACCTCATCCGTGCGGGAGCCTTTGACTCCCTGGAGGGCAACCGCAAGGCCCTCCTCTGGCGTCTGGATACCGCCGTGGCCGCCGCCCGCGCCGTTCTGGCCGCCGACGGTCAGGGGTTCTTTCTGGCGCCGTTGCCAGATACGGACGGAGGGGTGGAGCGGGTGGAACGGGCCGCGCCGGCCGACTTTTCCTTGAAAGAGAAGTTCGTTATGGAATACGACCTGCTCGGCATCAATTCGGGAGGTCATTTCATGCAGTTCTTCCGGGAGGGGCTGGCGGGCCGGGGCTACCGCAGCACCAAGGAAGTCCGTTCCGCCCGTCCCGGCACCCGTGTGAAGATAGCCGGGTTTCCGGTGAGGCCTCACCGTCCACCGACCAAGAGTGGGAAGACCATTGTCTTCCTGAGTCTGGAAGATGAGTTCGGCTTGGCGGATGTAACGGTTTTCGAGCACATCTATCAGCGTTTTGGGAAGTTCATTTTCTCCGACCCCGCGCCACCTTTGGTGATTTGGGGGAAAGTCGAACGGCGGGGATTGGGCGCCGCCGTCATTGCCGAGAAGATCGCGGAATTCACGGGTTCCATGGCGGCCCGCTAAGGTTTGCGGGGACGCAGGCCGGAGATCTGCAGCCGGGAGCCGGCCACTATCGACTTCGTCCCCCATGATTGGCTCTGACGGCCCAGACTATCCAGGAAGACCCGGGCTTGGTCGCCTGCCAGTTCAGAAGGCACTCCTCCTGCTAGATCCAGGGGGACCAGAGCAAGGGCTTCCACACCAGAGGCACCGGTAGTGACAAGGGCCAGGACGGAGTAACGGCCGCCCGCGATGTTCCAGGGCGCCGCCGTAGCCAAGGGGCCGAGCCCGTAGATGATGGCCCTCTCCCGGTACACCTCCACACCCATCGGTGCGGCCGCCACGTCCATGACTACCAGGTCGGCTCCGGCGTCCAGGAGCGACTTGGCCAGGCTGCGCTGGGCCGGCGCGGGTGCGCCTGTTGCCCGTGGGTCTGGCCCCGAATCGACCACGACTGCGAGAATGTCGGCTAGGTGTCTGGCCTGCCTCACCGCGTCTGGTGTGGCCCCGGAAGTATCCAGAGCCAGGAACCCTACGGCGAACCCGCCCAGGTCCACGATGGCCGGGCCCGCCATGGGTTCTGGGGCGGTTGCCGCCAAATCACGCTGTTGGAAGACCTCCAGGGTCTGAAGGTCGGCGGCTGCCCCCAGGCTGAAGCCGACGGCCGAGAAACCGGCGTCCCGCAGGGCCGTTGCCGCCATCTCCAGATATGCGGCGTCCGGTCGATCCGGGCGCAGCATACACCACGCCGCGTGGGCGCCGCTGACCAAGTCGCTTACGCCGGTGAAAGGGCGGGCATCGCCCTGGGGGGCGGGGGTGGCATAGCCACCGAGGGTCAGGAGGGCACGGTCCAACGGCGGCATGGTGAAGGCCCAGCGCCGCACACCCATCAGTGGGCGTCCGTGACGGTCCTTGGCTCCTCTCCTTAGCTTGAGGAAGTAGGTGGTTTGAGGCCGTAGGCGTTCTTCGGCCTGAAGGACCAGATCAGACCCGGACCACGCGCTACTCCAACGAAAAGGAGGGTCCGTTCGCAGAGCTTCCATTACCGAGTCGGGGGACACTGCTCCAGAGAAGGAAAGGGTCAGGGTGGGGCGGAGGGGGAGACCACCCTCAGCGACCGTGAGCTGAGTAGCCGCCGCCATCGGTCCCAGCGCCAGCCACGCCCCATATCCGAAGATGACCAGGGCCCCGACGGTCAGAAGGGCCAAGGCCACTTTCGGTCCGGGAGCCCTGCCGGCCCTGGGCGGTCGTCTAAGCCACGCGTCTGACCACGCGGACCGGGTCCGGGTGCGCCGGTTCGTCCTCGACATCAGCCGCCCACCTCCACCAGGAAAGCTTATGGGGGGAGGGGAAAGGTATTGCCAAACCGAAGAAGATCAATATGAAACCGCAGAGCACAAATCGCCGTCGTCTGACCGCCGCCCTCCTGATCACCGGCATCGTTCTGGCGCTGGCCGCAAACGTGGCGCCGCGGGCGCTGATGCCGCCTGTGGCCCACACCATCATCCTTACCTTCGATGGGACACGGGCGGACACTTTCGCCAAGCTCCTTCCTCGGATGCCCGCCGTGTCCGAACTGGCCCGTTCCGGCGCCGTGGGAGAAGGGACGCGCACACTATACGCCCGCACCCCCGAAGGGCACTCGGTGATCTTCTCCGGTGCTGCTCCAGAGGCGTTTGGTTTCTCCGTGCCGGCCACCGGCCTCTCTGTGGAGACCCTTTTCGATGTCGTCGCCAAGAGCGGGGGGAAGTCGGTATTCGTCGACAGCAAGGCCGGCCGCCTGAAGGGCCTGGAGCGGTCAGCCACGGTGGTCCTGAACACCACCAACTACGCCACCTTGCCACAGCCCGAGGGCAGCCTGCCGCCGGTGCGGGCTTTCTGGGCCGAGTTCGATCGGACCCGGCCCACACTGAGTTTCTGCCTCCTTCCCTTGCCCGACAGCAATGGTCACGCCTATGGGAACGACACTCAGCAGTACGAGGATGCCATCGTCGGAGCCGGCGAGGCCGTCGACTGGTTGCGGGACCACCTGCAGGCCGCCGGCCTGCAGAACCGTACGCTCTTGGTCATCACGGCGGACCACGGGATGACGGGGACGGGTCACAGCGGGACCGAGACCACCAACTTCCTGGTGCCGCTGGTCCTCTCCGGGCCCGGCATACGCCCCGGCGCGATCATCCGCGGGGCTACCACGGCCGACATCGCACCTACGGTAGCCGCTCTCGCCGGTCTTCCCCGGCCACGCGGAGCCACTGGCAAGGTGCTGTCGGAAGCGTTGATCCCCCGCGCCCGGGTGGCGCTGGCGACCAGGAAAGCCTCGCCTGTGCTGGACGGTCTGGCGGTCGTCTTTCTGGTGGCGGGGGTGGCGCTGACGTTCTCCGCCCGGATCGGTCGGAAGGAGAGCAGGAACTAAAAGAGCAGAGCCTAAGCCTCGCCGCGCTCTTCCTTCGTTGGGGGGCGCAGATGCGGTTTGAGGTTGTATTTCACCAGCGAAAGCAGCTCCCAGCGGGGATCGCCTTTTACCGAGACAACGAAAGTGAAGTTCCCCAGCGTGGCCAGGGCGCCGGCGAAAGCCAGGGCCAGCATCCGCGGGGCAGTGCTCCGGGCGTAGAAAGTGTCGGTCCAGCGCGACCCGGGTGAGAGCCAGGCCTCAGCCACGGCCAGTTCGGGGTCTTCGGGGTGATCGAAGAGCGCGGCCTTGACCGCGAAATCCCCCATGAAGATGTCGGGTCCCTTGACCTTCAGAGTCTGTTCCCCGGTTTGCTCCGTCCGGATCAAGGTGGCGTAGGCCGACGCCTCGACTTCGTCAGCGAAGTCCAGCATCATGACGGGGGCGTATTCCCCTGGGGCATTCCCTGGCAAGAGTCCGATCACGCAGCGCATCCCATCACCCCGACGGTGGAAGTAGGCCAGATATCAGGCCCATCTTAGCACCGCGCCGCCGGGCCTGTCCACCGACGACGGAACCGCCAAGACGGTGACGAACCGACCTAGGCCGAGCCCGGCCCGGGCCCGGCCTATTCTAGAACGTAGAACCTCCAGGCCATGCTGTCCATCCTGAAGCCGAAGGAGTAGGAAGTGGCCCCGATGAAGTAGCGGTCCGTCCCTGCCAGGTACTTGGCGGGGATGGCTATCTCGACCGTGTGCCCGAAGGTTCCGACGGTCACGCCGGTGATGCTCTCCTCCGAAAGGCCGGCTCCCTGGGCGCGAGTCACCGACCCGGTGGCCTGGCCGTCGTGGCTGTTCACCACGATGCGCCCGGTCTCCACTGTGCCGTGATAGGTGATCATGTCCAAGACGTACCTGGTGTCGGCCCGCACGTGCTCCCGCGCATCGAGAAAGAAGTGAAAGGCGCCCGCTTTGTCCCTATAGCCGTACAGGCCCACCAGGTCTCCGGAGCCCTCGATGGTGGAGAACAGGACATCGGAGATGGGGTCCTGCTCCAAGAGGTATTTGTGGTAGTCGGGGTTGGATGGTCCGCGGGCGAGGCCGGCGGAAGATCTAGCAGTGGCCACACCCGTTCCGGTAGTGGCAGCCGGCGCCGATGGCTGATCAATGGTCGGAATGGCGCCATCCTTGAACACCGCGAAAAGCTCGTTCTTCCGGTCGAAGGCTGTCAGGCGCGGGCCCATGACCCGGATCTGCGACGTGTACTTGTGGATGGCCTGAGCCTTCTCCTTGATCTCCTGACTGGTCAATGTGAAAGCGTACCAGTCGGTGTTGTTAATCACCAGAGTGCGCGGAGGCACCAGGAACATACTCTGGTGGCGGGCGAACAGGACAGGCCAGTCCCCCCGGTGCACGAGGTACTCGAACTGCTGCGCCTGAACACCCAGTTTGTTTAGGACGTACCTGGTGAAACAGTAGGCAGCCAGGTGGTCCGGGTGACGGTCGTTGGGGTGCGGGTAGATCACGTACTGGGGTTTGAAATCCTGGAAGATACGGGTCAGGTCGTCGACCACGCTGGTGCCGGTATATGGGGCGCCGGGGGAAGGGGCGTTGGTGTAGGGGTTATGGTCCTGGCCGGTCCTCAGGCTGGTATACGGCTTGGTCCAGTTGTCGGCGCTCCAGAGGTGTAGGAGGCCGCCGTCAGGGTAACCGAGGAAGATGACGTCGTTCTTCGGTATCCCGAGAAGGCTCATGGCGGCCAGAGTCTCCTTCTGGCGCATGTAGCCAAAGCTGAGGTAGTCCTGACGCCTCGGCTTCAGCTCGTGGTAGCTGATGGCCAGCGCGTCGGTGAAGCCATCGCCGTTGGTCATGACCACCACCCGCACCTGGACACCCTTTTTCGCCAGCCGCGACAGCAGGATTCCCGGACCGAGAGTCTCGTCGTCGGGGTGCGGGGCGATGACCAGGACGCGGGAGCCGGCAGGCGGCTCGGCGAAAGACGACATCTGCAGACGGAAGGCGTAGTTGCGGATGTACTCCCGTCCGAAGAAGAAGACCAGGAAAAGAGCAGCCGCCGTGACTACGGTCACCACTATGCCTTTCAGGAGTCTTCTGGTCAAGCTTGCCGTTCCTCCCCGACTCGGAATCAAGGTTGCCGCGTCTCCACCGCACCTATCCTACCGGAAGGAAAACGCCATCGACAAGGGGAAAGCAAAGCCGACGGACGCACCCGTGGCGCCCGACCGCTGATCAAAGCAAAGGAGGCCCGCATCATGTCGCCGAGCCAGGAGCCGAACTTGGCGGAACGCCGCGCCCAGATCCTGGCCCAGGTGGGCGCCGGCCGCATCAGCAGTGAGAAGGCCGCCCGCCTCCTGAAACGGTTGGCCGCCGACCAGGAAAAAGCGAACCTGGTCGCCCGCCGCCGTGCCTCCCAAACCCATTTCGCCTGGCTCATGCTGATCCGGATTGTCGATTCCGGACGCGGCCGTCGCCTGACGATCCCCTTGCCACTGCCGCTCCTCTGGCCGGCTATCCCCCTCGCCCAGTGGGGCCTGCGCATCGCGGCGCGCCACGCCGGAGATACCGGTGGCATCGACCTGGCTAAAATCCCCGTGGGCCCTGTGCTGGCCTCTTTCCTTCGCACGGGCGGCTCCGGGAAGATCGTGGAAGTGGCCGGAGACGACCAGAAGAAGGTGGAGATCTGGGTCTGGTAGGCCATTGTCGCACGATTTTGTGGCAGGACAGCGGCTGATTTTTGTCGAAACAGTGACCCCCGAGCCGTGTGTGAAACCCGGACCCCGATCCGGGGCAAACGTTTTCACGTTGACCTGGAGTTGAGACGCTTTGCGCGTACCTCGCCGCCGCGCAGCTCTATTTGTGGCTTTCCTGGCGCTGGTCCTGATCGCCGGGTCCCTCGCCATCACTTCCTGCCAGGCTCTTGGAGCTTCATCCCGCGGCAAGCTCGCTGTATACCTGATCGATGTGGGCCAGGGCGACGGCATGCTCATCCAAACCCCTGGCGGGAAGAACATCGTGGTCGATGCCGGTGTGGAGGCCACCACCGTCACCAAGTTCCTGCAGAGCAAGAAAGTCAAGCAGGTGGACTACTTCATTGTCACTCATCCGCATGCCGACCACGTGGGCGGAGCCACGTACCTCTTGGAGCACTTCCCGGTGAAGAACGTCTACGACAGTGGGAAAGAGCATACGACCTCGCTCTATGAGTCCTTCCTGGCGAAGACTTTGGAACTGGTGAAAGAGGGTAAGACCACTTACACCAAACCGCGGGCCGGTCAGCAACTGAAGGTGGAGGACAATCTGGTCCTGAATTTCCTTTTCCCGACCGACGAGCCGGCCCCGCCGCCCGACGACATTAACAACTCCTCCATCGTCTTCAAATTGGTCTATAAGGACTTCAGCATGCTGTTCACCGGGGACGCCGAAGCCTGGGCGGAGCAGCAGATGCTGGACCATCACGCCGACCTCAAGGCCCAGGTGCTGAAAGTTGGCCACCACGGCAGCTATTCGTCGAGCACCGAGCCTTTTCTGGACGCCGTGAAGCCCGAGGTGGCCGTGCTGCAGGCTGGGGTGGGGAACAAATACGGGCACCCCCACGGCGTGACGTTGGAGAAACTGGCCAAGCGCAACGTCAAAGTCTACGCCACCAACATGGTGGGCGGTGCCATTAAGATCATCAGCGACGGCAAGACCTATCAGGTCCTGACCGGTAAAGACGCGACCAAGTAGGAGTGAAAGGGATGCTTTTGACGGTTACGGTGGACCGGTTCGAGGACGGCATAGCTGTGCTGGTGCCGGCGGATGCCCGGGATGGCCGGGACCAGATCCTGATACCGACCCGCTTCCTCCCGTCCGCGGCGCGTGAAGGGAAAGTCCTGGATTTCGAGATCACCGTGAATGAGGCGAAAACGGACCAGGCCCGCCGCCGAGTTCGGGGCCTGCTGGACGAGTTGGAGCGCCTGTCCAAGCCTCCAAGAGAACCGGACAAGGAGTAAGACCGTGGCTTTCATCGACCCCACACTGACACGGGACCTCGGGCGGAGGAAGAAAGGCAATCATGCCGCCGGCCGCCCGCCCGTCAGCCCGGAGCGGCGGAAGGCTCTCCGCCGCAAGTTCTGGCGGGAGACGGGAGTGGCTTACCTCTACCTTTCCCCGGCCCTTCTGGTTTTGGGGGTCTTCTCCTTTTGGCCCGTCATAAAGTCCCTGGAGCTTTCGCTTTTCAAGTGGGACATGATCAGCCCGGTCAAGACTTTCGTGGGCCTGAAGAACTACTCCGACCTCCTGTTCAAGGACGAGGAGTTCTGGCTGGGTATCAAGAACACGCTGTACTACGTGCTCGGCACCGTGCCCCTGGGCATCGTCATCGCCCTCGGTCTGGCCTTGCTCCTGAACGCCAAGATCCGCCTGCGATCTTTCTTCCGGGTCTCGTACTTCCTGCCGCACGTCACCTCGGTGGTGGCCATTTCTATGGTCTGGCGGTGGATCTTCCACTCCGACTACGGCCTCATGAACTACATCTTGGGCTGGTTCCACATCCGGTCCCTGCCGTGGCTGTCGGAGCCGGCTCTGGCCATGCCCGCCGTCATCATTATGAGCATCTGGCGACACCTGGGTTACGATGTCATCATTTTCCTGGCGGGCTTGCAGTCCATCGATAAGGAGTACTATGAGGCGGCCAAGGTGGACGGGGCGTCCGGCTGGCAGATGTTCCGTTACATCACGTGGCCGTTGCTTTCACCGACGACCTTCTTCATCACCATTATCTCGACTATCGGCGCCTTCAAGGTGTTCCAGGAGATCTACGTCCTGTTCAACACCGGATCGGGACCTCTGCGCAGCGCGTACACCATCGTCTTCTTCATCTACGACAAAGCTTTCCGGGACTGGGAGATGGGGTACGCCTCGGCCGGCGCCTGGCTCCTGTTCCTTCTGATTTTCGCCCTGACTCTGATCCAGTTCCGTGTCTCACGGAACCGGATCCATTATTCTTAGGAGCCGGGGGAGGTGGAGGACATGGCGCCAGATGCTCAGTCGGCAGCCGGAGCAACGACCCAAGCGGTCGCCCTCCCGGCGCAGCCCCGGAGAAAGGGAAGGAAACGGAGCGAAGCCGGCGGTAGGCTGTCCCCGCTGGCGCTCGGGGCCATCTACCTCGCATTGGGCATCGGGGCTTTCATCATGCTCATCCCCTTTATCTGGATGATCGTGACCTCCCTCAAACCCATGAACGAAGTGACGGTCTTCCCGCCCAAATGGATCTGGTGGCCCATCCATTGGCACAACTACGTCGATGCCTGGCGTACCGCGCCCTTTGGCCGGTATTTCTTCAACAGTATCGTGGTGGCGGTGGTCTCCACGGTGCTCGAGGTCATCACCTGCGCCATGGCCGCCTACGCTTTCGCCCGCATGAACTTCTTCGGGAAGAACACCCTGTTCATGCTGCTTCTGGGGTCCATCATGGTGCCCGGCGAAGTCCTTCTGGTGCCCAACTTCATCACTCTGGTCAGGCTCTCGTGGATCGATACTTACTGGGCGCTGATTATCCCTTGGATCGTCAGCGTCTTCGGCATCTTCTTCATGCGGCAGGCCTTCCTCCAGTTACCGAACGAGCTTTTCGATGCCGGAAAGATCGACGGGTGTGGCACCTTCCGCTTCCTGTGGCGGGTGGTGTTGCCCTTGTCCAAACCGGTGGTCACCACGGTGGCCCTCTTCAAGTTCATCGGCAGTTGGAACTCGTTCCTGTGGGTACTCATCGTCACCAACACGCCGAACATGCGGACCATTCCGGTGGGGCTTACCTACTTCAGTACCGAGGTGGGCACCACCTACAACCTCTTGATGGCGGCATCCGCTTTTTCGATGCTCCCCATCCTGGTGCTGTTCTTCCTGGCTCAGAAGCAGTTCATCCAGGGCATCGCCAGGACGGGGCTTAAGTAGGTTTCTCCTGTTCGAAGGGGGGTAGGGCGCTGGTTCGAACAACCGACGGCATCGTGCTTCATGGTTTGAGATCATTGACCTTATGAGGGGAAGGGGAATGAGAATGAAGAGGTTTTGGACCGCGGCCATTGTCCTCGCTCTAGTCGTGGCCATGGTCGCCACTACGGCCGGCTGCAGCGGCGGGATGTCCAAGGGTTCGGCCATCAAGGGCAAGACGGTAGTGACGTTCTGGCACGCCATGAGCGGGCCGCACGAAGCGGCTCTGAAGAAGATCGTGGCCGACTTCAACAAGGCCAATGAGAAGTACATCGAAGTCCAGTTGGTCTACCAGGGCAGCTACGGCGACCTGAGCACGAAGTTGACGGCGGCTCTGGCGTCGGGCACTCCGCCGACCATGGCCCAGCAGTACGAGAACTGGACCGCCGCGTACATTGACGCCAAGGCCCTGGTGCCGATACAGACCTTCATCGACAACCCGAACTACGGGATGAAGAAAGAAGAACTGGAAGACATCTACAAGGTCTTCCGCGATCAGAACACCTGGGATGGCAAGATCTGGACCATGCCCATGAACAAGAGCACCAACGTGCTCTTCGTCAACACCGACCTGGTCAAGAAAATCCCGACCACCTGGGACGAGTTCCGGACGACGGCCAAGTCCCTCTCGAAGATTGACCCCGATCCCAAGAAGAGCGTCTACGGCTTCGGGTATCGCGCCAACGTCGACCAGTTCGGTTTCCTCCTGAAGCAGAACGGCGGCGACTGGCTGGATAAGGACGGCAAGGCCGCCTTCAACAGCCAGGCCGGCATCGACGCCCTCCAGTTCCTCCTCGACATGACGGAAGAGAAGAGCGCCTACCGCATCGCCACCGGATACGAGAGCGACCTCTTCGGTCCCGGCCAGATCGCGATGTATGAAGGTTCTATCGCCGGCATCTCCTTCGTCGACAACCTGTCCAAGGGCAAGCACGGTTGGACCGTGGCCAAGATGCCCAAGGGCAAGGCTGAAGCCAGCACCGTCATGGGCACCAACGTCGGCATCTTCGCCAAGGCCAAGCCGGCCGAGCAGGAAGCCGCCTGGCGCTTCATCAAGTATCTGGTCTCGGCGGAACCTCAGGCCTACTGGGCCCAGCAGACCGGGTACACCCCGGTCGCGCAGTCCGCGACGAAGACTAAGACCTGGCAGGACATGGTGGCCCAGAAGCCTTACTGGAACGCCATCGCCGACCAGCTTAAGGTCTCCACCATCGACCCGCGCCTCTCCACCTGGGATAAGGCCCGCAGCGAGATCAGCGGGGCCGTGGAGAAGGCCGTCCTAAAGAAAGCCACGGCCAAGGAAGCTCTGGACGCGGCGGCGGCCAAAGTCAACGAGATCCTGGGCAAGAAGTAACCTCAATCATCGTCGACATCTAGGACGGGTTTCGAAGTCCTGGAGCGGTATCTTGTAGACAAAGAGGCAGCGTTCGCGGGCCCGGCCGGTGTGCTGGCCGGGCCCGTCGCTGGCCGAAAAACGCAGGTAGTTAGGTGGGTAGACTACGAGCATGATCGTTCTTCTGACCAACGATGACGGTATCCACGCCGAGGGCCTGGCGGCTTTGCGGCGGGAGTTTGAGGCGGCGGGTGCGGACACGTATGTGATCGCACCCGATCAGGAACGCAGCGCCTGCGGGCATGCCATCACCACGCTGCAACCCTTGTCGGTGCAGCCCATGACTTTTCCCAACGGGAGTGGGGGCGAAACGGCGGCGGGGAGCGGCCTGAGCGGTGGCCCGGCGGTCCGGTACTGGGCCTGCTCCGGCACGCCGGCGGACTGCACGAAGATCGGCATCCGCGTCCTCGTACCCAGCCGGCCGGACATCGTCGTTTCCGGCATCAACCGCGGTCCCAACCTTGGCACCGATGTCCTTTATTCGGGTACCGTTTCCGCGGCGGCGGAAGCCGTCATCTTGGGTGTGCCGGGGCTGGCCATCTCCCTGGCCGCTTTTGAAAACCTGGATTACTCCTACGCTGCGAAAGTCGCCGTCCAAGTGGCCACGGAGATAGTGGAGCGCCCGTTACCGGAGAACACCTTGCTGAATGTGAATGTCCCGGCCATCAACCCCCGGGACATCGCCGGACTGACCGTGACCAAGCTGGGAATCCGGAAGTGGGAGGACATCTTCGACAAACGCGTCGATCCCAGGGGAAAAGAGTATTACTGGTTGGGCGGCGGGCCGCTGGAGGAGGACCACGAGGAGCCCGACACAGACGTGGCGGCGCTGAAGCAAAACCTCATTTCCGTGACCCCCGTTCACCTGGACCTCACCAACCACCACATCCTGGCCGACGTCCGCAGCCGTGGCCTGGTCCCGCCGACCCTGGACTGACACTAGGGGTGGACGTTGTCCGGCCTTGGCGCAGCCCGCGTTTCCGCGTCCGTTTCCCATTAACCGTAAGGAGTGGCGACCTTGGGTTACCTTGAAGTCATCTGCGGCAGCATGTTCTCGGGCAAGTCGGAAGAACTGATCCGCCGCGTCAAACGCGTCATCATCGCCAGGAAAAGCGTGGCGGTGTTCAAACCCGCCATCGATAACCGCTACGACAAGAACTCGGTGTTCTCCCACGATGGGCGGAGCGTGGAAGCTCATGTGGTGGACCACCTGAACCCCCTGGCCATCGAGGACATCCTCCGCCAGGAGGACCCGGACGTGGTGGCCTTCGACGAAGCTCAGTTCTTCGGCCCGGACATCGTGGGAGTGATCGACCGCCTGGTGGCGGCGGGAAAGCGGGTCATCGTGGCCGGCCTGGACATGGATTTCGCCCGCCGCCCCTTTGGTTCCATGCCGGTCCTGATGGCCATGGCCGACGAAGTGACGAAGCTCAAAGCCATTTGCGCCGTTTGTGGCGAGCCGGCGACTTTCAACCAGCGGCTCATCAACGGCCGGCCGGCCTCCAAGAAAGACCCGGTGATCGTCATCGGCGGCAAGGATTCCTATGAGGCCCGTTGCCGCCACTGCCACGAACTGGAGGAGAATTAGACCGCAGCTAACCGTCAAGAACGGTTGGCGAACGCTCACACTAACCGCAAGGTGAGGTGAGCGTCTTTGTTTATCCGGTCGCCCTCCCGGCGCGTGCCGTGGACCGTGGTGGTGGTAGCATTGGTCGGACTCTGGTTGTTGGCGCTAATAGTCAGTGGATTCGTGGTGTGGCGAGTACACGGGCCCACCGGTCGCGCTCCGGACGATACGGAAAGCGTGGAGAACAGTTGGTCCATGGGCGGGGGGACGGCGGCGGGTCCGGCCAGCCTGGGGGTAGGCTGGTATAGCTATGGAGCGGGGTTGGGGGCCGACGGCTTGACGCTTCCTGAATCGGCGACCGAGGCCGCGGCGGTGGTAGCGTGTGCGGAGATCCGCCGCGACGCCCAGTTGGCGGTAGAGCAGTATTATGTAGACACCTCGTCATTTCCTGAAGACCTGGACGACCTGTATCCAGGCTATCTGAGCACTATTCCTATCTGCCCGGATGGTGTGCCTTATTATGTCGCCAGCAACCTGGTAGTCTGCCCGATCCACGGGGTTCTCACGTCGTCCGCGGGCGGACGATAGGAGGAAGGGGCGCTTAGCGCGCCCCTCCACCGCCGGTGGTCTCCGCGAGTTCCTTCTCAGCCCGTTCGATGGCGAGCTTTACCAGCATCCCGCATTTGCGGGCAGGCACGGCTCCCCAACCCTGCGAACTGACCGTATCCGCGACTCCGAGTTCTCTGGCTAACTCTTCCTTCAGCCTTTCGGACATGACGCCCTTCTGGTTTCGGTCGGCCATTAGCCATCAGCTCCTTTTCGCCCGGCGGCCTCACTAGTATTCCCGCGTTGACGGAGGGGCCGGGACGCATCCGTGACTTCCGTGCGGTCTCCTGCAAGTCCGCGGGTGGCGATCACCGGTAGCCTTCCACAGTGTCGACAAAATCGAGAAACAAGATGGCCTGGTTCGGCGGGCGAAGGCGCGGCAGACGGTAAGGGTCCCGGCCAGGGGTGACGTAGGCTCTTTCGGTGGTGAAGGCCATGGTTTGGCCGGCCTCCCGCAAGGCCTGGTCCAACTCGGGCCGATACTGACCATATGGGTAGGCCAGCGCCGTCGGGTCCACCGCCGTCAGGGTCCGCAGCGCGGTACGGGCCTGCAAGAGGTCGTCGCGCACGGTATCCACCGGGAACGTGACCAGGGCGGACACGCCGTCATTCATCCGGTAGTGGAGGGCATTGGTGTGGTTCTGAAATTCCACCAGCCCCGACGCTTGCATCTCCTCGACCTGCGCCGCAGTGAGATAACCCGGCATTCCGACCAGCGAGGCGATGGTGAAGATGGTGGCGCGGGCACCATAACGACGCAAGATGGGATAGGCAACGTAGTAGTTGTCGGCGTAGCCGTCATCGAACGTGATTAGCACGGTCCGGCGGGGCAGGCGGAGGCTGCCCTGTAGGTAGGCCTGGATCTCCGCGGTAGTGGCGAAGTGGAAACCGCGCCAGCTCAGATAAACGATTTGGGCTCGGAAGAGACTCTCACCTATCTGCATGGGAAACCGGGGGGCTCCGCGGACCACCTGGTGATAAAGGAGCGCCGGCACCCCCGGCTTTTCGAGCGACAGGCGGGCCTGCACCAGAGCGTATCCCGCTACCAGGGCGACCACCAGGAAAAGGGCGATGGCTAGTCTCACGCCCGTTAGCCTTCCCACCAGGCCCCGGCGGATGTAAACTGGGAGTGGGAAAACCTGCCTGACGGTGCACGCATAAGGCTTCACCAGGGAGGAAACCTTTGCGAGCAGGCACCCGTAGTAGAGGCGGAGGCGGCGAGGGCTCATGCCTATTCTGGTGATAGTCCTGATAGTCCCGACACTACTGGGGTTCAACCATCTGGCCTCCAGGTATAAGTACACGGCCCGGAGCAAGAGGTTGTTGGTGGCCCTGGGGCTGCTGTCGTTGATCATTCCATTCGTCTTCGTCCGCTGGCAGTTCCCGCTCCTTGAGATCTCGTTAGTAATCGCCGCCTCACTGGCCTTTGGTCTGCCTACCTTCGCCCTCTTGGCCGTGGTCGCCGTGGAGGTCTGGCGCAAGCGGAAGCAGGCCACCTTTGACCACGCCATCGGCGAACTGGCACGCCGCCGCTCGGCCCTGCAGGACCGTCTGTACACCCTCGATCAGCGCCAAGAGATGATCCTTTACCGGCAGGCAGAGGCGGAATCGCGCGACCCCGAGACGCTGGCCCGCCAGCGGTCGCTCCGGGAGAAGCTCGAGGCTTGGCAGCAGGCGGGGGGCATGGCGCGCATCCGCACCATCAAGGTGTCTGAGTGGGCGGCCGAGACGGCGAAGCAGACCGTTGAAGAGCTCTCGGCGCGCGAGGTCGCCCTGAAGGAGGAAATGGAGCGCGAGACCGACCCGGATCGCATCTCGCATCTCGACGCCCAGCTGGCCGTGGTAGGGCTGGAACTGGCGGGGCGGGGGCAGCGGACTCCCGAATCCGAACTGCACGACCTGGCGAAGACCGGTGACGAACTACGCGCGGAAAAGAAGGCCGCCGAACTGGAAGTCATTCGGATCAAGGAAGAGATAGCCGAATGGGAGCGGCGCCGGACCCATTTCCTTTCCCAACAGATCCTATTGGACTAGCGGCACAAGTCTCGCAAGTTTTGACAAGTCGTTTGACAAGTCGAAGGGGGTGTGGGGGCCGGGGTCCTGTAGCCGCCAGCGGAGCCGGGCTTGGCCCGGCGGAGCGTTCGGGCGGCGGAGGGAGCGGCACCCACCAAGTTCAGGTGTGGGGGCCGGGGTCCTGTAGCCGCCAGCGGAGCCGGGCTTGGCCCGGCGGAGCGTTCGGGCGGCGGAGGGAGCGGCACCCACCAAGTTAGGGAGGATGGCCCGGGCGTGAGCCACATCGCGTCTTACAAGACCCGCATCAAACTGAACCCGAACTGCACGTCGGAGCATGCGCGGCAGAACGACCCGACCTGGCGCCTGATGCGCGAGGCCATAGAGGCGGCCGCCGCGGATCTCGGTGGCCAAGTGGTGACCGAGATCACCGACTACTACTCCCGCCATGTCCCTTGCGATTTCGGAATCGTCACGCCGCAGTGGCCCCGCGGGGTCGGGATCCGGGTGTCGCCCGTCACGGGCGAAGTTACCTTCCTCTACGACCCCTACGAAGACCGGCGGGGCGCGGCCAAGAAAATCGCCGAAACGGTGACCCAGAGTTATACCGCTCTGGCGGTGGCCCAGGCCCTGCGCGCCTTGAACTATGAAGTCGAGATGGACCAGGTAACCGAAGCCGCCGACGGTTCGCGGGCCGTCCTCGTGCGGGGGGTGCTCTAGTGGTGAACCGCCGGGTGGAATTCCGGGTGAACAACCGCGGCGAGGTCCGCACCGATTTCATCGGTTTCGCGGGGCCCGAGTGCTACGAAGAGGCCGACCGGCTGCGCCGGCTCTTGGCGACGTTGGGCGTCACGGTGGAGGACCGGGAGGTCGTGCCGAAGACCGAGGCCCAGATGGCCTTGGAGACCGGTGCAGACCTGGACGAGGAAGCCGAAAGGACTAAGAAGGCGAAATCGAAGGCGGGTCCCGAACGATAACAAGGGTAACGGGGCGGCGCCCCGCGGGTACGCGGGGGTGCCACCGGATTCGGACCTGGAGTGCCGGGCACGGAGGCTACAAGCGTTGACCAGCGCGGTGGAGTGGGATAACCAGTGGATCGAGGAAGGGCTCCTGAAAGTGCGGAGCAACTACTCACCCATCGTGATTTTCGAAACCACGGACCCGAAGCGGCTCTACCAGCTGAAAGAGTACGTGCGCTCTAACTCCGAGTTACGCGGCAGCGAGTACGTCTTCGTCTACGATCAGTGGGAAGGTCTGGCGAAACTGAACCCCACCGCCCCCGGAAAAGAGCCCGAGCCCTATCGGAAGGCCGTGGGTAACAGCTCTCTGGCGAAAAAGGTGGAGGAGGAAGGCGCCCACCTAGTGGCCTTCAAGGCCGTCCTCAAAGAGGTCGACGGCTTCCTGAAGAAGTACCGGACGATCTTCATGGTCCAAAACGTCTCCGAGAACCGCGAGGCTGAAACCGGCCTCCAGAGCGCGTTAAGAGCTTGGGCCATCGACCCCAATATCGTGGCGAAAGGCTCGATGGTCTTCTTGGTGACCGCCGACGCCGACCGCATCTGCGATGAGTTCACCCGGGAACTGGTGGTCATCTTGAGGGTCGACCCATCCAGTTCCCGCGAACGGCAGGCCATGGTGACGGCCACCGCGCGCGAGCTGGACCTCCGGCTTGACTCGGACCGGACCGGGGAAGTGGTGATGGCCACGGCCGGCATGAACCTCCACCAACTGGAGAGCATCCTCCTGGAGTCCTACCATCTGACCAAGGCCTTCGACCTTCCGGCCATCAAGAACCTGAAGTCCGCCCTGGTGAAGCGTTCCGGCGTGCTGGAGGTGCGGGACCCGCAGAACGGCTTCGACGAGATCGGCGGGTATCAGGTGGTCAAGGAGTTCGTCACCAGATACATCATCAACGTCCTGCGGTACTCCGACCGGGCACGGCGCTACGCTTTACCCTTGCCGAAAGGCATCCTTTTCTTCGGCCCTCCGGGCACAGGAAAGAGCCTCTTCGCCAACGCGCTGGCCAAGGAGATCAACCTCCCGTTCATAAACCTCGTCACCGAAAACATATATTCCAAGTGGCTGGGGGAGAGTGGGCAGAACCTGCGTAACGCCATCCAGCTGGCGGAGAAGATGTCGCCGGCGGTCGTCTTCATCGACGAGATCGACCGGTTCGGGAAGCGCGGAGGGGGCGGGGGCGATTCGGCAGGGGAGGAGACCAAGAGGGTTTTCTCCCAATTCCTCGAGTGGTTGGGGCGCCCCGATCGCCAAGCCATCATCGTCGGGACGACCAACGTCCCGGAGCACCTGGACGAGGCCTTCACCCGCACGGGACGCTTTGACTACAAGATTCCGTTCCTTTATCCGGGGCCGGCGGCCAGACAGGAGATCCTGCTGGTGCATCTGGGGCTGAAGCAAGGATTAAGAAAGGGCAAGCCGCCTCTGACGGTGTCCGAGGGGGAGTTGGTGGGGTTCCTGAAGCAGCGGGTAGTCCCTCTGACCGAGAACTTCTCTGGGGCGGAGTTAGAGGAATTGGTGACTCGAGCAAAAAGATTAGCCTTTGACCGGGGTGCGGAGGGTTTGGAGCAGGAGGATTTTCTCAAGGCAGCTAGAACTTTCCGCATAGACCGGGAACGTAGGCAGGAAATCGTAGAGGAGTGCCTCGAACAAGCTAGACGGTTCACCGACGACCAGGCCTTTCTGGACGCCATCGAAAAGGAGATGGACATCGAAGTAGGCAACTAACACAGGCCCCAAAGGGGGCAATCCCGTGGAGAAGGGTACCAGGTACCTCATGCCGGTAACTCTGAGGCCGCGGGCGTTCTAATCCTCCTTTTTTAGTGAGCCCACCGGATTCGGTGGGCTCACCGATTTCAGGCGCCTCGCCACTCCGGCTCCCCGTCGAGCTCCGTTTCCTTCGGCTGCCTTGGACCTCGCCTCGCCGCCTGGGCAAAGGGATGTGTCCGGGTGGCGCGAAATGGGTGAGTAGAAGGAGAGGGGGCATGTCGCTTGCGGCGGCTGGACCTTACTGAGGAGCAGCTTCTCGGCCCCGGCGGACTTATCGTGGACAAGGATGGGGACGGGTTTCCCGAGACCTGGAACGGATGGATCGCTCTGCCAAGGAAAGGCCCGGCGCAGTTATACGCGGCTGCGGCGGAGATCGCGGTCCGCGCCGGTCAAGATCTGGTAGCCCTGGACGGTCCGGCCACGTGCTTCCAGGATGAGTTGGGCGGGCAACTCCAGCCAGAGATTCGAAGCCGGCGATCCGGAAGCCCGCGAGCGGGGTTTTCGGGCGCGGGACGGCCGGTTGACGGGGCACGTTCCGGTTACCTGCCGCTCTTCGAAGCTGATCCGGTCAAGATAGTGGGATTGGCGCGTTCCGCCTGCCGCGGGGCGGCGGCCCTCCGGCAAGCGCCCCACGACGCATCTGTTGATAACCCGGCCGCCGGCACGGGTAGTCTCCAGGATGCCCCTGGCCTCAACGATTTTTGGTCCTCTGGTTTCCTCCGCGGGGCGGCGACCGTGGGGCGGGCGGATGCCTTTTTCCCGGTCGGCCATAGACTCGCTATTTGGGTTCCGGACGGAGAGATGAGCGGCGAGACCGGGCAGGCGCTGGTCGAGTTTGCGGCGAGGTATGGACTTGAGTCTGCCGGCCTGGAGTATCCGGTTGTTTTCGTGGGGCAGGAAACCATTCCTACGGGGCGGCCGGTGGTGCGCGTTACCGGCGATGGGTCAGGTTCCGGAGTGACAGAAGAGCCCGGCGACGCCGCGGGGGCCAGCCATAGAGCCCGGGTGGTGGAGCAAGGAGTGGTTGAGACCGACGCCGCGGGGTTACGCTGGCTGGCGGAACTGCCCACCCCCTCCGACCCGGTGACCTGGGCTCCCGAAACCCCAGCCCTCCGCCAGGACGGGCCGCTGGTGGCTGAGGGGCACTCCGATTGGGAGTGGGAAGTCGACGAAATCCGGGCCCTCTTCGAACGTGAAGTCCTGCCCCGGGTGGCGATGGCTGCGGGAAAAGGAAATGGTAGGGTCGAGGCTGAGGCCGAGGTCAAGGTTCAGGTTGAGGTTGAGGTTGAGGTTGAGGCAAGGGTCTCCGAGTCACCGGCCATCCGGCGTGACCTCGAAGAACGTTGGCGCAAAGCCCTGCTAGACGCCGGTGCCCCGGAGGGTGGGGTCCGGGTCAAGGTGCGGTCCGCCTACAAACAGGGCCTGTCAGA
>JAJYWN010000022.1 GCA_021791495.1 Bacillota bacterium
GGTAGGCCGGTAAGGGGGGGTATCCGCTCGGGCTAGCCGTCAGTAGTCAAACCAAGATACTTCCTTCTCCGACCGAGGGTATCTTGGGTTTACCCCGAGGCTTGCCCTAAGACATTGGACGGTGGAGATGACTCGGCGGCGGGGCCGAGAGCCCGGGGACAGGAATGCGGTCTGGATGATCACCCCAGCTACATGGCGCTCGGCCCGAATGACGCCACCACACGGCTCGGGTGGGACGGTGATGGGCAAGGCTGCGGGCGGCGGGGGGAACCTTCCAGAGGGACCGGAAAGGGGATTTCGGCCAGTCGCGGAGCCCGAAAATACCCCCCCTGGGTATACCAAAAGGCACCGGGGTAAACCCAAGATACCCCCTTGTCGAGAGAAAGGTATCCTGAGTTTACCCCAGTGCCGGAGCCTTCGCCCGCACCGACCGCAGAGCTGGGCCCTACGCGGTCTAGCTGCGCCGGCGCCGCAACCAATCGGCGCCAGGGGAGGACGCTACCGGGTCACGCCCTACTGGGTCAGGCTCGAACCTTACTTGATCAGTTCCAACTCCCGTCCGACCTTCTCAAAGGCCGCCAGGGCGAAGTCCAGATCCTCCTTGGTGTGGGTGGCCGTGACGATGGTGCGCACCCGCGACTTGTCGTTGGCCACGGTCGGGTAGCCGATACCTTGGGCGAAGACGCGCTCTTCGAACAAGCGGTCCGACAGCTTCATGGCCTTCGCGCCCTCGCCGGCGATGACCGGGGTGATGGGGGTCTGGCTCTTACCCGTGTTCAGGCCGAGGTGGTTCAGACCGCTCTTGAAGTACTTCGTGTTTTCCCAAAGCCGCTCGATGAGTTCGGGCTCGTTTTCCAGGATGTCGATGGCGGCCAGGTTAGCCGCGGTGACTCCGGGCGGGTGGGAGGTGGAGAAGAGGAAGGGCCGCCCTTTGTGAATGAGCAGGTCGACCAGGGCTTTCGAAGTGGCCACGTATCCGCCCAGGACGCCAATGGCTTTCGACAGCGTGCCCACCTGGATGTCGACTCGTCCATGCAGGTTATAGTGGTCGACCGTGCCGCGCCCGTTCCGCCCCAGCACGCCGCTGGCGTGGGCGTCGTCGATCATAGTGATGGCTCCGTACTTCTCGGCCAACTCCACGATGTCGGGCAGCGGGCAGATGTCCCCGTCCATGGAGAAGACGCCATCGGTCACCACCAGCTTGCGGCGGTAGCCCTCCTGGTTCGCCTCTTTCAAGCGCATTTCCAACCCGTTCATGTCTACGTGCGGGTAGACCTTGCGTGCGGCCTTGGTCAGGCGTACGCCGTCGATGATGGAGGCATGGTTAAGTTCGTCGCTGATGACCACGTCGCCCTCGCCGATGACCACCGGGATGACCCCGGAGTTCGTGGTGAAGCCGGACTGGAAGACCAGCACCGCCTCAGTGTGCTTGAACTTGGCCAGGCGCTCCTCAAGCTCCATGTGGAGGTCCATGGTACCGATGATGGTCCGCACCGCGCCTGACCCCGCGCCGTACTTCTCGGTCGCCTCCACGGCGGCCTTGATGAGCTTGGGGTGGGTGGCCAGGCCAAGGTAGTTGTTCGAGGAAAGGTTGACCACTTCGCGCCCGTCGATGACGGCCCGCGGGCCCTGGGCGCCGCCCAAGATGCGCAGTTTCCGGTAGAGGCCCTGTTGGCGAAGGGTCTCCAGCTCCTGTTCGGCGAACTTCAGCTGCTCTGCACTCACCTAGAAATCCCCTCCTCTGAAATAGCTGAAACCAGACCGCTAAAACAGCTGAAACCAGACCGCCGGGCGCGCCCGTCGGACGGCCCGGCAGAATAGCAGACTGCCACCGGGTCTAGTGGTCCACGGCTCCGGACTTCATTCCGGCCGGCAGCCCCTGCGGGTAGAGAATGATCTTCCCGCTATTACCAGACCGCATTAGCTCAAAAGCTTCCTCATAATCAGACAGCGCGAACCGGTGGGTGATCATGGGCTTCAGGTCCACCAGGCCCGACTCGATGAGCATCTTCGTCTTGTGCCAGGACTCGAAGATCTTGCGGCCTGAAATGCCGTAGACAGTGGCGCCCTTGAAGACGACAAGGTTCGCCCAGTCCAGTTCCACTGGCCGCGAGGCGATGCCCAGCACCGACACACGACCGCCGTTCCGGAGGGCCTGGAAGGACTGCCTCAAGGCCACCCCCGCCCCCGACATCTCCAGGGACACGTCGACTCCTTCGCCGCCTGTGGCCTCCAAGATGGAGCCGACGACGTCGTCGCGCCCCGCCTTCAACACGGCCGTGGCGCCCATCTTCTTGGCCAGGTCCAGGCGGTAGTCGTTCACATCCACAGCGAACACGGCGGTGGCCCCGCAGGCCTTGGCGATGGCCACAGCAGCCAGACCTGTGGGCCCGCAGCCAAACACCGCCACCCGTGCCGTGGAGATTTCGCCGGACAGGGCGGTATGGACGGCGTTCCCAAAAGGCTCTTGCATGGCGGTGACTTCCGGCCCAACGGCCGGGTCGGTCTTCCAGGCATTGACCGCTGGCACCTTCACGTACTCGGCGAAAGTACCGTCGGTGTCGACGCCGAAAATCTTGACGCTCCGGCAGACGTGGGCCTGCCCGGTGCGGCACTGGGTGCATTGACCGCAAGTAACGTGGGTCTCGGCGGTGATGAAGTCGCCGACTTGCAGAGAATCGACTCCGCTACCGACCTGGACGATCCGGCCGGCGAACTCGTGGCCGAAGATGCGGGGCGGCTTGATACGGTTGGCGGCCCAGTCATCCCACTCATAGATGTGCATATCGGTACCGCAGATGGACGCTACGTCTACCTTTACCAGTACGTCGTTGGGCCCGATGGTGGGGATGTCGACCATGGTGATGGTCGCTCCCGGGCCCGGTTGCGCTTTCAGCAGCGCTTTCATCTTCCCTTGCACGGTTTCTCCCTCCAAGTCCGGCCGGGGCCGCGCAGGCGCCAGGTACCACCGGCTGTTTCATCACTAGCATAGCCTAGAACGCGCCATAAAGGAACGGGCCCACGCTAGCTTGTCTTCAGCACCGGCGAAGAGGAAAGGGCGGTCCGGGGTTGTGATGGAGCGTGGAGGTGGCGAAAGGGCCGAGAAAAGGGAGGCGGAGCCGCTGGCTCCCCGAAAGGGGAGGAGTCAGACTGCCCCGCCCAATTACGCCAATCTGGGTCCAGGAACCTACGGGCCGCCGATCTGGAGGAACCTGCGTGCCGGAGCGCTACGAAACGCCGCCGTCCGCCATCCGCCCTTTGAGAGCGGGCTCGAATTCGTAGCACTGGAGAATGAGTTTGTCGATGCTCCGCGAGAGCTGCAGAACTTCAGGCGAATGGAGGTCCTCCGGTGTCTGGACCTGTCTCTCCATCTGGACGCGCAGTGCTTTGATCCGTCTATATACGTCGATCCTTATAAGCACCGGGGCGTCACCCCCCGCACCTATGATAGCCGACGCGGGGCGTTCCGTGGTGTCGAAACGTGCGAATGTCGAACGGTTGTTAAACGCCTTGTCACTTTTTGAGAGAGTTGAAAGCGGTCCTCGCCAGGCGCCCGATGAGCTGAGCCGCCCCCGCAAACCCAGGCATACCGTCGGGGAGTTCGAAAGGGACCCCGATGGTATAGGCCGTTAAGATGAAGAGCGGTTGGTCGCCCTGGTAGATGATACCCGCGTCGTTGAAAACGTGAGGGCCCGTGCCGGTCTTGTGGGCCACTTTCGTGCCGGCCGGGAGCAGCGAGGGAAGCCGCGTGTTCAGCTTCTGCCAGCTCAGGATGTCCAGTCCTAACCGGCACAGTTCGGGCGTCGAGCCGAGGCGCCCCGCCGCCGACATGTCGCCGCCGGCCCCGGCCAAGATGGTGTCCAGTAGCAGGCCGGAATCGTTCGCCGTCGTCACTGTGCCCTTGGCCCCGGCGCCACGCCCCGGACCACGCGGCGGCAAACCATAGTAATGGGTTGTGCCGCGCAGGCCGATGGCCTTAGAGTAAGCGTTCAACTCGTCCAGACCCACCATGTCCACCACCGTACCCGTGCAGGTATTGTCGCTGACGATGATCATCATGACCAGTACGTCGCGGAAGGTGATGGTGAACCCGGGCGTCAGGTGCTGGAAGGTGCCGGAGTCGTTGTCCTGGTACTTGGCCAGCATGGTGACGGGTTCGTTCAGGCTGAAGCGCCCATCGTGCACACCTTTCAGGGCGGCCATCATGATGGACATCTTGCGGGTGCTGGCCGACGGGACGATGACGTCGCCGCCCCGGTCGGCTGTCTCACCGGTGCGGAGGTCTTTCAGAAACCAGTTGGTCTGAAAGGGCTGTGCGTCGCAGAGTATGTTGAGGCAACGGGCCAGATCCTTCATTCTAAAGCTCCCTCCTTTGCCTACGACCTTCGCCTTCACCCATTTGTTTCCTGCCGCGTCGTGCGTTGGCTCGGTCACGCCGGGTGCCTGCCGGCGCAGCATCCACTTAGAACGGAGCATTGCCGCCGGCTGCTCGCCGGCGCTCCGCCTACGGCGCAGGAACGTGCCCGGCAACCGCCGAACGAGGTGGGGCAGAGAATGGGTGCGGCGGATTACTGGGATGCCCTGCGCCGCATCTACCTCGACGACGAAGGCCTGGCCGACCGCGGGCTCCTCTGGGCCGGCATGTGGGCGGACGTGGTGGTCTTCTACCCCGCCGCCGTCCGGAATAACGCCACCTTCGCCGAACCGCGCCGGCATCCCGACGGGATACCCTACGTCCTGGTCAACGGTAAGGTGGCAGTGGATGGCGGCAAGCATACCGGGCTGCTGAACGGTCGCGTGCTCAGGAGGACGTGATTCCCAAAAATGGTGTGGACGGCCCCCGACGCCCAGCTTTATAATGTTTTTGGCTCCAAAATCGAATAGCTGAGCGGATGACGATCGCGGGAGAGACCGGGCGCCTCATACGGCGCAGATAGGACTGGTGCCCGGCGCCGTAGGAGAAAGAGCCGCATGACCGGCTCGAAACTCTCAGGCAAAGGTACCGCGCTCCGACGCAACTCTGGAGAGCTCCCGCCACTTAGGGGCCCGGCGCCAGCGGGCAGGTGGCGGTGCACCAACGGGGTAGCTCCGGTCGGACTAACACGCTACGTAGATCCAGGTGAACCTGGGTGCGCGGTGGGCCGGGGTATTCTCTCAGGTTAAAAGGACAGAGGAGACGTCGCCATGTGGGGCGAGCCGTCTTCTCTGTCTTTGTTTTCCTTTCGGGGAAGGACAAACTAGCGGAAGTATTTCCAAGAAAAAGGAGGAGGTGAGAGGATGGACGATCTGGCTAATCTCAAAAAGACGCCGAACTACGACATGCACGTGAAGTACGGCGGGAAGGTGGTCGACTTTGGTGGCTGGGCCCTCTCGGTCCAGTTCGCCGGCATCCTCGAGGAGCACCGCACGGTGCGCGAGAAGGTGGGGCTCTTCGACGTCTCCCACATGGGAGAAGCGACGGTGAAGGGGCCGGGCGCCCTGGCTTTCCTGCAGAAGATGGTTTCCCGGGACCTCAGCACCATGCACGACACGCAGGTCTACTACACCCACCTGCTTTACCCGACGGGCGGAGCCGTGGACGACCTGATGGTGACCAAGCTCGGCGACGAGGACTACTACCTGGTCATCAACGCCTCGAACACCGACAAGGACGTCGCCTGGATGAAGCAGTACGTCGGCGAGTTCCCCGGCGTCGAACTGAAGAATATCTCCGCCGACACGGCCGAACTGGCCCTTCAGGGACCGCTGGCCGAAAAGACCCTCCAGAAGCTGACGAGCGCCAAGCTCTCCGACCTTAAGTACTACCACGTCATCCCGCAGGCCAAGGTCGCCGGCATCGACACCATGATCTCCCGGACCGGCTACACGGGCGAGGACGGCTTCGAGATCATGTGCGCCCCGAAAGACGCCAATAACCTCTGGGAAGCCATCATGCAGGCCGGCCAGGAGTTCGGCATCAAGCCCATCGGCCTCGGCGCCCGCGACACCCTCCGGTTCGAGGCGGCCATGCCCCTCTACGGCCAGGAGATGGACGAGAACACCGGCCCCATCGAAGCCGGCCTGCAGCGTTTCGTGTCCCCGGAAAAGCCCGGCTACATCGGACGCGAAGCGACCTTGAAGAAAGTGGACGAGGGCGTCGCGAAGAAGCTGGTCGGTTTCGAGATGGTGGACCGTGGCGTGCCGCGCCATAACTACAAGGTGAAGAAGAACGGTAAGGAAATCGGTTACGTCACCACCGGCTCCTACGCCCCGACCCTTGATAAGAACGTCGGCATGGCTTACGTGCCGCCCACGGAGACCGCCATCGGCAACGAGTTCGACATTGAGATCCGCGGCCGCGACCTGAAGGCCCGCGTGGTAAAGCTGCCGTTTTATAAGAGGAAGAAGTAGCAGGGCCGGAAGGCCAAGAGCAAGGCGCAAGAGGAAGTCAGAGGAGGGAAACCAGTGTACCCGAAGGACATGAAGTACACCGAGACTCACGAGTACGCGAAGATTGAGGGCGGCAAGGCTACCTGCGGCATCACCGCCTATGCCGCCGAACAGCTGGGCGACATCGTTTTCGTCGAACTGCCCGCGGTCGGCGCCGCCGTCACCGCCGGCAAGCCCTTTGGCGTGGTGGAATCGGTGAAAGCCGTTTCCGACTGCTACGCCCCCGTCAGCGGCAAGGTGGTCAAGGTCAACGATAAGCTGAACGACGACCCTGTGGTGGTCAACTCCGACCCCCACGGCGCCGGCTGGATGATCGTCATCGAGATGTCGAACCCCGGTGAAGCCGACAAGCTTATGGGCGTCGACGCCTACGAGAAGCACGCCGCGGCCGGTGGTGGGCACCATTGAGTCGCGCTAACTACGTGCCCCATAACGACGCCGACCGGAAGGCGATGCTCGCCTCCATCGGTGTCAAATCTGTCGCCGACCTGTTCGCCGACGTCCCGGAGCAGGTACGGTATAAGGGCACGCTGGACATCCCCAAGGGGTTGTCCGAGCCCGAACTGGCGTCGCTTCTCGGGAAGATCGCGAAGAAGAACGCCAATACCGACGATTATGCTTGCTTCCTGGGCGGCGGCGTCTACGATCACTACGTCCCCGCCACCGTGGACACCGTGCTCTCGCGCAGCGAGTTCTACACGGCGTACACGCCCTACCAGCCCGAGGTCAGCCAGGGCACGCTGCAGAGCATCTTCGAGTATCAGACCTGCATCTGCGAGCTGACCGGGATGGACGTCTCCCAGGCGTCCATGTACGACGGCGCCACCTCCGTGGCCGAGGCCATCTTGATGACCGTGTCCATCACGGGCAAGAAGACCGCGGTCATCTCGGGCGCCGTCCACCCCGACGCCGTCCGGACGGCCCAGACTTACGTGGCCAACGCCGGCGTCAAGGTGGTCGTGGTCCCCTTCAAGGGCGGCCAGACCGACACCGTCGCTCTTGAGCAGACCGTTACCGATGACGCCGCCTGCGTCATCGTGCAGTCGCCCAACTTCTTCGGGTGCATTGAGAACCTGGAGGAGATCGGCCGCATCGCGAAGACCAAGAGCGCCATGTACGTGGTGTCCGCCGACCCCATCACCTTGGGCATCCTGAAGACCCCGGGCGAGTTCGGCGCCGACATCGTGGTGGGTGAGGGGCAGCCTCTCGGCAACCCCTTGTCCTTCGGCGGCCCGTACCTGGGCTTCTTCGCCTGCAAGGAAGCCTACATGCGGCGCATCGCCGGCCGCGTCATCGGCCAGACCACCGACACCCGTGGGCAGCGCGCCTTCGTCCTCACCATGCAGACGCGCGAGCAGCACATCCGCCGCGAAAAGGCCACCAGCAATATCTGCTCGAACGAGGCCCTGAACGCCCTGGCGGCCCTGGTCTACATGAGCACCATGGGCAAGCAGGGCATTAGAGACGTGGCCGAGCTGTGCCTGCAGAAGACCGCTTACGCCAAGAAGGCGTTGGCGAAGGTCAAGGGCGTCAGCCTCCCCTTCGCGGCGGCGACG
Organism: Bacillota bacterium; assembly: GCA_021791495.1. GTDB lineage: Bacteria > Bacillota > Sulfobacillia > JAJYWN01 > JAJYWN01 > JAJYWN01. The sequence continues at coordinate 7,986 of JAJYWN010000022.1, forward strand.
GTCAAGGAGTTCACCATCAAGGTCAAGGACGGCCCGAAGACCATCCGCGAGCTGGCCAAGAAGGGCATCCTGGTGGGGCCCGACCTAGGCCGGTACTTCCCCGAACTGGCGAACCACCTCTTGGTGGCCGTCACGGAGAAGCGAACCAAGGAAGAGATCGACAGTCTGGCCGCGGCACTGGAGGGATTGGCATGACGGCGGCGATGCGACCCGAACCACTCATCTTCGAGATGTCCACGCCGGGGCATCGTGCCTATTCCTTGCCCGACCTGGACGTGCCGAAAGAGAAACTGGCGGACCTCCTCCCCGCGAACCTGGTGCGGGAGAAGGCCCCCGAGCTGCCCGAAGTGGCGGAAGTGGACCTCATCCGGCACTTCATCCGGCTGTCGGAGAAGAACCACGCCGTGGACGTGGACTTCTACCCGCTGGGCTCCTGCACCATGAAGTACAGTCCGAAGATCAATGAGGCTGTGGTGCGCTACCCCGGGTTCGCGAACGTCCACCCCTACACCCCCGACGAACTGGTCCAGGGCTCGCTCCAGCTCATGGCGGAGACCGAGAAGTACCTGTGCCAGATCGGCGGGCTGACCCGCGTCACCCTGCAGCCGGCGGCCGGCGCCCACGGTGAGTTCACCGGGCTGGCCATTATCATGGCCTACCATAAGGACCACGGGCAGGGCCACCGGAACAAGGTCATCGTCCCCGACTCGGCCCACGGCACGAACCCGGCCACGGCGGCGATGAACGGCTGCCAGATCGTTCAGGTGAAGTCGAACGAGCGCGGCGGCGTCGACCTCGATTCCTTGAAGGAAGTCCTGGATGAGAACGTCGCGGCCCTGATGCTGACGAACCCGAACACGTTGGGCCTCTTCGACGAGAACATCCACAAGATCGCCGAGATGGTGCATAAGGTCGGCGGCCTGCTCTATTACGATGGGGCCAACGCCAACGCCATCATGGGCCTCGCGCGCCCGGCGGACGCCGGGTTCGACGTGGTTCACTTCAACCTGCACAAGACCTTCTCCACCCCGCACGGCGGCGGCGGCCCGGGCAGCGGCCCGGTGGGCGTCACCGCCAAGCTCGTCGACTACCTCCCCGTCCCCACGGTGGAGTTCGACGGCACCAAGTACTACCTTGATTACAACCGTCCGAAGTCAATCGGGAAGGTCAAGTCCTTCTACGGGAACTTCGGCGTGGTGGTGAAGGGGTACACCTACATGCGGGCCCTGGGCGGCCAGGGGCTGAAGGAAGCCAGCGAGGACGCCGTCCTGAACGCCAACTACCTGATGGCGAACTTGAAGGACGCCTTCTACCTGATGTACGACCGCATCTGCAAGCACGAGTTCGTGCTGTCGTCCAAGTGGCAGAAGGAGAAGTACGGCATCTCCACCTTGGACGTGGCCAAGCGGCTGCTGGACTACGGCATGCACCCGCCGACGGTCTACTTCCCGCTCATCGTGGCTGAAGCTCTGATGATCGAGCCGACGGAGACGGAGAGCAAGGGGACCTTGGACCGCTTCATCGCGATTATGCGGAAGATCGCCAAGGAAGCCGAGACCGAACCCGAGACGCTCCACAAGGCGCCGCTCACCACGCCGGTGGGCCGCCTGGATGAGGTCACCGCTTCGCGGAAGCCCGTCATCCGGTATAAGAAAGAGGCTTAGACCGGCGGCGGCGGCGGAAGCGCCGCCAACCGAAACCTGAGAAAAGGAAGCCTGTGACTGTGTTCCTATATGACAGAGGGGGGGTCCCGCTGGAGGACCTCCTGGCGAAAGCTTGGGAGGCACGAGGGCGGAACTTCCCCTCTGTCATCCGTTTTGATTACCCGAACCGCACCCTGTCCGTGACCACCACGGGGCGGGAGTGCGGGCTGAATTGCGCGCACTGCGGGGGGCACTACCTGGAGGCCATGACGCCGATCGAGGAGGCCTTGCGGGCGGCGCAGGAGGGGGCGGGGGCCAGGGTTTCCGACGGCGGCGAGGAGGATACGACGGTCGCCTCCGGAGCCGGTGCCGCCGTCACCACAACCGCCACGGCCGAGGCCTCAGGTGCCGCCGCCGGCAAAGGCCCCAGCCGCGAACCCACCAGTTATCTCATCAGCGGCGGTTGCACGCGCGTCGGCACGGTGCCCTTTAAGAAGTGGCTGCCGGCCATCGAGGCCTTGAAGACCGCCGGCAAGCTGAATTTCCACGTCGGCCTGGTGGATGAGGAAGACGCCCAGATCGTGGGGCGGTTGGCCGATAGCGTCTCCTTCGATATGGTGGGAGACGATGCCACCATCCACGAGGTGTTCGGTCTGAAGGACCGGACCGTGGGTGATTATGTTAACAGCTACAGGGCCCTGCGGCGTCACACGAAAGTCCTGCCTCACATATGTTTGGGGCTGAGGGGCGGGATCTGGTCCGGAGAAGAGCAGGCTCTGCAGATTCTTCAGCAAGAAGGCCTAGACGGCCTAGTCTTCATCGTCTTCATTCCTACTCCCGGAACGCGCTATGCCGACCGGCGCCCCTTGCCGGTGGAGGAAGTAGCTTCTTTCCTGGCTCAGGCGCGGGTCCAGTTCCCCGACAAACCCATCTTCCTTGGGTGCATGCGCCCGGGAGGTTCCTATCGACAGAAAGTCGACCAGCTCGCGGTGCGGGCGGGGCTGAATGCCCTCGTCCAGCCGGCGCGTCCGGCGGTGAACCTTGCCGCGGAGCTGGGGCTTAAGATAGAGAGAGGGGAGGAGTGCTGCGTCCTATGAGCGACAAAAGCATTCATGTCTCCTCCGGCACCATGTCTGTGTTCGGTCTTTCGCGCGCCCGTCCGGAAACGGCGCCCACCACGGCTTACCTTATGGTAGGCGAACGGTGCCTGATGGACTGCGCCTTCTGCTCGCAGGCCCGGTCGGCATCGACGTCGGCGGAGATGCTGTCGCGGGTGTCCTGGCCGGCCTGCGACAACCAGGTGGTCCTTAAGGCGGCAGCCGCCGCCAAGGATGCGGGGCAGATCGGCCGCGTCTGCTTCCAAATGGTGGCGGGGCGGGATACCTGGGAACGTACCAAGCAGGCGGTTTCAGATCTGCGAGCCTCATCAGAGGTCCCGATCTGTGTCTCTGCTACGGCCACCACGCTCACTCAAGTCGAAGAGATCCTGGACTGGGGGGCCAGCCGGGTCACTTTGGCCCTGGACGCGGCGGCAGAACGAATCTACGCCGGGGTCAAGAGCGGGGGATCCTGGCGCACCCGATGGGATCTTCTGCGATCCGCCGCGGAGCGTTTCCCCGGCCGCATCGGCACCCACCTGATCGTCGGGTTGGGAGAGACCGAGCGCGAGATGCTGGAGACCATTCAGGCCTGCCTGGACATGGGCGTCACCGTGGCCCTGTTCGCTTTCACGCCCGTCCGGGGAACGAAGATGCAGGCAGCAGCGCCGCCCGACCAGGCAGCCTACCGGCGCATCCAGGCAGCCCACTTTCTGATGAAACCAGGGCTGGCGCGGCTCGCCGACATGGAGTTCGACGGCGACGGTCGGCTGGTCTCTTTCGGGAAGCCGATCGCGGAGGTCAAGGCCTACCTAGACGGTGGCGACGCTTTCCGGACGTCCGGCTGCAAGGATTGCAACCGCCCCTATTACAACGAGCGGCCCGGCGGTTTCATGTACAACTACCCGCGTCCCTTGACGGCGGAGGAAGCGGCCGAGGCGACCGAACTCTCCCTAAACGGCATCAAGGAACCCGCTAGCCGGCCTAACTCGGTGCGGGGGGCCCGCTAGATGCCCCCGGCCAACTCACCTTTCACCAAGCCCCTGCCCTGGCGTGTCCTCCGTTCCGGCTTCGCCACCGGCGCCGAGAACATGGCGGTGGACGAAGCCATCATGAAGGCCCACGCCGCCGGCTTGGTGCCGCCCACCCTTCGGTTCTATGGGTGGCGGCCCGCGGCCGTCTCCATCGGGTACTTCCAAGGCATGGAGAGGGAAATCGACCTGGACGCCTGCCGGCGCCTGGGTGTGGATTGGGTGCGGCGGCCCACGGGCGGGCGGGCGGTCCTTCACGACATCGAGGTAACGTACAGCGCCGTCGTATCCTTGTCCATTCTTCCGGGTACGGTGGTGGAGACCTACCGCGTGCTCAGCCAGGGCCTTCTGGAAGGCATGCGCATCCTTGGGGTCGAGGCCGAGATGTCCACGGCCGACCCCAAGGAGATCATGAAGCAGCACGAGAAGACGGCGGCCTGTTTCGATGTACCGTCGTGGTATGAACTGGTGGCGCAGGGGAAGAAGGTCATCGGCAGCGCGCAGACCAGGCACGAGGATACCTTGTTGCAGCATGGGGCGATCATCCTGCGTTTCGACCCGGACAAGACAACCCGGGTGCTGCGGTTCCCATCGGAGGAAGTGCGGGCGCGTGTGGCGCGGGCCTTGGGCAGCCGGGCGGCGGGCCTGTCGGACCTGGCGGGGCGGGACCTTTCCTTCGGCGAAGTTCAGGAAGCCATGGTCCAGGGGTTCAGCCGCGGCATGGGGATCCAGGTGGAAGAAGGTTCGCTGACAGCGGACGAGGTGGAAGAGGCCCGGCGGTTGGAAAAAGACAGATACGCTTCGACGGAATGGACATATCGGAAGTAGAAGCAGAGAGCAGACCTGGAAAGTGGGAGGAGATTCTTCATGTACGACATCGTGGTCATCGGCGGCGGTCCAGGCGGGTATGTGGCGGCCATCCGGGCGGCCCACCGCGGCGCCAAGGTCGCTGTGGTCGAGTATAACAAGCTGGGCGGCTGCTGCCTGAACGTCGGCTGCATCCCCACGAAGGCCCTGGTGCGCGCGGCAGAGGTCTACGAGACGGCTCTCCACGCCGACCAGTTCGGCACGGAGATCAGCGGCATCACCCTGAACTTCAGCAAGGTCATGGCCTGGAAGGACCGCACCGTCAAGCAGATGGTGGGCGGCGTGGAACTCCTCATGAAGGCCAATAAGATCGACGTCTTCTATGGCAAGGCCCAGATCGCCACGCCGACCTTGGTCGAGGTGGCCATGAACGACGGCGGCGCCGAGAAGCTGGAGACGAAGAACATCATCATCGCCACGGGGTCAGCTCCGCAACGCCCGCCCATCTCGGACGAGGCTTTCGCCCTCACCACCAGCAGCGACGAGGCCCTGGAGCTGTCGGACCCGCCCAAGAGTATGCTGGTCATCGGCGGCGGCGTCTTGGGTATCGAATTCGCCTGCATCTACGCCTCCTTCGGCACCGAGATCACGGCCATCAAGCGCACCCCCGGCATCCTGCCGCCCATCGATGAAGAGATAGGGAAGCGCCTTCTGCCCATCTTGAAGAAGAAGGGCGTCACCGTGAACGCCGGCGTCTTCATCCAGAACATCGAGAAGACGGCGGACGGCGGGCGCCTGGTCACCTGCAAAGACGGCGAGGGGAACGAGGTCAAGTATGAGGTAGAACGAGTGCTGGTGGCCATGGGCCGCGTGCCCGACTGGGGCGGCCTCGACCTTGACCGCCTCGGCATCGCCTACGACAAGCGCGGCATCAAGACCAACGCCAAGATGGAGACCAACGTCCCTGGCATCTACGCCATCGGCGATGTGGTGGGCCGCACCTTCCTGGCGCCGGTCGCGTCGGCCGAAGGCATAGTAGCCGTGGACAACATCACCGACCACCCTAAGGAAATGAGCTACGAAGTTATTCCCAGCTGCGTGTTCTCCATCCCGGAGTGCGCCAGCGTGGGCCTGAAGGAAAAGGACTGCGTGGACAAGGGGATCGAGTATAAGGTCTCCAAGTTCCCGTACGCCGCCAACGGCAAGGCGCAGGCGCTGGGCGAGACCGACGGAATCGTGAAGATCATCGCCGACGCCAAGACCGGAAAGCTCCTGGGCATGCACATCCTGGGCGCCCACGCCACGGACATGATCCACGAGGGCGCGGTGCTCTTGACCGAAGGCGCGAACGTCGAAGCCATCGCCGAGAC
>JAJYWN010000052.1 GCA_021791495.1 Bacillota bacterium
GGATGAAGAGAGAGTCCTTCCTGAAAGGCGCCATGGTGCTGGCCGTGGCCGGCGTTCTGACCCGCATCCTTGGCGCGGTCTACCGCATTCCTCTAGTCGGACTGGTCGGCGCCGAAGGCGTCGGCCTATCCAACCTGGTCTATCCCTTATACACCATGCTCCTGGCCATCTCGACCATGGGCATCCCCATCGCCATCTCGAAGTTGATCGCGGAACGCATCGCCAAGGATAACTACCGCGGCGCCCAACGGGTGTTCAGTTACTCCCTGCAGGTCCTCCTCGCTTCCGGTCTGGTCTTTTCGGCCCTCCTTTTCCTGGGCGCCAGGGTCTTCGCCCGCGACCTCTTCCGCGAGCCCCGTGCCTACATGTCCATCATCGCCATTTCGCCGGCGATCCTCCTGGTAGCTGTGATGTCCTCCTTCCGCGGGTTCTTCCAGGGCCTGCAGAAGATGATCCCCACCGCCATCTCGCAGATCGTGGAGCAGGTGGTCCGCGTCGGGACCATGCTGACTCTCGCGTACCTACTTATGCCGCGCGGGGTCGAGTTTGCGGCGGCCGGCATCACCTTCGGCGCCGTCAGCGGCGGACTGGCCGGGCTCTGCTACCTGACCTGGCTGTACCTGCGCTTCCGTCCGGAGTTCATGGACCGCGTCCGCCGCTACGACGGTGGCGGCCGGGATACGGAAGGGTCAGTTATCTGGGAGATCTTGCGCCTCTCCATTCCGGTGTCCATGGCCGGACTGGTCCTGCCGCTGATGCAGTTCTTCGATTCGGCCATCGTCGTCCCCAGGCTTCAGGCCAGCGGCGTTCCCACCGAGCAGGCCACCGCCCTCTTCGGGCGGTTGGCCGGAATGGCTTTCCCCATCGTCAACCTCCCGACGATGGTCACTTACGCGCTGGGCATCGCCCTGGTACCGGCCATTTCGGCGGCCATGGTCAGCGGGCGGCGCGGCGCGGCCCAGCGGCTGGCGGGAAAAGGGCTGCGGGTGACCATGCTCTTCATCCTCCCAGCCATGGTGGGCATTTATGTCTTGGCTACGCCCATCATGGCTTTGCTCTATCCGAGTGAGTTCTCCACGGCCGAGGCGGCCCGCCAGGGAGGGACCCTCCTGGCCACGCTGGTGTCGGGGACGTTGTTCCTGGCGGCGCAGCAGACCAGTTCCGGCGTCCTGCAGGGCATCGGGCGCACCGACGTCCCGGTAAAGAGCCTGCTGGTAGGGGCGGCCTTCAAGGTCGCTATCACCTGGTACCTGACGGGCATCCCGCAGTATGGTGTGAACGGTGCGGCCCTGGGATCGGTCATCGGTTTCCTGGTGGCGTCCAGTCTCAATGTTTCGTCGGCCGCCTCCCTGCTAGGGTTCACCGTGCACCTGGGGGATCTGTTTGTCAAACCGGTATTGGCGGTGGCGGTGATGGCTCTGGGCGCGCGGGCCAGCTTCACGTGGATTCTCGGTGCCCTCCACCGTCAGTCCATCGCCACGGTGGCGGCCATCGGGATCGGGGCGGTCGTATACGGGGTCACGCTGGCCTTGATCGGAGGAGTGTACGCCTCGGACCTGGAAATGGTGCCCCGGCTGGGGCCGCGACTGGCGGCCACGCTGGAGAAATGGGGACTGCTAAAACATGACGACTAAGGCGGCCAGAGTGGCCAAGGCGGCCAAAGTGGCCAAAACGACCAGAGTGGCGAAAGCGGCCGGAGTGGCCGGGCGGGCCGATCAAAGCGCGATCGCGGTAGTGGGTCTGGGGCCGGGCGACCCGGAGGCAGTGCCGGCGGCGAATCTGGAGGTGTTGAAGGGCGCGCGCCGGGTTTTCCTGCGCACGGGGCGACACCCGGCGGTAGCCGCCGTCCGCGCGGCTGGAGTGGTTTTCGATACCTTCGACTCTCTGTACGAGAAGGCGGCCACATTCGAACAGGTGTATGAGGGGATTGTGGAGAGGCTGCTGGCGGAGGCGCAGGCGAGGGCGACAGTTGTGACACGGGCCGATGGGGAGGCGGCGGCGCCGAAGGGGGCTGAGCCTGAAGCCCAAAGCGGCGGGTACATTGCCTACGCCGTCACCGGCAACCCCTTGGTCGGAGAAAGCTCCGTGGCCCTCCTCCGCCGGCGGGCGGCGGAGGAAGGCGTGGCCGTCGCCGTGTACAGTGCTCCCAGCTTCATCGACGCCGTCTTGCAGGCGGCCGCGGTTGACCCTTTGGCGGGGGGCGGGGTCTCCGTTATTGACGCCCTTCAGGTGGACAAGCTGCCGCCGCCACGCCCACGGCCCGGCCAGGCCCCGGTGACCATTGTGATCGCACAGGTCTACGACCGGCTGGTGGCCGGGAAAGTGAAGCTTTGGCTCATGGAGGGCATCTCTGAGGAGCACCCGGTCAGAGTCATCCGGGCTGCCGGAATCCCCGGCGAGGAGCGGGTGACGGAGATTCCCCTCTATGAACTGGACCGCCTGCCCTGGGTGGACTACCTGACTACTGTGGTGGTGGAGGTGGCGGAAGCGAGGGTCGGGGGGACCGCCGGGGCGAGGCCCCCCTTTGATGCCTTCATGGAGGTCGTCCACCGCCTGCGCGGCGAGGGCGGGTGTCCTTGGGACCGCGAGCAGACCCACGAAAGCCTGAAGCCTTACGCCATCGAGGAGACCTACGAGGTGCTGGACGCCATCGACAAGGGGCGGCCGGAGAAGTTCTGTGAGGAATTGGGCGACCTCCAACTGCAGATCGGGCTGCACGCGGTCATCGCCGAGGAGGAAGGCTGGTTCACGGTCGACGACGTGCTCCGCGGCATCACCGAAAAGATGATCCGGCGCCATCCCCACGTCTTCGCCGGCGTGAAGGTCAAGGACTCGGCCGAGGTGCTGCGGCGTTGGGGCCGCATTAAGCAGGGCGAGCGCGAAGCTGAGGCGGCGGCGGAGGCGGCGCAGGCGGCGGACGCGGTGACGGCCGCCGCGGCGGGTGCGGTCGCAGTGCCCTCGCCCTCGCCGTCGCCCTCACCCTCCGTCCTTGACGGCGTTCCCCGTCAGCTACCGGCCCTTCTCCGCGCCCAGCGCACCCAGGCTAAAGCGCAGCAGGTCGGTTTCGACTGGCCGGACGTGAAAGGCGCGCTGGACAAGGTTTCGGAGGAACTGGGTGAGTTCATTTCCGCATATGGAGAGAAAAGCCAGGTCAAAATAACCGAGGAAATCGGCGACCTGCTCTTCGCGGTGGTCAACGTGGCCAGGTTCGGCGGTGTGGACGCGGAAACCGCCTTGGCGGCCACGGTGGACAAATTCGAGCGGCGTTTCCGGTACGTCGAGCGAAAAGCCCGCGAAGCGGGGCGCCCCCTGACGTCCATGAGTCTTGAGGAAATGGACGCCTGGTGGGACGAGTCCAAGAAGCAGGAAGGTTAGAGTCGGGGATTCCTCGGGAGGGAGCATGTTGAACAAGCAGGACCTGGTCAACAAAGTCTCGGATAAGAGCGGCCTGACCAAACGGGATGCGGAAAAGGCAGTGAACGCAACTTTCGATGCGATCCAGGAAGCAATGGCCGCCGGCGACAAGGTTTCCCTGGTAGGTTTCGGTACTTTCGAGGTGCGCTCCAGAGCGGCGCGCACCGGCCGTAACCCGCAGACCGGTCAGGAGATCCAGATCGCCGCCACGACCGTGCCGGTGTTCAAGGCCGGCAAGAGCTTGAAGGATTCGGTGGGCCACGAGTAGACAAGCCTCGTGGGGTTGGTAGGGCATCACGGTAGAGTTCAGTCCAGGCCGCCGGGTTTTCCCGGCGGCCCTCATGTTTGGCTATCTTGCAGCATAGAGCACCGCGCTTACCGGGCCATGATGCGTGTCCCCAGGTTGGGGACCCGCATTGGTATTCGAGCGTTGGCGGCGGCCCGAATTGGGTAATCTTTGTATTTCACCCTCTTCGAATGGGCATTTTTTGCATCTTCAGTCGACCGCGTCTCCAGAAGTAGACCATAATGACGCAGTATTGTCTACTAGAAGCCGCAGGGCGCCCGTCGAAGACTCCGGAAACCCTCCTACGCCGCCTTACCCGTCTCGGCATGAGAGCGATGTGCAAAAAATGCACCTTCCGGTGAGGGTTTTGGCAAGAAATGTCCTACCGCCGCGGGCCCGCTTCCGGGACTCCGGTCAAGTCGAAGGTCGGGATTTCGGCTTCGCCTGCCGAGGAGAGGTGCCGGAGGTGACAGGCGGTGCCGGGGCGAATCCAAACTGGTGAGAACCTTCCGAAGCGGGGTTGGGCACATGAGGTTGGACAAGTTCCTCAAGGTCAGCCGGGTCATCAAGCGGCGCACTATGGCCAAGGATGTCTGCGACGAAGGTCGGGCCCAGGTGAACGGCCGCCCCGCCAAGGCCGGCACGGAGCTGAAGGTCGGGGACCTGGTCCACCTGGATTTCGGCACCCGCATCCTGGCTTTTCGCGTCCTCCGGCTGGCGGAGACGGTACGAGCGACGGACGCCAAGACACTCTACGAAATCACTGAGGACCGCCGGGTCGACCTCTAGCTGCCCTAGTTTCTCGCCCGCCCTCTCGCTCCGACTTCCAGACACCGCGAACGATAGCCACGCAGCGCGGGATACTACCTTCGGGCCTTCTCTGCACTGAAAGCATTGAGGGCCGGAGGCGAGAGATCATGTTTCCACGCGGCATGTCGTCGGCCCGGCCGCTCCGGTCGGCGCTCCTGGTAGGTCTGTTCTTGGTCATCCTTGTGGTCACCGTCACCTCCGGCTGCTCCCTCTTCCGCATCTTTCACAAGCCTTCGCCCGGCTCCGATTCCTCCGCCCCTAACCGCTCCGGCCCTATTTCCGGCGTCCCGACCCGGGAACCGGCGGTCAGCGCTTACTTTGTCGACACCGGCGAAAAACGGACCATGCCGATCGAGGATTATCTGGCCGGCGTCGTGGCCGCCGAAATGGAACCGAGCTGGCCACTGGAGGCCCTGGCGGCCCAGGCCATCGTGGCGCGCACCTACACACTGGACCGTATGGCCGAGGGCGGCGCGCGGAAGGCCCACGGCACCGACGTGTCCACCAGTTTCGAGGAATTCCAGGCCTATGACGCCCGAAAGATCAACGACAACGTCCGCCGCGCCATCCAGATCACTCGCGGCCAAGTCCTGACCTACCACGGCAAGCTGGCCGAAGTCTGGTTCCACGACGCCAGCGGCGGGATCACGGCGACACCCCTGGAGGGCCTGAACTACAAAGAAAAGGAAGTCCCGTACATCAAACCGGTCATGGACGCCAAGGCGCCCGAAGTCCTGAAACCCTGGAAGGCGACCATCAGCGGGAGCGAACTGGCTACGGCGGCCTTCGCCCTGTCGGGTGGGAAAAACCCCTGGCCCCTGGATCGAGTCGAGATCGCCGCCCGCGGCCCCTCCGGCCGGGCCATCTCCATCCGGGTCGGCCAGGCGGTGGTTTCCGCCGCCGAACTGCGGCTGGCCCTGGGGTCGGAGCGGATGAGGTCCACCCTCCTTGACAGCCTGACCTATTCGGGCGGGACGGTCGTGATGCAGGGTCGCGGCTGGGGCCACGGAGTGGGTCTCAGCCAGCAGGGGGCCAAGGTCCTGGCCGGGCAGGGAAAGAAGGCCGGCCAGATCATCGCCGTCTACTTCAAGGATCTGACGCTCACCCAACAGTGGCGTTAGGCATGTTCCGGGAGGGCCTGTCATACATATGGCGTCGGAGGCGCAAGAACGCCCCCCTTTTTGGAAGGAGGACCCGAGGATGGTCGAACGGGACATGCCCAACGCCGAGAACCACGAGCTACGTCTGGTGAACCGTGAGTCGGTGACCTTGAACACCGTGCGGCATGTGGAGACTTTTGACGACGAGGAGATCGTCCTGGACACCGATATGGGGTCTCTCACCATCCGGGGTGAGGAACTGCACATGAAGCAACTGAACCTGGATGATGGGACACTGAATGTGGAAGGGGTCATCAACTCCCTCACCTACAGCGCCCGCCGGAACGTAAAGGGGCGTGGCAAGGGGTTCATCGACCGTCTCCTCCGGTAGACCGCGGAACGCTCGCTAGCCGGGCCCATCAGGCCGCCGCCCATACCGGCGGCCTTCCGTGTTTGGGGTGACGGGGCAAGGCAGGACGGTGCCGGGGTTCGGGCGAATATGGAGCGCCATGGTCCAAACTGGCAACGCCATGGAAATCCTGTCCGCCGAAATGCCTGCCAGCTCGCCGGAGGCCCTTTGGTCCTTCCTCCGGCGGATCGGCCGTTTCGTGGGGGGCGCTCTGATTAGCCCGGCCGTCCTCTTTGCCGACCTCTTCCGCCGCGAAGGCAAGCTGGAACGGCACTGGATGGTAAGCCACGTCCTCCTCGCCATGCTCCTCACCATCGCCAGTCTGACGCTGGTCTTGGTGGGGCAAGCCCGTGTCCGCCGGGCCCTGGCCGTTTACGAGGCCGCTTCCTCCTTGCGTTCGGCCCCGGCCGCGCTCCCCTTCGTCGACATCATTAACATGGAGGCGGCCCGGAACGGGCTGGATCCGGCGCTGGTAGCGGCGATCATCCAGAACGAAAGCAGCTTCGATCCGGACGCCACATCGCCCATGGGTGCCAAAGGCCTGATGCAGATCCTCCCCGCCACCTGGCGGACCTTCAACCCGAAGAGCGCCTGCGACGGCCTGCACGATCCGCCCGCCCACGGAGAGGACTGCATCTACGATCCGGCCGCCAACGTCCGCACCGGAACGGCCTATTTCAAACAACTGGTCGACGATTTCAAGGGGGACGCGGTGATGGCCATCGCCGCCTACAACTCGGGCGTGGCCGCGGTTGCCCTCGGTGTGGCGGGTGGTGGCCCGGGGGGCCTCGGGAAGAACGGGGCCGGAATTTTCCTGGAGACGCAGGCTTTCGTCCGCCAGGTGCTGTCCCGCTGGGGGATCTGGCGGGGTGCCGAACGCCCCGCGCCCTCCCCTCATGGCATGCTTCTTCTGAAGACCCTGATGCGGGCCGGCCAGGTCCTCCAGATTCTGAGCTTCCTCACCTGGGCGATTCTGGCCACCTGGCTGGCCCGTCGCGCATTCCACTGAATTCCTCCGGATTCCCGGCATAGAATGGGGACTGCCATCGCCAGCCGGGAGGTCCCCGAGTCGTGCCCAGCCTCGAATTGGAACTGTCCATGTTCCTCGCCATGGTGCTCACCGGCGCCGGGGCTGGGGTGATATTCGACTTCTACGGCGCCATCCCGGGCGTGTCCCGGGCCCGCGGGTGGCGGCGCCACCTCTATGACCTGTTCCTCTGGATCTTCCTGGCGCCCGTCGTCCTGGTGGGGTTCGTCCTTGGAAACTGGGGCGATCTGCGGTTCTACGTCCCTTTGGGTCTGGTCCTGGGGCTCGTTTTCTACGAACTGACGGCCGGGCCTCTGATGCGGCGGGCCTTTCAAGGGATGTTCTTCGTCATCGGAAAGGTCCTGAGCTGGCTGGGCAAGGCTCTCGGCCTGGTGGTGCTCCCCGCACGGGCAGCCTGGAAGGCGATCGCCGGACGGATTTTCCGACGCAAGGGTGGACCGACCGTCCCACCCGGCGACGCGCCGCCCGCCCCGCCGCCGAGTTAGATGGCGTCTTGGGGAGACCCCCGGCAGCCGGTGATTTTTTGTCTTGCCTATTTCCCAACAGCAGGAATTCGCCACTCCAGGTCGAAGCAGAGGCATCCCTGAGGTACATCTTTTGTAATAAATCTGTACAAGAAATCCGCTAGCTCAGGCAGGAGTACGGTCATGATTATGGAAATCAGGGGAGCCGAAAGGCTTTCCTTCCGGGAACGCCAGGTGGTATCGCTGAAGGAAATGGGCCATACCACCGATGACATCGCCCGGCGCCTGGGCATCGCTCCGGCCACCGTCGCGGCGCTCTACAACCGCGCCAGAGGCAAGGGGTACCAGGTGGTTTTAGTGCTTTCAGGCGATCCGCTCCGCCTATTCGGTGGCGAAGATGAGGACGGCGACGGCGGATCTACTGTGAGAGGCCAGGGAGGGCAGGATCCTGCTTCATGACCATTGATACGGGCGCGATAAGGACCATACCGAAAGTCATACATCTGAAGGAGAGGGTGCCGGCGAAAAGCCGGCGCAAGTCTCTCCGCGTGAAGCCTGGTCGCCTCTTCCTGACGCTCTTTGCCCTCTGGGCCATCGTCACTTTCTGCGTTCAGCAGATCAACATCTGGCACGAAACGAGTGTGCTGAGATCAGTCCAGCGTCAGGTGACGCAAGCCAACGACAGCAACAAATTATTGCAGACCGAAGTCGCGCGTATGCAGAGCAGCGAATATATCGAGCAAGTGGCCAGGGAACGGCTGGGCATGACCCGCCCCGGCGAAATCCTCTACGTTCCGTCCACTACCTATAATCCTAACGGAATCACTGCTCCAGGTTCTTCTTCGTCTCCGGCCCCGGGTCATTAGTGCAAAACCTGGAAGTCCACCGGATGAACAGGCAATCGGTCTTGCCTTGACGCAAGCTGATATTGCCTGTATAATTCTGTTTTGCACAAGAGGCTTCGGGGAGGAAACCGCGCCGGCATGACATTGCAAGTGGGGGCCATTGTCGAAGGGGTAGTCACGGGTATAACGCATTTCGGTGCCTTCGTTGAACTGCCCGGGGGAAAGACAGGTCTGGTCCATATTTCCGAAGTTGCCGACACTTTTGTCCGCGACATTAAAGACTACGTGAAAGAGCAGGACCACGTGAAGGTCAAGATTCTGTCGATGGATGAAAAGGGCAAGGTCGGCCTGTCCATCAAGCAAGCCCAGGAAGGCTACCGGCCGCCACCGCCGCGCGGATCCCGCCGTTTTGATCGCGGCCGCGATCAGAGCTTCGAAGAGAAGCTTAACCGTTTCATGAAAGACAGCGAGGAACGGTTGGCCAACATCAAACGGAACACCGAAGCCAAGCGCGGGGGTCGCGGATCGAGTCGCGGCTAGTTCCGGCCAACTCCATCTCTTCTTCCTGGATTCCGGCGTTTGCGTGAAGCGTCCCGACATGCCTTCAAGGCTCTTTTTCGCTGTGGTTTTGCCTGCCCGTCTTTGCTTGACTGTGTCACAGCCAGTGAAATATAATAGGTTGCGTCGGTTCAGCGGGTGCTGCGCCGGCAAGGCAAGACTGGTACCTTAACGTCGCGGGGTGGAGCAGCCAGGTAGCTCGTCGGGCTCATAACCCGGAGGTCGTAGGTTCAAATCCTACCCCCGCAACAATATGGCGGCGTAGCTCAGTTGGCTAGAGCGCACGGTTCATACCCGTGGTGTCGCTGGTTCGACTCCAGCCGCCGCTACTAAGACGGGCCATTAGCTCAGCTGGTAGAGCATCCGACTCTTAATCGGGGGGTCGCGGGTTCGAATCCCTCATGGCCCACAAATCCCGCCCTGGTCGACCGGACCGGGGCGGGTGCATGAAGACTCCATGGTCTAGAGGCCTAGGACACCACTCTTTCAAGGTGGTAACACGGGTTCGAATCCCGTTGGAGTCACGAAGAGCCGCTCCTTCTGGGGGCGGCCTTTTTCACTTCTCACTTCCCTACCCCTTGATAAGACCCGGAATCGTGTTGAGGATTGAGTCGTATTCCGGCCACTGCTTGGTCCCGAGAAGGTAGGACAGGAAGTCATCGTAGGTCAGGTCGACGGTTACATCGGGGACGGTATGCCTATCCTCGTTCAGGGTACCGTCTGGGTTCAGGCTGGCTACCACAGGCATCCTGACGACAAGATGCGTATTCGGTAGTATCAACAGGACGGGATCCGCGGCCATACCGTCGCCGTCGGTCCGCGGGCCCACGACACCTTCTTTTCGACCGGAAGGCCTTTGACCGGTGGCATCGGTGTGGCCAGCAGGGCAAGGCCATCAACCGCGCGGGCCAGGGTACCGGTCTTCAGGCCCACCACGAGCGTCAAGGCGAGAATAGCGACAACGATTAACGAGACCAGGCGGCGTCTTACGGGCAGGCTCACGACTGATTCGCCACCCTTCGAGCGAAATCGGATCAGGGAAAGGCCAATGGGGCTGGACTGAATTCGTTCGGGGAGATAAGTCGAAATTCTCTCCGTATTGGAACCAAGTTCTCCCATTCGCCTGATTCTCACCAGTTCAGTCAGACGGGACATAAACTGTCGAAGACCTGCTCCGGCCCGTCGAATTCTTTCTGTCAACTGCACCGCCATCTGACAACCCTTTTAGCTGGCCCCCGTTACAATACAGCCATGTGAAACAGGGTGCGACGGCTACAACGGGTTCGACCCAAATGGCCCTCAAGGAGGAGCGGCGGCGGGTGCCCACGGTGCAGATGAAGGCGCAAACAAAAGAGGACCGCCCCAAGAGGTGGCGCCGGAGTTCCAGCGGACGGTGGTCCGCCCTGCGAGCCGTTGGCGCCCGCGTGGGCCGCATCGCGCCCTTGACCATCTTCGGCTTCCTGGCCGGTCGCGCTTCCGTCTTTGGACTCCTCTCACCGTTTGGCCCGTCGGTGCTGGCCCTGGCACTACTGCGCGAGCCCGCGGCTATGGTCCCGGTGATATTGGCGGTGGCCGCCTCCTCCTTCTCCTGGCCCATAGGTGCCAAGATGATCGAGACCTTACTCATCATCGGCCTTCTCCCCCTGGCTTTCACGGCTTTTCGCCAGGACTACCGCGAGCGGGCGCGCCGCGACGCCATCCCCATCGCCGCCCTGCTTTTCGGCGTATCCGTGATCGTCCGGGGGGTATCGGCCGTCATCCGCAGTTCCGCCCCGATGAACCTTGTGGTCGCCTTCGTGGAGTCCCTCCTGGCGGCGGTCCTCACTGGAGCGCTTTATTCCGGGTGGGGGGCGCTACAAAGAATGGGCGACCGCCGGCGCGCGGGCGAGGCGCGCGCGCTTAGCCAGGAAGAGTCCTTCTCGGTAGCCTTGCTCTTCGCCACCGCGGCGGCTGGTCTAAGCGGCCTTTCCGTGGGTCAAGTCCAGCTGGAGCAGGTCTTTAGCGGCCTCGTGATCATGGCCTTCGCCTTGTCTGCCGGAAGCGGGGCCGGCGCGGCGGCGGGCGCCGTGATCGGCGCGGTGACCACCATGTCGGCCGGGCTATCCGTGCTTGCCGTGGGTGGGTCCGCTCTGGCCGGTCTGGTGACCGGGTTCTTCGGAGAACTGGGCCGGGTCGGCGTGGGGCTGGCTTACGTGGCGTGCCAGGCGCTCCTGGGTTTCGTGGGGTACGGCGTCGGGAGTGGCACCGGGAACGTCGCGGCCGCCATCATCAGCCGGTCAGGAGTAGGTGCCGGCGCGGGCGGCCTAAGCGGCGTGGGCGATCTGGGCGTGGCCCTGCTTCCCCCCCTTGTCGCCGCCGGCCTGTTCATGCTGTTGGCCCCCTCCTTGGGGGCCCTGTCTGGTGCCTTCGTCGCTCCGCCGGCCGTACCCGGTGCCCGCGGTCGGGGAGGAACGGCGCCCGGCGGAGGCCAGAAGCCCGACGAGGGACCGACCGAAGCGGCCGGAAGGCTGCGCCACCTGGCGGAAGTATTCCGGGAGCTGGAACTTTCCTTCGAACAGATCGCCTCCACGGAACCGGCGCCCGAGGACCCCGACGCCAACCGGACGGTAAACCTTCTGGCGTCCCGCGTCTGTGAGCCGTGCATTCTGCGGAAGACGTGCTGGGATAAGGAGTTCAATAAGACCTACCGCGCGGTTCTGGACCTTCTGGCCGCCTGCGAGACGAAAGATGGCGTATCTCGAGAAGACCTGCCTGAAAACCTGCAACGCCGGTGTCTCCACCTGGACAAGCTGGTGGCCACCATCAACCACCTGTTCGAACTGAACCGAGCCAACCTGCTTTGGCAGCGTCGCCTGGGGGAGACGAAGAACATCGTGATAGGCCAGTTGCGCGGCATGACCGGGGTCATTGAGGCCATCGCCGCCGAGTTGGAATGGAAGCATTCGGCCGAAGACCATGACCGCCGGATAGAAACACTGCGCGCCGCGCTGGCCACCGCCGGGGCCGAGACTCAGGAAGTCGCCCTGGACCAACGGGCCGATGGGCGGGACGAGGTGGTCCTCACCCGTACGCCCTGTCGGGACCGGCAGGACTGTGCCGAACACATGGTCCCCGCTCTCAGCCGCGCCCTGGGGCAGCGCCTGAGCCTGGTCGGGGGACCCTGTCCCCGCCGCGGCGAGAGTTTCTGCCGTCTCAAGCTATCTCCCACGCGTCTGGTGTCTTACCGCCACGGGGCGGCCAACCGGCCCGGCACTCCGGGCCATTCAGGAGATACGAATGTCGCCGTGGAGTTGGAAGACGGGCGCTTGGTCCTCATGATCAGCGACGGAATGGGTAAGGGCGAACGGGCGGCGATGGAGAGCCGGACCACGGTCCGTCTCCTTGAACAGCTCATCGCCGCCGGGTTCGACACCCGCACCGCCGTGACTACGGTCAATTCGATTCTAGTGACCCGGTCCCCGGAGGAGATCACCTCCACCGTGGACCTGGCGGTGGTAGACCTCTTTACGGCGGAGGCCCAGTTCGTGAAGGTGGGCGCCGCCCCCAGCTACCTGATCCGGGGCGGGGAGGTTACCGTGCTCTCGGCCAGCTCCCTGCCCCTCGGCATCCTCCCCAGTGTGGACCTGGAACAGTCCAGCCGCCAGCTTCACCCAGGTGACATTGTGGTACTGATCAGCGACGGCATTCTGGGTCCGGCGAAAGACCAGGGCCGCCGGGAAGGGTGGCTGGTCAAGACGCTACGCACCATCGCGGCCGACCCCGCCGTCGCTCCCGATCCGCAGGCCATCGCCAACCGCCTCCTTGAGAAGGCCGCGACCTTCGCCGACTCCGAGGCGGATGACATGACCGCTGTGGTGGCCAGGTTCGACGCCGCCGGGTGATGAGACTCTTGTTCTCTCCTCCCCCCAACCGTCGGGTGTCGGTCCCCCAAACCGGCACCCACTTTTTTTCGGGAGGAAGGCCAGGGGGGCGGGGGGAAAGGTAAGCCCGACCGCGCTTCTGGTGAAGAATGTACTGAGGGACGGACTGGGGTATTGAAGAGGGTGGCCAAGGCGGCGCGGAATGGGGCGGAGAGAGATGCGGGACCCCCTGTGGGATCAGGTCCTGGACACGGCAAGGGAATACGGAATGTTCTCCGGCCGGCACGGTGAGCCCGGGTCACCCGGTCATGCCGACGTCGGCGGCACTTCCGGTGTCGCCGGCGCTTTTGGTGTCGGTGCCGTTGCCAGTCCATCTCCTCTGGTCCTGGTGGGCGCCTCCGGAGGGCCGGACTCCACCGTCCTCCTCCACGTCTTGGCGTCCCTGGTTTCCGAACTGGGGGTCCGTCTCCACGTGACTCATCTGAACCACGGATTCCGGGGCGAGGAAGCGGCCAAGGACGCCGCGTACGCGCGAGAACTCGCCGGTGAACTGGGCCTTCCCTTCAGCGGCGGCGTGGCCGATGTGCCGGCCATGGCCAGGCGGGAAGGGCTGTCGGCCCAAGATGCCGCCAGAAGAGCC
>JAJYWN010000017.1 GCA_021791495.1 Bacillota bacterium
TCCGATCGCAGACTGGAGAGTGGTTGGCGCGTGAAAGGATTCCGCTGGTTTGTGGTGCGCCGTCTCCTTCAGATGTTCTTCACCTTGTTCATCCTCATCACCATACTCTTCTTCCTCTTTCGGGTTTTGCCGGGGGATCCCCTGACCATGTACGTGGATGCGGCACTGCCGCAGGAGGTCCAAGACATCGTCAAGCATCAGTTCGGGCTGGACAAACCCCTCGGTGAGCAATACTTGCTCTACATACGGAACCTTCTCCATGGTGAGTTCGGCCAATCCTTCCATTTTCGCCGTCCGGTGGTGGAAATCATCGGGGAAAAGTTCTGGAGCACGGTGTTGCTCATGGGTGCATCCCTCGTCCTCACCATTCTTCTCGGGGTGGTCGGAGGCGCCCTACTGGCATGGTATCGGGGATCACGATTCGAGATCGCGGGGATCGGCCTGACGATTCTCCTTCGGTCGGCGCCGGTGTTCTGGACAGGTATGCTGGCCGTTGGCCTCTTTGCGCTGAAATGGAAGGTCTTCCCCCTGGGAGGCATGAACACCCCCGGTCAGTACTTCGCCACTCCCTGGCAGAAGTTCTTCAGCCTCGACTTCCTGTATCACCTGATCCTTCCGGCCTTGATCGCGGCGGCGAATAATGTCGCCACTCCACTCCTGATCATGCGGAGCTCCATGGTCGAGATTCTGGGCGAGGACTTCATCGAGATGGCCCGCGCGAAAGGGATCCGGGAGATGAGGATCCTCTTCAAGCACGCCATGCGCAACGCGTTACTCCCTGTGGTGACCGTTCTGGCCTTGATGATCGGCTTCGCCATCGGTGGACAGGTACTGGTCGAGACGGTCTTTCGCTGGCCGGGTATGGGACGCGAGATCGTGGTGGCCATTCAGCGCAACGACTACCCCGTCGCTCAGGCGGCCTTCTTCTTCATGGGCGTCCTGGTCATTAGCCTGAACTTCATCTCCGACATTCTTTACGGGTATCTAGACCCGCGCGTTACCTACGATTAGGCCGCAAGGAGGTTAGGACTACCTTGACCTTTTCCGAAACCTGGAGGCTGCTGAGACGTGACAAGCTGGGCATGACCGGCCTGGTGATCATGGCGTTCTTCATCGTGGTGGCTATCTTCGCCCCCTATATCGCCCCGTATGATCCGGATGCCGCGAACTACCGGCCCGACGGAAGCTTCTCCAGAATGGACCCGCCGTCTTGGGCCCATCCTTTCGGGACAACCCGCCTGGGCCAGGATGTCTTCAGTCAGGTCATCGTGGGGACGAGAGTGGCGGTGCTGGTGGGAGTGCTCTCGGCGGTGATGGTGGCGCTCCTCGGGACCCTCATCGGCTTGGTGTCGGGGTACTACGGCGGCTGGATAGACGACCTTCTCATGCGTATTACCGATATCGCCTACGGAGTGCCCTTTCTCCCCTTTGCCATCATTCTGGTGGCCATTCTGGGACCCGGCCTGTCTAACGTGATCGCCGCCATTGTGCTGATTTCCTGGAGAAGTACGGCTCGCGTCATCCGGTCGGAAGTCCTGAGCTTGAAACACAGGTCTTTCATCGAGGCGGCGAAAGTGAGCGGGGCCAGCGACCCGCGCATCATCCTGCGTCACTTGGCGCCCAATGTCCTCCCCCTGTCCCTGGTCTACACTGCCCTAGCCATGGGCTGGGCCATCATGACCGAGGCCAGTCTCAGCTTCCTCGGCTATGGCGACCCGCGCCTGATCAGTTGGGGGAAAGTCCTGTTCATGTGTTACGTGGCTCAAGCGATAGACGTGGCTTGGTGGTGGGTTGTCCCGCCCGGGCTGGCCATCACGCTATTGGTCATGTCGGGCTTTCTCATTAGTAGGAGCCTGGAGGAGATTGTGAATCCGAGGTTGAGGGAATCATGAGCACCCGAAATACCGGCGCTGTGCCGATCCTGGATGTCCGTAACTTGAGCGTTACCTATGCGACCAGGGATGGGCCGGTACAGGCGGCATCCGACATGAGTTTCGCCCTTTACCCCGGAGAAAACGTGGGGCTGGTGGGTGAGTCTGGGTGCGGCAAGACCACCGTTATCAAGTCGATCCTCCGACTGCTCCCCAAGAACGCCACCATCGACGGGGGAGGGATTCTCTACAAGGGTAAAGACCTGGTAAAGGCCGGCTACGAAGATCTTCGGCGAATCAGGTGGAAGGAGATCGCCATCATTTCACAGAGCGCAATGAATGCTCTGGATCCGGTCTACCGGGTTAGCGAACAGATCGTCGAAGCCGTCACCACCCACGACAAGGTGGGCCGGGGCGCCGCGCGGCGCCGGGCTGAGGACCTGTTCCGTCTGGTTGGCCTGGACCGGGGGCGCCTGTCCGACTTCCCTCATCAGTTCAGCGGGGGCATGCGCCAACGGGCCATCATCGCCATGTCCTTGGCTCTGAACCCATCCGTCATTTTGGCCGACGAGCCCACCACTGCCCTCGACGTTATTGTGCAGGCCCAGATTCTGAGGCGGATCGCGGACCTCCAGAAGGAACTGGGCAATTCCATGCTTCTGGTGACACACGACATTTCCGTCGTAGCCCAAACCTGCGCGTACGTGGTAGTGATGTACGGCGGCCGGGTCGCCGAGTACGGCCCCATCGATCGTGTGTTCGGCGAACCGTGCCACCCCTACACGATGGGCCTTAGGAACGCTTTTCCCAGCATCCGCGGGGAGTGGTACGAGCTCGTCTCGATACCGGGTTTCCCGCCACATCTGTTGGACCCCGGAGAACGTTGCCTTTTTGAACAACGGTGTCCCTTTGCCCAAGATGCCTGCCGCCAGACCCGTCCCGCCGTGCACCAGTTGCACCCGGGTCACTACGTGGGCTGCCATTTCGCCGACGCGGCCGACGAAATGCGAAGGGTCTCTGTCCTCCCGGGGACCTGGGAAGCGGTCGAAACTAGACTCCGAAAGGCGGGGGTGGCCTCATGACATGGGACCAGCGGGCGGCATTGCTCGAAGTAAAGGATCTGAAGGTCCACTTCCCGGTGAGGACATCCCTGATGACCCAGATGGTTCAAGGGAACAGGGGCCAGAGGTGGGTGAAGGCCGTCGACGGCGTCAGCTTCTCCGTGGCGAGAGGGCGGACGCTGGGGCTGGCGGGAGAGAGCGGGTGCGGCAAGACCACGACCGCCAAGACGTTGGTCCGGCTCTACAGACCAACGACAGGGCAGGTTGTGTTTGAGGGTACCGACATCGCCAACCTCGGTGGACGGGAGCTGACCAGCTTCCGGCACCGGGCCCAAATGGTTTTTCAGGACCCCTATGAATCGTTGAACCCGCGTTTCAATGTCCAGGCCGTTCTGGAGGAACCCCTGGTTATTCACGGCATGAAGAGCGCCAAGGAGCGGCTGGCACGGGTGATGGAAACCCTTGAGATAGTGGGGCTGACTCCTCCTTCCGTCTACCTTTCGCGCTTTCCCCATCAAATGAGTGGCGGACAGCGGCAGCGGGTGGCCATCGCGCGCGCCCTGGTACTCCGACCGAGCTTCGTTGTAGCCGATGAGCCTGTTTCCATGCTCGATGTGTCCATCCGCGCCGGGATCTTGAACTTGATGAAGCAACTTATCCGGAACATGAACATGGCCGGGATGTACATCTCCCACGATCTATCCCTCATCAGGTACATGTGCGACCGGACAGGCATCATGTATCTCGGCCGGATAGTGGAAATCGGCGAGACCGATGATGTGGTCAGGAAACCCATGCACCCCTATGCGCAGGCGTTGCTTTCGGCGGTGCCCGTGCCCGAAGTCACCCACGAGGAGATCAAGGTCCCCCTGGAAGGTGAGCCCCCTAACCCGGTGGACTTGCCACCCGGTTGCCGCTTTGGCCCGCGTTGCGGGCGTAGGATGGATATCTGCACACGTGTGGAACCCCGCCCGATGGCCGTGGGTAACGGGCGATGGGTGGAGTGCCACCTTTACCGCCAGACACCGGATCAAGCTGATCAGGAGATGGTGGGAAATGAGTGACCAAAGTACCAGTGCCCCGCCGACGATCGGGAAAGAGATCATGCTGGAGCGAATGACCTGGCCGGAGATAGCCGAACGTCAGAAGACGTGCGACATCGTCCTGGTGCCGGTCGGCTCTAATGAGCAGCACGGGCCCCATCTCCCAGTCTGCGATGACTGGCTGGCGGCACTGGAGTTTTGCAGGGTAGTGGCCAGGCAGGTTGTGGATGACCTCGGCTGCCTGGTGGCGCCGGTGATCGCCTTTGGGCTGACCGGGTACCGGTACCCCGGGACCATAGGATTCTCCAGGGAAACAGTCATCAGGATGTACAAAGAGATCTCTACCCAACTCCTGGCAGGGGGTTTTCGGAAAGTCGTCTTGGTTAACTGCCACGGTGGCAACACTCTCCCCCTCAAAGTGGCCATGAACGAGGTCGCCGCGGAAACCGGCGGCCTGGTCGCCTTGTTCCAATGGTGGGAGGTCGCGCGGCCCTTGATGCGACAAATCATGGAGGGACCCAACGCTGGCGAAGGCCACGGAGGCGAGGCCCCGGCTTCGTTTTCCTGGGCCCTGGGCCAGAAGGTCCGCGACCACCTCCGGATCCCGGTGAATGTACCGCGCCATCCGGCGCTAAGGGACTTCTTCGCATCATCTACGGCCGGCCCCGGACTGACCGTGGCCTACACCCACTACACCGACAGGGATTGGTTGACGCCCGGCCAAGGGCCAGGGCACATGGGCAACGCCGCTCTGGCGTCGCCGGAAAAGGGCCGGCTCCTGGTGGAGTACTGCTCTGCTGAGCTGGCGCGTTTTCTGAGGGCCATCAAGGACCTGGACGTTCAGCTGGACCCGGCGTTTACCATGCCGGTCAGAGGGCACGGCGGGCACTAAGGCGTTTCGTCTAGCGAAGGATATCTGAACGGGCAGTCGAATTCAGACTCCAGTTGTCGAACCGTGAGCAGACTTCGCGGTCAATTGGAGGTTTCCATCGTGCCCGACTCGCGCCGCCATGTCACTGCCCGTGACCTGACCCGCCTGCGCCTACCCGGCGACTGCCAGATCTCCCCGGACGGCAAAACAGTGGCTTTCGTCGTCACTGAGATGGATTTGGAGCGAAATGGCTACACCTCTGCGATCTGGGCCGTGCCGGCCGACGGCGGAGCCGAGCCGCGCCGCCTGACATCCGGAAAGGGCGAGAATGGTCCGGCCCGGGATTCGTCTCCGCGCTGGTCTCCCGACGGAACCAAGCTCGCTTTCGTGTCCGATCGCGCGGGGACGGCCCAGATTCACGTTTTGGACATGGTGACCGGCGGAGAAGCCCGGCGGATCACCAACTGGAAGGCGGGCGCCGGTAACCCCGTCTGGTCGCCCGACGGGAAATGGATCATCTTCTCGGCCAAGGTCAAGGACGGCGACGCGGCGGCGCCCGCGAGCGCGGCGGAGACTGGCCCGGTGGGCGGCGCCAAAAAGGATTGGAGCCAACCCGGCTGGGACCCCACAGACAACCCCGACGTCCGGATCATCAGGGACATTCCCTACAAGTTCAACGGTCAGGGCCTCCTGGACGGCCATCGCAAGCTCTATCTTCTTGAGGTGGAGACGGGCGTGGTCACCCAGGTGACCTTCGGGCCCTACGACGACTCCGGTGCCGCCTGGTCGCCCGACGGGCGGTGGCTGGCCTTTGCGTCCGGGCGCCGCCCCGACCGTGCCACGCGGCCGCGTAACGATGTGTGGGTAGTAGACCTGTCGGCGGCACCGCTCGATGAGGCTCGTCTACCTGCTACTCGCGTCTCGTCCATTGCCAGCGCGCACTCGCCTATCTGGTCGTCGGATGGGAGATGGCTCTGCTACCTGGGCCACAACCACGAAAGCGGGACGGGCTGGACCACGCGGCTGTGGGCGGCGCCTTTCGCCGGAAGCGGGGGAACCGTGAGCGGCGCGGGCCATTCGAATGATGTGGTTGGTGTGGACGGTGGGGTCAATGGTCGAGCGCCTGTGAACCTTGGTAGTATAGCCGGTGATACTACCCATCACCATAGGGACTTCGCCGCTTCTCCGGACGCCTCTGGGCCGGCCGCTATCGTGACCGATACGGCGCGGCCCAGCATCACGCCCCGGAGCGCCGGCCTCCCGCCGGTGGCCGCGGACCTCCTGCCGGGCCTTGACCGCAGCGTGGGAGGGTCGGTCGGTTCCGACTCCAGCGCTGACGGCGGATCGGATCTCCCCAAGTTCACCGCCGACGGCCAGTTCCTCTACATGACCGCCCACGTGGGCGGGCACGTGCACCTCTACCGCCTGAGGTTCCCGGCCGAGGCGGCCTTTGCCCCCGGATACACGCCCGACTTCGTGCAGGTCACGGGTTGCTGCCCCCCGGTCGTCAAATCCTTCAGTATCAGCCGGCGGCAGCCGGCGGACGAAGTGACGGTGGCCTTCATCGCCACCAGCGTGGTGAGCCCAGGCGACGTTTACACCTGGCGCACGCAAGGGCGTATCGGCTGCCTCCGCCACCAGAAGGTCGGCACCGTCGAGGAGCTGCAACCTTGTCCCGACTGGCACGGCGAGCCGCCGGTAACGCCAGTCGTCAGGACGGCGACCGGTGGAGACGGCGCCGTCTATTCCATCCCCTTCCGCGCCGGCGCCCGCACCCGGCTGACGAACCTGAACGCCGCGTGGCTGGAGGAGGTCCAGCTATCCACGGCCGAGCGTGTGACCTTCCCCAGTGTCGAGGGCGGGACCATCGAGGGCTGGTTGATGAAGCCGTCCGGCTTCAAGGAAGACAAGGACGGCACCCATGTGGCGGGCGGCGAGGGCACCACACTTGCCGCTGGCGGCCGCGGTTACCCCGTTATCCTTGAAATCCACGGCGGCCCCCACTCCGCCTACGGCAACGCTTTCATGTTCGAGTTCCAGCTCCTCTGCGCGCGTGGTTACGGCGTCTTCTACACGAACCCCCGCGGGAGCGTGGGGTACGGCGACGCTTTCGCCAACCGCGTTTGCGGTGATTGGGCGGGTATCGACTATCAGGACCTGATGGCGGCCACCGATTACCTTGAAACCGTACCGTGGGTCGACCGGCGCCGGATCGGCGTGACTGGCGGCAGCCAAGGCGGCTACCTCACCAACTGGCTGGTCGGACACACCGACCGCTTCGCCGCCGCCGTCACCCAGCGCAGCATGTCAAACCTCTACACGAAGTACGGCGTCAGCGACATCGGCTGGTACGGCGACAAGGCCGGGATGGGCGAGGCCGACCTTTGGGACCGCGAGGACTTCATCATGGAGCGGTCGCCCATCCGCTACGCCAAGAACGTGCGGACCCCCATCCTCATCATCCATTCGGACCAGGACTACCGCTGCCCGCTGGAGCAGGGCGAACAGTGGTATGTGGCCCTGAAGCGTCTCGACCGGACGACGGTCGAGTTCGTCCGCTTCACCGGCGAAAACCACGAGCTATCAAGGGGCGGGAAGCCGCGCAACCGCGTCGAGCGGCTGGAGCGCATCGCCGGGTGGTTCGAGCGGTTCATACCGCGCTGACCCGCCATGGCCAAACCGCTGGAGGAAACGGAGGGCCGCCCGCGTGCCAAGGCGGAGATACGCGCGCGCGTCTTGGGCTTGGCCGGTCCCGCCTTGGTAGAGATGTTCCTGGTCTCTTTCGTTTCCATGGCCGACATGATGATGGTCGGGCGGGTGGGCCCGGCGGCGGTCACGTCTGTCGGCCTCACAAACCAACCCATGATGTTCTTCCAGGCTGTGTTCATGGCCTTGAATGTCGGCACCACGGCCCTGGTGGCCCGGTCCATCGGCGCTGGAGACCACAGACTGACGAATGAAGCCGCAAGGCAAACGCTCATCTTCACCACGATCCTCGGCCTGCTCATGAGCGCCGTTGCCTACCTGGGCGCCGGATGGGTGATGCGGTTCATGGGCGCCGAGCAAGACGTTATCGAGATAGGCGTCCCTTATTTCCAGGCCATGGGCCTGGGCCTCATCTTCAACACCCTGTCCATGGCGGCGGCCGCCGCCCTGAGGGGGGCGGGCGACACCAAGTCTCCCATGACCGTGAACATCACCTCGAACGTCTTGAACTTGATCGGTTGCTATACCTTGATCTATGGACACTTCGGCGCGCCGGCCCTGGGAGTGCTGGGCGCGGGGATATCCACGACGCTATCAAGGGCCGTCGGCACGGTGCTGTTCCTCTACCTCATGTTCTCCGGCGGACGCGGTATTCACATCGGCCTGCGCGACAAGTACCGGATCGACTGGAGCATAATGCGCCGCATTTTCGCTGTCGGTTTCCCAACCGGCATCGAGCAGGTCATCCTGCGCGGTGGGCAGGTGACCTTCGCCCGCGTGGTGGCGGGCCTGGGCACCGTGGGCTTCGCCGCCCACCAAATCGGCATGAACATCCTGAGCCTTTCCTTCATGCCGGGGCAGGCCTTTGCCATCGGCGCCACTACTTTGGTCGGCCAGAATCTGGGGGCCAGGGACCCGCGGGGGGCGGAGAAGTGCGCGGCGGAAGCCCGGAGAATCGGGCTCTTGGTGGCCGGCTCCATGGCGGTGATGCTGTTCTTCTTCGGCCGGTATCTGGCGTGGATGTACACAAACGATGCGACGGTCATGGCCAGCACGGCCCTGGTGCTGAAGATCTACGCTCTCTGCCAGCCGGCTCAGTCCACGGCCTTCATCCTGGCGGGCGCGCTACGCGGCGCGGGTGACACCAAGTGGCCGCTCTACGCCACCGCCGGCGGCGTGTGGTTCCTGCGTGTGGCCCTGGCGGCGCTCTTCATCAACGTTTTCGACTGGGGCCTGGTCGGAGCCTGGCTGGGCATGGCCGGAGACCAACTGGGGCGGACGGCGGTGATTTCGTCGCGGTTCAAGAGCGGACGCTGGAAGCTGGCGAGGGTGTGAGCAAGGGCGGGAGCGGGAGCAGGAGAAGCAGGCGCGGCAGTCCAGGCGTGGAACTTTCATCACGTGGCTTCGGTCATATAGGGCGTGTGGGCGCAGACGCCACCGTTCGCGGGTTGCGGCCCGCGGCTAAGGTTCGAGGTTCGAGGTTCGTGGTTTCTGGGGAGGTGCCAGCTCCTTGCGCAAGTTCTCCGCCGCCATTTGGGGCACGGTTTCCGGGCTGCTGCTGGTGGTCGCAGGATGTACATCCTTGTTCGGAGTGAAATACGGGCCGCCTCCGCCCGTAGTCAAGTATGGCCCCCCACCGCCGCAGCCGAAAGTGGTGGCCGCCGCCCACGATGCCCGCAAGACCCTGAAGAAGGGAGACTCGGTGCACCTCACGGCCACTACGGATATGGCGACGATGATGCGGATTCGGGTTTCCATCCCCGGACAGCCGTTGATCGATTTGTATAATGACGGGACCCATGGCGACAAGGTGCCCGGCGACACCGTGCAAGAGGTGGATTACCAGATCAGCGGGGCTAACACGAAAGTGACCGAGGCGAGAGTTACCGCCTCCGCGGAAAACGGGTCCTCGGCTGTGGCCAAGGATACCATCAGCATTGACCCCTGATGCCCGCCTGTTGACCCCCGCCCTTAGTCCGCTGGAGAAGGCGCTGCGACCCCTGCGCTGGCGGGCCTGGCAGGCTTTCCGGGACCTGGAGGCGCGGCAACACCCGCTCCGGGCGATTTTCTGGGAGACCACACACCGCTGCAATCTGCAGTGCGGTCATTGCGGCAGTTCGTGCGGGCCGCGGAAGGCTCCGCCCGAGGAATTGACGACGGGTCAGATTCTGGCGGCGATCCGCACCATCGCCGAAGACCTAGATTACGCCAAGGCTGCCCGGAGCACGCCCGGACGAACCGGTCCCTCCGAAAGAGCCAGCCCGTCGGTTTCATACCTTCCCCCCGGTCAGCCAAGGGCACCCGGCCTACCCAACCTGCCGGTATCCTTCTACGTCACCGGCGGCGAGCCCCTGCTGCGCGAGGACCTGTTCGAGGTGACCTCGGAGATGCATGCTCTGGGCTTTGACTGGGGCATGGTCACCAACGGCACACTGGTAACGGGGGATCTCGTGGCCCGCTGCCGGCGGGCCGGCATGAATACGGTAACGGTCAGCCTTGACGGCCTGCAGGACTCTCACGATCGTCTGCGCGGCGCCGGTACCTTTCGGCGGACCCGCCGCGCCGTGGAATTGTTCCTGGCCGAGGCCGGGATTGGGTCCATTCAGACCGTAGAAGTGGCCACTTGCGTCAACCGCCTGAACATCGGCGAACTGGAGGACATGCGCGACCTCTGGGCGGCGGTCGGCATCCACCACTGGCGATTGATACAGACCTCCGCCATCGGGCGCGCCGCCGCTAACCGTGACCTTCTGCTCCGTGGCAGCGACCTGCGCCGGCTCCTTGAGTTCATCAAGGAGAACCGCAAGGTGTCCGCCACCCCCGCCTCATCGGTCAACCCCCACCGGCGGCAGCAGCGCCCCCAGCCCTGGATGTCCTTGGATGAAGAAGGCTACCTGGGCCGCGCCTGGGAAGGCCAGGTGCGTGAGCCTCTCTTCTACTGCCCAGCCGGCATTACCGTCGGCTCCATCCTCTATGACGGAGCCATCGGTGCCTGCCCCTCCCTGCCGCGAAACCTGGTCCAGGGGAATATCGCTGAACACCGGTTCATGCAGGTGTGGAACGAAGGCTATGCCGTCTTTCGGGACCGTTCCTGGATGCGGACCGGCGCCTGCGCCTCCTGCCGCCACTGGGGCGACTGCCGCGGGAACTCCCTGCACCTATGGGATTTCAAGGAGCACCGGACCGGATTGTGCCACCTATATCTCTTGGCGGAGGCGGGTGCGACCCAGGGGGCGGGGGCAAGGGCGTCAGGAAACCCGGACACTTCCCCGCGAAAACCGGGGGTCGAGCCCTCCTCAACTGGCTGCGGCCGTGCCCGATGATGATATACTGATGCCGCAAGCTGCTCCACCTTCCGGCTCTCGCACACCTTTGGTGGCGGTGGCGAAGGTGGTTGGGACGGTGGCCTGATCAACGGGGGGGCAGACTTCCGCAGCTTCTTGATCAAGCAGCGTCCGATGGCTAGGTCACTCAGCACACCCTCGGAACGGAGGAGGCCACGCCCTTGAACCTGTCACCGCTTTACACCTGGGTCGACACCCATCGCGACGAGTGCGTCGAGGAGCTTCGCCGGCTGATCCGCCAGCCAAGCATCGCGGCTCAGGACCAAGGGGTCAAGGAGTGCGCCGACCTTCTCGTATCCATGAACCGGTCGCTGGGCATTGAGGCGAGGACGATCCGCACCGGCGGGCAGCCTTTCGTCTACGGGTGCCTGCAGTCGCCGTCTGGGGCGTCCTCCGGCGGCACCTGTGGGGCGGCCGCGGGCGCGGTTGTCCAGCCGCCTGAGCCGCTGGAGGAGTGGGAACACGAGCCCTTTGCCGCCACCATCGTCGCTGACCGCATCGTGGCCCGCGGCGCCACCGACTCCAAGGGTAACCTGATGTCCCACCTCATGGCCGTCCGCGCTTTCCGTTAGGTGTACGGCGGGCCGCCGCCCATCGACGTGAAATACGTCTTCGACGGCGAAGAAGAGACCAGCAGCCGTTCCGCCAGACCTACCCAAACCTATGCTCAGGTAGTCTTGGTGCTGGCTTCCTGCTTCACCGGGGCCGGTTTCGCGCCGGTCACAGGACCGGCGCCAGCGCCTTCCCCTCCACAGGCAGACACCGTGGAACTCACGGCGTAGGCGGCCAGATTCCTGGCCGCGTTTAGGTCCCGCTCGTGGTGCGCGCCACAGACCGGGCACGTCCATTGCCGCGCTGATAGCGGCATTTCCTCCCGCATACTGCCGCACGCCGAGCACATCTTGCTCGACGCGAACCAAAGATCCGCCACCACCACGGTTCTGCCGCGCCGTCTGGCCTTATACTCCAGTTGCCGCCGGAACTCAAAGAAGCCTACGTCGGCAATGGAACGGGCAAGGTGATGGTTTCGGAGCATGCCGCTCACGTTCAGGTCTTCGATACCGATGGTGTTGAACCGGCGCGTCAGGTCCGCCGTGAGCTTGTGCAGGGCGTCGGCGCGGATGTTGGCGATACGCGCATGCAGTCTCGCCAGCTTCTCGCGCGCCTTGCGCCGGTTGCCGGAACCTTTCTTCTTGCGCGAGAGGCTCCGCGAAAGGCGGCGCAAACGGACAAAGAGGGCCCTATGCGGCTTGGGACCGGGGACGACTTCTGCCGTCGAGAACGTCGCCAACATAGACACACCCAAATCCACTCCCACCGCGCCTTGGTTTTCGGCGGGGCGATTGGGCGGATCGGCCGTGTCTACGGCTATGCTGACAAACCAGCGGCCGGCCACGCGGGAGACCGTGGCCGACATGATCTTCCCAGTGAAACGCAACGACTCCCGCATTCGCACCCAGCCAAGATTGGGGATATGGATGCGGCGGCCTTCGACGCGGAACTGATCGTTAGTAATGCTGAAACGGTCGTCGCGCCCCTTCTTGCGAAAGACGGGATAGCGGGCACGGCCGGCGAAGAAGTTCTGCATCGCCTGTCCGAGTTGGATGATGGCCATCTGTGGTGCGTTCTTGGTAACTTCCAGCATCCACGGGAACCGCTCGCGCTTGATAGCGTTCAGCTGCCGCCGCAGTGACGTTTGTGATGGTTTCGGCAGGTTGCTGTCGGTCTTCCACGCCTCATACTGGCGCTTCCACTCGGTCAACCCCCAGTTATAGGCAAAGCGCGCAACACCGGCGGCCCTGGCGAGGTGGGTCGCCTGTCTGTTGTTGGGATCGAGCGCAATCCGGTGCGCCATCAGCATGATTGCGACTCCTCCCCCGCCTTTTTCAGGCCATCGGTGAGCTTCTGGTTTTCTTACAGCTGCGCGAGCCGTATACCTTGGCCGAAAAGATGGTGATCGTTCTCCAACACGTCTTTCGCCAAGTCTTCCTCGAAGGTAACTCCTCGCCCCACATACCGAACATGTGTTCGCCATTCCGATTATAACCTTGCTCTTTCCCGGGGTCAACAAAAGGAGGGCGGCCTTGGCGAAGGAGGCGGAGAAGGCCAACTCCCGCCCTCTCCCAAGCACGGTGTTGAACCCCGGAGGTGCGCTCTGGGATCAAGCATCCCCCGCCTCCCACCGGCACAGTGTCGCGATCGACACGCCTAGCACCTTCGAGGTTTCGCCTATCCCAACTAATCTCTGCATATTAGAGGTACTAGACCATTGTCCTCGAAGTCCTGATAGCCTTGGGAGTCTGGGATCACGGGCTCTACAGTGCCATTATTGACCATCCATCGTGGACAGAAGTTTGCGGGCACGTACGGGCACATGATCCGGTGGGGTCTTCCCAGGCAAGTCTGAGCACCCGAGGATGATGGAATGGGGGGGGTATCACCTC
>JAJYWN010000003.1 GCA_021791495.1 Bacillota bacterium
CGATTTCCGCCAAATTCTAGCGGTAGCCACGAGACACCCATTAGATTTTGGCGGAAAACCGCCCCAAACTCACCGTCCTGGAGTACCAACCGATAAATCTTAGCGATTTGCTTCTGAGACACCGCCAAATTCTGGCGATTCTCGTTCGGAGGATACTCAGACAACCGGATCCCTCTTGATCGGCGGCAGAACTGATCTCGACCCCAGTGGGAAGCGCTCGACCGTAGCCGCGGGTTCGGAACCGCATGGAGATCTCCGCCGCTACGTGACTAGCGGGCCTTGTTCGAGGTTTCTTCAGCGAGCCTTGAGTGCACGATGAAGAGGACGGCCGGCACGACGGACACAAGGAACAACATGAAGGCGCGGTCCCACGGGAACCAGCTTCCCCGGAAGACTCTGTACTCCAGTAGAGACAGCACATAGCCGGCGATGCCGATGAGGCCGCCGGTCACCTCCCACTTCCAAGCGGCCAGCAGCCCCAGGACAGCCAATCCAGGAAACGTGGCCAGGAGGACCCAATCCTGCACGGGGACCGGGCCGCCCTGGATGGCATCCGGACCGAAGGCGATCATGAAGAAAAGGGCGATCGCCAGTACGCTCCAGATCCGGGCTACGATTCTAAGGCGCAAGACAAGCCGGGCGGAGACTCGTGGACTCGGCACTTCAAGCCGCCTCCCTTTCATAGATCGCAGATCATGGGTCAGACGGAGCGGCCTCCATGGTCTCCAAGACGTCGACCCATCCGTCCAAGGGCTCCCGTGGTGCCCGCGGGCTCACACCGCTCCAAGCCTCGGGAGGCGGAGGTTCTACGCTGGGAAAGGGTGGGACGCGCCGCGCCCAGAGCCCCTCGTCCGGGAGGTCCCGGAGCCGCATGATGTAGCTGGCTTCCACCAGTTCGCCCAGAAAAACCCCATCGGACCGCCAGGCCAGACCGTCCCTATCCACCCATCCCAAACAGCGGCCGTTCCTAGAGAAGAGGAAGTCCTTATGGATGAAACCGAAGTACTCGCCGCTCCAACGAAAGACCGGGCCCGTCACGGCAACCCCCTCCTCGCCCCCGCTGAGAAGTTATGTGCCGAGAAGTAGATGAAGTACGAAGGTCGGCCCGTCTGCCGGCTTGGTCGCTTAGGTGCGGCTCCGGCGGGCTACTTATTCGGCGACCCGCCAGAGGCGCTGGTGGGCGCGGCAGTAGACCCTGCCCCGGAAGACGTCCTCGTGTTCCAAGCAGTAAGCGCGCACCTTCGCCGGAACGGGCCGCCCGCAGAAACCGCAGATCCCGCCCCGCGCGCCGCTTTTCCCGCGCCGCCGTCCCTCGCGGGCCAGTTCGAAAGCGGTGCGCAGAGTTTCCTGGTCCCAGGTCCAGATACCGTCTGCCTCGGCCATAACCAGGGCTTCCTTGGTGAACTTACTGGTAGTGATGAAAAGCGCCTGATCGCACCCGTAGAGTTCCTTGGCCGCCGCAATCTCGTGGATGGAACGGACTCCCGCGCGCCCGCGGCGCCGCTCCGCCTGTACCACTACTCTGGTCCCATCGCCCACCAGGACCAAGTCCAGCGCCAATTCCCCTAATGAGCTGGCCTTTTCCACCTTCAGTCCCAGCCGCGTGAAAACGCTGGCTATCAGTCGGGCAAAAGTCTCGGTGTCGGTCAGTATTGCCCGCCGCACGAGAGACCGGTCCCGCCGCCGTCCGCTCCACGCCGAAAGGGCGGCCGCGACCAAGACGACCAGCGTGGGACCGAGGACGAGGACGACCAAGGGCCAAGCCCATTCCAGGAAAGACCACGTAGCCCGCCACGCTGTTACCATAACGTTCCAGACGTTGTGGAACGTCGCCGCCAGGAGTCCGGTCAGGCGGCGATAGAGAGATAAGATCGTGGCCTCGAAACCGTCTACCGACAACCCGCTTCACCGGGCCTGCTTCTCTTCCCTAACCCAAGGAGAGTCGGCCGACGTCTTCTTCCTTGCTTCCGCCTTCGCCCCGCGGAGCAGCTCTTGCCACTCCTCGTCGGACATCACGGAGTGGGCGCGCCGGTACTCGTCTTGGAGCCGTTGGGCCATGCCGTCCGACAGTAGCGGGGACTGGGTAACGAAGGTCACCGGCTCGGCCTGCGGCCGGAATTCCGGGTCGGGCATGGCCTCCACATGCTGGAAATCGCATTTCGGACACCAGAAGATCCGCTCGATGATGGGTGCCCGGACAGCTCCCCGTTCATCGCTGACGGATCCGTGCACTTGCGCCTCACGCACTTCCAACAGGGAATGGTCCCGCGGGCAGCGGCGCCCGAAGCGGTTTGGAATGACGGAGAAAAACACGTATCCGGCCAGGCAGAAGGCCGCCGCGATGAGCAACAACACCGGCAGGGCTGATCCGCCCGGAGTCCCGACGTAAAGCTCCGAACCGGTAACCGCAAGGCCGTTCGGGGAGCTGTGGACTGTCACCTCCACGTAGTTCCCCTTGTCGGCTTCCACTCCCAGGAAGACTAGGCGATAAGTACCCAGGTGCCCTCGCTGCGTGTCCGGTCGCTGGAACTGGCGCGAGGGATATCGCTTGTCGAGATGACGGATGGCCACGGCTACCGCTTCCGGGTTCGCCGGCGTGGGACGGTTCCACCAATAGACGACAAACAGAAAGATAGCCGCTGCTAGAATGAGGTGGCGCCGGCGCGGGACATCACGGTTCGGACGGGACACGGCACGGCTCACGGATACCTCCCCCTTCGCCCCGGCTTGGTTCCGGAGCCCCCATCTGGTCAGTAACGGTTCCGCTACATCCATTATACTCCAGGGCCCCGGTCCTCCCCTTTTCGAACCGGTGCATGCCCGCCGTGCGGGAAGTCACGTATGATGTCGCAGAGATAACGGTCACAGGGCAGAGAGGGGATGGGGATGGACACGAAGCTCCCGCAAGGGAAAATCGAGGTGGCTCGGGCCATTTATACCAAGGTGGAGACCATGGACCGCTTACTGGAGGTCATAAAGTTCTTCCCCACGAAAGAGACCGAAGCCTTTGTCAAGGCCCTACTCAGCCAGGAGGGGCAGCAGCTCGAAGCGCTGTGCTCGTCACTGACCCGGTCCGTACGGGAGGAGTTGGGCGAGCCGCCCGACGTAGTCCCCACCGCCACCGCCCCGGCGGTCGCCGCGGTCTCGACCCTGACAGTCCCCTCGGTTTCGGCGGCGCCACTCCCTCCACCCTCGCCATCGCCGCCACCGGTCATTGTACCTGCCCTGACGCCCCGTGAGGGAGGCGCTATCAAGACGCACGCGAGCGGTGGCCAAGAGAGCGCCGCCGGCGCCACCGGTACTGCCGGGGCTGCCGGTACTGCCGGTGCCATCGGGGCTGCCGTCGGGGCTGCCGGCGCCGCGGCCACCGCGTCGACCATCACCGCTACCCCCTTCACTCCAACCGGTTTTCCGTCATACCAACTGGCGATGGCCTTGAAGGCATACCGCCGGAAGAGCTGAGAGACCTTTCGCCACGGCAGGCCGCCGGCCAAATGCAGGACGGGGCGGGGGATGTGCCGAAGAACCCCCCGAAAGCCACAATCTGGAGGAAGGGGGAGCATTCCATGCCGCAGCACAAGCTCCTGATGTGTCCCGGGCCGACCATCGTCCCCGACCGGGTCCTGCAGGCCGGCGCCGAGCCCATGGTCTACCACCGTAGCGAAGAGTTCAGCCAGGTCCTGAAAGAGGTCCTGGACCACCTGCGAGTGCTCTTCGGCACCCACGATGTGCTGGTCATGGCCAGCTCGGGACGGGGCGCCGTCGAGGCCGCCCTGGCCAACTCACTGACCCCCGGCGGCCGCGTTCTCGTTGTCGTCAACGGCTTCTTCGGCGAGATGATGGCCGGGATCGCCCGCGACCTTGGTTTTGACGTCGTGCGCACCCAGGAGGACTGGACGCGCCCGGCCGACCCCCAGGCCGTAGCTGATGTCCTGGCCGGGGACCCTTCCATCGAGGCCGTGGGCATGGTCCACTCCGAGACTTCCACTTCCGTCCTGAACGACTTGGCGTCCATGGGCCAAGCGGTTCGCGGTCAGGGCCGCCTGCTCGTCGTCGACGCGGTCAGCTCCCTGGGTGGCGCCCCCATCGACATGGACCGAAACCTTGTGGACGTGGTCGGTTCCGCCTCCCAGAAAGGCCTTTTCAGCCCGCCGGGAATCGGTGTGGTGGGAGTCGGCGCCAAGGGTTGGGAGCGCATCAACCTTTCCACGAACCGGCGGCACTATTTCGACCTCCGGAAGATGAAAGAGGCCGCCGACCGCCCCACGCCGCAGACGCCCAGTACCACGCCGGTCTCACTGGTAAAGTCCCTGCATGCGGCTTTGCAGATGATCAATGAGGAGACGGTGGCCGGCGCCTATCGCCGCCACGAGCGGATGGCCCAGGCCACGCGCCTCGGCGTCAAGGCCCTGGGCCTTTCCCTGTATCCGGCTGGCGATTTCCGCCGCTCGCCCACGGTCACCACGGTGGCCCTCCCCGAAGGCCGCGACCCGTCCCATATGCTGAAGTGGGTGGAGAAGAACTACGGCATCGTGCTGGGAAACGGCCTGGGCAAGATCGGGAAAACCACCTTCCGCGTGGGCCACATGGGCGTGGTTCAGCCCGAGAACGTGGTCCAGGCCCTGGGTGCGCTCGGGGACTACATGGTGCAGAACGGGTGGACCACCGCTCCCGCCGATGCCGGCGCCAAGGTGGCCCAGGAGTATTTCGACCGGCCTTGACTGCCGGGGGGGGCGCGGCTCCAGGATGATACGGTGAGACCTAGATGATGCCGCGGGGGATTTCCTTGACTCCCAGGTAGTAGGGGATGAGCCCGCCGTGGCGGACCAACTCCACCGCGAAACGGGACGGCGGCAGACAAGGGACGAAGGTGCCCTGTGTTACGTTGCGGACGCCGGCCGGGGTGTCCCTATCCATCGTACTTACCTCGAAGGCGACCGCCAGGCGATCGCCTTCGACGCACCACGCGGCCGCCCTCGTCACCGCCGTTCCCACCCCGGCACCGGGCGCCTGTTCCGCCAGCTCCAGGACTGGAAGACCAAGGTTCACGGCGTTCCGGTAGAACGTCCTGGCCACCGAGCGTGCCACCAGGGCCTTGACGCCCGCCGCCTTCAGCACCTCGGCCGCAATCTCCATGGCCGAACCGCAGCCGAAATTCCAGCCGGCGACGATGATGTCGCCTGCCTGGATGGGGTGGGAGAGCGGCGGCAGCAGGTCTTCAAAGATGAATGGCACCAGTTCCGCCGGGCCGGAGGCATCGCGTTTCCGCCGTGAACTGATGATGTAGTCGGTGTTGACGTTATCGGGCAAGATGCGGGCCGTGCCACTTGCGCCACCTACGCCAGTCATGTTTCTCCGGTCGGTCAAGCCCGTCACGCCCCCTCCCGCGGATCTACCAGGCGTCCCGCCACGGCCGAGACGGCCACCGTCAAGGGGGAGGCCAGGAACACATTGGCTTCGGCGTTCCCCATGCGGCCGCGGAAGTTGCGGTTGGCGGTGGAAAGAGCGTTCTCGCCATCGCCCGGCACGCCGTTGCCGGTGCCGCAGCATGGGCCGCACCCCGGCGGCACGATGGTCGCTCCTGCCCTCACGAAGACCTCCACCAGCCCCTCCCGCAGGGCGTTTTCCAGGACGCTCAGAGAAGCCGGGACCACCAGCAGGCGAACTCCGGCATGCACTGAACGCCCGCGCAACGCGGCCGCCGCCTCACGCAGATCGTCCAGTCGGCCCCCGCTGCACGTCCCGATGACGCACAAAGAGACCGGGACAGGACCGGCCTCCACCACGGGTACGACGTTATCCACGCCGTGCGGGAGCGCCACCACCGGTTCGATCCGCGAGAGGTCCACCGCGATCTCTTGCCGGAACCGGCCATTTCCGCCCTCGCGCTCGCTCTCGCACCTCTCCCCATCGAGTCTTCCCCCCGCTACGATGGCGGCTTTCGCCCCCCATTCCACCGATGTGTTACAGATGGCGGCCAGGTCGTCCCGGGACAGGTCGGAGTCGCCGGCGTAGATCTCTACGGCGCAATAGGCGGCGCCGTCGGTACCGAACAAGCGGTTAAGGTAGAGGGCAACGTCCTTGCCGCCCACACCTGGCCCCCGGGAGCCGTGGAGGACCAAGCGAATGCTTTCGGGCACGCGAAACCACAAGCGGCCGCCGGCCAGGGCCACCGCCGCATCGGTCGAGCCGACGCCGGTGGCGAAAGCACCCCTGGCACCGTAGGTGACGGTGTGGGAGTCGGCGCCGACGACCAAGGCTCCTTCACGGACTAGGCCCATCTCACCCAACACTTGGTGGCAGACGCCCCGCCCCTCTTCAACTAGGCGGCAGCCGGTCTCAGCCGCGAAGCTCCGCATCAACTGGTGGTAGCGTGCCGTTGCGGCACTGGGCGCGGGGACGTAGTGGTCGATGGACAGAACCACCTTGGACGGGTCGAATAGGGATAGCGGCGCGGCGCCCATGCGCAGGCTCCGGAAAAGCTTAATTACCGCGGGTGCCGAGCCGTCGGTGAGATAGACCAGATCAAGGTCGGCCCCCACCAAGTCACCTGCGCGGCAGTCCACCCCGGCGTGGGCACCCAGGATTCGTTCGGCCAGGGTCGGCCCCGGTCCGCCCGGCTTGCGCGAGTCACTCACGGACTCTGGGCCTCTTCCGGTCCCACCACCGCGTGCTGATACATGAGGGCGTTTCCCGGCGCCCGGCCTCGGCCATGATCTTCCTCCTGTTCCTCGGAGCTGCTCACCAAGACTTCTCTTTGCTAAGGCTTCGGCACGCGTCATGCCTTCCCTAGTTAGCTACGCGGCATCCCTCGGCGAACTTGCCTTTTCGGGAGGATGTCTTCTTTGATGTGTTCCGTGCGGATCGAACTTCCATCCAAATAGGCCGTAAAGAGCGAAAACTCCGTCAAATTTGTACCATGTGGGAATAAGTGATAATATTGAAGCGAGGCAACTAGGATATGCCTTGAAGTTGTAGCAAGTGAAGACAAAGCACAATACTCTGGCCATAGGAGCAGGACTTTCCGGACGCTATGGCCTTTTCTAGCTGGAATGACGACTTCTCGAAGGCTGTCGGCGACCGGTGGCATCGGGACGGAAAGGCGAGCGCACTCTCGCAAGAGGAGGCTGGGTCAATTGGAAAACGCCTTTAGAGAGTCCCTCCGGGACCCCAATAGCTTCACGTTGAGCTGGGAGCTGGTGCCTGGCCGGGGCGCCTTCGAAAAAGAGCAGGAGGCCGTGTTTCTGGCGGCCCAGGCCGCGGTTAAGGGCGGCAGGCTCCACGCCCTGACAATTACGGATAACCCCGGTGGCAACCCCGCCATGTCCCCCTCCTATCTCGGCATCGAACTGAAGAAGATGGGGATAGAGCCCGTGGTGCACTTGGCGGTGAAGGACAAGAGCCGCATTCAGGTGGAGACCGAGCTCTATGCCCTGACTCGTTCAGGAGTGGATAACGTCCTCGTCATTACCGGAGACTACCCGTCGTTCGCTTTCAAGGGCCGGGCGAAACCCGTTTTTGATCTGGACACCCTACATGTCCTCCAACTCATCCAGGAACTGAACGAAGGCAAGGTGGAGACGCAGAAGGGGCCGGCATCGGTCAAACCATCCTCCTTCTTCAGTGGCGCCGCTGTGTCCCCGTTCAAGCGAACCGAGCCTGAACTCCTGGGTCAGTATTACAAGCTCCAGAAGAAACTGCGCGCCGGTGCTCAATTCATTGTCACCCAGTTGGGTTACGACGCCCGGAAATACCATGAAGTCATTCAGTTCATGCGCCGCATCGGTTCGGATACTCCGGTCATGGCCAGCCTCTACGTCCTGAGCTATCCCGTGGCCAAAGCCATGAACGGCGGTCTGGTCCCTGGATGCGTGGTCACCGACAAGCTTCTTAAGCTACTTGAAGAGGAGCGGAAAGCTCCGGATAAGGGCAAGAGCGCCAGAATGCTGCGCGCCGCCAAGATGTACGCCATGCTCAAGGGCATGGGATATTCCGGGGTGCACATCGGCGGCCATGGGTTGAAGTACGAGGAAGTGGAGAGCATCATTCAGCAGGGAGAAGAGATCCTACCTCGGTGGCTGGAGTTCGTCCCCGAATTCGACTTCCCGCAGGAAGACGGGTTCTACCTGTTCAAGCGGGACGACGCCACCGGCCTGAACACCACCGAGCTTTCGGTCCGGGACCAGGTCCGTGCCCGGAAGAGCTTCTACAGCCTGAGTTTCCGGTTTATGCATGAGACCCTCTTCGACCGGCGCGGTGTGCTGTTCAAACCCATGCGCTGGTTGGCCAAGAAGATGGACGGTTCATCCATGGAAGAGGCCTTCACCCGCATTGAACACCTGGTGAAGACCGCCACCAATAACTGCCAGCAGTGCGGCGATTGTGCCTTGCTCGACATCGCCTACATCTGCCCCATGTCTCAGTGCCCGAAGAATCAGCGCAACGGCCCTTGCGGCGGCAGCGTGGATGGCTACTGTGAAGTCTACCCGGGCAAGAAGAAGTGCTTCTGGGTCCGCTCCTATGAACTCCTGAAGCCGTACCACCAGGAAGACGCCCTGGCGGAAAGGATCATCCCGCCGGTGAACTGGGACCTCCACCACACTTCGTCTTGGATGAACTACTACTTAGGGAAAGACCATTCCGCTCCTCAAGTGAACGGGCAGGAACTGGCGGGCGAGGCCGGGCACGACCGCGCGGGGCGGCCCAACGAGTCCTTCCCGGTCGAGGGCGTCTTGCGACAGGCACCACCTCCAGCCCCTGACATCCCGCCGGAGACCGTCCGTGCGGCAGGTAAGGACTAGCCTGGTCCATCGGATAGTGGCCCGGGCAACAAAGGATTGAGGGCACAGAACCGCAGAGCACAGAATCGAGGAGAGCGGAAAGGCAGGTCCTTTTCGGGGCCTGCCTTTTTTTTCGGAGCGGCGGAAAACGGACCCCGCTCTATCTACGCTCTGCCTACAAAGCACCGCACAAGCCCTTATTGGAGCAGGACACCAGGCAATTTCGAAGAACGTAAGCTATCGCACGTGTTGTCGAAAAACGTCGCAGTCTGTTGGTACTCTGGAGTTGAAGCGGTGAATGGTCGGTCTCTCACTGGCGGGAGCAGTGCTCTCCATCGTCCTCATAGATTTGTCTCTTTCAGGTGATAACGCGGCCGTTATCGGGCTGGCGATCAGGGAGTTGCCACCGACTCAGGCGCGGTTGGCCGCCATCGTGGGGGCGCTCGGCGCCATAGCCGTCCGCATTATCTTCACGGGCCTGGCGACACTCCTTACGAAGATACGTTTCGTCAATGCCGCCGGCGGTCTGATCCTCGTGTGGGTCACTTATAAGCTTGTTGTGGGCGGAGACGGGGAGGAACACGGGACCGGGAGTGGAAGGTTTTGGGGAGCGATCTGGGCCATCATCTTG
The DNA here is from genome assembly GCA_021791495.1 of Bacillota bacterium. Lineage (GTDB taxonomy): Bacteria > Bacillota > Sulfobacillia > JAJYWN01 > JAJYWN01 > JAJYWN01. The sequence goes on from JAJYWN010000003.1 coordinate 9,412, forward strand.
GCGGACCTCTCCACCGGGTTCGATAACATGATGGCCGTGGCCGGAGCGGCCCACGGCGATGTAATCTTGGTGGTGTTCGGCCTGATTGTGAGCATGCCACTGCTTATCTGGGGCAGCTCTCTTATCGCCAGGCTGATGAACGAGCATCCCGTGGTGGTCTACGTCGGGGCGGCCGTTCTGGCCCGCACTTCGCTGGCTATGATTGTCAGTGACGAGGGGTTGCACGTGTCGGCCCGCCTAGGCGAAGCCGGCGTGGTCGGGCCGTGGATCTTTGCTCTGCTCGTCCTGGCTTACGGGTGGTTTAGGACGAGTGGCCGGGGGACCGCCGGGAGGCATGGTGGTCCAACAGGAACAGGAGCGTCCGCCGGTTCCCCAGGGGAAGGAGGCGGCCGCTGACCAGGGCTCATTTTGGGGGGTCTGAGCTGGGGACACAAGCACAATTCTGGATCATCTTCGGCGTGATGGTAACATCCGCCCTGGCCCTTGACTTGTTTGTTTTGAATAAGGATGCCCGCCGGCTCTCTGTCCGCGACGGTCTCAAGTGGGTGCTCCTCTGGGTCGGTCTGGCGGTCGTGTTCAATATCCTTGTCTATGTGCGTCTGGGACCCAAGTCCGGTCTGGAGTTCTTGGCCGGCTACCTCATGGAGTACTCCCTCTCGGTGGATAACCTCTTTGTTTTCCTGCTCATCTTCGGGTCCTTCGCCGTCCCATCGGAGTACCAGCACCGCGTGCTCTTCTGGGGTATCCTTGGCGCCGTCGTGATCCGGGGCATCTTCATCGCCGCCGGGGTGGCCCTTTTCGAGGCCTTCCGGTGGATCCCGTATGTTTTCGGAGTCTTCCTGGTCTACACGGGTATCGGCATTGCCTTCAAGCCCGAGAGGGAAGTCCACCCAGCGGCGAATCCGGTCCTGAAGATCGTCCGCCGTTTCGTGCCTATGACCGACTCCTATCACGGCGAATTCTTCCTCGTACGCCGGGCGGGGAAAGCGATGTTCACGCCGCTCCTGGCGGTCCTCATCCTGCTTGAAACCACGGACGTGGTCTTCGCCGTGGATTCTATCCCCGCTGTTTTCGGGATAACGCAAGACCCTCTCATCGTCTACACTTCGAACATCTTTGCCATCCTCGGCCTCCGGTCTCTCTTCTTCGTCCTGGCCGGTATCATGGGCCTGTTCCGCTTCTTGAAGTACGGTCTGGCGGCCATTCTGAGCTTCGTTGGCATCAAGATGCTCATAGCTGAGTGGCTCCCGGTTCCAATTCCAGTGTCCCTGGGTACTATCGCCGGCGTGCTTTTCGTATCCATCGTCCTGTCGATCCTGTTCCCCGGGCCGTCGGCGGCAGCCGCCAGCGAGCAAGCCGCGCACCACGACAACGAGCGTGACCACAAGCACGAGTGCCGGTGACGTTTGCCGGCGACCGATTGGAGGAGGGTCTTCCATGGAGAAGAGCCAGCGGGTGCGCGTAGCTGTAGTCCAGGCCGCACCGGTCTTGATGGACCGGGAGGGCACCGTGGCCAGGCTGGCGGAACTAACCGCCCAAGCCGCGGGACAAGGGGCACAAGTGATCCTGTTCCCGGAGGCTTTCGTCCCCGGATACCCCCGGGGGCTGTTTCTGGGCACCCGCGTCGGCAGCCGGACCGAAGCGGGGCGGCGGGACTGGTTGAGGTACTGGCAGAACTCCGTGCCGGTCCCCGGCCCGACCACCAAGGCCATCGCTGAGGCCGCCCGGGCCGCCGACGCCTTTCTGGCGGTGGGAGTCATCGAAAGGGACACGGAACGGAGCGGCGGCACCTTGTTCTGTACCATGCTGTATTTCGGTCCTGACGGCTCGCTTCTGGGCAAACACCGGAAGCTGAAGCCCACCGCCTCTGAGCGCCTCATCTGGGGCGAGGGGGACGGCAGCACCCTAACGGTGGTGGATACGCCTTATGGGAAGGTGGGCGGGCTGATCTGCTGGGAGAACTACATGCCCCTGGCGCGGACGGCCATGTACGCCAAAGGGGTGGACCTCTATCTGGCGCCCACCGCCGACGCCCGCGATTCCTGGCAGGCCACCATCCGTCACATCGCTTTGGAGGGCCGGTGTTTCGTCCTGGCCTGCAACCAGTTCGTCACGAAGGACATGTACCCGAAGGACTTGGCCTGCTACGATGAGCTGGCCGACCAGCCCGAGGTGATGTGCCGGGGCGGCAGCGCTATCATCGGGCCCATGGGTGACTATGCCGCCGGGCCGGTCTTTGGGCGCGAGGAAATCCTCGTGGCCGACCTGGACCTGGGCCTCATCGCGCAGAGCCGGTACGACTTCGACGTGGTCGGTCACTACGCCAGGCCCGATGTCTTCCATCTCACCGTGGACGAGCGGAAGAAGGACGGCGTATCGTTCTAGCCCTGCCCTGACGCTTGGGCCCTCACACCGCCCCGCCGCAGACCTTTATTCCAGCCACTTAACCGCTTCGCCTTTTCCCTCCTCGCGTATGTTACTCCTGCCAGTGAAGGAGACGGGCAGGGGAAAGGGAATGTAGAGAGGCGTTGCCCATCACCGGAAGCGGGAAGTGCAGATGAAGAAAGAGACATTCCTCTACGGGTCGATCATCCTGGCGGTAGCCGGGATAATCACCAAGGTCCTCGGCATTTTCTACCGTGTACCCCTGGTAATCCTTTTGAAGGACGAAGGGGTCGGTCTTGTCCAATACGCCTATTCGCTGTACCTGGTGCTTTTGGCCATCAGTACTGCGGGATTGCCGGTGGCCATCTCCAAGCTCGTGGCGGAGCGCGTGGCCACCAACCGGTATGAGGCCGCCGTCAGGGTCTTCCGCATCTCCCTTGGCCTCCTTACTGTTTCCGGTCTAGTGGTCGGAACGGCCCTGTTCCTGGGCGCCCGGTTCGTAACGTCCGTCTTCTTCCCGGACTCCCGCGTCTATCTTTCGCTGGTGGCTACGGCACCCGCCATCTTCCTTGTCGCCGTGATGTCGGCCTTCCGCGGCTACTTCCAGGGGTGGAAACGCCTGATCCCGACGGCCGTCTCGGAGATCCTGGAGCAGTCTGTCCGCATTGCCACAGCGGTGGGGCTGGCGTACATTCTGTTGCCCAAGGGTCTGGAGTGGGCGGCGGCCGGCGCCACTTTCGGGGCCGTCACCGGCGCCGCGGCCGGACTGGTGTACCTCACTTATCTCTACTTCAAGACCCGCGGCCAATTGCGGCGCGAGATGCTCACGAGTACCCTGGCGCCTCCGGAGGAACCGGAGACCGGCACCTTCGCCTTGATCCGGGAAATCGCCATCCTGGCCATCCCGATCTCCATCGGTGGTTTGATCCTGCCCCTCATGCAGTCCCTGGACTCGGTTATTGTGGCCCGGCGCCTGCTGGCGATCGGTTACGCCCAGGCGCAGGCCACCGCTTTGTTCGGGCAGCTCAGCGCCATGGCCTTCGGCCTCGTGAACGTGCCGGCCATGATCACTTTCGCCTTGGCCGCCGGCCTGGTCCCCAGCATCTCCGAGGCTGTGGCTCTCGGGAAGATGCACCGCGCGCGGGCAGTGCTTTCAACGGGTATCCGCATCACCATGGCGCTGATTCTCCCCGCGGCAGTGGGCTTCATCATGCTAGCCCAAGCCAGCATGGC